>CAYXZW010000010.1:0-70748 GCA_964469905.1 uncultured Smithella sp.
CGGCGACCGCTCGGAGCGCATCCGCACTTATAATTTTCCGCAGGGCCGCATTACCGATCATCGTATCGGTATGACCCGCTATGATCTGGACAGTTTCTTAAACGGCAATATCGGCACTATGATCGATGGGCTGGCGACCCATTATCAAGCGGAACTATTAAACAATAGCAATAATCTCTAATTATCGCCATTAGACAGCACGGATTCAGAACATGCTAGTTCGTGATATTCTTATTGAAGCTGCCCGTAATTTTACCATTGCGGGGATTGCTTCACCGCAATTGGACGCGGAAATATTGCTATCCTTCTGTATGCACTGTGAGAGACTGGATTTTTTTAAAAATCCGGCCGTACCGGTAGATGAAAAAACGCTGGCCCTTTTTCAGAAACTGGTGGAACGCAGACTAAAATGGGAACCGGTGGCCTACATAACCGGGCATAAGGAATTCTGGTCTTTCGTTCTGGAAGTCAATAATTCTGTTCTAATTCCCCGGCCGGATACGGAAGTACTGGTGGAAGAGGCGCTCAATATCTCCGGGCAGTTGGATTGCAAGGAAATTAAGATATTAGATATCGGAACAGGCAGCGGAGCGATTGCCCTGGCCCTGGCTTCCGAAATCCCCCTAGCCCGTTTGCTGGCAACTGATATTTCTACCGCAGCTCTTGCTCTGGCTGCCCAAAATGCTCGCAATCTGAAGTTGGATACTCAAATAGAATTCCGGCTGGCTGATTTATTTAAGCCGGTTGATGATTTTTTTGATATAATTGTTTCTAATCCGCCTTATATTGCGGCAGACGAATACGAAAAATTACCGGCCGGAGTTAAAAATTATGAGCCGGCGGAAGCGCTCCGAGCAGGTACCGATGGCCTGGATTACTATCGAAAAATAATTGTTCAAGCCCCCGGTCATTTGAATAATAATGGTTGGCTTCTGCTGGAAATAGGGTCAACTCAAGATGCGCCAATCGTTGATATTTTTAATGCATCCGGGCAATATAGTGATATAAGCATAAGAAAAGATTACGCCGGGCTGCCGCGGGTAATTAAAGCAAGGAGAGAAACAAGTGGATAAATTTATTATTCAAGGGGGAAAGCCCCTTTCCGGAGATGTTCATATCAGTGGGGCCAAAAATGCCGCGCTGCCTGTTTTAGCGTCAGCCTTGCTCGCCCCCGGAACAAGCACTTTCCATAACATACCGGATCTGGTTGATATCAAGACAATTAAAAAATTGTTAAAAAATTTGGGTGTGGAAATTGAGGGCAATGAAACGGTTAAAATTAATGCCGAAAAAATTACCAACCACGAGGCTCCCTATGATCTGGTGAAAACGATGCGGGCTTCCGTGCTGGTTTTGGGGCCGCTTGTTGCCCGTCAGGGGATGGCACGAGTATCGCTGCCCGGCGGATGCGCCATCGGTGCAAGGCCCGTTAATCTGCACATTAAAGCCCTGCAGGAACTGGGCGCGCATGTCGAATTAAATAACGGGTATATTGAAGCAAAAGCAAAAAAATTAAAAGGCGCGGATATTTATTTTGATATTCCCACGGTAACCGGTACCGAAAATATCATGATGGCTGCGGTTCTGGCGGAAGGCACAACGGTATTAAACAATGCCGCCTGTGAACCGGAGATCGTCAATCTGGCTGATGTTTTAAAGGGCATGGGGGCGAAAATCTCCGGTGCCGGCACGGATGTTATTACCATTGAAGGTGTAACTTCGCTTGCGCCTACGGAAGCATCAATTATTCCCGATCGGATTGAAGCCGGTACTTTCATGATTGCCGCCGGCATGACCCGCGGCGAGATAAACATTCTGGGCTGTAATTCCCATCATCTGGAAGCATTAATCAATAAACTGCGCGATACCGGAATGAAGATCAAGCCTATTGCCGGCGGATTGAAAGTATCGTGCGGTCAAAAGATAAACAGTGTTGACGTAAAGACTCTTCCCTACCCGGGCTTTGCCACAGATCTGCAAGCCCAAATGATGGCCTACATGTCTATCGGCAGCGGCTTGAGTGTAATCAATGAAACTGTTTTTGAAAACCGCTTCATGCATGTCAGCGAGTTGATGAGGATGGGTGCAGATATAATTATTCAGGGCAGCAGCGCTATTGTCCGCGGAGTGCCCACCTTGCGCGGCGCCCAGACAATGGCAACAGATTTGCGGGCATCCGCTTCGCTGCTTCTGGCAGCGCTGGTTGCGGAAGGGACAACGGAAATTTCCCGCGTCTATCACATTGACCGCGGATATCAGGGAATAGAAAAGAAATTTTCCGCCCTGGGGGCGGATATTAAGAGGATCAAGTAATTATGACAACTCGTTAAAAAATCCATCTGCGGCGTTGCGCTTCATCTTTAAGTCGTTGCGACGTACGAAAAAGTACGTCTCGCTCCTAACGATTTGCGCGCCTTGCATCTGGAGCTTTTTACCAAGTTGCCTTCGTCTGAAAAACACAGGACTTCTTTAGAGGTAACTGATTATGAGAATTATTAAAGCCGATGCCGTTGAATTCGGCGATTTTTTTCGCCAACTGCGCCTGCGGGGAGGTGCCTTTACTCCCGAACTTTTAGCATCTGTGGTGGAAATAGTGCGCGACGTTGCCGTCAGGGGCGATGAAGCTCTGTTTGAATATACGGCAAAATTCGACCAGTACGAACTTTCCGCGGCAACAGTAGAAGTTACTGCCGAAGAAAGAAAGGCAGCGCTGGATGCGGTGCCACCGGAAGATCTGGACGTAATCAAACTGGCCGCACAGCGCATTGAAAAATATCACAAAAAACAGATTGCCCAAAGCTGGATTGCCAATGATGAAGACGGCGTGGAAGCAGGCCAGCGAATTTTGCCTTTGCAGCGCGTCGGTATTTATGCCCCCGGCGGCAAGGCAGTTTATCCCTCAACTTTGCTGATGGCGGCTATTCCGGCCCGCATTGCGGGGGTCAAAGAAATTATTCTGGTTACACCCACTAAAGATGGCAAACTCAATCCGTTAATTGCCGCCGCCGCGGAAATCAGCGGTGTAGAACGTATTTTTAAAGTAGGCGGGGCGCAGGCAGTAGCGGCACTGGCCTACGGCACGAAAACAATTCCCCGGGTGGATAAAATTGTGGGCCCCGGCAATGCCTATGTGGCCGCGGCCAAGAAGCTGGTTTTCGGCCAGGTGGATATTGATATGATAGCCGGGCCCAGTGAAGTTGTCGTGATCGCCGATAAAACAGCAAACGCTTCCTTTGCTGCGGCTGATCTGCTGGCCCAGTTGGAGCATGATGAAATGGCTGCCGCCGTTCTCTTGACACCGGATGAAACTCTAGCCGCGGAAGTGGCGGAGGAAGTGGCGAGACAAATGAAAGCCCTGTCGCGTACCGCAATTATCGAGAAATCATTGGCCCGGTATGGCGCGATCATCATTACCGCCGATATTGATGAAGCCGTAGAACTGTCCAATGTTTTTGCGCCGGAGCATTTGGAGTTGATGGTGGAAAATCCGGCCGGTGTTTTAGGGCAGGTGCGCAATGCCGGCTCTGTTTTCCTGGGCTCTTTCACACCGGAAGCCCTGGGAGACTATATGGCCGGGACAAACCATATTCTGCCGACTGAAGGCACGGCGCGTTTTTCTTCTCCTCTGGGAGTTTATGATTTTATCAAACGGATGAGTGTGCTGCAATGTTCGCCTGCGGCGCTGGCTAAACTGGGCGGCAAGACGGCTCATTTTGCGCAGATGGAAGGCCTTGATGCTCATGCCAATTCGGTTAACGTAAGAATTAAAAACTTCACAAAATAATTGTCTCGTTTACGGCCATAATCCGGACTTCCGTTTCCGGGCAATGCTCCCGCACTTGCTTGACGAAGGGATCGATATCAACTGTCCTGGAAACAGGGGGATAGAAATCATCCTGATGGTTGGGTATGACCAGGCGCGGCCGGAGCACCCGGACATATTGCAGGGCGATGTCACAAATATGTGTGTGGCCCTGCAGGGGCACCAGCAACAGGTCGAGGGGAAAAGCGGCAAGACGTTCCAATTCCTGGCGCGTTGACCCGCCGCTGCCGAAGTGATGTATGTTATATCCATTGATGGAAAAACGCCAGCTCAGCACCTCGCCTTTGGGATAGGCCTTGATGATTTTTGCCAGACGGCGATATTGTTTCCCTGCCCGCAACAGGGTTTTGGCAATAAGCGGCAGATCAAATTTGATGTGTCGGCTGAAGAAAGCCTGGGCCCGGTATCCGCCGCAATCGGCCAGATAGCCGTCTGATTTAATCATATTTATACGGCTGCTGTCCACACCTGCCCGCAACAGAGTAGAGGCCGCGATTTCCGAACAATACACTTCGGCTGCACCCCGTGCCATAATATCGGGGACATCGCAGAGATGATCGAAGTGACCGTGAGTAATAAATATCTGACCGGCCCCGGCAACATCTTGCGGTTGCAGGTTCTGGACAGGTCGGGCTTGCGGATTGCGCGAAAGATAGGGATCGATGAGAAATGTTTGATCGTTAGCTGCAATCTCGAAACCTGCCGTACCCAGCCACGTAAGCTTCATATCCGCCCTTTTTCTCCGGTGTATTATGGCCGTTTTACTTATGGGCCATTTTTAACCCCACTATGCCGGCAATTATCAATACTACAGACAATACCCTTACCAGACTGGCCTGGTCTTTAAAGAGCAGAATTCCCGCCACAAATGTTCCCACAGCACCAATGCCTGTCCACACGGCATAGGCCGTTCCCATGGGAATACTTTTCTGGGCAATCCATAAAAAAAGACCGCTTAATCCCATGGAGAGAACAGCTAAAACGATCCCCAAGACCTTATATGATTGCAATGTTGACAGCTGGGATATTTTCAGTCCCAGCGGCCAACCGATCTCACATATTCCGGCCAGTATTAATATCAACCATTCCATAAATTATTCAGCTTTTCGCAGGAAGCGATACTGTTGCGAGGCCCGGAGCGGCTATCTTGCCCTCTTGGTTTTCCAACCAGAGCTCGCATTCGACATAATTTTTACCCTCGCGGGAATACTTGTTTTTAACCTTGCCCCGGCATGTCAATGTCTCTCCCGGAAAGTTACTGGCTTTGTGCGTACAGGAAAGTTTGTGCAACTTTCCTAGTTCCCCTATCCATTCCAGCACCAGGCGACTCAGTAGCGCGCATTTATTGGGACCGTGAACGATAATATCCGGCATGCCCATGAGCCTGGCAAAATCCTTGTCATAATGTATCTCGTAGAAATCTTTTACCGCTGACGCCCACTTGACCACACTGCGGGTGGTAATAATTTCCTTTACCTGATGCGGTATATCCTGCCCTATTGTTACATCCTCAAAGTATACTGGCGCGTTCATCCTTATGGTTATCTCCTTTAAGTTTATCTACCCGGCAATCATTATTTCTGTGGGACGGTAGATGGCGACCACTTCATCGCGCTGGTTGGTATAGGTGATCTCGGAAGTAATGAAAAGCATCTTCCCCCTGTTGCCGTCCTTTTCGGTTAGATTCAGAAGTTTTCCCTGCGGCGTCAATACGTCACCGGCGTGGACATCGGCCATAAATTCCCATTCGTCACTACCGTGCAGAACGGCAACTACCGGAAAGGGGAATTTCAGAACTTCCAGCGGTGCGCTCAACTGCAAATCATATGTCGGCAACATCGGCGGCGCCAGTACACTGCTATGGCCCTTGCTTCTGGCGTATGCTTCATCAAGGTAAAGAGGGTTGAGATAATTCATCGCTTCCGCCATGTTGCGAATAGTGCCCTTTTCCACTTCAAACGGCCCTCCGGAGTTCAGCGGCTTACCGATGGCGGCACGCATCTCCTCCGTGATTAATGATTGCTCGGTCATTGCAGAGTTGTAACCTCCTGTTATGCGTTGATAAGGCGTGACTTCATTATAGTTGTCTTCAAACACCCCGAAATTCAACTAACGATATTTTTTATCGTTCGGGGCCATGTAACGATAAATGTCGTTGTCTGTCAATAAATATTGACCTGCTTTTATTGGCGGAACAGAGAGGATAATAAGGATTAAAGTCTTTGCTTTCTCATGTTTTGGAATGTTATCGGCCGTAATCAGAACTTCAGGCCGCAGAATGTTCCCGGCCGGACTTCTCCAGATAGTATTCGTAACTGCCGTTGTAAATGCGCATCTGGCCATGATCGATTTCAAAGACACGGTTGACCAGACAGCGCAGAAAGTGGCGGTCATGGCTGACAAGCACAACCGTGCCGGAAAAGTTTTGCAGGGCGTTAAGCAGCGTTTCGCGGGACTGGATATCAAGATGGTTGGTCGGTTCATCGAGGATCAGCAAGTTGATCGGTTGCACCAGCATTGTTGCCAGAACCACCCTGCTTTTTTCACCACCGGATAACTTGTCAATCCGTTTGTAAATATCATCACCCTGAAACAGAAAAGCGGCGCAGAGATTACGCAGCGTACCGAGATGCGCCTGCGGCATGGCATCCTGCACTGTTTCCAAAACGGTCTTCTGCGGCTGCAGAATGTCCATCGCCTGCTGGCTGAAATAGCCGGGGTAAACATTGGCTCCCAGATTCATGCTGCCGGTTGAAGGCTCGGCCTGGCTGGCCAGCACTTTTAAAAAGGTGGACTTGCCGGCCCCGTTGACACCGACCACGGCGATCTTTTCCGTCCGCCGGATGACGCCGGTGATGCCGCCAAAAACGGATTTGGTGCCCCCGTCCGGCAGGGGCCAGACTTTCCCCAGGGCATCGAGTTTGACAACATCGTCGCCGCTGCGCGGCGGTTCGGCAAACTCGAACTTGATGGAGCGTTGTTCAACCGGTATTTCAATGCGTTCAATCTTGTCTATCTTCTTGATACGTGACTGCACCTGGGAGGCATGGGAGGCCCTGGCTGCGAAACGGGCAATGAAGTCCTCTTCCTTGGCCAGCATTTCCTGCTGACGGCGGTGACTGGCCAGCAGCTGCTCGCGCCGAATTTCCCGTTCCCGCAGATAAAAATCGTAATTGCCGCTGTAAGTAGTGATAGTGCGGTTAGCCACCTCAACAATGCGGTTCACCACCCGATTCATAAATTCACGGTCATGGCTGGTCATTAACAGTGCGCCCGTAAATGAGTTTTGCAGCCATTCCTCGAGCCAAATAATCGATTCCACATCCAGATGGTTAGTCGGTTCATCCAACAAGAGCACATCCGGATTGATTGATAGTATTTTGGCGAGCGCAATGCGCATTTTCCATCCGCCGCTGAAAGTTTCCACCGGGTGATTATAGCTCTCCGGCCCGATGCCCAGTCCCGTGAGAATAATCTGCGCGCGGCTTTCCAGATCATAACCGCCGCGGTGCTCGAAGGCGGCCTGAATGTTGCCATAGCGCGTGAGCAGATCGGCCATTTCATCTTCTTCCAGCGGCTGGCACATGGCGTCTTCCATCTGGGCAATCTGCTCCCCTAGTTCCATAACGTCCCCGGAGGCGGACATGACTTCCGCGAGCGCCGAGCGGCCGGACATGGCGCCGACATCCTGAGAAAAATAGCCGCAGACAGTATTGCGCGCTTTGGTGATTTCTCCGGCATCGAACTCTTCTTCGCCCATAATCAGACGAAAGATACTTGTCTTGCCCGCGCCGTTGGGGCCCACCAGGCCGCTGCGCGACCCGGGCAATATCTGAAAACTGGCATCCCGAAACAGGATTTGCGGTCCATGTTGTTTACTGATGCCGCTGAAATGAATCATATAGTTTGAACCCCTTTTTAAACAGGGCGGACTGGTAACATATTCATGATTTTCCAGCAAGTCATCATTTAAAGGGGACGGTTGTCCATGATTTCTCGGGTTTAGATAAATGCTGTTATTTCAAGACCTGGCTGTATGCTCACGATCGTATGGTAGAAAGCAGAGAATAAAATGTTCCTCAACGCACTTGATAAAAAAGATGAATTACCTTAATAGAATTGCCATTAATAGAATTATCCAAGGGAGAATAGTCATGAAGAAAGTTATATCCGTATTAGTAATTATTACATTTCTTGCCGGGTGTGTTAGCTCACCAATTATTCCTCAAAAACAGATAGTAAGCAATTTCAAAAAGATAAAAGTTGTAGCAATTGAGCCACTTCCCTTAGAAATGCCATTTGATATTAGTAATATAAGTGCATCAAAAGGAGCAATTCTCGTAGTCGGTGCAGTATTAGGAGGAGCATTAGGTGGTGCCATTGCTGGTGCAATAGCTGCATCTATGGAAAGTGAAACTGAAAAAGATGCTATGAAATCTGCCGAAGTTGAAAAATCATTAAGAGAAGGAACTGAGTGGATTCCAACAGTTATCTTGTCTGATTACGCTACTCGTCAAATTAATGGGACAGGAAAATCCGCAGAGCGGTTACTAACTTTGCAACCAATCCCGGGTGTTGTAAATCGTAGATATGCTGACTATGAAGAAAATTGGCTGAGATATACTAGAGCATGGTATGATGCTGAGACATCGCAACTTGATTATAGTGAGATAAAAATTAATGATGCTGACTTGGTCGCAGAGGTTGGGCTGGTCGTTTATTCAGCAGGTTCCAAACCTTATTTAATAGTAAAAGTTGCTGTAAAACTTGTCGATCCATCAACTAAAAAAGTTATTGGGCGAGCAAAGGATTATAAAATAACTGATATTGGGAATCTGGAGGATATGCTGGCTAATAATGGCCTGAAATTCAAGCAGGAGTTTACAAAGATAGGTGAAATGTTAACAAAGAAATGTTTAGCTGAGCTTAATTTGTTAGAGGCTGACTCATGAAAGGGGACGCAACAACAAAGAACAGGAACACGGGGACGCTGTTAACTTATTAACATCATCAGTAAAGCCACGCCATGCATGCATTTCCGGCGGTTGGACATTTACATTCACCAGCGTTTTTTGATTCTTTATTTCTTTTAATGACAGATGAATCCGACCCGGCATCCGCCGGGCAAAGCGGCAACGGCAACACAATCATCAATCAATACGATGACGGCACAACATCCGGTTCGGGTTCATCCGGCTGTTCGTCCGGCGCCTCAGTAGGGAAATAGGTTCAACCATTATCTTTCATGACCCCATTATCTTAAAAATGGCGCCATGCTTCGCCTCTCGAGGCATTCCCTCCCCATATTTTTTATCTCTTAGGCCGGCTTGTCTTCCGGCAGGGTTTCACCGATGGCAAGGCGGCAAATGTCGCTGATCATGTAGTTGGCCATCCCCGCCCCCTTTACCTTCTTGCCCAGGGTCCGGTAGCACATGGGGCAGAGATAGACCATCGCCTCGGCACCGTTGTCTTTGGCGTCCTGAATATTTTTGTCCCGGAAGGGTTCGAAGTTCTTGCCCCGGGGAAAGAGCTTCAGGTTCGGTCCCGCCAATTCCACACCGCAGCAGATGGCGTTGATCCCATCATACTGGCGGGCGACGCGCTCCACACCGATGAGAGCGAAGATTTCATCTAAGTAATGATCCTTCTCCGGCGTGTAGCGGGAGGCGCAGGGTCGCTGGTAGGCAACCTTCATATTGAGCTTATTGATCCGTCCCGGATGCTCCTTCAGGTAATCCGCCAAGTATTCCAGCATGGAAACGGGACGGAAGGGGAGTTTGATCCCTAATTCCGGGGCCATGCCTTTCAACAGGGCGTAGCAGTCGTCATGGACGAAGACTATCTCCTTGGCCCCCGATTTGGCCAGGTTGTCAACTAATCCCTGGATACGATCCCGCATGATGGATTCGTCACCCATGTGTGCAAACAGGACATTGCAGAAATAATGGCGCCCCTTGAGCACCGGCAGTTCCTGGAAAAGATCCCCCTGGATCGCCCAGGGCATACTGCCATCCATAACGCATATGGACATGACCCGGTCCTTGGGTGGTTCTATGGCTTTAGGTTCCCCCTCTGCCTTGAAGCGATCAGCCATCTGGGAGCGCAAGGCCGGATCGGTAAAATCACCAGCCTCTTCCATCTTTTTCAGGATCAGGTCAAAGGGACGGGCGTCCTTGGGACAGTATTCATTACAGGCGATACAGGTTACACAATCATAAATCCAGTCCACCTTTTCCCCCTGGACCAGCTTCCGGAAGGCCTCACCTCCTGTTTTTTCATTGAAATCGAGATAATGGCACTTCGCTAAACACTTGCCGCAAAAATCGCACTTCTCTTCGTGAAACATAACAGCCTCCCGTATTTTTCATAGAACAAATTGAATCCCCATTACGAACAGTAGAAGCATAGGGTCAGGTCTTGCAATGACAGCATTTATCTAAGACTCGAGACATTTGGGCGTCCCCTTTTTAATTGGCGTCCCAGCCGCCGGCTTTGCGTAGCGATTCGAGTATGGGTTCGGCAAGGTTCTGCAATGCGATTTTGTCCACCTTGGTGCTTCTGGTCAGGGGAAAGTCGCGATCGGCAGGCCATATCTCCACATGCTGGGGACGCTTATAGGACGCGATTTCCTTGCAGTGATCCATTACCTCCTGCGCGTTTAATTGTACTCCTTTTTTCGGTCTGACAAAGGCGAAAATTCCATCATCAAATATTTTATGCTTCATGCCGATGACCTCGACTAGATCGACACCCGCGAGTTTCGCTATGTGATCTTCCACCTCGCCCGGAAACACCTTGAACCCTTTTTGCTTGATCATGAATTTCTCTCTGCCGGAAAGAAACAGCGCCCGGTATGTGCCCATGTCCTTGAAATAGCCGATGTCCCCGGTGTAAAGAATGCCTTCTCTCGATATTGCTTTTGCCGTTGCCTCGGGCTGGCCGTAATAACCGAGAAAGACGACGGGCGGATGATAGCATATTTCCCCGATCTCGCCGTCGGGCAGTTCCTCGCCCGCTGCTCCGCTTGCCTGCATGGGCTTCCGGATTGTCACTGCCGCCAGATCGTCGAAAGCTCGTCCCACCTGTCCGGCCATTTCCTCAAAGCTGATGCCGGGAGGCGTAAAGGTCGCAAACCCGGCGTTTTCCGTCATGCCGATGCCGGTGCCGATCATCGGGGCCATAGTGGACAACTTCTTTAAGAATTCCACATCGACTGCCGATCCCGCGTAGGCTACGACTTTCAGACTGCTGAGATCATATTTGCTGTAGTCGGGATGGGCCCACATCATCCTAAACTGCGTCGGAATCTGTCCCAGAGCATCTATTTTGTGTTTGGCAATAGCCTCCAGGCTCATTTTGACGTCGAATATTCTGAGCAGAATGGCGGTGCCCCCGAGAAAAATTGTGGTCATGAATGTTTCCGTGACGCAACCCACATGGCTGGGAGGGAGGTTGACCAGTATTTTGCCCTTTTCCATATTCATTCCCCGCGCCAGTATGCGGTTTTGGACGATTATATTTTCATGGCAGAGGAGTGCCGGTTTGGGCTCGCCGGTAGTTCCGGTAGTGTAAATGATCAGGGCAGGGGTTCTCTTGTCGATCTGTTCGTAACTCTTTTTGAGATTTCCCGTAAAGATGTCTTTTATTTTCAGCCAGACTAGGCTTTTCTTATCCATCATCTCACTGATACTGATGGCCCCGTCGATGATGTCACCCGGCTGGGGCGTCGGGGTAAACTGCACAAGGTGCTTTACGTAGGGGCATTTTTCCCTGACCGCGCTGCCGGAAGTGCGAAAATCTCTCACCGGTGTATTTCCAAGAAAGAAAAAGGCCTTCGGCTTGATCTTGTCGATGTCCCGCACAACCTCGGCATCCTGAAGGCGAACATCCAGCGGAGCAATGATGGCGCCTACCTTAAAGCAGGCGTACATCAGCATAAGATGCTCCGGCAGCAAGACGAGCAGAGTAGCAACGGTGTCGCCCTTCTTTATTCCCATATCGAGAAGCTTTAGAGCAAAAAAATCGACCAGAGAGGCAAATTTCTTATAGGTGAATGATCTGTCATCCTCATGCTGGACCATAGCGACAGCGTCGGGCGTTTTCTCTGCCCAGTATTCGATGTAGGAATTGACCAGAGGCAACTGCAGTTCTTCTTTATGATTTGTCATGGCACCCTCCGTTATTATTTATTCTTTAATCCGGATATAACCGTTATTGATAGCCTTCTGTCCTTCGCCGTTTTGCACGTTGAAGAACACATCACTCCCTTTGCCGGTGCTGGTTTTGCCAATCTGCCGGACTGTAATGTTCGTACCCGGCAGCACCATGCCCGTAAATCTGCAGTATATTGTTTTTATCCTCTCCGGGTCGCCGGCAGCTTCCCGATTGATAATGTCCCGCACCGCAAAGGCCAGGGTAGCTGTTCCCTGGAGGATGATATCCGGCAGCCCCACCTGATGGGCAAACTGTCGGGAGGTATGAATGGGGAAATAGATATTGGTGCAACCGTCATAGACAAAGGGAGTCAATTTGTCGATCGGGATGATGTTTTCCCATTGTATGTTTTCGGAGCCCATTTGCGGTACTTTCGGGATATTTTCCATTCCTGTTGCTTCGCCCCGGCAGGTAACCCCCCGCATGAGTCCACCGATATGCTCGGTAAACACGGGGCTCCCATTCTTATCGGACGCGGCAAAGCGAATGATTACGTGAGTGCCGGCCCGGTGGGGCTCAATGGCGGCAATGCACCCTCTTACTGTAAGTTCATCGCCGGGCCGGACAAAACGGTGAAATTCCAGATGCTCGGTAAAATGCACCTGGGTGGCCAAAAGCTCCCGCGGAAAATCCGCCGCTTCAATATATTCCCAGATCCGCTCCGCTATAGGCCAGGTTAGGGCAGCACAGTTCATGGGGTGGGCAATTATCCCTCCCGGCCGTTCATCGTTAAAATAGGCTTCATTGGGATCATTGATGGCCGCCGCATAGTTCATGGTGCTGCGCCAGGTGACAGTTGTTTGATAATCGCGCAGAGTTGTTCCGGCAAAGGATGAATCGAGATGCATGTTCTGTTCCTCCATTATGATTTGGTAACAGCAGTATGTTTTCCTGATGTTATTTTTTTAGAATTCCTTTTTTCAACGGGAGCCACCACGTAAACCCGAAGAGCCATGTCTTGATGAGTGTACGCGGGAGCGAAAGGTTTTTCGCTCTACCGGCTGCGAGGCCGATGGGTGATTCCGCCAGGTGCAGAAAGGCGAGCGCCAGAAAAATGCTCCACGCCCCGATCCCGCCCTCCGGGAACAGGTAATAGCCGGCGGCTATAGCCAGGAGAAAAAGGCCGATGGCACCGACCTCCAGAAAGAACCAAAAACCTCTAGAAGAACCCATTAAATACTCCCGGGTATGTTGAAACATGCTTTTGCCGATTATAAGAATCAACGCGTCTTATTCCATATTAATCCGACGCGCAGGCCGGCATCCTCAAAAGAATAATGACGTCAATGTTGTGCTTTTAGACAGGCGCGGCGTTGTATGGTGAACCGGTGCAACGGAACTCCCCACCCCCGTTATGCTTACGGCGATGGGGAGATGGCGGACATGGGAATTTATCCCGGGAAACATCCGGTCAGCAGTGCAAAAAACGACCCGCCGCAGATCATAGGGTCATTTACCCTTGAAAATCGCCTCGCGTCGTTCCAGGAAGGACATCATCCCTTCCTTGACGTCCTCGCTCGACATCAAAGGTATCAGATCAGGAATGAGACGTTCAAACGCCGCCTTGTCCCCATGCGATTTGGTAAATCGCGCGGATTTGAGAGCCGCCATGACACCCAGAGGGCCGCGTTTGGAAATATCCGTAGCGATTTGTACAGCCCGCTCTAATTCTTTTCCCGGTTCTGTGACTTCCTGTGCAAGACCAGTACGCAAAGCCACTTCACTGGTCATTTCATCGCCGGTGAGGAGATAGCGCATGGCGTTTCCCCAGCCTATTTCCTGGAAGAGGCGAACCGTGCCGCCGCCTACCGGATAGATGCCTCGCTTCACTTCCAGCAGCGCGATGCGAGCGTCGCTGGCGACCACGCGAATGTCCTGCGCCAGTAGAAGCTCGAAACCGATGGTATAACAGCGACCCTGAATGGCCATAACCACCGGTTTTCGGCATCGATTTTCCTCGTCATAGCCCAACGGATGAATGCAGCCGTCTGGCAGCGTCCATTTTCCGCCGGAGAATACCTTGGCCCATTTGTCCAGCTCGAGGCCCGAAGTGAAATGCTTTCCATGAGCGAAAAGTACACCGCAGCGCAGGTCGGGATTTCTGTCCAGCTCGCCGTAAGCGTAAGCAAGTTCCTCGTACATTTCCAGATCAAAGGCATTTTGTTTCTCGGGACGGTTCAGCCCCATGAGAAGCACGTGTTCACGCGTTTCGACAGTAATACGTGTATATTCCATTGTTACAAATCCTCCTGACTGTTGTTTTTATTCATTGGCATATAGCCATACATATCGCACAGGTGAGTCCATTTAGCAAGACTATTACAGAGGACAATGTGTCCGTTTTCCCCGGGGAAGATATGGGAAACACATGATCCATTTTTTCAGATTCATAAAAGCTCGCCACGGAAGGAAACGCATTCCATAGCGCATTCAATAAAACGGTTTTATCAATGTTGTCTTTTGCCACTGTTTTAGCTCTCTTTATAAAACGACCTTAATTAATGGAAATGCCATTGGAATTTCATATTACTTCTTCTGGGGAAATATGCGCTGCCCCAATCATTTTCTCTGTTGTTATTAATTATACTTTACCACAGTTATTTAGCATATGTAAGATGAAATGACTATTTCATTTAACTGTGCGGCATCCATCTTAAGAATGTACCTGCCAATTTCGCCTTGACATATAAAATCGGCGTCCCTATACTCGCATCCAATGAAAGCAAGTTCTTACCAGGCAGAACGGGCTTTCTCAGAGGCACTGGAAAAGAGTTGTTGAAAGTGGAACTGATATGTCGGGAGCATCTTGGCATGTAAATTTATCAAGGAGGTTATGCAGTGAAAGAAAATAATTCCATGTTCAGAAGTATAGTCGGTATGGTTTTAATTCTTACGATTGGATTTGTTTTAATCTGTGCAGCGGCACCTGACTCTTTTGCCCAACCAGCGTTATCTTCCTTTCAGTCTGTTAATTATCCCGACCGATATATCCGTCACAAGGGCTTTTTGGGCTACATAGATCCCATAAATTCACAATTGGACAGAAAAGATACCAGTTTTGTCGTTGTACCTGGTCTTGCCGATAAAAAGATGTTTTCTTTTTGTTCCGTGAACTATCCCGATCACTACTTGAGGCATCAGAACTTTGAGATGAAGCTGCACCGTTTGGAAGGTAGCGATCTTTACAGGAACGATGCCACATTTAGAATTGTTCCCGGCCTGTATGGCGAGGGTGGGTTTTCCTTCGAATCAGTTAACTACCCTGGCTATTATATACGACACCAGAACTTCCGACTTTATATTCATCACATCGACGGAAGCGAACTTTTCAGAAAAGACGCGACCTTCATACTGAAGTCCGGATTAGCGCCTTAGATATCCAGGACAGATCTCGTCTTTTTACCAGCTGTTTGCTATCCGTTCTTTAAGAAAAGTATGTGCTCGGAATAGGGTGTTACACCTTTATAGGCCTTTGTTCAAAACTGCTTTATGTGATTTTTGACAATATTATGTGATCAAGCCCAATTTTACTGCATTGCAATTATATGCCTTCTTCAAAAAAAGAATTCACGGATATCGAATTTCTTGATTTGGACAAAAGGCCATTTATTGTTGACCTTACAAGAGCAGACAAAAAACGGAGATACTATGAGTCTGAAAATGCGCAAATCTGACTTTTGTAAAAAGATAATCCCTCTTCTTCCGATCATTCTCTTTTTTGCTTTTTCCATGCCGGCTCAGGGACAGCAACTCGCAGAGACAATCATTGAATTTGCCGCCTTTTTTGAAGTGGAAGGAGACCTTGGCCAGCCGGGTGTCTGGATAAAAAACCCGGAAAACTATTTAGTGCTGGAGTCACAAAAAGTCTTTGGAACCATTAAGCCCAATGGAGATTTCTATTACAATGATACCGTGATGGGAGGAGAGGTGATCTTAAAAGGACATTTTAATTCAGATATGACGAATCTCGAATACATGACGGTATTATTTCATCAGCCAATGATCCGAAAGGAGTTTGAAAAGAAATCCTATTCATTTAAACTGGTAAATGTTCCGCTGAAGAAAAATGCATCAGCGACAGGGGGTATGGTGTCTAGCATCAGGCTTTTAGGGGATGAAGAATCAGTCCGCAGGGAGATTCAACAGTATGTGAGAGATGTTTCTGGGGAGTGGCAGTTTCCCAATGGAAAGAGCGCCCGGATAAAGCGCTGGCTTCCAGACAGTTATTTTATCGACAAACGGGTATTCGACCCCAATGTTCCCTTAGGGCCAGCAGGATTGGCAGCCGGATATAAGGTCCCCATCCTGAAAGTGGAAATCCGTCCTGTGCGTTCAAAGTCGGGAAAGGTAAAGGGCTAGTGGTCGGATTTTCACTATTGATATTTCAGGTTGATGATGTGTTAGCCAAGCGCTATTGCAATCTTACCGGTGGTTGGAAAATTTTTTTCAACAGCTTGTTGTTTTTCAATATGCCTGCACTGAACAAAACACCAATATCGACATAACTACTCAACTTCAAATGGCAATCTTCAGTACTCTTATCTCATCGATTGTATTTTTTTAGCAGATGTAACAGTAAAGGCTCGATTGGATGATTTTTGTCAAGTCAAGTATTTGTCCGAACAGATGAAATGACTATTTCATTTAACTGTGCGGCATACACCTTAAGAACACCTTAAGAATTGACTTACGAAAAGATTTCCATTAGCTTGGCACAGTAAATTTAATAAAAAGCGGATAACTTTATGGTGCTATTTCTTTTATCATTCTTGTTGCTTTATGGCGGAATTCATCTTTATGCTTTTGTCCGGGCTGATAACATATTTCATTTCCCCGCGGGAATAAGAATTCTTATCTTTATTCTCCTCATTATGTTGATATTTGCTCCGCTGTTCGTCCGAATTGCCGAGAGCCGTCATCTGGAATCACTGGCCCGCATTTTGGCTTATACCGGATATCTCTGGATGGCTTTTATTTTCCTGTTTTTCTGTCTGAGTGTAATTTTCGATGCCGGAAGATTCATCTGCAGATTTTTTCCCGCATCATTCGCCGATACTCCCTTAATTAGCATTACCTTCGGCCTGGCTGTCTTTATCTCCTTTGTCCTTGTTGCTTATGGATTCGTTGATGCACAGAAAATCAGAATTAAAAAGCTGGAAATAGCCACCGGACAAAACTTGCCCCATGGCGGGAAAATTCGTATTGTCCAGATATCCGATGTTCATGTCGGACTGATCATCAAAGAAAAGCGTCTGCAAGCCCTTGTGGATAAAATAGCAGAAGCCAAACCTGATATATTGGTTTCCACGGGCGATTTGCTCGATGGAGAATTAAATAATGTACTGCCCCTGGCTGCATTTTTCGAACAGATTAAGCCCCCGTTTGGCAAATACGCCGTTACTGGCAATCACGAATATTATGCCGGAATAGCGAGGTCTCTCGAGTTTACCAGACAGGCCGGCTTTGAAGTTCTCCTCGATCAAGGAAAAGAGGTAGCAGGAATAAATATTGTCGGCATTGATGATATTACCGGCCGCAGAGCAGTGATCGTCAACGAGAATTCCCGTTCGACAAAAACGATGCCGGCAATTAAAAATGATAAATTTGTCCTGCTTTTAAAACATCAACCCTATGTCAATAAATCGGATAATTTTAATTTGCAGCTCTCCGGTCACACTCACGATGGGCAGATTTTCCCCTTCCGGCTGATCACCGCTTTATTTTTCCCTAACAATTACGGTTATTACGCCCTGGAGCAAAACAAGGCGATTTACGTCAGCAGAGGGGTCGGCACCTGGGGGCCACCGGTACGCATATTTGCCCCGCCGGAAATTACCGTTATTGACCTGATCGGGAAAAAAGTTAATTGATCATTTTTGTTTATAATGATAAAAATGTAACAGATGATTCACAAATGAGATAAATTTATGCCCCGAAAAAAAAATGAAAATATCGGTCGGGTTTTAACAAAAAAAGGAACAGCGACCAGAGCATCGATCCTGGATGCGGCACACGACGTCTTTCGCGATGCTGGTTATTACGCATCTTCCATTTCGGAAATAACGAGACGAGCCGGTGTTTCACTGGCTACGTTTTATCAATATTTTAAGAACAAGGAACAGGTCTTTCAGGAGCTCAACGACCTTATTATCGAACGTTTTATCAGTAAGACGGAATCTCTTTCTCTGGATGGATATAATTTTGATGACCGCGTGAAAAAAATTCTTGCTCTTCTTTATGACCATACAAAAAACAATTTGGCGTTCCATCGAATATTGGGTGAATCCGAACTCATTGATCGTGTCACCCTGGCATATTATGAAACAATAGCGCGCTTTCTGCGCAATTTTTTGCGCAATGAAATTGCTGCCGGAAATATCCGCACTCTGGATACTAATATTATTGCTTATGGCCTGATTGGTATTTGCTATTTTAATTCATTTAAATGGGGTGACCCAAAGGAAGATTTAAACGAAGAAAAGACCATTGATTTAATGGCCGAATTGATAATGAATGGCATTAGCGGTTCCGCTGAATGGAAGCGACAGCCTAACTGGCATATACTTGCTTTGCCTGAATCTCTACCGCTACGCGAAGAATTTGAAGAGCCT
This sequence comes from uncultured Smithella sp., assembly GCA_964469905.1. GTDB lineage: Bacteria > Desulfobacterota > Syntrophia > Syntrophales > Smithellaceae > MVRV01. The sequence continues at coordinate 18,649 of CAYXZW010000010.1, forward strand.
CTAACCAAAGGAGAAATAACGCGGCAGGCCATCTTGCTGGCAGCAGAAAAAGTGATTGGCCAGCATGGAATCAATCATGCCAGTATTTCTGAGATAACCCGTGAAGCTGGTGTTGCCTTGGGCACTTTTTATGTCCATTTTGCCAGCAAGGCGGAATTAGTTGAGGGTTATGTGAAGTTTGTCAACCGGAAAATGCGTTGCGAAATACAGCGCTCTACTGCCAATATATTAGATCGTCGTGATGCCGAAAGGGTAGGTGTTATAGTTTTTTTTAATTTTGTTTTGCGTCACCGAAAAGTTTATCGCATCATTCCCGAATTCGAAATGATAGATAAAGAAGTCTCTTTGTGGTACTATAAAAAAACATCCGAAGGCTATGTAAGCGGCCTCGAAAAAGCGATGGAAAAAGGAGAGATTCGTCAATATCCGCCGCTCTTTTTGGCACATTCCCTGATGGGAATTACTCACTTTATTGCAATAAAATGGATTATTTGGGCGGCTAATCCCAATGCCGATTTGTCTCGCCTCGCCGCCGAAAACAACATAAATTTTATTCTCTGGGGCTTAAAAGCCTAATACTGAAAAAATATTCTTGACAAGCAGTAGATTCTTTTGTTAGCATTTCTGACAGGTGATTCAGATAACGTAATTAAGCTGGTCCAGTCGCCGCCGATTTTATTTTTGTCAATTCGATTAGAAAGGAGTTTCATTTTATGCCTTTTTTTACAACAGATGACGGTGTCCGTTTGCATTACCAGGTCAGCGGTGAAGGCAAGGCCGTCGTACTGATTCATGGATTGACGGCGAGCTCACTCTACTTTCAAAAGCAGATTCCAATTCTGTCTCAGCACTTTAAAGTCATCGCTCCGGATCTGCGCGGCCATGGGGAATCGGGAACACGGGACGACCATCTGACGATCAAGAGACTGGCCATGGATTTAAAACAGCTTCTGGAAATATTGAATATATCAAAAGCCTCTTTCATTGGCTGGTCAATGGGAGCGCACGTAATTTTTGAATACATCAAAAATTATTCCTGTAAAGAAATAGAAAAGATCGTCATCATTGATATGACACCAAAGTTACTGAAATCTGTCGACTGGAGTTTCGGGCTGCCCGGATTGTTCAGTAGAAAACAGGGCGATTTCGGCCATGAAGACAATCTTTATATGGTCTCCGTGATGCTGGATAATTGGGAGGCCTATGGCAAAGTTGTCGCACAACGTATTTTAAATAAATCATTATATAATGAAAAGATGGAATTCAATGCCGCCGCTGATTTCAAAGGGAAAGAGGATCTTCCGTGGCTTTATGAAGAGGCGAAAAAAAATAAAGCCTGTGTCATAGCAGCTTTCTGGATTGCCATGGCAATGCAGGATTATCGGCCTGTTTTACAAACCATTGAAGCACCTTGTCTTCTGACCTATGGAATGGAAAGCAATTATTATCCACCTGAAAATTACGAATATATGCAAAAGCAAATACCCGATGCCAGAGTTGTTCCATTTGAGGGATGCGGCCATGCTTTGCATATTCAGGATCCGGAATTATTTAACAGCACTGTAATGAATTTTTTGCGGTTGTCAAGTTTTGCAAAAGGACAACAAAAATAAAGTTAGGATGGGGAAAATGAATAAAAAGTCATTTGTTCGGGTTCAGAAAAAGAAAGTTTTTAGAAATAATTATAAAAACTTGCTTGTCGAAAACAAGGGGGAAATCTGCCTGGTCTCTTTTAATCGTCCCGGAGACCGCAATTCTATTGATTCCCGGACAATAGATGAAGTGGCAGCCGTAATTGCCGCTCTGAAAAACACCGCAACGCGGGCGGTTATCTTTACCGGCAGCGGAAATGAATATTTTATCGGCGGCGCCGACGGCATTGTCATGATGCAATGCACTACCCAGCAAGTCGGCGTATTTACCGCAAAACTGCAAAATCTCTATAATAAACTGGAAGCAAGTCCTTTGATTACCGTAGCAGCAATTAACGGGCTATGCTTTGGCGGCGGTTATGAATTTGCTCTGGCCTGCGATTTGCGCATCGCCAGCACGAAAGCCCGCATAGGGCTGCCGGAAGTTAAAGTAGGCTTAATTCCCGGCGCTGGCGGCACACAAAGATTACCCCGACTGGTTGGAATCGGCAAAGCAATGGATATGATCCTGACAGGGCGCATGTATAAAGGAGAAGAAGCAATGCAGCAGGGACTGGTTCATCAGGTAGCCTCACCGGAAACATTACTTGCCACAGCGGAAAAATATTTGCAGGATTTTATATTCCCCAATCCGCAATATGCATTGAGTCTGGCAAAAAAAGCTGTTTATGCCTCACATAAAGGGTCTTTCGCCGCAGGCCTGAAGGCAGAAAATAATGAATTTAAAAAATGTTTGAAACAAGACTATTTTGTAAAGCTGATGTGTAAACAAATTAAAGAAGGTGTTTTGAAAACAACTGCGAAGTTGCCGGGTTGGGTTTATAAATAGAAAGGGGGATTCCTATGAAGGTTATTGGAATTGCCGGTAGTCCGAGAGAGAACAGTAATTCTCGTTATTATCTTGAGTGTGCCCTGGAAGAAATAGCGCAAGAGGGTATCGAAACGGAATTGATTGCCTTGCGCGATAAGAGAATTGAGCCCTGCTCGGCTTGTTATGATTGCCGTGAAGTCCGCGAGTGTTCCATCAATGATGATTTCGGCGAGATTTTCGACAAGATGCTGTCGGCCCAGGGCATTGTTCTCAGTACTCCAGTATATGTAAGCTCGATTACTGCTCCTCTGATGTCCGTTCTGCACCGTTCGGCGTTTGTCGCTCACTGGGGCGGAAAAATGTTGATGGGCAAAGTCGGTGGTCCCATAACAGTCGCCCAGCGCGCGGGTCAGAACATGGCCCTCTCCCATATGCTGATGTGGTATTTTTTTAACGGCATGACCGTTCCCGGCTCCATATACTGGAATGTTTGTGTTGCCGGCACCCGCGGGGCAAGGGATCCGGAAAAAGACGAAATAGGCATCCAGACAATTAAAGCCTTCGGGAAAAACATGTCGGGTATCATGAAGAAACTTTTTGTTTAGATTTTGTTTGAATAAGGAGAACAGCTATGCAAATGCAGCCGGAAGGTATTGGATCATGGCTAAAATACCGGGAGATAGAAACACCCGATAAAGAAGCTTTAGTGTCCGACGGGAAAAGATTCAGTTACAAGCAACTTAATCAGCGAGTTAATCAGCTCTCGGGGGCAATGCAGTCCTTGGGCATTAAATATGGCGATCGCATAGCGGTACTTTCTTATAATTGCAATGAATTTGCCGAAATCATTATGGCCGCAGCAAAACTGGGCCTTATTCTTGTACCTTTAAACTGGCGTTTGACCCCCGTTGAACTTACATTTATTTTGTCAGACAGCGGAGCACAAACATTATTTTACGACGCCTCATTTGCGGCAGCAGCCGAAGAGCTGAAAAAAAATACCGGATTGAATAATTTAATTTCACTGTATGGAAAATCCGCATTACAAGGATCTCTGACTTATGATGATTTTATAGAGGGCAAACCTGTAACCGAGCCATCCCCTTCTTCGCCGGTCGGCCTGGAGACTCCTCATATAATTATGTATACTGCCGGGACTACAGGCAAGCCAAAGGGAGCGGTCTTGACTCAAGGAGCCAGCTTCTGGAACGCCGTCAATTGCATCTCAGCCATGAGTATCACTGCCGATGACCGCGATTTAAATGTTTTACCCATGTTCCATATTGGCGGCATCGGGCTATTTACTTTGCCTGTTTTTTATATGGGCGGCACAGTTCTTCTTTTACGCACATTCGATCCGGCGAAGGCACTGAATATAATCAAAAAAGAAAAGGTCTCCATTTTCTTTGGAGTGCCTGCAATATTCCTCTTTCTCGCCAATCAGCCTGATTTTCAGTGCATGAAAGATGTCCGTGTTGTTATGTGTGGGGGAGCGCCCTTGCCGGTAAGCTTGATTAAGTTATACGAAGAAAACGGGTTGCGACTGCTTCAGGGTTTTGGGATGAGTGAAGCCGCACCGAGTATTGCCATATTAGACAAGGATATGTACCTCCAGAAGGCCGGTTCCATCGGTCGCCGCCTGATGCATCTGGAAACGAGAGTCGTGGATGAAGATATGAAAGATGTGCCGCCGGGAGAAATCGGCGAGCTGATTATGCGCGGACCAAATGTTATGATCGGCTACTGGAATCGCCCCGAAGCAACTGAAGAAGCTTTCCGCGGCGGCTGGTTTCACTCGGGCGATCTGGCGCGGCGGGAAGAAGATGGCAGTTTGTATATAGTTGACCGTTCGAAAGATATGTACATTTCCGGCGGAGAAAATGTCTATCCGGCAGAAGTGGAAAACGCCATTTATGAAATTCCCGAAATCGGAGAAGCAGCGGTTATTGGAATACCTGACCAGAAGTGGGGCGAAGTCGGAAAAGCGATAGTTACTGTAAAGCCGGATAAAAAATTGACGGAAGAACAAATTATATCTCATTTAAAGGGCTGTCTGGCAAAATTTAAAGTTCCGGCCAGCGTTGATTTTGTTGATGTATTACCCCGTAATGCAATGGGCAAGGTACTGAAAAATACGTTGCGGGAGAAATATACGAAATAGGAAGTATCTTTTTGTTGATTTGGCGCAGGTGGCTTAATTGAAATTAGGTTCATGTTTGGTTATTATTGAGGAGTCTGGTCTTGTCTAATATCACTATTAATGGCGTCAGTATCTATTATGAACTAAAAGGCAAACAAGAGGAAAAGGAAGCTGTTGTTTTTTTAAACGGTATAATGAGTTCTGTGAGTAGTTGGGTACTGCAAGTGCCGATTTTTGAAAAAGCCGGTTACAAAACTTTACTGCACGATTTCCGCGGGCAGTTATTATCCGCCAAACCGGTCGAATTATACACATTCTCGCAACATGCCATTGATCTGAAAGAGCTTTTGATACAATTGGGCATTGAAAGGATTCATATCATCAGCACTTCCTACGGTGCTTTGGTGGGTATGCGCTTTGTGCTTGATTTTCCCGATTATGTTAAGAGCATTGCTATGATTGACGCTATATCGGAGCTTGATTCAACCTTTCAACGGATTGCCAATGCCTGGCTGGAAACATTAAAAGAAGGAGATATGGCTAAACTTTTCCGCGCAGCCGTTCCCACAATTTACAGTAATTTCTTTTTGGAAAAGAATGGAAAATCACTGCAAGAGAGAGAAGCAATGATGAGCAAGGTACCCGGAGATTTTATCGAATCCTTAGGACGGCTGATTAATAATACCTTAAAGAATACCAAAATCACGGCTGAATTGAGCAATATTAAATGTCCCGTATTACTTATGGTGGGTGAATATGACCAGCTCACGCCGCTTAAATTTTCGCAATTGATTCAAAAGCAGATTCCTCATGCCGAATTCGTTATCGTGCCGGAATGCGGCCATGCGACAATATATGAAAAGCCGGATGTCGTAAACTCAATGACTCTGGGATTCATTAGCAAATATACATAAAAATAAATGGCCTTTGGCGAGTTGATTTAAGCAGAAAAATATTGCCGGGCATATGATTCTGAAATCATTGTAAATTTAGTTAATATTGTTTAGTTACTTTTAACGGTTGTTTTAAAAATTCAGGAGGAACTATAATGAAAACAAAAGTATTCATCGGGTTATTGTTAGCGGCATTTGTAACCAGCCTGTTTTTTGTGGCAGCACCCGCCAAAGCGGCGGAACCAATTAAAATAGGCGCTATTTTACCTCTGGCTGACTCCACCGGCAAAGATGGTTCTCGGTCTATGGAACTTGCAGTTAAGCAGATCAATGCGAAAGGCGGATTGCTGGGACGTCAGGTAAAACTCATTATAATGGATGATGAAATGAAAGGCGACAAGGCGGCGGCGGCGCTCGATAAGCTCGTCACCGTGGACAATGTCGACATTATTGTCGGTGGCGTGGGCAGCGGCGCAACAATGGGAGCGATTCCCGGAATGAAAAAGTATGGTAAAATCGTAGTCTGGATCGGCGGCGCTTCCGGAAAAATCGAAGAAGCCATGGCGGGTCAGGACTGGTTCTTCCATCTCCATGCCTGGGATTATCAGCAAGGTGCCCTCTGGGAAACAGGATATGTGGAAATGGAAAAGAAATACGGCATCAAGAGAAAGAAAACCTTCATGGCTTATGAGGAAGGTGCATTCGGCTCCGCAACTTTCAAGGCAGGAAAGCCGATTTATGAAGCCGCCGGTAACGAACTGCAGGGTGAAGCTTTTAAGAGTGCAGCATTGGGCGGCGGCGATTACCGCTCCGTATTGAGACATGCTAAAGAATTCGGCGCCGATGCTTTTATCTGGGCCGGCTATGATAAAGATGCCTTACCTATTATGGAACAGGCCAAAGAGATCGGCTTTGCTCCCGGCCTCTTCGTGGGTTCCCCTCCGGGCTGGCCAGTCGATTTCAAAAAAACTCCTTTAAATCAGGCAGTAATGTTTTACAGCTATTGGTCGGAAGTACAGGGAGCTAAAAACAAAAACAGCAAGATGTATTCCGATGCCTTCCGCAAAGAGTTTAAAGATGACCCCATAACGTATTTCGGACCTCTAGCTTACACCAATATCATGATTGTTGCCGAAGCAATTAAAAAGGCGAAAACATTGGAGAAGGCAGCTTTAATTAAAGCTCTGGAAGCAACAAATTATGATTCTCCGATGGGCGACATTTTTACCTTTAAAAAGAGCAAAGTTATTGATCATCAGGCTTTTGCATCGCCCAAGATTATGCAGTGGCAAAATGGCAAGGCGGAAGTTGTCTGGCCATGGAGTGCTGCAACCGCAAAGCTGATTTATCCTTTCCCCGCATGGGATAAACGCGATAAGGCTGCTACACCAGGCAAAAAAGGTAAATAGTAATTAAGCTTAAAAATCTGATTCCTTGCGGATTTATCCAATCCGCAAGGAATCAATCCACCAGGTTGGGATTTAAAAGTCATGACACATTCGATATTGAAGAAGTTTAAAGAAAGAAATTTTTTGATCGGCCTGATCATTGCTATGGCTGTGCTCGTAATGATTGGTTTTTATAAGCCGGCGGTTCTGGTTGAGGGTTTACAGCGCTCAGCTCTTTACGCTCTGATTGCCCTGCCAATGGCTCTGTTGCTGGGCATTGTTGATATTATTAATCTGGCCCATGGCGAGTTCATGATGCTGGGGGCATATTTCGCTTATTTCCTGAGTTGGCAGTTCGGCATAGATCCCCTGGTTGCAGTCATTCCGGCGATAGTTTTCTTCTTTATCTTTGGGCTGCTAATCTATTTCATAAGCTTCAAACACATCATTGGCACGCTGCCGATCAATCAACTGCTTCTGGGATTCGGAATAAGCTTGATATTTTCCGAGGGAATAACGGCAATAGCAACCAATGCGCCCCGTAAACTCAGCTTGGATTACGTTTCCTCATCGGCTTCCATCGGCAACTTTACTTTTGGAACTTTTGAATTCGTTTATGTTGCCGCCGCTTTGATCGTGTTCATCGGTCTGCAATTATTTCTGAAGAAGACGGCAACCGGACAAGCGGCTGTAGCTGTCGGCCAGAATCCACGCGGAGCAAGATTTGTCGGCATTAACGTCAACAACATTTATTTACTGATCTTCTGTATTTCCATCACGATAATCGGCGCCATCGGTCCCCTGTTTATGACTCGATACACATTATTCCCGCAAATGGGGGGTGCTTTCACTTTAAAATCTTTCTCACTGGTTGCCGTAGGCGGTATGGGTTCAATAACGGGAGTTGTATATGCGGCGCTGATTTTAGGTATGGGCGAAGCTCTGGTTCTTTCCTCGTTGAAATACGGTAAGTGGGCAGAGATCATTTATTTTGCTCTAATTATTGGTGTCATAATGTACAGATCACATCAAAGGCAGGTAAAATGAAGTACTGGAAATATTTAGGCGTATTAGTCCTCCTGATCATAGCGATTATTCTTCCCAGATTTCTGGGATTGTATCAACTGCAAATCATGAATTTCGTCTTTGTATACATAGCTTTTGCCCTGAGTTGGGATATGCTGCTGAGATCGGGCCAGCTATCTTTCGGTATTGCCGGATTTGCCGGAATCGGCGGGTATACATCCATCGTATTATGCTATTATTTTAAGCTGGAGCCATTACTTTGCATCGTAGCCGGAGCCGGAGCGGCGGCTATCGTAGCCTTGCTGGTTGGATCTCAGGTGTTAAAATTAAGAGGGCTATATTTTTCTATAGTCACTCTGGCGATCGGCGAAATATTCCGTATAATAGTAAGAAATCTGGAAGTAACCGGAGAAGCGGAAGGCATACTGCTGCCTAATGCAATCTTTATGGGTGATCCTACCAAAACTTACTGGCTGATGTTCACCGTGGCCGCAATAACAATCGTTATGTCGATGTTATTCCAGAAAACAAAAATGCATTACGCATTAACCTCAATTGCCAACGACGAAATTGTTGCCGCATCGAGCGGTGTGAATATTTTCAAATATCTTGTTATAATTTTTGCCGTTACATCAGCCATTCAGGGCATGGCCGGTGCAGCGTACTGGCAGATATATGCCTCTGCAACTCCCGAAGGAGCATTTAATCTGGGCTTTGCTCTTATACCGATTACCATGGCTCTCTTTGGCGGTATCGGCACAACATGGGGACCGGTAATCGGCGCCACCATATTAACTGTAACGGCGGAACTATTAAAATTACAGTTTCCCCACGGTCATTTACTGGTCTATGGATTTATTATGGTTATAGCAATACTGTGGTTTCCCAATGGCATTATGGGTATAATTAAGAAATTAACAGCAAAACTCAATAATTGATAGAGAAGCAAGGATTAGGCAATGGCAATTTTAAAAACGACGGGATTGACCCGGCAATTCGGTGGATTGGTGGCATTGAGCGATGTCAATATCGAAGTGAACGAAAGTGAAATTGTGGGCATTATCGGGCCGAACGGCGCGGGCAAGTCAACATTTACCAATGTTATTGCCGGAGTATATTTGCCGACATCAGGAAAGATAGAATTTTGCGGTCAGGACATCACAACAAAAGCGGCTCATGAGAAATGTCACAGTGGCATAAGCAGAACATTCCAGCTTATGCGTCCTTTAATCGGACTGAACTTGATCCAGAATATAATGCTCGGGGCAATGTTCGGCAAAATGCATTCATTAAAAGAAGCACATAAAAGGTCTCTGGAGCTCTGCAAGTTTTTAAACCTGGAAAAAGTAGAGCGGCCGATTGCGGCAATGACGGCCCTGGAAATAAAAAAAATGGAAATAGCGCGCGCGTTGGCAACAGAACCGAAACTGCTTTTTCTAGATGAAGTTATGGCCGGGCTCAACAAAGACGAAACAATGGAAATAATTGATACCGTTCGAAAGATTCACGCTCAGGGAATGGCCATTGTAATTATCGAACACGTAATGAGAGTTATTCGAGAATTGACTCATCGTGTCGTTGTATTGGAATGGGGCAAGGTATTATGTGAAGGCCCCTATGATAAAGTGTCTAGTAATCCACGGGTAATTACCGCATATCTCGGTGAGGAAGCAGAATGTTAGAAGTTAAAAATTTAAATGTATTTTACGGTAAATTGCAAATCATCTGGAATTTATCTGCGCAGATTGGCAATGAATCAGTTGGATTGTTCGGACCCAACGGCGCCGGTAAAACGACTCTGATCAATACCATACTGGGTCTTGTAAAGCCGGCAAGTGGCGAAATAACTTTGGACGGAGAGCCGCTGGTCAACATGGATACAGACAAGATAATTAAACATGGTATTGCCATAGTTCCACAGGACAGAGAGTTATTTCCCCTGATGACCGTGCTGGAAAATTTGCGCACCGGCTGTGCCTATATACCGAGGGCAAAAAAGAAATATGCGGAAAGACTAGAATACGTCTTTGCAATGTTTCCGATATTGAAAGAAAGATTGGACCAGCCCGCAGGAAGCATGAGTGGAGGTCAGCAAAGAATGGTTGCCATTGGCAGAGCATTGATGGCTGATCCCAAGCTATTAATTCTGGATGAGCCTTCAGGCGGATTGCAGCCGTCAATAGTTACGGAAGTGTTTCACCGCTTAAAAGAAATCAAAAAAGATATTTCTATTCTTGTAACCGAACAAAATGTCCGCCAAGCTCTGAAAGCTATCGACAGAGGCTACATCCTGGAAAATGGTAAAATAGCAATGGCCGACACAGCGCAAAATCTTGCGGGAAATGATCATATAAGAAAATCATATCTGGGCATCTAATTTCTATTCGGTCTTGCAGGCCGACCTTGTTGGCATAGTGGTGGGCTTCTTCAACTAATGCTCAACTCGTGACCTCTCGTCACCATTAGTTGGCCAGGCTATACGCCTGAAGCTCCCTTCTTCCCGAAGCTGATCTTTTGCAATCGAAATGGTATCAGCGGGAATTCCGTGCTGTGCAAAATCACAATATCCTGGATTTATTCGGAAAGGTCTTCGCATGTCCAGCAAAAGAATATCTTATAATTATACCATAAAATTATATTGACAAAATCAGGGAAAAGGATATTTTTGAGTCGTTCGGTCGCCGACCGTATATTATCCAACAAGGAGGAGAACTAGCATGAAGTATTTCAAGTATTCTGTATCGTTAATGGTTATTCTGATTTTATCCCTCGTGTTCATTGGCTGTGCAAAGCCCCCCGAAGCGGAAAAGTCAGCGGCCAATGCCGCGATGACCGCTGCTGCTGCCGCGGGTGCCGACAAGTACGCCGCCACTGATCTGGGTGCCGCCAAAAAGATCTGGGATGCAGCCGAAGCGCAGATGAAGGAAAAAAAGTATAATGAAGCAAAACAGGCCTATGTAGATGCCAAAGCCGCCTTCGAAAAGGCCACAGCCGCCGCCGCAGCGGGCAAGAAGGCAGCGGTAGCCGAGGTTAATGCCTCTGTGGCTGCTCTGGAGGAAGCCTGGTTGAAACTCGAATCCGGCGCTAAAAATGTCGAAAAGAAGATGAAAGACAAGAAAGAAGCCTGGACTGCTGACGCCACCGCATTCGCCGAGCGCCTGAAAGCAGCCAAAGAATCGGTTGCGGCTGATCCGATCGGCGCCAAAGCAAAGATTGCCGAACTGAAATCAGTTATTGACAAATGGGATGCCACGTTTACTGAACTGGCCGCCATGCCGGTAAAACCCGAGCCAGCGAAAAAGGGCACAAAAAAGAAATAATTCTTCTCCCTCGATAGCGCAGATATCAGTCCAAAGGGCGTTAGCGTTTGCAAAAACGCGACGCCCTTTTTTCTTCCCGCCTAAGCGGCATAATCTTTGAATGGGAAATTGAATTATACCACTTCGAGTTCAAAAGATAACGAGGCGGCAAGAAGGAGGCTCCGGAGGCGTATTACTAATACGTTGAGGACGCCGACGACGCTGCCAACAAAGTTAGGCTGCAGAAATCGAAGCGGTATCAGAATTCTTTACTGCGAATGAAGTTAACAGCGTTGCGGAAAATCGCAATACCCTGGCCTTCTTCAGGGAGGCACTCGCGTGTCCAGCGGGGATGATTGGTGCGGTGCAGATAAGCTTCGGGATGAGGCATCAAACCAAAGAGTCGTCCCGTTTCATTACAAATTCCGGCAATAGCCTGTATCGAACCGTTGGGGTTGGCCGGATACTGCATGACCGTAAGGCCATTCGCATCGCAGTACTGAAAGGCAAAAAGATTTTTCCGGACGATCTGTTTTAAAACTGTTGCGCTGGCGGGCACAAACTTGCCTTCACCGTGCCGCACGGGATAATAAACAACATCCAGGCCTTTGGTGAAAACGCAGGGGCTTTGGGCGTTGGCCTTTAAATAAACCCAGCGGTCTTCGAAGCGACCGGAGTCGTTATAAGTAAGAGTTGTGCTCTGCATCTTATAATCACCGGCGAGCGCCGGCAATAATCCCAGTTTCACCATCAATTGAAAACCGTTGCAGACACCAAGAATTAATTTGCCGGCCGAAATAAAATCCAGCAAATCGGCAAAGAGTATTTCCTGATGTCCGGCAATCCGCGCATGCAAAAAGCGGTTAGCTCCGGCTTTGGCCGAGCCCAAATCGTCGCCATCAAGGAAACCGCCCGGTAAATTTAAAAAGGAATAATCGGCGAGGCGCTTTTCCCCGTAAAGAAGTTCACTCAAATGGACGATGTCAACCACATCAGCGCCGGCCAGCTTGCAGGCATACGCCATTTCCATCTCACAGTTAGTGCCGTTACCGGTTAAAACAATTGCTTTGACTTTACGGGACATAGAATAATCTCGCTTCTAAGCCGTTGTTCAACAACGGCTGTACTGTTGTAATATCGTAATCGGCATAAGGGGCCGCAACGAAATGATCTTTCCATAACCTGATAACCTAACCACCTAAAGGTGGCGCGAGGTCACCACACCCTCAGGGGTGGACTTGCCACCAGCATGGTGGTTATTTTTTAACGGCCCCTAAAAATTAAGCGGCTTTTGCCAGGCTTCTTTGAGTTTACTGATTTTTCCTTTAATAATTAACCGGCCATTAATCCCTTCGACCTGAAACAACCCGTCGGCGGCGACAAAGCCAATTTCACTGATAATATTTCCCGCCATGATTTTTTCGAACTTTTTCTGATCCTGCGGGTGGATGGTCACGACAAAACGACTGGCCGTTTCGGAAAATAAAATATAATCATTTCTCTTTTTGCCTGCATAGGGAACGTCTTTTAAGTCGACATTCATGCCCAAACCGCCGGCAAAAGCAGTTTCCATCAAAGCCACAGCCAACCCGCCGTCGGAGCAGTCATGACAGGAAGCAACCAGACCAACCACGATTGCCTTATGCAGCGCCCGGTACATTTTCCTGGCGCGCTCGGCGTCAACCTTGGGAACATTATTGCCTACGGCATTATGCAGGGCAAACCATTCCGATCCGCCCAGTTCATCTTTGGTTTCACCGAGAACATAAACCAGATCCTGCGGACGTTTGGCGTCCATTGTTACGGCCTTGCGGACATCCTGAATCTTGCCGATGACCGAGTAAAGGAGCGACGGCGGAATGGAAATTTTGGTAGAGCCTATGGAATAGTCGTTTTTCATGCTGTCCTTGCCGGAAATACAGGGGACACCATAAGCGGTTGTGTAGTCAAAAATGGCCATATTGGAGCGCACCAGTTGGGCCAGTTTGTATTCGCCGTCGGGCGTTTTGGCGGACTTGACGGGATCACACCAGCAGAAGTTATCCAGGCCCGCGAGATTCTCCAGATCGGCCCCCACGGCGACCGCATTGCGCACGGCTTCATCAATGGCGCAGGCCGTCATATGATAAGTATCAATATCGCTGTAACGCGGACAAATACCATGCGCCACAACTACACCTTCCATCGAATCAAGAAGCGGCCGGATTACGGCGGCATCCGACGGACCGTCATTGGCAGCGCCCGTAAGCGGCTTGATTACCGAACCCGCCTGAACTTCATGGTCATACTGGCGCACAACGGATTCCTTCGAGCAGATATTTAACCGAGACAGCATTTGGGTCAGCGCCTTATTCCAATTGGCCGGTTCCGGAAATTGCGGTTCCTTGTTTTTCGGCGGCTGCCACCGGGCGGCAAGTTTTAATTGCGGAACACCCTCGTGCAGAAATTCCATGTCCAGATAAGCAACAGTCTTTTTCCCGTAAAGTACATGAAATTTGCCGGTAGCGGTAAATTTACCCAGGACGGTCGCTTCCACATCCATTTTTTTGGCCAGCGCTGTAAATTGCTTAACTTTTTTCGGATCAACCGCCAGCGTCATGCGTTCCTGGGCTTCGGAAACCAGAATTTCCCAGGGCTGCAGGCCGGGATATTTTAAGGGAGCAAGCGACAGATCAATCTGGCAACCACCCGAATAAGTGGCCATTTCGCCGACCGAAGAGGACAAACCACCGGCGCCGTTATCAGTAATGGCGCGATACAGCCCCCGATTGCGGGCAACAAGCAGAAAATCCGTCATTTTTTTCTGTGTGATCGGATCGCCGATTTGTACCGCGGTGACCGGCGAACCCTCATGCAGCTCTTCGGACGAGAAGGTGGCTCCATGAATTCCATCCTTGCCGATCCGGCCTCCGGTCATAATGATGACGTCTCCCGGCATTATTTCTTTGGTATGGGTGGGCTTGCCGTTAAGCCGTGCGGGCATGAAGCCGGCCGTACCGCAATAGACAAGAGGTTTACCCAGGAACCGGTCATCAAAAACAATGCTGCCGTTGACCGTCGGGATACCGCTTTTATTGCCGCCGTGTTCAACACCTTCGCGGACGCCTTCGTAAATGCGGCGGGGATGAAGAATCCGGGGCGGCAGCTTCTTTTTATAAAAAGGAGTAGCAAAGCAAAAAACGTCGGTATTGAAAATGAGTTTGGCGCCGATGCCGGTGCCAAACGGATCGCGGTTAACCCCGACAATGCCGGTGAGCGCTCCGCCGTAGGGATCAAGCGCCGACGGTGAATTATGGGTTTCGACTTTAAAAACCAGGTTATAATTATCATTGAACTTGATTATTCCGGCGTTATCAACAAACACGGAAAGACAGAAATCCTTTTTGCCTTTTGTTTTACGGATTTGGGCCGTGGAACCCTTGATATACGTTTTAAAAAGCGAATCAATGGTGAGCTTTGCCCCGGCAGTAGTGTAAGTGATCTGACTGTTAAATATTTTATGCTTGCAATGCTCCGACCAGGTCTGCGCCAGGCATTCCAATTCGACATCGGTGATGTTTGCAGAAAGACCGATCTTTTTTCTGGTGCTGATTATATTGGGCTGACGAAAATATCGCTGCAGGGCCTTCATCTCTTCGAGATTCAGGGCCAGCAACTTATCCTGACTTATCTGCAAAAGCTGCTCGTCATTAAAGCCGGCCAGATCTATTTCTAAGACTGCCGGCTTATCTTCTCCCAGAACATGCGGCACATAAGCAGGCCGGCCGGAGGTGGAATTAAATTCATCCCGGCCAATAACCTGATGCCTTTCAATCAAATCATTGGCTAAAAGTCCTGAGGCCACGTTTTCGGCATCCGTCCGGGATAATTTGCCGCACAGGAGATATTGACGGGAAGTATAAACACTTATTGGACGTGACCCGCTCATGTTGCGCATCAATAGTTCAATTGCTTCGCGGGCGGTTTTGCCGACGTTATCGGTAACACCGGGCCGAAAACCAACCTCAATGAGCCAGTCAAAATCGGAAGACAGTGGTTTATTGATGGCAAAGTTCTGGATGACAGGGTCTGCCAGAGGGCCTGCGGCAGCCTCTTTTAACTGAGCTTTAGTTAACCCGCCTTCGATTGTGTAAACCTCGACGGTGGACACTTTTTCCACCGGCAAAGAGAAATTATCAATGATTCTTCTCTTTATTTTTTCGCCCAGAGCATCGCGAATACCTTTTTTAAAGCCAACTTCAATTCTATCCGCCACAATAAACCTTCAAATTATTCAATATTTTACTGTACTTTTTTTATAGACGATGCGCTTATACCGAAAAGCGGTAAATTATGCAACTTACAAATTTTGCAAAACGCTTTGCCGGTTTGGTATTTAGGTCCGACTTCCGTTTCCCGCTTTTTTATGTTTTATTTTCTATGCTCTGTTTTCCATTGACAGATAAAATCCGCTATCCTATACTCCAGAAATTACAGGTGATGATTTATTAATATTACCTATCGAGTATGGAAGGCACTGTCTTCTATACTGATAAATCCGCAAAAGGAAACGTAAATCAGACGTCAGGCAAAACGAAACAATTTTCACAATAGTCTGAAATAATCCAATAAGGAGCACGAAATCTATGAAAAAACTATGGACTGTTTTATTGTTTGTTTTTTTATCAGTGACATTGGTCACCTCATCGGTTCTGGCCAAGTCAAACTGGAACGCCAATTCGGTTTGGCCCCCCAAGAATCATCATAGCGTAGGTCTGAACGATTTTGCCGAAAAAGTGAAAAAGGCCACCAACGGCGAACTGGAAATCGTTGTGCATACGGGAGGCGCTCTGGGCTACAAGGGACCAGAACTGCTGAAGACCGTCCGTGATGGTCTCGTTCCCGTTTCCGATATGTTGATCAGTGGTGTAGCCGGTGATGAAAAGATTTTTCAGATTGTAACCCTGCCTTTCCTGGTCCGAGACTTCAAAGAACTTCAGATCCTGCTCGGCATTTGCCGTCCCTATTTCGATAAGACCGCAGAACAAAAATGGAACCAGAAGATCCTCTATATTGCCCCCTGGCCCGGAGCGGGACTCTGGACCAAGAAGAAGATCACCGCCCTGGAGGAAATGAAAGGTCTCAAGACACGAACCTATGACAAGAACGGCGCACTGGTCATGGAAGCCGTTGGAGCTACGCCCCATGCACTGCCTTTCAGCGAAGTTTATACATCCCTCCAGACTGGTCTGATCGACTCCGTCATGACCTCCACGCCCACGGCTGTGGACGCTAAATTCTGGGAGGTTCTCAAATATTACGAGCCCCTCAACATAACCATTGCCACTAACATGGTAACCGTAAACCTCAAGGCATTTCAGAAGCTCCCCAAAGACCAGCAGAATGCTCTCCTGAAAATCGGCAAGGAAATGGAAAAAGAGATGTGGGCCAACGTCCCCAAACTCGATAAGGAACAGGAGGCCATCTCCAACAAAAACGGCATTGAAACCGTTGCCGCGAGCAAAAAGCTGATTGCCGACCTCGAAAAGATCACGGAAAACATCCGGGCGGAGTGGCTGAAAACAGCCCCTCCCGAAGGCAAGAAAATCTATAGTGACTTCTTGAAAAAAGTGAAGAGATAATTTTACAGACAGATGGGACCTGGGACCCCGGATGGTCATCTTCCGGGGTCCATTTATCTTATCGGACATTCACCTAAAGACAGTCATGGCCGGCCCTTACCGAAAACACCGTCCGGCGAAAAACTTAAAATATTTTTATAATTAGGACATCCCCATGAAAAAGATCATCAATGCCATTGACACTCTCTCCGGTATCGGCGGCTGGTTCGCGGGTATCCTGATGGCCATCGCCTTCCTGATGGCTATAGCCGAAATTGCCATCCGGAGCTTCTTTGGCAGGACGTTATATATCGCCGATGAATATTCCGGCTATCTCATGGCCGTAATCACATTCATCAGTCTGGCCTATACCCTCAGAGAAAGAGGCCATATCCGGATGATGTTTCTCATCCATGTTCTAAAGGGCCGGGCTAAAACTATCTATGATATGCTCTGTTTGGCTGTCGGATTTTTGTTCTGCCTTGCTTTTATCTGGTTTACCTGGGATTTTTTCTGGGATTCGGTAGTGAACAAATCCCAGTCCATGCAGTTATCAGAGACCTATTTAGCTATTCCCCAAGCCTTTTTGCCGCTGGGTGTAATCCTCCTGGCGCTGCAGTTTCTGGCGGAGTTCCTCAAAGGGGTGGAAGTGCTCCGTAATGATACGGAAGGGTTGCATATTGTCGAAGAAGTTGACGAACTCGGACGTTAGGAAATGGAGTAATAATTCATGCACATCGATTTAGGACCTGCATCGGCGGTCATTCTTGGTTTACTGATTCTCTTTCTCGGCGGCTCCATCTGGATCGGCATCGCCCTGTTTCTGGTGGGCATTGGTGGTTTTTTTGTCTTTACCGATGTCTCTTTTGGCGCGATCCTGGCCAACGTCGCTTGGAACAACACCAGCGGCTCCGCCATGATGGCCCTGCCTTTCTTCATCTGGATGGGGGAAATTCTCTTTCGCAGCAAGATTTCGGAGAGCCTTTTCCGGGGGCTGTCCCCCTGGATGGATAACATTCCCGGACGCCTCGTCCATGTCAATATCCTGGCCTGCACCTTTTTCGCGGCAGTCAGCGGCTCATCGGCCGCAACTACGGCGACAGTCGGCAAAATCACCGTCCCGGAATTAAAAAAACGGGGCTACGATCATGACCTGTCCATAGGCTCCCTGGCCGGCGCCGGGACGCTGGGTTTCATGATTCCACCCAGCATGATGATGCTGGTTTACGGCATTATCGGGGATGTGAGTATCGGCAAACTCTTCATCGCCGGCTTCATTCCCGGCTTTATGATTGCCTTTCTGTTTTCCGCCTATATCCTGATCCGTTGCCTCATCACACCGAGCCTGGCCCCGCGGGGCGAGGAACGCTACACCTGGAAGGATCGCTTCCTGGCCCTTCCCGCGATCGCTCCGGTTGTAATTCTGGTGCTTTTTGTTCTCGGAAGCATTTACATGGGATGGTCAACACCCACCGAGGCCGGCGCCATCGGCGTTTTGGGGGCGTTCTTTTTTGCGGCGCTCACGCGCAGCCTGACCTGGGAAGTTTTTAAAGTGAGCCTGCTGGGAACAGTCAAGACCAGTTGCATGATCATGCTGATTGTCATGGGCGCATCCTATCTGTCCAACGTCATCGGTTACCTGGGTATCACCAGGGCGCTGACGGATTACGTGACTATCCTTAATCTTTCACCATACACCCTGATCATCATTCTCTCGGTACTTTACCTGGTCCTGGGCTGCCTGGTCGATGGTTTCTCCATGATCGTCATGACAGCGCCGGTAGTGCTCCCGCTCATTGCGGCAGCCAAGTTCGATCCGGTCTGGTTCGGAATTTATCTTGTCCTGATGATTGAATTGGCACAGGTCACACCGCCAGTGGGATTCAACCTCTTCGTCATCAGCGGCCTGAATGACGACAGTCTCGTGACGATTGCCAAAGCCGCTTTTCCTTTTTTCCTGCTCATGCTGCTGGCCACGTTTTTGATTACAGTTTTCCCGGAGATTGTTCTGTATCTGCCCAACAAGATGAAATGATATTCATATCGTTGAGTTTTCTTTGGCTAACTTTGTTGGCTGCGTCGTCGGCTTCCTCAGCGTATTAGCAATGCGCCTCCGGAGCCTCGTCCTTGCCGCCTCGTTATCCTTTGTAAACGAAACGCGATATAGCTCAAGAATAATGGCTATGATTTTTCATGCCCGGTTGAAGACTGAATGCTTGCCGGACGGATGCAAGTCTTTTTTGTCTTTCTTCCCAGAGATGCTCGGCCTCATCCACTTCGATCAGCTCAAACAATACATAATCGCCCGGTTTCAGGTGAGCCAGGCGATCCAGGTCTGCTCTTATCACCCGGGCGATCCTGGCGTAACCACCGATCGTCCTTTCATAAAGCATAATGATGGGCAGGCCGTCTCCGGGAATCTGCACCGTACCAGGCAGGATGCCCTCGGAGATAATGCTTTTATCAACATCGGCGCGAAAATTCAGCGGACTGCCTTCCAGGCGAATTCCCGTCCGGTTAATTGTCGCCGATACGTCGTAGACAGCCCGGCCTCTCCGGTCAGCAAACATCTTCTGCGAATCATCGGAAAAATAGTGATGCTCCGGCCCTGCGGTGACACGCAGGATATGAGGAGATTTCATCCCGGGAATTGTGTTGCCGGGGATCGCACCCCACGGGACGCCATAAATATTGTCGATGTCGATCCAGTCACCTCCGGACAATGACCGGCCTTTGTAGCCGCCAAATCTGCACTCCAGATTAGTAGCAAACCGGCCAATCACGCGCTCGAGAACCATGTTTCCCGCAAACCCCAGATAGTACCGGAAACCTTCAATGATCTCATGAACCTTCAGAATGTTACCGGCTTCTGCCCGAAATGATGTCCAGGGGTTCAATGGTTTATCATCCAGAGATGCCCGGACAATTGCGCCGGTCAGCGCACATATCATTTTCCTGTGAAACCGCAACGTAAATTGTGCACCGATGATTTCCAGAGCCGGCGCATGGCCGTCTTGAGCAAGCAGCCGATTTAGTGCCCCATAGGCAAATGTATCCAAGGCAGCTGAAGGCGGCACACCTACGGCAGCGTGGCCATAGCGGCCGCTGTCCACAATACAGGTCATTGTTCCCGGATGGATGATTTCGATCATGCTTTGATAAATTTTACCTTATCTCCAATCTGCAGGAGACTATAAGGTTCCTTCTGAGGATCAAATAAGCTTACATCGGTGCGTCCGATAATCCGCCAGCCGGCAGGCGATGCAAAGGGATAAACCCCTGTCTGTCCCTGGGCAACGCCAACAGACCCGGCGACAATTCTGGTCCGGGGCGTCTCCAGCCTGGGAACACGGATTCGCGGATCAAGGGTCCCCATATAGGGAAAGCCCGGAATGAAACCCACCGCGAAAACGGTATATATAACATCAGAATGAATGGCTATCACTTCGCTCTCGGTCAGTCCTGTCTGCCGGCAGACGACTTTCATATCCAGGGCATCCGGGCCGCCGTAGTGAACGGGAATCTCATGCCGAACGGGCTCAGGCGTACTGCCGGCAAGAAGCGCTGCGTCCTCTCTTTCGCTGAGCAGCGACGACAGGCGGTCAAAGCTTGACCGCTCCGTATCGAAATGGATGAGACAGGACCGGAAACTGGGGGTAATGTCGATGATTTCCGGCAGGG
The DNA here is from genome assembly GCA_964469905.1 of uncultured Smithella sp. Lineage (GTDB taxonomy): Bacteria > Desulfobacterota > Syntrophia > Syntrophales > Smithellaceae > MVRV01. Next base: position 39,139 of record CAYXZW010000010.1, read on the forward strand.
CAAGTGACTTCATGTAAAAGTAGAAATTTCTCACTTTTTCATGAACTTCCGGATCAATAGTCTCGCCGAAGATGATGCGGATACCGTCTTCGCCAAACCGCGAAATTTTCAGTTTTGATGTGGTAGTTAAAACCGTCATTGGGGGATGATTTCTCCCAAGGGCTTAATTATGATTCCTTCCCGCTTGAAAGCGTCAACAATCATCCTTCCTGCAGCGACACTTACCGGATTATCGCCATGGATACACAAAGTATCAACGACAACATCGATCCACCGTCCGTTGATACTCTCGAAGCCTTTATCCACGACCATCGCGACGGCTCTTTTCGCTATCAGCTCCGGATCCTTCAGAACGACGCCTACCTGACTGCGGGGAACAAGCTCTCCTTCATCGGTATACTGGCGGTCGGGAAATGCTTCCAGGGCAATGCGCAACCCCTCGCGTCTTGCCGTATCTTTCAGCCGGGCGGCCTGTTTTGTTGCCAGTGTCAGGAATATGGGATCACCAAATGCCCTGCTAATCTGACCTATAAGCTGATAAAAAAGATCCGGTTTAGCTACGAGGTCATTGTAAAGGGCTCCGTGAAGCTTGATGTGCTGCAATGGCATGCCATACAGGGACAAAAACCCCTGCAGAGCACCGACCTGATAGACAACGTAATTCTTCTGCTCCTCAGGAGTGATTTCCATGAACCTGCGGCCGAATCCCATCATATCGGGATAACCGGGATGAGCCCCGACACCGACCTGATGGTCGCGGCACAAACGAATTGTCCGATCCATAACCATCGGATCGGCAGCATGAAAGCCGCAGGCGATGCTGGCTGAAGAAATGGAACGGATAACTTCTTCATCGCTCCCCAAGGTGTATGCCCCGAAAGACTCGCCCATATCACAGTTGATATCGATAACATCAGCCATGTTTAATCACCACGTATAAAATGCAGTAAGCATGATTCCGCTGAGACATTTTTTAATCGTTCTCGACGGCCTAAGTCACATAGGTGATTGATTTAACACACCGTGTCTTCCGGGGCAATTAAATTCTTCAGGGCTTTCACTTACATCCGGCCGTAGTGCCTACGGCAAGTTTCCCGTAGTTTTAAGATCTTATTTTCCTTGACACTTTGTCCTCTTGGCCGCTATATTCCCACATTATTTAAGAAAAACAATTTCCGGCAACAAACTTAAGGAATGCCTGCACCCATGGAAATCATCATGATTATAGCTTTAATCCTGATCGCGGTTGTTTTCCTGCTGCAACTCTGGCTGATCAAACAACCACCCTTTGACCCTAAAGCGCCCTTCGGGATATTTAGTCTATTCAGTTTACCACTTTACGCGGCGAATTAATTATCTGCGCCGGGTCTGGTTACCCGGCCCGCAAAAGAGGAGTTTTGAATGAAAAAATCAGCCGGCACAAAAGAGGAATTGCTCGAAGAAATTTCCGCCTTAAAGAAGAAAATCAGAAAGCTGGAGAAATCGGAATCCCTTCAAAAGCAGGTTGAAAAGGAGCTACGCGAGGCTCAAGAGAAATTGCTGGAGAGCGATAAAAAGTATCGAGTTCTTGTTGAAGCCGCCATGGAGTCCATATTCATTGCCCAGGACGGCATGTTCAAGTTCATCAATCAAAGCTTCGTTGATTTTAGCGGATATAAGTTAGAAGAGCTGGCCAATCTACCTTTCCCCGATTTCATCCATCCAGACGACCGGCAGATGGTTGTTGAAAGATATTTTCAGCGCTTGGAGGGAAAGGATGTCCCCCAGCGGTACGCTTTTCGCTTTATTGATGCGTCAGGAAAAATTCGGTGGGCCGATATATCCATTTCCCTTATATCATGGGAGGGAAAACCGGCAAGCCTTTGTTTTGCCAGCGACATTACCGAACGCAAGCAGGCGGAAGAGAATCTGCAGGAGAACGAAAAACGCCTGCAGAAACAGAACGATTCATTGCTTGCCCTGATGTCGCGCGGCACACTGTTTCACTCCGATCTACGTAAGGCAATTGCTGAAATCACAGAGGCGAGCGCCGCTCTTATCGGCACCGAACGAGTCAGTGTGTGGCTCTATAACGACGACCATTCAGAAATTAGCTGCCTCGACCTCTACCGCCAGAGCGATCATAATCACTCATCCGGAGAAACGCTGCGAAGTAAGGAGTTCCCCGCTTATACCGCCAGCCACCAGAAAGGAAATGTAATTGCTGCCGTGGATGTCTATACCGATCCCCGCACTTCCGATATTCCGGCTTCCTACTATCAAGAGCACGGAATTTGTTCTTTGCTGGACGCCCCTGTCTGGATCGGTGATCGCCTGGGGGCACTGCTGAGCTTCGAGCATGTTGGCAATCAACGCATATGGACATCCGAAGATGCCATACTGGCAACAAATATGGCAGCTCTTCTGTCCATTTTTTTCGCAAATAACGAGCGGAAGCGGGCGGAAGCGGCAATGAAAGAGAGCGAAGAGCGTTACCGCAGCATTTTTGAGAACGCCGCCGAGGGCATCTATCAAAGCTCTCCAGATGGCCGCTTGATTAACATAAACCCCGCAATGGCCTGTATGTGCGGATATTCATCGCCGGAAGATATGAAGGCCGCCATTTCAGATATCACCACTCAGTATTACGTAAATCCTGAGGACAGGGAAAGGTATAAAAAGCTGCTCGCCGATCACGGGCACGTAGACTGCATCGAATATCAAGTCTACCGCAAGGACGGCAGCAGAATATTAATTTCCACAAGCGCCAGAGAGGTGCGTGACAGCCTGGGTAATCTTGTATGCTATGAAGGCATTATTCAAGACATAACCGACCGCAAGCGTGTGGAGGAGGCGTTGCGGGAGACGAACGAGAACCTGCGGCGCAGCCAGGAAATCGCCCATGTCGGAAACTGGCGGCTTGACCTGGCCAGTGGCCGGTTTAGCTCCTCAACCGAGGCGCTGGCGCTGCTCGGGTTTCCGCCGGATGCCGCCCCCGTCTTCGAGGAGGTGGCGGGATTGATCCACGAGAACGACCGTGCTCTGGCGCACGAGGCCTTGCAGAACCTGGTGCGGACCGGTGATCCGTACAGCCTGGACATCCGCTTTCGCCGGCGGGACACGGGTGAAGTGATTAGCGTCATCTCGATGGGTGAGCTCCAGCGCGATGAATTCGGCCGGCCGGCCGCCGTCTTCGGGATCAACCAGGACATCACCGAGCGTAAAAGGGCGGAGGAGGCGATGATTGCCAGCGAAGAGAAATTCCGCAAGGCTTTCTTTACCAGTCCGGATTCCGTAAACATCAACCGAGTCGAAGACGGAATGTATGTTGCCATCAATCCCGGCTTTACAAGGATCACGGGCTACGAAGAATCAGAGATCATCGGAAAAACATCCGTGGAGTACAATGTCTGGCATAACATCGAGGACAGACAAAGGCTGGTGGAAGGACTCAAAAGAGACGGGCAGGTCAACAACATCGAAGCCGTCTTCCGGATGAAGAGCGGCGAACTCAGGGATGGGTTGATGTCGGCCACGGTCATCAGCCTTGACGGCACTCCGCATATCCTGAGCATTACCCGCGATATCACCTCCCGCAAACGGGCCGAGGAAGAGAAAGAAAAGCTCCAGGAGCAGCTCACCCAGGCGCAGAAGATGGAATCGGTGGGACGGCTGGCGGGCGGCGTGGCCCATGACTTCAACAACATGCTGGGGGCAATCCTCGGCTACGCGGAGCTGTGCCTGAACAAGACGGAGCCGTCCGATCCCCTCTTCGGTCATCTGCAGCAGATCCAGAAGGCGGCCGAGCGCTCGGCCGCCCTGACTAGGCAATTGCTTGCCTTCGCCCGCAAGCAGACCGTGGCCCCCATTGTCCTCGACCTCAATGAGACCGTGGAAGGCATGCTTAAGATGATACGGCGGCTCGTCGGAGAGGACATTGACCTGGCCTGGCTTCCGGGTGGCAATCTCGGACGCATCTTCATCGACTCATCGCAGGTGGACCAGATCCTGGCCAACCTGTGCGTCAATGCGCGGGATGCCATCACAGACACAGGCAAGATCACCATCGAGACGGACAATATCGTCTTTGACGAGAAATACTGCGCCCTTCACGCCGGCTTCGTCCCCGGCGAATACATCCTGCTGGCCGTGAGCGACGACGGCAGCGGCATGGACACCGAAACCATCGGCCATCTATTCGAGCCCTTCTTTACCACCAAAGAGACAGGCAAGGGCACCGGCCTGGGGTTGGCCACAGTCTATGGCATCGTGAAGCAGAACAACGGTTTCATCAAAGTCTACAGCGAGCCGGGCCACGGGACGACCTTCAAGATATACCTGCCACAGCACGCGTCCAAAGCAGCCCCCCAGACTGAGAAGGAACAGGCTGCGTCGCCGACTGCGGGCAGAGGGACCATCCTGCTGGTGGAGGACGAGCCGTCGATCCTGGAGATGGCCACGCTGATGCTCGATGGGATGGGCTACGCTGTAATCGCTGCCGGAACCCCGGGGAAGGCCATCCGCTTGGCCCGGGAGCACCGGGGACATATCGACCTGCTCATGACCGACGTGGTCATGCCGGAGATGAACGGCCGTGACCTGGCCAAGAACATTTTGTCTCTCTATCCAGGTGTGAAGTGTCTGTTCATGTCTGGCTACACGGCCAACGTCATTGCTCACCATGGTGTACTGGAACAGGGCGTGCACTTCATCCAGAAACCATTCTCGATGAAGGACCTGGGCGCTAAAGTGCGCAAAGCGCTGGAGAATGGATAAGAAAAGACAGGAGACAGAAGTCAGTTGACAGAATAAAAGAGATAGAGAAGAACGCGAAAGCGGGTGTGCTTTTGTCCCTTGCTGGCGCGTCTAGTCTGTCGCTTCGCTCCTCGCGATGACAAAATAGTAATTATGCAAAACTCTTATTGTCCTTGACACTTTGCCCTCTTGGCCGCTATATTCCCATTTTATTTAAGAAAAACAATAACCGGCAACAAACTTAAGGAATGCCCGCACGCATGGAAATACTTCTAACTATAGTTTTAATCCTGATCGCGGTTGTTGTCATACTGCAACTCTGGCTGATCAAACGACCACCCTTTGACCTTTCGCCGCTGGCGGGTAAGCTCGATACATTGCAAAACCTGCAGGAAAGGACCGACCGTTCAGTTCGGGATGAGATTGCCCAATTTCGTGCCGAAATGCAAACCCAGTCTCATCAGGAAAGAGCGGAGTTGGCCTCATCGCTGAAATCATTCGGTGATTCCGTGCAGAAAAGCATGGCGGAAATCGCCGGACTGCAGCGCAGCCAACTCGAAGGATTTGCCGCCCAGTTATCCGTATTAACTTTAACTAACGAACAAAAGATGGACGCTGTCCGGCTGATTGTCGATGAGAAACTCAAGCAGATTCAGGAAGACAATACCCGCCAGCTTGACCGGATGCGCGAAACCGTCGACGAAAAGCTGCAGGGCACACTGGAAAAAAGACTGGGTGAATCCTTCAAGCAGGTATCCGAACGCCTCGAACTGGTGCATCAGGGTTTGGGCGACATGCGCAATCTGGCTGCCGGTGTCGGTGATTTAAAAAAGGTACTCACCAATATCAAAACACGCGGCATCTGGGGCGAAGTACAGCTCGGCGCCTTGCTGGAAGAAATTCTGGCACCCGAACAATATGCCAAAAACGTCCGCATTGCCGAGCATTCCAACGAAACCGTAGAGTTTGCCATAAAATTACCCGGCCAGGGTGAGCAAGGCGGCGATCATGTGCTGATTCCGGTGGATGCCAAATTTCCAGTGGAAGATTATTCCCGACTGCTCGAAGCACAGGAAAACGGCGATGCGGGAGCCGCCGAAGAGGCATCCCGGCTACTGGAAACCAGAATCAAGAATGAAGCCAAAGATATTTTCAAAAAATATATCTCTCCTCCGAAGACTACTGATTTCGGGATTATGTTTTTGCCGTCCGAAGGACTTTATGCCGAAATAATTCGCCGCACTGATTTGGTTCAACTCTTGCAAAGGGAATATCACGTTGTAGTAGCGGGTCCTTCCACCTTTGCTGCTTTTTTAAACAGTTTGCAGATGGGCTTCCGCAGCCTCGCCATTCAGAAACGCTCCGGCGAAGTGTGGAAAGTCCTGGGCGAGATAAAGAACGAATTTGACAAATTCGGCTTAACACTGGATGCCGTCCGCAAAAAACTGGAACAGGCAACCAATTCCATGGATGATGTGCAAAAGAAATCGCGTACTATTCAGAGAAAACTGCGCTCGGTTCAGGATTTGCCCGGAAGTGCCGAAACTCAGCTGCTCGCGGATCAAACAGCGGAAGAAAACGAAACTGGCTTTTGATGTGGCCAGTTGGCTTCGATATCAGCAATATTTTATTTGACACATAAATTGATATATGGTTTACATTCCCATACCAAAAAGCATTTGGCATTAAAGGATTAAGAGGTCACTAGAAAGAATGTTCAGCTGCAGCAACTACAGGATAGACAGCAAAATAGGCCGGAATTATTACGGCTATTACTATTATTGCGCTATACTGTACCGGTCTGCTCCCTGCTGAAACTTCGCCAAATAAATCGAACAAAAGCCACGGGGAGATAACCAAACCGTGGCTTTTTTATTTTTTAGCAAATTTATCATAATATTCGGAAAAGGAGATTGTTTATGTTCAAAAAAATGTTGGGTTTAGTTCTTTGCATGATTGTTGTCGGTCTTATGGCCGGATCAGCTTTTGGAGCTCCTCCCATTAAAATCGGGGCGCTTTTTTCCGTCTCCGGACCGGCTTCGTTCCTGGGCGAACCGGAGCGTAACACCGCCGAAATGATGGTGACGGAAATCAACAAGGCCGGTGGAATCAAGGGCCGCAAGCTGGAACTCATCGTCTATGACACTCAGGCCGACGCGACTAAAGCCGTTCAGGCGGCCAATAAGCTGATTAAAGACGACAAGGTTGTCGCCATTATCGGCCCCAGCACAACCGGTGATACCATGGCTGTTATTCCGGTGGTAGAAAAAGCCGAAATTCCCCTTGTTTCCTGTGCCGCCGGTATCAAGATTACCGAACCGGTAAAAAAATGGGTTTTTAAAACAGCACAAAATGATGCTCTGGCCGTTGCCAGAATATTTGAGTACTTGAAAAAACAGAAGATAGCTAAAATTGCAATTCTGACAGTTTCGGATGGTTTTGGTTCTTCCGGCAGAGAACAGCTCGTGTCACAGGCTGGCAAATTCGGCATACAAATAATCTCCGATGAAACCTACGGACCCAAAGATACAGACATGACGGCTCAGTTGACTAAAATCCGCGGCGGCGCCGCCCAGGCCATTATTTGCTGGGGAACCAATCCCGGCCCGGCGGTTGTAGCCAGAAACATCCAGCAGCTGGGAATTAAACTTCCCTTGTATATGAGCCATGGTGTTTCTTCCCTGAAATTCATTGAACTGGCAGGTGATGCTGCTGAAGGCATTATCCTGCCCTCCGGCCGGGTTGTTGTTGCCAGACATCTTCCCAAGAATGATCCCCAGAAAAAGGCGCTGCTCAATTATGTCGATAATTACAAGAAACACTATAAAGTGGAAGGTGATCATTTCGGAGGTCATGCTTATGACGCCATCATGCTGATTAAAGGTGCTATCGAACGCGGCGGTGATTCGCCGGCGGCGATTCGCGACGAACTGGAAAAAACAAAGAAATTCGCCGGTATCGGCGGAACGTTCTCTTTTTCACCGCAGGATCATGCCGGTCTGCAAAGCGATGCTTTCGTGCTGGTGCAAATTAAAAATAAAGGCTGGACACTGCTTAAATAAGTGTGTATTTATTTAAAGAAGAGCAACGCAGGATAAATCCCTGCGTTGCTCTTACTATCTTACGCAAATGATTTAATAAATGGATAACTCCCCGCAATTATTTCAGTATGTTTTATCAGGGCTCTCCAACGGAGCAATATATGCCCTGATTGGATTTGGCTTCGCCATTATTTATAATGCCACCGGCATCATCAACTTTGCCCAGGGCGAATTTGTAATGCTGGGAGGCATGCTGACACTTTTTTTTCTCGTCTTATTACATTTTCCCTTAATTCCGGCCATTGTGCTGGCTATCCTGATTTCTACGGTCATCGGCATTGTTTTTGAAAGACTGGCTATCCGACCCCTGAAAAACGCGCCTCCTCTGAGTATGGTAATCATAACAATTGGCGCCAGCATACTGATTCGGGGTATTGCCATGCTGGTCTGGGGAAAAGATACTCATGCCATCCCGGCCTTCTCCGGTAATGAACCGCTTTATATTGCCGGAGCGACAATTCTGCCGCAGCATATCTGGATTTTCGCCATCACGCTTTTGATCATAGCCGCCAACAAAATATTTTTTAACTACAGCATTGTCGGCAAAGCCATGCGAGCCTGTTCCTACAACAGCCAGGCCGCCAGTCTCGTCGGCATCAATGTTAAGACCATGGTTCTTCTTTCTTTTGTCATCAGTTCCGCCATCGGATCAATGGCGGGAATCATCATTGCGCCCTTGACCATGACTTCTTTCGATGTCGGTATAATGCTGGGGCTGAAGGGTTTTTGCGCTGTGATTATCGGCGGCATGAGCAGCGGACTGGGCACCATTATGGGTGGTTTACTTCTGGGATTGCTCGAATCACTCGGCGCCGGTTATATTTCCGCCAGCTATAAAGATGCCATTGCTTTTATAATTTTATTATTAATCCTTTTTATTCGGCCGGAAGGCTTATTCAAGCAAAAGGAAACGGAAAGAGTTTAGGGGCCGTTACAAAATGAAATAGCCCCCCTGCGGGCCTTGTTACCTCGCGTGACCTCGCGCCACCTTCAGGTGGTTAGGTTATCAGGTTATGGCCAAACTATTGAATATCTCACCATTGAGCTACGGCTCCTTATGCCGGTGACGATATCATAATGTTAAAGTTATTTTTGAAAAAAGGCTTAGCTACAAAATTAAAATGACCAAAGAAAAACGCGAAATAATAATATTTCTGATCTTTACGCTGGCCGTACTGATAACGCCCTTTTTTCTGCGGGGCAGTTATTTTATCAATGTCCTGGTTTTTATCGGCATTAACACCATGCTGGCTGTGGCGCTGAATCTCCTGCTGGGCTATGCCGGACAGATTTCACTCGGACATGCCGCTTTTTTCGGATTAGGAGCATATATCTCCGGGGTTCTTACTACCCGGTTTGGCTTTGATCCCTGGATTGTTCTGTTCATTGCCGCTGCCGTAAGCGGCGTCCTGGCTTTTATCATCGGGTTCCCCATTTTAAAATTGAAGGGACATTACTTGGCCATGGCAACACTTGGTTTCGGCATTATTATGTTTATCGTTTTCAATGAAACTGTAGCAATCACCGGCGGCCCGTCCGGACTTCCGGGGATACCAAATCTTCAAATAAGCTCCCTCATCTTTGACAACGATTGGAGCAATTATTATCTGATCTGGACATTTACCCTGCTGGTGATGCTTTTATCGATTAACTTGTCGCAGTCCCGCATCGGTCGAGCGCTGCGGGCAATTGCCGATTCGGAAGTGGCTGCCCGGGTCATGGGCGTCAATGCCCGGTTGCTCAAAGTTCAGATATTTACGGTTTCCGCCGTAATTTCGGCGATTGCCGGCAGTTTATATGCTCATACCATGACTTTTATTTCTCCGGCTTCTTTCGGGTTTAACTTTTCCATCGAACTGGTGACAATGGTGATCATCGGTGGCCTGGGCAGCATTTACGGTTCCTTCCTCGGAGCGGCAATTTTAACCATTCTGCCGGAGTTCCTCCGTATTTTGCAGGATTATGACATTATCGTTTACGGTCTGATGCTGATTATCATGACCATGTATCTGCCCGGTGGCCTGATCAGCGGGTTCACGCAAATAGTCGGATTCATCAGCGGCAAAATAAAAAGCTGGGGCCAAAGTCATGCTTAGACTCGACGGCATAACTAAAATATTCGGCGGGCTTACCGCTCTGACGGATGTATCCTTAGAGGTAAAAAAAGGCTCCATAACCGGTGTCATCGGCCCGAATGGCGCGGGCAAAACCACCTTGTTTAATATTGTAACCGGCCTTTACACACAGACATCCGGTGAGGTATATCTGGGCGAAAAAAATATTTCCCGTGTGGCGACGGAATCCCTTGCTGCGCTCGGTCTTGTGCGTACTTTCCAGAACATGGAACTTTTCGGGCAAATGACTGTGCTGGAAAACGTCATGGTCGGACTCCATACAAAAAGCAGAAGCGGGGTTATTTCCTGTGCGTTTAAACTGCCCCGGCAGATTAAAGAAGAAAAAATGATTGCCCAAAAGGCCATGCACTGGCTGGATTTTACAGGGCTTACTGCTGAGGCCGGAAATACGGCCAATAACCTGCCTTTCGGCAAGGGCCGGATACTGGAGATTGCCCGAGCCCTGGCTGCCCAACCGCAGCTTATCCTGATGGACGAACCGGCAGCGGGGTTAAATGACATGGAAACCGCTCAAATGGCGGGGCTTATTTACAAAATCTGGGATTCCGGCATAACTGTCGTGCTGGTGGAGCACAACATGGATCTGGTAATGGATATCTGTGACTCCATCGTGGTTTTAAACCTGGGGGAAAAGCTGGCCTGCGGTACTCCGCGCGAGATTCAGGAAAATCCGGCGGTGATTGCAGCCTACCTGGGCGACGGATAACGGCTGTTTTTCACGAAAACAAAACAGGACAACAATGCTAGGAACTGCCAATTCCGATGGAACTTAAAATTTCTCAATATTTAGCGCCTTAGTAAAAAGATCCAGAGGCAAGGCGTGCAAATATTGAGAAACGAGGCGTACTTTTTAGCGTACGCCGCAGTGACAAAATATGCAGCACAACGCTGCATATGGACTTTTTACAAGGTCGCTATGCTGAAGATAAAGAACATCAATACATACTACGGGCGAGTGCACGCCCTGAAAAATGTGTCCCTGCATCTGAGGGAAGGGGAGATAGTTACGCTTATCGGCGCCAACGGTGCGGGTAAGACTACCCTGCTTAATTCCTTATCCTGTATTGTGCCGGTGGCAAGCGGCGAGATTCTTTTTGCCGGAGAATCCATCAGCAATCTGGCACCAAGCCAGATCGTCCGGCTGGGCATATCTCAGGTTCCGGAAGGCCGGCAGGTTTTCAAACCGCTTTCGGTGGAAGACAACCTGGAACTCGGAGCTTATCAGCATTCCGGCTCCCGGTCAGGCAGGGCGGAGGCGAAAAATACCGCCGCCATGATTTACGATTTATTTCCTATCTTGCATAAAAGAAGAAAGCAACTGGCCGGAACCCTATCAGGCGGAGAACAGCAAATGCTTTCCGTCGGTCGTGCGCTGATGGCCAAGCCCAAACTTATGCTGCTCGACGAACCGTCGATGGGGCTGGCTCCGATGATTGTTGCCGAAATATTCCGCGTTATTGAAAATCTGTCGCGGGAAAAGAAAACGACAATTCTGTTGGTGGAGCAAAACGCCCGGGCAGCCCTGAAAATGGCCCATCGCGGTTACGTGCTGGAAACGGGAAAGATGATTCTGGAGGGAACTGCTGAGGAGTTACTGGGAAATAAAGACGTGCAGCGGGCCTATCTGGGACGGGATAAGAAGGAAATCTGGGAGCGATAAGTGCAGTTGAAAACCGCTCATCTACGGCGTTGCGTTTCACACCTAACCGCTCAACGTATATTCATATACGCCTCGCGATTCGGTTTTTACGCGCCTTGTACCTGAGCAGTTTTGAACTGCACCTAAAAGAGAATACTCAACTGCATGAATTAGCCGGGAGGTTTTAAGATGAATAATATCTGGGATCAAACTCATGAGTGTATGTCGCGCGATGAACTCGAGCAGCTCCAATTGGAGAGACTCCAGGCAACTATTAATCGTGTGCATAAGAATGTAACTCATTACCGGAAGAAGTTCGCCCAGCCGGGAATTCTCCCTGATGATATTCGATCGCTTTCCGATTTGACTAAACTTCCTTTTACCACCAAAGAGGATTTGCGCATCAACTATCCTTATGGAATGTTTGCCGTACCGCTGCGGGAAGTAGTCCGCATTCATTCGTCTTCCGGAACAACCAGCAAACCGATTGTGGTCGGTTACACAAAAAACGATATCCGCATCTGGTCGAACCTTGTCGCCCGTTTCATGACGGCCGCAGGTGTAACCCATGACGATCTCGTACAAATAGCTTTCAGCTACGGCCTTTTTACCGGCGCCTTCGGCGTCCATTACGGAACGGAGGTTATCGGAGCTTCGGTTATCCCGATGGGCACCGGTAACACGGAAAAACAAATCATGATAATGCAGGATTATAAAACAACCGTTCTGGTCAGTACGCCCAGTTATGCCCTCCAGCTGGCCAACCGTATCGAAAAGGCCGGGATCGATCCGCACTCGCTTTCTCTGAAAGTCGGCCTGTTTGGCGGAGAGCCCTGGTCGGAAAAAATGCGCCGGGAAATCGAAAGCAGGCTGGGCTTAAGTGCAACGGATAATTACGGCTTATCGGAAGTAATCGGGCCGGGTATTGCCGGCGAGTGTCAATGTAAAAACGGCATGCATATTTATGAAGATTCGTTTATTCCGGAAATTATTGATCCGCAAAGCGGTGCCCTGCTGCCGCCGGGCAGACCCGGTGAATTGGTGCTGACAACATTAAACAAAGAAGCCTTCCCGATGATTCGTTACCGTACCGGCGATATTACCAGTCTGGATTATTCACCTTGCGCCTGCGGCCGGACGCAGGTCAGAATGCAGCGAGTAGTGCGGCGATCCGACGATATGCTGATTATTCGCGGCATCAATGTATATCCTTCGCAAATTGAAGAAGCAATAATCCGCGTGGCCGGAGGCGATGCCCCCTATCAGATTGTTGTTGAACGCAAAGAGGCCATGGATTCCCTCGAGGTAATAATCGAAGTCACTAACCGGATATTTTCCCTGGAACTGCAAAAACAGCGCTCCTTCCTGGAAACGCTCAAAAAGCGTATCGGATCAGTAACCGGTATCGGAGTATCCGTAAAACTGGTCGAAGCCAACAGCTTGCCGCGGACTGAAGGCACAATCAGCAAAGTAGTCGATAACAGGCAGATTTAATATTTGCTTGTAATGACGGTTAATATTCGGTAATGAGAACGGCTAGCTGTATATACACCTGTATTAATTAATCGGGTCGGTTCAGTATTTATCGAAAGGCAGAAGGAAATGGCGGGCAGATTATCTTTAGCAGAAGAACAGACAACCGCAATAGGAGCAAACGAAATCAAGGAAGCCTATGAGCGCCTTACCAGCTTAGCCGATGAGGCATTGTTCCGGATACGATTCAATGACGGCAGTATAATCTATATCAACGAAGCGGCCAAAAAAATTCTCGGCTATTCTCTGGATGAGTATATAGCTGATCCGGATATTTTTGCCCGAATTATTCATGCCGATTATTATCCCCACTGGCTTGCGGCTACCGCAGAGATGAAAGGTGGCAAAGATTTCGTAAAAAACCTGATTCTGTCAATAGCGGCAAAAGACGGCCGGACTGTGATGTTGGAATTTACTGCCGTTGCCCTGAGGAATGAAAGCGGGAAAATTGTTTATCTCGAATCCCTCGGGCGGGATATAACCGTCCGCGGCTTTATGGAGATGGAGCTGGCCAAGGCCCAGAAACTGGAGTCTATCGGCCTGTTAGCCGGTGGCATTGCTCATGATTTCAATAACATTCTGACTGCCATCCTGGGCTCGATTTCTTTAGCGAAAATTGAAGCAACATCACCAGACAGACTTCATGAAAGACTTTCCCGCGCGGAAGAACATTGTCTGAAAGCAAAATCGTTGACCAACCGTCTGCTGACTTATTCGCGGGGAGGCAGTCCCCAGCGGAAAACATCTTCTCTGTCCAGGGTATTGGAAGAAGCTGCAGTGTTTTCCGTAAGCGGAAAAAACATCAAATGTAAATTTGATTTTGCCGATGGCCTCTGGCCGGCACAAATAGATGAAGGGCAAATGCATCAGGTTACCCATTACCTGGTAACTAATGCCGCTGAAGCTATGCCTCAAGGAGGAACTATCGAAATCGGTGCGCAGAATATACATCTGAATGCCGATCAGTTACCACCTCTGTCCGCCGGCAATTATCTAAAATGGTATGTTAAAGACCATGGTGTAGGGATACCCCAGGAACACATCAAGAAACTGTTTGATCCTTATTTTACAACCAAGCAAATGAGCAATGTTAAGGGGATGGGACTGGGGCTGGCTCTATGCTATTCCATCGTCAAGAACCATGAAGGATTGATTGTCGTTAATTCTAAACTCGGGTCCGGCACTGTTTTTACGGTCTATATTCCAGCGGTAGATAAAGAAATTATACCCCGAGACCCCAAGGAACCCCGGGAAATAAAAACAAGGGCTAAACATAAAATTCTTCTAATTGATGATGAGCAGATTTTGCTGGATGTAACCTCCAGCATGCTCAGCCATCTGGGATATGAAGTAGCTACTGCCCAATCCCATCAAGAAGCTTTATATATTTACAGTAGAGCAAAGGAAGACGGTCAGCCTTTTTCTTTAATTATTATAGACCTAACCTTGCGCGGTGAAGAGGGAGGGGAAACGGCAATTCGCCGTTGGCTGACTATTCATCCCGAAGTAAAGGCGGTTATATCCAGCGGCTATACACGTGACCCGGTACTGGAAGAATATTGGAAATACGGCTTTGCGGGTGCCATTATGAAACCATACACGCTGGCTGAATTGGAAAAAGCCCTGGCCAAGGCCATCGCCAGAGACAACAACTAATTCGGCCGGAAGAATAATCCTGGTTAAATCTGTTCTGCCGGACAATTATAGCAGTCCAAAAACGGCCGGTTGCTGCAATTATGAGGAGGAAAAATGGGAGAGGGCATTAGTGATTACACAAAAAATATTGTCGATTTAAGGCGGCACATGTGGATGGCGGGAGTGGAAGTGGAGCTGCGCCGTCTCATCTGGCAAATTGCCGTAGTCGGTAAATATATTTCCGCGAAAATTCACGAAGCAAACCGCAAACAGGCCGGCTACAAAAATATTTACGGCGAAGACCAGCTTTCGCTGGATCGCAGTTCTGATGAGATTTTGAAAAATCAATTGCAGTTCTCCGGCTTTGTCCGGGAATATGCATCAGAAGAACAGGAAGCAATAGTTAAAATCGGCACAGGAAGCGAAAAATATATCGTTACTGCTGATCCGCTGGATGGTTCATCGCTGGTTGATACTAATCTGGCTATCGGCACAATTATCGGCATTCACAAAGAATCGGTTTTTGATACCGGAAAAAAGACGATGGCCGCAGCGCTCTATATAACTTATGGCCCCCTGATTACAATTGTTTATTCGGCGGGCTTTGGAACTCACGAATTTGTGCTCAACCGTGAAGGCGAGTATGTTCTGGCCCAGGAGAATATCAGGTTGAGAGAAAAGGGTTCCATATTTTCGCCGGGCGGACTGCGCCGGGAATGGCTGCCGGAACATCTGCAATTTATTGAAGCACTGGAGAAAGACGGCTACAAACTGCGCTACAGCGGCGGTTTCGTACCCGACATCAATCAGGTACTGATAAAGAAAGGCGGGATATTTACCTATCCGGCGCTCATAAAATCACCACGGGGCAAGTTGCGCCTTCTGTTTGAACTTCAGCCCATGGCTTTTATTATCGAGCAGGCAGGCGGACGGTCAACTGATGGCCAGTCCGATATTCTGTCCTTAAAAGTAGAAAGCCTTGATCAGTGTTCACCTGTTTACATGGGCAGCACCACCGAGGTTCAAATGGCTCAACAATATTTAAAGTAAAGGAGCTTGCATGATTTACGAAAACAAAGATCAATTGAAAAGCGAATATGCACAGATTATTCAAATCGACGGGAATGATGTGCATATTCTGGATGAAGCAAAATTGAGAGATGAACTGATTGATTCTCTTATTTATACAGCAGTATTCAGCCCGGATCAGGCAACGCAGGATGCAGCCTGCTGGCTTATTCGCCGCTCTGCAGCCGCTCTGGGAATTCTGTCCGCTTCCATCCAGCCGCTCTACGAGGCAATGGGTCGGGGCGAATTAAAGGGCTTTACCGTGCCGGCAATTAACCTGCGGGCAATAACCTATGATTCCGCCCAGGCCATTTTTCGGGCGGCAATCAAAGGACAGGTTGGTCCCGTTATCTTTGAAATCGCCCGTTCGGAAATAGATTATACACTCCAAAGGCCGCTGGAATATACCTGTGCGGTAACTGCTGCCGCGATAAAAGCCGGTTATTCGGGACCAATATTTCTCCAGGGAGATCATTTTCAGGTTAATGCCAAAAAATTTGCCGCTGACCCCGCCAAAGAAGTCCAGGCAGTAAAAAATTTAATCTGGGAAGCAATCGAAGCCGGTTTCTATAATATCGACATTGACACATCAACTCTGGTGGACCTGAGCCGCGCTACCGTAAAAGAACAACAGGAAACGAACTACCAGCTGGCGGCGGAACTGACAACAATGATCCGGGATTTGGAGCCACAAGGCATTTCCATCTCCGTCGGCGGCGAGATCGGCGAAGTCGGTGGAAAAAACAGCACCGTGGAAGAATTGCAGGCCTTCATGGAAGGGTATCTGGAATCGCTCCAAATCGGCGATCAGCCGCTTGTCCCCATCAGCAAGATCAGCGTCCAGACAGGAACAACACATGGAGGTGTACCCCTGGCCGACGGCTCTGTTGCGGAAGTTAAAATTGATTTTGCTGTCCTGGAACAACTATCCCAAATGGCCCGTAACCGGTATGGTTTAGCCGGTGCAGTGCAGCATGGTGCATCCACCCTGCCGGATGAAGCGTTTGACAGATTCCCGGCCGTGGGTACTGCCGAAATCCACCTGGCCACCGGTTTCCAGAATATTATTTATGACAGCCCCAGTTTCCCGCAAGAACTGAAAGCAAGAATTTACGAATACCTGAAGAAGGAATTTAAGGGAGAATGGAAAGAAAAGGACACCGAAGAGCAATTTCTTTACAAAACCCGCAAAAAAGGATTTGCTTCCTTTAAACTGGAGATGTGGAATTTACCGGCTCCGGTAATCCGGCAATTGGGGGCGCAACTGGAAAAACAACTTTCATTTTTGTTTGGTAAGCTGAAAGTAAATTCCACTTCTGAGATTACCCGGAAATACGTTCAGCCGGTTGATGTTAACCTGGAAATGCCGGCAGCACTAAAAGGATAATAATGAAAGCGGCAATACTGGAAAAAATAACCAGTATTAAAGAAAATAAACAGCCCCTGAAAATTGTGGAGCTGCCGTTGCCGGAAGTACACGCCGGTGAAATTCTACTAAAAATTTCCACCTGCGGTGTTTGTCATACTGAACTCGACGAAATCGAGGGAAGGACACCACCGGCAAAACTCCCCTGTATCCCGGGTCATCAAATAATCGGCACTGTAATAGCTCGCGGAGATGGGGCAACAAAATTCGCGACGGGCGAAAGAGCAGGAATCGGCTGGATAAACCATAGCTGTGGTCATTGCGAGTATTGTCTTGCCGGAATGGAAAACCTCTGCCCTGATTTTCTGGCTACCGTTCCTTAAGTCTGGCCAATTTAAAAAATGGTGGAAGTCTCGGCCTGACAGGTTTTGGCGCCTCCGCCCATCTCATCCTGAAAATGGTGCACCATCTCTATCCCCAATCGGATGTTTTCGTTTTCGCCCGCAAGGAAAATGAACGCCTCTTTGCCCGTGAGACCGGTGCCGTATGGGCCGGAGACATCGGCGAGGATAGCCCGCAGAAACTGCAGGCTATCATTGATACGACTCCCGCCTGGAGACCGGTTGTCGAGGCTCTCCGCAACATTGCACCTGCGGGGCGACTGGTCATCAATGCGATCCGCAAGGAAGATACGGACAGGAATTATCTTTTACAACTGGATTATGCCCGGCATATCTGGCTGGAAAAAGAAATAAAGAGTGTGGCCAATGTCACGCGCCGGGACATCGAAGAATTTTTAATCCTGGCCGCACAAATACCGCTGCACCCGGCAGTTGAGGAATACCCTCTGGAAGAGGCCAACCGCGCCCTGACTCAATTAAAAGAAGGTAAAATTCGCGGGGCTAAAGTGCTGAAAATCAGTTAGGAGCCGTTACGAAATTGTCTGTTCTTTTCTCTATTGCGTTACGGCTCCTTATGCCGTTTGCTATAATATTATGCGCAGGCCGTTTTTACACAACGGCCTAATATTTATACTTTACGGCGAACCAGTCGCTTGCGAACCACTTTGACTCCCTGGGGATTGAGCGCCTGACGGTGCTGGCAGGTCGCCCGGGGGCAGCGCAGAATCGTCTGACCGGCCGTATCTGTTACTTCCACCAGAAAAGGATTTTTGCAGCGGGCGCAGGGAATATTATGCGGCTTTCCCCAACTGATGAAATTGCAGCTTTTGGATTCACAGGCATAAAAAACTTTACCGGCTCCGGTTGATTTTTCCTGCAGGATGCCTGTTTTGCAGATAGGACAAACCAGCGCCAGTTCCTTTTCAAAGGCGGCGATTTTCTTGGCGATTTCATCATCTCCCTGATCGATCTCCTCCGTATTACTTTCCGCTGCAGCTGATTCTTCCACCCCTGCAGTGGCCATCTCTTCGGGAGGGGCGGCCTGTTTTTCCGCTTCCGCAATTGCTTTTTCCAGCTCAGCAATTTTCTGTTTCATCGCCGCCGCTTCTTCCCGGATTTTTCGCTCGCTGTCTGTTTCTTTATGAATATCGGCCGGAGCGTCTTTCTTTGCCGGCTCACTGACGGGTGCAGCAGGTTTCGGGGCGGCGGGCGCCGCCTTTGCCGGAGCTTCAGAGATAACATAATCGCGAATAATACGGCTACCGCTGCGGCTTGTTGTCGTATCCTTTTTTTCGGTAACGGGGGCAGGTGTCTCGGCCCGGGGTTGGGGCGGCGGAGTAATTACCGGTATTTTCGGTTTGTGCGGAGCTACACCGTGATTATTCAAAGTCTGATCAAAACGGGAAAGCGCCGCTGCTATATCAGTGCGCCCGCTGTTAGCTTCTTCAATCGTCTGCCCGACATAAGCCAGTAAATTGATTCCCTGCATTTTGGGGAAAATACGGTTTAAAGTCCGGGCCGTTTCCTTGCAGTCCTGATAACCATGGATACGACCATCGGGCCGGGGATCGATGTATTTTTTCTGCACCAGTTCCTGCATGGCCGCCTGAAAATGCTCATCCGCTTCAATCCCCGTTTCTTTAACTTCGGTCAGAAATTCGTCCATCATATATCTGTCCGACACTTCTGAAGTATAATCGGACATTTCCAGTTCCCGTCCTCCAATCAGGATAAAAAATATAATATTATCAATCGTCAGAGGCAATCCACCGGGGGCATTTTTCGATCCGGTCAAACGCTCATAATGTCCGGCCAGAATCTGATTAAATTGATTTTTTACAATTTCTTCCATACACCGTCCCCTTAATTAGTTGCGCGCCTTTATTGGCAGTATGCTCGGAAAAGCATGGACTCTATTATATTCTATTTCCCCCGGAAAAACCTTTTTGCTCATCATCGCGTTATTCTTATAATACTGTTCTCGATTAAAGTAAATAATGTTATAATAAGTTTAGTCATTTTTCTTTCCAGCTCACAGGAGAACTCCGTGCCGGTAATTATCTCGCTAAAAAACATTGACGAAGCTATCGATAGCCTCAACTATAAAAGCGAAACCACTCTCAAAAGCAAGCTTATCCGTGCCGTCAGGAACTTTTACCCGGAGGAAAGCTCCGCGGAAACCATGACGTCTATCGATACCGAGGAGCTGGTTAAATCCATCTGGGATACCGGAGATGATGCCGAGTTAATCAAAACCAAAAGAAAAAATTTCAGCTCCGTTAAATCCAGTGTCAACAGCGATCTGAAAAAACTTTATCAGGATGGGAAAAATCCTCAGGGAATTATCATCGGGCCGAGCAATATTTTTGATATTTCCGCTGATGTCAAAAATAAGGCCTTGTCGAGTATCGCCGATATTTTCCGGGAAAAAGGCATAGATACCGGCAGCAATATTAGCGAAATTCTTTCCGCTCTGAACGAAACACTGGCCGGTGCACTGTCTTCAGCTAATGCCCAGGCCGCCCGGGAAGAAATCGACCGCTTGAAAAATCTGATCGGAGAGCTGACAGGGGAGCAAGACTTGCCGGTGGAGGAATTAAGCGGCATTGATAAAACCACTACTCAGAAGGAAATTACTGAAGTTCTTCCTGAAAAAGAAATGGGAAAAGCCCTGGCCGGCATCGACGATATTCTGAAAAATAAGGAAATTGATGCTCAGGCCAAGATGAATAAAATAATGGAGGCGGTAAAAGAGGTGCTGGCTGAAGCAATTTCCTCTGCCGGCCCGGAATTGGACTCTAAGGAAGCTGAGCAGATAAAAAATCTTTTCGGCAGCTTATCCGAAGCCCGGGAGCCGGCACTGGAGGAAGAAGGTATTACCGCCTCCGGCGAAATAAACAAGATAACAGCCTCCGTAAAAGAGATGCTGGCTGATGCCCTCGCCGCCACTGGTGCCGACTTAAACAGTGAAGAAATTGAACGGATTAAAAATCTTTTTGGCGGGCTGGCAGAAAGCGTTAAATCAGCACTGAGCACCGGCCGGGGACTCGATGGAATTGGTATCGACTCCGGAACCGGGGAGGAAGCGGCAGTTGTGGAGACGGCCCCGGAAGGCGAAATCATTGAAGAGGTTGTGGAAGACGGTGCCGAAGAGATAGTCGAAGTTATAGAAGAAGTCGTTGCCGCTGAACCGGCTTTGGAAGCAGCTGCGGAAGAGTACTTACCCGATGCCGGAATTGAAGAAATCCCCGTCGAGCCGGATGCAGGGTCGGCAATAATTGAAGAAGAGACGGCAACTGAAGTGGTCGAAATCATCGAAGAAATGATCGGCGATGAGCTTACCGAACCGGCGGCAGAAGGCGAAATTACCGCCGAGACCGCCCTTAAGGATGATGGATTGCCGGAAACCGGCATGGCCCCGGAAGAATCGGCCGTGATCCCGGATGGACAGACCCAAGACAAGGATTATGAAGAAATAATCGAAATAGATGATTCTGTTGCCTCACCGCAGGAAGCTCTGCCGGAAGCAGAAGTTGTGGAATCTTTACCGGAAGAAATCGTCGCCGAAGATACGATTGTCGAGGCCGCAGAAACATCCGCAGATTATATAACAGAGGAAACAACCGCCACGGATAAGTTGGAAGAAGTGCAAGAGGTCGAGGTTGTCGAAGAGATTGCGGGAGAAGAAGTTGTTGAAATTCTGGAAGAGCCTCTAGCCGGTGAAGAAGGCATTCCGGGGCAAGACCAAACGGCAGGTGCCGCCGTGGAAGGCGACCTGCGCAACAGAGCAGAGATTTTAGCTGAGCTTGCCGCTGCCGCAGCGGCGCTCGAAAAAATTGGCCCGGATTTAAGCAACAGCATCTATTCGGAAGAAGAAATCAAGGAAAAAGCAAAATTTCTTTCCGAAGAATTTGACCGCTACCTCAGTGTCCGGGAAAAATTTTACAACCAGCATATCCTGATCAAGGGCGGCAAATATCGGGTCGGCGGAGCAAGCCGGGACAAAAACGAATTGGCGGAGCAAATTGTTGATTTGCGTGAATTTTACATCGGGAAATTTCCCGTCACTAATGCTCTTTTCGAGATTTTTGTGGAAAAGACCGGTTACATAACCACCGCCGAAAAAAATGGGTTTGGCCTGGTGTATATTCCCCGGATGCAAAAAGTAAAAAACGCCCTCACCGGTAACGAAAGTTTTATCTGGAACAATCAACTGCAACATAAAAGAATGCCCGGGGCCTGCTGGTATCGTCCCAGCGGTCAGTCCAGCACGCTTTACGTGAAGAGAACACATCCGGTCGTGCAGGTCAGCCTGGAGGATGCCTGTGCCTTTGCTGCCTGGACCGGCAAGAGGATACCCACAGAGCAAGAATGGGAAGCGGCGGCGCGCACTTCCCGCAGCTATTTATACCCGTGGGGGAATAACTGGCAGGATGATGCCGGCAACCTGGAGAATAGTTTATTGGGAGATACGTCACCGGTAGATCAATATGTTAAATTTGCCAACGAATATGAAGTAGCCGATACTCTGGGTAACGTTCTGGAATGGACGCTGGATCACTGGCGGGAGCCCGGGCCGGATGAGGAAAGCGAAGAAACTTACGTTGTCAAAGGGGCAAGCTGGGCATCCGGAATCCCGGCTTCCTTAACTGATCGCCAACCGGTATATAAAGATATTTCTTCCAATATTCTGGGTTTCCGGTGCATTGCGATTTGATTAACAATCAGTTGAATAACTATTATGCTACACAATCATGATGCAGGAGGGACAAATGACAAAGACCAATAACACTGGCCGGCGGGAATTTTTAAAAAAGGGGCTGTCGCTGGGCTTGGTTGCCGGCGGTTCGCTTATCCTGGGCAAAGCGGATTTACTATTGGCTAAAGATGCTCCGCAGGGGATGCCCGATCTTGTTGCGGTAAAAAACGGTGAACCGGATGTCATGTTCAAAAAGGCTATCGGGCTCATGGGGGGAATGGATAAGTTTGTCAAAAAAGGCCAGACGGTAGTGATCAAACCCAACATCGGCTTCCCCCGCTCACCGGAAGCCGGCGCTACTACCAACCCTCTCCTGGTCAAGGCTATTGTAGAGCATTGTTATCAGGCGGGTGCCAAAAAGGTTTATGTCTTCGACAACGTCGTCCTGCCTACATCCAGCAATGCCCGGAATTGTTATAAGCTCAGCGGTATCGAAGAGGCCGCCAAGTCTGCCGGCGCGCTGGTTGTTCCTGCCGATAATTTCAAGTACCTGGAAGTAAAAATACCGGGAGCCATAAAACTGAAGACAACCAGTGTCCATGAACTGATCCTTAATTCCGATGTATTCATCAATGTTCCCGTTTTGAAGCATCATGGTTCCACCCAGCTTTCCATCGCCATGAAAAACTTGATGGGCGTCGTGAGCAATCGCATGGAATATCATCTAACCGGACTGGATCAATGTATTGCCGACTTTTGCCTGTTTTGTAAGCC
Source organism: uncultured Smithella sp. (assembly GCA_964469905.1). Taxonomy (GTDB): domain Bacteria; phylum Desulfobacterota; class Syntrophia; order Syntrophales; family Smithellaceae; genus MVRV01. The sequence goes on from CAYXZW010000010.1 coordinate 62,224, forward strand.
CCATCTCAATATTGTCGATGCTTACCGGGTTCTTATGAGTCATGGTCCTTCCGGGCCGCGCGACGGCAGTCCTCCGGTAATTGAAGTTAAAAAGACGCTGCTGATGTCCCGTGATATCGTTGCGGTGGATGCCGCGGCTGCAAAGATTTTCGGCAAAAACCCCGAGGACATAAAATACATCAAACTGGCACATGCCAAAAAAATCGGGAACATGAATCTGTCGGAGTTGAAAATTTTAACTTATGCCCTGTAAAGGAACTTAAGCATTGAAGCTGGCTAAAATCCGTATTATTTTTTCCGCTCTTCTTTTCATTTTGTTTTTGCTGTTGTTTTTCGGAGGAGAAAAGCCGGCTTTATTTTTATCTTCCTTTTTATTTGCCGGACAATTTGTTCCCGCCTTAATTCATCTCTGCACAAAGCCGGAAATATTATTTGCATTGGGATTGATTTTTCTTCTCGTTCTTAGCCTGATCTTCGGTCGACTATACTGCTCGTTTCTTTGCCCGCTGGGAACGCTCCAGGATATTTTCATTGCCTTGTCGGGCAAAACAGGCCATCGCCGCAACCATTCCTTCCGGAAGCCGCAAAATTGGATACGCTACTCTGTTCTGATCTTTACGCTTTTAACTGCCGCTTGCGGAATAATGTCGCTTATCAATTTACTTGACCCTTATAGTATTTTTGCCCGGACAATGACTCATCTTCTGGAACCGCTAGCTGTCTGGGCTTACAATGCTGCGATCGGCTTATTACATATTTTTGATATTTATGTTTTTGACAAAAAACTTCCCTCTGTTCCCCCGGTTATTTTGAGTGTTACTTTAGGATTTATTTTGATTATTGGAGGCATGTCGGTTTCGTCCGGCAGGCTTTACTGCAATACATTATGCCCGGTAGGAACGCTGCTGGGGCTGATATCACGAATATCGTTTTTCCAACTGGCGCTGAACAGGACTACGTGTAATTCCTGCGGCCGGTGTGCAAATGTCTGCAAAGCCGGTTGTATCAACACGCAAGAAATGACCATCGATCAAAGCCGGTGCGTTAACTGCTTTAACTGTCTGGAAGCATGTCCCCAATCATCAATTTGCTATTCTTCCTCCTGGGGAAAACTTCGGCCAAGCAACTGGTCACCGGCCCGGCGGGGATTTCTTGCCGGTACTGCCGCAGCGGCAGGCTCCATATTTTTGCTGCTGAACTGGCCTATCCGTTTGGCCGTCGGCACCGCCGGCACTAAAACAAATGCCCCGATTACACCTCCCGGATCAGTTAGTCGGGATCATTTCACGAATGCCTGCACGGCTTGCCACTTGTGCATCAGCGCCTGCCCGACAAAAGTTATTACTCCCGCCCTGCTGGAATACGGTGTTGCGGGGATAATGCAGCCGCGGATGAATTATGCGGAAAGTTATTGCGATTATGAATGCAATATCTGCGGCAGGATTTGTCCGACCGGCGCAATTTTGCCTCTGGCACTGGAAGAAAAAAAGTTCACGCAGATTGGCGAGGCCGATTTAATTCAGGACAGATGCATCGTCTATATTAATAACGAAAACTGCGGCGCTTGCGGCGAGGTTTGCCCGACCCATACAATTTCTTTCGTTAACAAGAATAACATCCTCTATCCCGAAACGGATGTCCAATATTGTATCGGCTGCGGAGCTTGTGAAAAAGTCTGCCCGACCGCTCCTAAATCGATCATTGTCAATGCCCGGCAGCAGCATCAGAGGGCCGCCAAATATTCACCTCTAAAACAGGAGATTCAGAAAAAACCCCCTGCTGATAAAGGCTTTCCGTTTTAATTTACACCTTTTATAAAAGCCAAATAGGCATCAGCCGTTTCCTGCGGCTTTTCAATCATCGGGACATGCCCGCAATCCTTGATGATAACCGTCTTGGAATTTTTCAGCCCTTTTTCAAACACGGGTACACTGGAAACATCAAGAATTTTATCCTGATCGCCCCAGAGAATTAAGGCGGGGGCTTTTATATTCGGCAGCTCTTTTTCGAGCGATAGAAAATCCGGACCGATTTCTTTGAGCTCTTTTTCATAAAACTGGCGATTAGCTAAAGCGGTCTTGGTCATTACTTTCTGAAGCGGATACGGCAAACTGGGCGGTTTGACAAAAGCCAGAGACATTAAGCGGGGCATATCGTTTCCGTCTTTTAGTACCAGCGGATTTTCGCCTTTTTCCATCATTTTTCTTACTACACTATTCTCCAAAGACTTAACCCCGCCGGCGTCAAACAGACCAACGCTGATAATTTCATCAGGATAGCGCACAGCATAAGTCCCGGCGAAAAAGCCACCCATGGAATTGCCGGCAATATGAAATTTTTTGAGTCCCAGTGCCCGGGCAAATTTATGCAACCGCGACATCTGGTTGGATAAATCGTAGGAAGCCTGCTCGATCATGGAACTTTCTCCATAGCCGGGGATATCGGGTATCACCACATGGTAATCTTTGGTTAGATAAGGTGCCAATTTCAGCCAGTTGTCTTTATTGGCGGTATAGCCGTGCAAAAGGACTATTGTCGGTCCTTTGCCACCCTCCAGATAAACTATATTATGATCATCGATTTTGATCATTTTTTTAGTCAGCCCGGCCTGACCTCTGGCGGCATTGATCATTAAGTCTGCCACTTTTTCCGGGAAGGCATAATAACCGGCAACCAGGGCTGCGATAATTACTAATATTCCAATCAAGACCTTTTTCATGTTGACACCCTCCCTGTTCTCCCTATATAGGGTTCATTAGGCTGAAGGTTCAAGTTGAAGGAATCAGAAATATTATTCTTGTTGAGCCTTCAGTCTTCGGCCTAAATACTTTGGTTTCACTTATAGCATTAATTTATGGACATTATCATCTATTTTATTGATTTCTTCGTGCACCTGGACAAATACCTGCCAATTATTATTAAGAGTTTTGGCGTTTGGGCTTACGTCATTGTGTTTCTCGTTATCTTTTGTGAAACGGGCCTTGTTGTTACGCCGATTCTTCCCGGTGATTCTCTGCTTTTTGCACTGGGCAGCTTTGCCGCACTGGGTGCCCTGAATATTGAAATACTGCTAATTTCCCTTTGTATCGCGGCGATTGCCGGTGACACCGTTAATTATTCCATCGGCCATTTTATCGGCCCCAAGGTTTTCCATTATGAAGACAGCCGCTTTTTCAAGAAAGAATATCTACAGCGGACCCATCAATTTTACGAAAAGCATGGCGGCAAGACCATAATCATCGCCCGCTTTATGCCTATTATTCGAACTTTTGCCCCGTTTGTCGCCGGCATCGGTGCGATGACCTATTCCAAATTCATCTTATATAATATAACCGGCGGCATTGTCTGGGTTTGCCTCTTCCTCCTGGGCGGCTATTTCTTCGGTAATATACCTGCGGTAAAAAATAATTTTACATTGGTAATTATTGTTATTGTCATCTTGTCCGTTCTGCCCGGTTTTATCGAGTATTGGCGGCAGAGGCGCATTGCGGTTAGGGAAAATAACGGAAAGTAGATTTGCAGGGCCAATTATGAAAAAGAAAATTATACCGATTATTGCCATCTTCCTGTTGATCCTGCTTGTGGCGGCAGCCTCCGCTGAGGCCAAGAAGATCATTAAAATCGGCGGCGATGTCACGGTGGAGAGAGATCAAAAAGTGGATACCGTCATTGATATCGGCGGACAGGTAACGGTTAATGGCCTGGTCGAGCGGAATGTCATTGTTGTCGGCGGTTCTGTTGTTCTTGCCACCGACTCTGTAGTGCGCGGCGATGTTGTTTGCGCCGGAGGAGTTATCGTTAAAGGCAGCGGTGCGCAAGTCTTCGGCGATATCACCGAAATAAACTGGATAAATATTTCCAATGCTTTTTCTTCCGCCCTGCGCGGGGAAATCGAAGGTTGGTCATTGATTTTAAATATTATTTCTTTATGCTTTTTTGCCGTTATCTTTATTATCTCCCTGCTGGTAACAGTTTTTATTCCCCGGCCGGTGATTGCTGTCGCCCGGGAAATCGAAAGCTATAAAGTAAAATCTTTTTTCTGGGGATTGGCTGCAACGCTGATGATGGCGCCTTTCTTCATGCTGCTGGTAATTTCCATTATCGGCATTACCCTGATTCCCCTGGTCTTTACTTTGCTGCTTCTGGCATTCATCCTTGGCTATATTGCTGCGGGAAAAATTTTTGGCGATTATATTTTAGTAAAAATATTGCACAGACAAACGAAATCACTGACCGGTGCAACGATTTTGGGTTTAATTTTGCTGTGGCTGATCGGTTGGATACCTTATGTGGGCTTACTTGTTAAAGTCTGCGCCCTGACCTTTGGCTTGGGTGGTGTTTTTCTCGCTTTATTCAACCGCCGCTGGCAATCGGTTGCTCCACCTCCACCCGTTACTGAAGAACCGGTTAAGCCGACGATGGAATAATCTGCCCGCGCACGCAGTTAAATTGGCAATAGATGTAAAGACTTTTTAATCACTCCTTTCCCGAACAAACAAAATGTCAGACTCGTTTAAAATGCACGACACCAACTGACTACCCCTTGCTGTCGCCGTAATTATGACCATGATAATTATGTTCTGCGGTCAATTTAATGGTTATTAGACAAATTTCCCATAAATTACCTGGCAGGCAATTGGCCTTTATTGCCACAAAATACCCAATGCCAAAATTTCATTTCCTTTGATTTTAAACATTTTTTAACTTTCGATTTTTTTTTAAAGAGAGTATAAAGATAATGAAATATTGGAAAATACCCGGTGGGTATATTAATTGTTCGGCTGAAACGAAAAGACAAATCAGCGCCGCTCCGTTGGGCAAAATATTACAACATGGAGATATTCTATAATGCCTAAACAAAACGAATCACCTTACGTCTCTCATGTTTTTGTTTGCACTAATGATCGTGGGGGAGAAAAAAAATCATGTGCAGACAATAATAGTCAGCTTACTAAATCTAAATTAAAGGATGTTGTTAACAAGAAAGGCTTGAAAGGAAAGGTCAGGATTTCCACATCAGGATGTATGGGGCTTTGCGCTAAGGGTTCTAATGTGATGATTTACCCTCAAAAGATATGGTTTTCTGAGGTTTCCCCTGATGATGTGGATGAAATTCTGTCTACAATTGAACGTATCGTGGCAGATGACTGAAAAGGAAACAGGGAAAACTTTAAATATCGCCTAATATTAAATCTATTTTAAAGAATCTGTTGAAAAGGATTTCCGTGCAACACCAAAGAAAGATCTACAGAAGATCATCCTTCGCATTCAGGCTCTCTCCAGTGGCCCGAGGCCGCCAGGGTCATTAGAGAATGATCTATTCTATTCAAGATAAAGAATTTACAGTTTGGGCAGTAAAGGTGGGACGTCGCAAAAATATTTGCCGCTGGAGCGAACCCACCGCTAGTACCGATCGCTCCGGCTGTTTTTCGTTATGCGAGGAATGAATGATTTTTAAGTGCAAATGCCATGAACCGCCATTCAGCTACCTGGACTTTGATACCATTAACCTTGGCGAAGATCAGAATGGTGCTGAGGTGACCATAGATGCTTGTAAGCAATGTGGCAAAAAGTGGTTAAAATATCTTATAGAACAACCTCATTATTCCTATTCCGGAAGATGGTGGCGCGCGCCAATCACAGGCGTAGCTGACACGGGAATAACCTCCGAAATTGCCAAGGATTATTTGGAATCACTCGAATGGTGTTTTGTCGGCGGAAGCTTCCATCAAGCAGGAATTCACAAGATAAAGAGACCAATAAGGGTAGTATAGTCAAATAACAACCGCCTGCCCGAAACTGCAAAAGACAGGCTGTGCCAACAAAGGTAGCGCTTGATCTGGTGCCCTTTAGGTTATTTGGAATCGAACTCAAACCCACTCTGCGGAAAGCACTTCCCCCTGGGTGCTGATGATAATCGCTTTCAGCGGTACTTTCCGGGCAGCTTTCTGTAGCGCCGTCTGGGCAATTTGCAGAAGTCCGCGACAGCAGGGAACCTGCATCATAATTACCGTCAGTGTATTTATTTTGGCGTCATCAACCATCCGGCGAATCTTTTCTATATATATCTCTATGTCGTGATCGAGCTTGGGACAGGCGATGGCGAGATTCCTGCCTTTTAAAAACCGGCTGTGAAAATCGGCCAGGCTGTATGCCACACAATCCGCAGCGAGAACAACATCACTGCCTGCGAAAAAATCGGCCACCGGATTGAGCAAATGCAACTGAATAGGCCAATGACTGAGCTCCGATTGCTGTGTGTTTTCCCGGGGGGAATTTACGACACCTTTATCCTTTTTGGCAAAAACAGCCGACGCCGAGCCGGGACAGCCGCCTCCGGCAGCATCCCCTTTTATTACCTTCAGCAAATCGCCGTATCCTTTATGCAGTTCAGTCTCACCGCTGCCGGAAAGTTTTTGCAGATGATCTTCTATTAACGCCGATTCTTTCTGCACCAGATTTTCCAGAACCATTGTTTCATCAAACGGCTCGGCGTCGCGTTCTTCCAGAGTCAGCGCACCTTCCGGACATTCCGCCAGACAAGCACCCAATCCATCGCAGAAAACATCATTTACCAGCCGTGCTTTCCCGTTAATAATTTTTATCGCCTGTTCATGGCAGTTCGGTATGCACAAGCCACAGCCGGTGCATTTTTCTTCGTCGATTTTAATTATTTTACGCTTCATGGAATAACCTCGATTTTTGGTGCTAATTGAACTCCGTCTTGATGGCCAGTTTCTTATTATGTCTGTCCTGGGCCAGAGCAATCAGTTTCTCGAGAAGGTCGCCGTACTTAAGGCCGGTGGCCTCCCACAATTTTGGATACATGCTGATACTGGTAAAGCCGGGAAGCGTATTAATTTCGTTTAAATAAAATTCATTGGTTTTTTTATCCAGAAAAAAATCAACTCTCGCCATCGAGCTGCAGCCCAGAGCCACAAAGCCCGCAACTGCAACTTTCCTGATTACTTCAGCCAGTGCAGGTTTAATTTGCGCCGGAATCTGCGGTACTGCGCCCTGGGGATCAATATACTTGGCTTCATAGGAATAAAATTCATGACGGGGAATTATCTCTCCCAGGATGGAGGCGGCCGGTTTTTCATTTCCCAGCACCGCACATTCAATCTCCCGGCAATCGATGGCTTTTTCAATAATCACGCGGGTGTCAAATTGCAAAGCGAAATCCACAGCTTCCGGAAAGGAGGATTTCTCTTTAACTTTTTTTACTCCGACCGAAGAGCCGGTGCACACCGGTTTAACAAAAAGCGGCAATCCCAGTTTGTCGATGGCACTCTCCATAATAGATTTTTGATTATTCTGCCATTGCTGTTGGCTTACGGTTACGGAAGGGACGACTGGAATGCCGGCTGCACTCAATAATCTTTTGGCTGCATCTTTATCCATACCCACGGCAGATCCCAGAACATCAGCACCGACATACGGCACCATGGCCAGTTCCAGCAGCCCCTGCAAAGTACCATCCTCGCCGAAGGTCCCATGCAAAACAGGAAAAACAACATCGACGGCAACTTTTTCCCCGTTGTTTTCCATATTATAGAGCAGCAGCTTGTTTTCCTGCTCAAAATGATTAACCAGCCACGTCCCCCGTTTTTTTAAAGAAAGAACCTTGCCAAAATCTTTATGCTTTACTATCTGAGGCTTATCTTGAACATACCATTTACCATCTCTGTCTATGCCTATGGCCACGATCTTGTATTTACTGCTGTTCAGGGCGGCAACTACTGATGCCGCCGAGCAAAGGGAAACATCGTGCTCACCTGACCGGCCGCCGTATAAAATACCGATTCTAATTTTAGCTGAAGCCTTCATTGTATTTGCCCCCCGGAAAGTAGTTGTGGTTAAGGAAAGATATACGCTGGCGTAACGCAGGATGTCAAATTAATTTTGGGACATAGAGAAGCTGAGCGACAAGCTTCTCTTATGCTCCGTAAGATAGACAGAAGCCTTTACCGAGGCAGGAATGATGGGGCGTAACCGGTTGGTTTCATACCTTTGTTATCTTTGATGCTATGGTGGCAATTCCCGATCTGACAAAATATCTTTCTTACTGAAATTACTTGCCATTTTAACGCAATTTGACACTGGATGGTCGAATGGATATAATATGGACATATCAATTAATATTGTTAAGGTTTTCTTATGGTTCGCTATTTTAATGCCGCACAGATACCGTTGGCCAACAAAGCATTTAACGATGCCGAAAAGCTGGTTTCGCGTAACTTTAGAATTAGCGAGGAACAACTGAAAAAAAATAGGTACGATGTAAAAACACTTGCTTATTTGGAGCAACATGAAATAAAAGAAGGCGCTTTTGCCCACCTGTGCAAATATGCTTATGAAAAACCGGATAGTTCGGCTAAACAAAATAAAGAGGGTTTTCATTTTTATCGCATTTGCCTGCAGGACAATATAATTCTCGATGCAGTAGAGCGGGCAAATTCGTTTATCAAGTTTAATCCCTTGATGCTTTATATCGCCGCCCATGAATTGATTCATGTTTTGCG
>CAYXZW010000011.1:0-69936 GCA_964469905.1 uncultured Smithella sp.
TGCCGTGGTAATTGAGCGGCTTTTCTTCCGCAAATTTGTAGCCCTTGCCTTTTTTGGTGATTATATGAACCAGCACCGGTCCGGTTAAATCCCTGATGTTTTCAAAATTGGCAATGAGATGCTCCAGCGTATGGCCTTCCAAAGGCCCCACGTAAGTAAAGCCCAGTTCTTCAAAAAGAGCTCCGGGAACAACAAAAGTTTTCACTGACTCTTCTATTTGCTGCGAAAACTTGACAATTTGATCGCCGATACCGGGAATGCTTTTGAGAAAATTTTTAATATCCGCCTTTAATTTAGTTACGGTATGACCCGTCATCATACGATTTAAATAGGAAGACATTGCTCCGACATTAGGGGAAATGGACATTTCATTATCATTCAAAACAATGATCAGGTCTTTATTGCGATCGCCTGCCCAGTTGAGACCTTCATAGGCCATACCGGTAGTCATGGAACCATCACCGATAACGGCAACAACTTTCCGGGGTATTCCTTTTAAAGAATTGGCTTCGGCAAATCCGGCAGCAACCGAAATGGAAGTTCCGCTGTGTCCGACATTGAAAGTATCGTAGGGACTCTCTTCTCTTCTGGGGAAACCGCTGATGCCGCCCTTCGAGCGCAAAGTGGAAAACACATCTTTGCGTCCCGTAATAATTTTGTGCGCATAAGCCTGATGACCGACGTCCCAGACAATCTTGTCGAGGGGAGTATTAAAAACATAATGCAAGGCCAGAGTCAGTTCCACGGTGCCCAGAGAGGAGGCCAGGTGCCCGCCGGATGATGCGACTGTTGAAATAATCAAACTTCTTATTTCCTGTACCAGTTTACCAAGCTCCGCATTGTTGAGTTTGCGGATATCCGCTGGATTATTTATGTTCTCCAGGACGCTATAATTTGCTATTTCTTGATGTTTGACCACAGTATCAACCTTCTTTTATGATTTTCTGTCCATAATATAACGGGCAATAAGTCGCAGGGGTAATGCCCTCTTATCGAATATTGTGAGACTGGCAATTGCCGTATCAATATGCTTTTGTAATTCCGCTTTGGCGGAATCCATTCCCATTAAGGATGGATAAGTTACTTTGCCTGCCGCAGTGTCGCTGCCTGTTCCCTTTCCCATCAATTCACTATCACCTTCGACATTTAAAATGTCATCGGCGATCTGAAAAGCCATTCCGATATTCATACCATAAGCAGCCAGCGACTTAATTTTATTTTCGCGGGCATTGGACATAATCGCACCTGACTTTACTGCGGCGGTGATCAGCGCTCCCGTTTTTCGCCGGTGTATTTCATAGAGGACGTCCCGGGTGGGTCTTGATTTTTCGGAAAGCACATCAAGTGTCTGTCCACCAACCATTCCGGCTATTCCTGCAGCCTGTGAAATTTCCTGGATGACAGCTAAGCGTTTTTCCGCCGAAAATTTTAACTTTTCCGTCCGCGACAAAACAATAAACGCCTCGGTTAGAAGCGCATCACCGGCCAGTATGGCAATATTTTCGCCGAATACCTTGTGGCAGGTTGGCTTGCCGCGCCGGAAATCATCATTGTCCATGGAAGGCAGATCATCATGAATCAGCGAATATGTATGGATAAATTCCAGGGCGCAGGCAACCGGCATGACCTGTGCCAAATCTCCGCTTACAGCCTCCGCTGCAGCCAGGCAGAGAATAGGCCTGATCCGCTTGCCTCCGGCAAAGACGCTGTAATGAACAGCCTTATAGATTTCCGGCGGCGTGTTATTTTCTGTCGGCAGATACCAGTGCAGAGCTTCTTCCACGATTTTGCGTCTGTCCTGCAGATAGGCGTCCAGGAATGAATCCTTACTTATAATCACTATCCTCTCCTGAGAATGGTTTTACCTGACCGGAATCATCTTTAGCTAAAAGCATCTCGACGCGACGCTGGGCCTCGTCCAATTTCGCCTGACAAGAACGAATCAGCTTGATCCCTTCCTCAAATGATTTGAGAGCTTCTTCCAGCGGCAGATCACCTGTCTCCATTTTTTTTACTATATCTTCGAGTTTTTCCAGCGCATCTTCAAACTTTTCTTTGGCCATTGTCTCTACTCTCCGTATATTTTTTCCACCCGGGCGGTGAAGCCGCCCTTTGCCAGTTGAATGTTTACCTCTTCATTTGTCATCAATACTTCGGCCTGCCTGATAATTTCTCCTCCCGGAGACTTGCGCGTGATACTGTAACCCCTTGACAGCACGGCCAGCGGGCTTAATGTGTCCAGCAGCGCCGCGTTTTTCCGCAGACGTTCCAGACGGTAAGCCCGATAGCTTTTCCAGTGAGAAAGTGTATCCTTTTGTAAAATATTGAGCAACACTCTTTTTTCCTGAACGTACTTCGCCGGGCTTTGGTGCAGCAGAGCCGTTTCCCTTGTGCGCAAACTGTTTAAGAGACTATCTCTTTGATGGCGCAAAGCCCGTTGCATTTTTTCCTGCAAATCATCAAGATGAATCCGCCAATCAACCAAAAGTCGCCGCGGATCCTGCAATCGCTCCTGCAACGAGGCCAAGTGCTTTTGCTGATCGGCGAGATAGCGGCCGTAACCGGCACGAACCCTTTGTTGAAGGTTTGTAATTTTGGCCAGCAATTCCGCACTTTCGGGAACTACTAATTCCGCTGCGGCCGAAGGCGTCGGTGCGCGCAAATCGGCAACAAAATCACAAATCGTAAAATCTGTCTCATGACCTACTGCTGATATAATGGGAATCGCGGAGCGGAAAATCTCTCTGGCCAGATCTTCGCTGTTAAAAGGCGCCATGTCTTCCAGAGAACCGCCGCCGCGGGCAATGATGATTACGTCAACACCGCCTGCCGCCTGTAAGTTCCTCAATCCCAGAATAATTTCCGCTGCCGCCTCTGTTCCCTGCACCCGGGATGGCGCGATTAATATATCTACGGAAGGAAAACGGCGGCGGGTGATATGGAGAATATCTTTAATCACCGCGCCGGTAGGAGAAGTTATTACACCGATTTTCCGGGGTAAAAAAGGGATACTTTTTTTATAGCGTTCATCAAATAACCCTTCTGAGGCCAGCCGGGCTTTGAGTTGTTCAAAAGCTTTTTGCAGGGCGCCGATGCCAAGCGGTTCCACCGATTCTACAATTAATTGATATTCGCCGCGCGGATGATAGACGCTCAGGCGGGCGCGGCATAAAACACTTAACCCTTCTTCCAGTTCAAATTCGGCCGCCCGATTCTTCGCAAAGCCGAATTGCTTGAAGTAAACCGCCCGAATCTGGCTTTTATCATCCTTGAGTGTAAAGTAAGTATGGCCGGATTGGGGTTTGCGTAAATTGGATACTTCGCCTTCAACCCAAACAAAACTGAACGCTTCTTCGAGCAGGTCTTTAATAGTATCGTTAAGCTGTGAAACTGTAATAATTTCTTTCATCTGTATGTCCTTGCGGTGTGGATTATCAGATATTAGCAGGTAAAACAAGATTGATTTTATACCATTTGATTCGTCGAGACCTTGCAGGCAGCATCTCGACGTTATGCCTCGATATACTTTACAGGCGAAAGAGTATTGAATGTTTTTTCGCTGGCGCAAATTCAATAGATTGACTTTTATCCATCCATGCTTTAAAAAGCTCGGTAATATTAATATTAATCAGGAGAGTGACAATTCCCATGAAAAAGAAAGATTTACTGAATAAAAAAGTCGAGCACATTGACATCAAAGCGATCAATTCTGTGGACATTATTAAAGCCATGAAAAAGATGTCCTTTTCCGCCCGTGATCTGGCCAATGCCGCCGACATTTACGACTCGATGCTCAAAGAAAAAAACTGCGCCGTGATCCTGACTCTGGCCGGTTCCACCTCTGCCGCCGGGTGTATGCAGGTATATGTGGATATGGTTAAAAACAACATGATCGATGTGATTGTAGCCACCGGCGCCGCAATAGTGGATATGGATTTCTTTGAAGCTCTGGGATTCAAACACTATCAGGGCTCTCCTTTTGTTGACGACAAGTTGCTGCGCAGCCTTTATATTGACCGGATTTACGATACTTACATTGATGAAGAAGATCTTCAGGCCTGCGATAAAACCATCAAGATCATTGCCGACTCCCTTGCGCCTCGCGCTTACTCTTCGCGGGAATTTATCGCGGAGATGGGTAAATATCTGCAGAAGCATGCGAAAAAGAAAGACTCGCTGGTTCAGGCGGCCTACGAACATGGTGTGCCGATTTTCTGCCCGGCCTTCTCCGACAGTTCGGCGGGATTCGGTCTGGTCCTGCACCAGCATGAATTTCCGGAAAACCATGTCTCCATCGATTCTGTTAAAGATTTCCGCGAGTTGACCATGATCAAAATTAAAGCCGGTAAAACCGGTTTATTGATGATCGGTGGCGGTGTGCCGAAAAATTTCGCCCAGGATACGGTGGTTTGTGCGGAAATATTGGGTCATGAAGTACCTATGCATAAGTATGCCGTACAAATAACTGTTGCCGATGTACGCGACGGCGCCTGCTCCAGCTCTACGCTCAAAGAAGCTAATTCGTGGGGTAAAGTGGATTCGTCCTGCGAACAAATGGTTTATGCGGAAGCTACCACCGTCCTGCCGCTCCTGGCGAGTTACGCCTACCACAAGGGCAGATGGAAGACGCGTAAAAAATGGGAATTGGCAAAAATATTTGATGTTCCGGGGAAAAACGTTAAGAAAAAGTAAGCCGGACTAAACCGATTTCTGCGACTTGCTGAAGTTAAAGAATAGATGTTTTTCAATATGTGCTTGTATTGTTCCATTGCCTGTCTGCCCCGGTATTACCAGCGGCAGACAGGCAATTTTTTAGCAGCCTTTCTTTGCCTATCTTCCGTAATGCTTCCATGACTTTAATTATATGCCATTGCCGGATCCATGCCCCGGAAAGGGATTACTGTCCGGGCATGAGCGGACGGAAGAAGCTCTGGTCCAGGACGCCGTTTTTTCCCATTTGAGCATCCCATAAGGCCTGATTGATGAAAGGGATGATCTGAGTCATGTTTTCGGCGGTCAGATGCTCCGGCTTCGCGAGCTTGACAAGAAGGGCTTCATCGAGTTTTCCCGTCTTTCCAAAGTTGACCCCGAGCATGTAGAATAGCGCAAAGTATTTGTCTGTAAGAAATGGCGGTTGAACATCGAGTCCCTCGCAGCCGCCTTTTAGAATGGAACCTAAGGAACGGCAGCCCATCTTTTGAGCGAACTTCTCACAGTACCTGGCTACATAGCGGTTATGGGATGTTTCGGGAAATCCACACTGGATCATGAAGCCAAGGGCGGGATTACCTGCTTTACCCGCAAGGGGCGCCAGTGCCTCCAGAAATTCCTTGACGCTCCCGGGCATGGCATCTATGTATAGCGGAAATCCGATAATAACATTCTGTGCTGCGGCGAATGTACCCGTCAGAGCATGGAGGTTCTGTCTGTATCTGGTCAGGTATTCTATCTCACAGGTGTTTCCCGCGGTCTCCAGAAATCCCCTGATAAAATGTCCCATCAGCCTGTCGGAATTGTTTTTCTTTCCCCTCGGGGAGCCGTTAATGAATGTCAATTGCATGGAGGACCTCCTTTACTGGTGTTTCGGTGAAGCGGATAAAGCCTAGGGATGACCTCACGTTAATGGCCTCCCTACGGAAGATGTCTGATGCGATGACGATATCTTCCTCGTCTGTGGAGGCCTCCTTCTCCAGGAGAAATGAAATGACCGGGTACTTATCATACCGTTTCTTGTGATGCACCTCTTTGTCGATCTCCTCAAGGTGGGGATGAACAAGGGGGAGATTCCTGTCCATAGTGTTTTTCAGCAGAGAACTTAAAAAGCCCATGATTAGAGGTGAGGCGAGGATAACGTGGTCCGCCGCAATATACTTGCGGGAAACTTCGGGTGCGTCATCGCGGATGCTGCAGTTGCCCGGGGTCTTGACCCAGCAGTTGAAGCAACCGATGCACGGCCTGATATGCAGATCCCGGAGGACAAGGACTTCCGTGTTATGTGCGACCGACCTCATCTCGTCCGCCAAGCGATTGATGTAAATGTCGAAACCATCATTTGTGCCAAATGGGTTTCCATTAAGAATTAAAAACTTCATAATTGCTCTCACTTTTCATTTCATAATCAAGCTGTTTAATTCGTCTGGCCCTGTCGTCATAATTTAATAGGCAGAGCTGCACTAGCTCACAATTCCTTCTGCTCCGTGCTGTAAGCCGGCTACTTTTTTTACGGTTTCAGGAAGAGCCTGTGTTTTGCATCCGCCTCCACCTGCTGTCTGCTCCAGAGCATTGGTTGGTACTGGACTCTGGCCCATGGTAATATCTGATCGCCATAGCCGGGGCTGCCCGGGTGGCCACTGTTGCCTGTGGAATTGACGGCCACGCTCTTATCGAAATCGCCCAGGTCAACGATCATACGCATGGAAGGGATCAGGCGCACACTGAAATTACCGTTACTGGCGTACGACATATTGTTGTTGACGCACTCGGTGCATCCTCCGGTGGGCACCGGGCCTCGGTTGACGATCGATTCTATCAGTCCTATACCGCTGACGCCGAGCGGATTACTAACGAAGGTCGCTTTATGCAGCGCCCCCCACTTCCACTGGTTGCGATCCTTGCCCAACGCTGCTACGGTTGCGGCGTAACCCTCTTGAAAGGAGCGGACAAGAACATCGTCACGCGTCTCCCGTTTGTTCTGGGTGGTTGGATCGTCCCACCAGGGGTCGTCCGGTTTCTGCATCAGCAGGGTAATTGCCCACAGTTCCTTATCCACACCGTCGGCTTTGGCGATGCCCTCCAGTCTGGTCTGGAAAGTGTTTTTCATCAAACGCATGATAAACCAGTTGAAGAGTACTGCCTGGGAGCTGTCCTCACCACTGAAACGGTCCCACTGGAGCAGCCAGTCACGTGCATTCGACAGCGTTGGGTCGCTGAACTTGAGATTGGCCAGCGCCGGCAGTATTTCATCGGCGGGAAGGCTCTTGCTGTCGGCCTGCATAGTTTGGTATGACGCTACTGTATGCGGTGCAAACTGCTTTACCAACTCATCAATCCTCTGGCTGCGATAACCATAGATCCATTTATTGAACTTGCTGCCGAAGTGAGCGTTGACGTTCGGCCCGAGCTTCTTATTGAGCATACCGTAGTAATCCGGGGGGGCCACTTCCTGGTTGGCGGCCACGATGTAATTGCGCGCCGGGTTATACAGGTGCGGCATCAGCTCGTAGGGTATATAGCCCCTCCACTCGTATTCGTCAGTCCAGCCCGGTGTGGGCACTTGGCCGGCATGGTTTTTAACGCGTATGGGTATTCTGCCCGGCATCTGGTAGCCTACATTACCCTGCCGGTCGGCATATATCAGGCTCTGCGACGGAGTATCCCAGTATTGAAGCGCGGCGCGGAAATCCTTCCAGTTCTCTGCTTTATTCAAGCCGCTGACGGCCAAAGCGATGCTGCCCGGCTCCAGCGCCGTCCAGTGCAGGGCCAGTGGATCTTTATTGTTATAACCCGTTATTTCTCCGCTTTTTTGATTATATTGATGGTCGTTGATGATAGGGCCCAAGTGGGTCTGCCTGACCTTAATGGAGAGGGATGGTTTGCCATCGCCGAAGGATATTGTCTCGTCGCGAACGGTCATATTGCGCCACTTGCCATTCCACTCGTATTGGAGCGGATTGGCCGGGTTAATTTTGATCCGGTACTGATCATTCACGTCGGGATAGACATTGGTAACACCCCAGGCGATATCGTTGTTGTGCCCGACCACCACACCTGGACTGGAAGGAAAGGAAAAGCCAGTGACATCGAAGGGCTTACCCGAGCCGTTGTCCGGACAGTGCAGAGCGATACGATACCAGATGGAGGGCTGCTGAATGCCCAAATGGGGGTCATTGGCCAGCAGGGGCTTACCGCTCTTTGTAAGGCTGCCGGTAGCCACCCAGCTGTTGCTTCCGGCGCCCTCTGTTTGTCCTCTGATCATGGAGAGGTCAGCTGCCAGGTCGTCAATAGTTGATGTCATCTCCGGGTGATCAAGACGAAGCAATCTTTGATCGGTTGAAGAAACATTATTGGCCTGATTGCCGGTGTGTGCCGGGAGATTTCCGTCATGTTTGTATGAATTCAAACTCTTTGTAAAAGTAGTCTTGATGTCTTCGTCCGACAGGATAGTTAATTTTTTGCCAAGCGGCCAGGCCGGCACCAGCCATTGCTCTGCCATATCCGCACCAAGCCGATCGTAGAGTTTGCTGCGAACGAGTTCCAGGTCGCGGGAAAGACCTAGGTCCCAGGCCATCAGTTTGGTGAAGACCAGCGAGTCGAGTGGCGTCCAGGGCTCCACTCTGAAAGTAACGCCGGTCAGGCCGAGTATGGAGTAATTAACCGAGAGCTGCCGGGGCGAACGACCGGAGATATAGGCGTTGACGCCCCTGGCGAAGTCTTCCAGTATGGCGCGTTGGCCGGGCGCATAGCTTTTATATTCTTGTTCGGCCACCTTGTAGAGACCCAGTGAGCGCAGGTAGATATCCGATTTGACCAGGGCGGCCTTCTTGCCGGTCAGTTCCCCGATGCGGCCGCCACAGGTTTTGCGGAAAAACTCCATCTGCCACCAGCGGTCCTGAGCCTGAATGAACCCCTGTGCAAAGAACAAATCGGTCATGTTCTTGGCATAGATGTGCGGTGTGCCGGAGGAATCGCGGATCACTTCCACACGATCATTCAATCCCTGCAACTTCAATTCTCCGTCCACCGGCGGCAGAGGACTGCGGACTATGTAGCAATAGTATGCGTAGCTTCCGCCGCAGACAAGAACAATCAGCGAAAGCAGGACGATTAATGTGATTTTAACGGCTTTTCCGACTTTTACCTTTGCCATCGTTCACCCTCCCTGATAAACTACCTGTTGATTTTTTATGTTACGTAGATCAATTTATCTCGATGCTACAGGTTGATTTTTTTCTCTCGGCAACGCATTTTTCCCGGGCTTTGATAATAAGATTTCAACCCTTTATCCATACGGGCACATCACCTCATATAACGTGGCGACAATATCATAAATAACGGGAAAAGACATTAATGATTGCGAATGCGACATGAACATCATTTCTTCGATTGCATGCTGCTGGCCGGGATTTGCTCAAATTATACAACGCCGCCAGTTCATCCTGTGTTGGCATCTAACAGTCAACTGCTTATTGAAAATAATTATGCGGCAACTTTTTTGAATTTCTAAGGTTTTCGATCATTTTTTTCTGCTGTCATTAATCATGTTCATTCTCTTGAGCCTCAGTAGCCGCAACCGTTATCAAAAATTAGGCCGGGCTTAGAATCGAACTAATCAGCAAACATTGCGGTGTTTGCCCGTCGGGGTTGAAGCCCGCGGCCGGCGCCAGCCGACTCGCCCGGTCAATATTTGATGCTTATTAACGGTCTTTAATTGATCAGCTCACGAATTTCTTCTATTTCCACTTTGTCCGCTAAAGCGGCGGCAATTTTACTTTGAATGGCCGGATCAAAGCGCAGACAGATTCCGCAATCTGTGCTGATATGCTTAGGCACAGGAATGAGCTTATGCGCAATACCTTCCTGCTGGAGTATTTTTTCCGCTTTCAGGACATAGCTCACTGATTTAAACGGCAGCACAAAATATGGGGAATTTACGTTCATGGAGTGAGTAACCGTACCGCACGGCTCATGGTTTGGGCAATGTCATACATATTGGAAACATTTCCCACGGCAAGTTTATCCTTGATCTCAAAATAGCTTAAACAAGTTCCGCAAACCAGCAGTTGCACGCCTTCGTTTTCCATTTGTTGCAAATCTTCAAGAACTTCTGATCCCTGCACGGTAAGCTTGACACCGGTGTTATAAAATATCATGACTTCCGGCTTCTGGGCCTGCGCGGCGATAGTATGAAGAAATGCTTTGATCAAAACATATCCCAGCTCATCATTACCTCTTCCCATCTTATCTTCGGCAATAACGATGACAAAGGGCCCGGAATTTGTAGGCGTTGCGCTGCACGACGGCACAAACTCTTCTTTGGATGACGCTGTGCCTGCCTTCCGGGTCAGGTGAATTTCGTAAGTGTCATAACTTTTCTTTTCTGTTTTCACATCGCAGCCGAGCTTCGTCCCCAGGCGCTTTACATTTTCCAGGGCGGTATCGTTATCGACAATGACCTTAATTTCCTCATGAGATTCTATGGCCTGTTTCGCCAGGACAACTGGCTGTGGACAGCCCAGTCCCCGAGCATTCACAATTGTAATTTCACCCATCTAAATACCTCCTGGAACCTGGATTGCTCCTTTGTTGATTTCATATAGCGGAGGGAGTGATATATTGTTTCAGGTAATATATCCAATAGATAATAGTTATAACCAGATGGATATTATTACCATTATTTATTTACGAAGGATTGTCGATAATGATATGCATTCTGGATTCAGAAGAAGAACTATTCAGGCTTAAAGCACACCGGGGATGTAACGTTTGAGAAACTTGATGAACGTTTTATGAAATGGACGGAAATCGAATTGACGTTTATAGATTAAATAAAAATTTCTTTCCATCGGACATTCCGCAATGGGAACTTCAAAAAGTAATCCCTGGGATAATTCCCGTGCCACGGCGTGAAGGGAAATCACAGAAACTCCCAGTCCGGCAATTACCGCTTCCTTGATGGCCTCAGAGCTTCCCAATTCGCTGCAAATATTAAACTGGGAAAGACTTACTGATTTTGCTTCCTTCAAAGATGATTCCAGTAAATCCCGCGTTGCTGAACCTTTTTCTCTTATGACAAACTGCTCGTTCATCAATTCCGGCAACGTAATTGATTTCTTTTTATGCCAGGGGTGCAGTTTCGGAACAGCCAAGATGAGACGATCCTTCCACAGAGGTTCGGCCAGCAGTTTTTTATTCAGAGGCTTCATGCCGATAACGCCAATTTCCACCTCGTTATCCAGAACCATGTTCATGGCTTCATTGCTGTCCGCCGTCTTGATATGTATCCGTATGTCGGAATGCTTCTTTTTAAATTCACTCAGGGCGCGAGGCAGAATGTAGGCGGCAGGAATGGTGCTGGCGCCGATGTAGATATTGCCGCCGGTATTTTCATGCAGCTTATTAATTTTTGTTTTTGCTTCCTCCCGCAGTCGAATCATCCGTAAGGCGTAATCATAGAGAATTTTACCTTCCGGCGTCAGTGAAATGCCGGCATTATTGCGATTAACCACGCTTGCGCCCAGGGAATCTTCCAGATTTTTGATGCTTTTGGTTATTGCCGGTTGAGTCAGGGTCATTTTCCTGGCGGCGAGGCTGAAACTTCCTTCTCCCACAAGCGAAATTAGAACTTCCATCTGCTGGAGAGTGATATTTATGAAGTGATCAGTGGTCATATTTTACGCCTATCACAAATGGTAGGGAACGACAAAACATTATTGTAACCAATGTAATCCATCAGAAATCTATTTACACACTGTTGTATCAGCGACGGTACGGCAGCGCGTATTCCGGACGCACTCACTGCTTCTGGAATGGGATATTCGACAATTTTCATTCCGGCGGACATCGTCAGCAGTGTTCCGCCGGTGATTACGATGTCGAACATATTTACCCGCATATGTTATCTGTGTTCTCTATCAAAAATCTATCTTTGTTAGGCAATACCAGCCCGGTGAATGCAGGGCCTGCCGGGTCGCCTCTTCTTTATCGGACTTGATGTCATCTTTTATTGTTCGCCTGCGCCATTGAACAGCTGTATCCTATTTGCGCGGATGCTCTTGAATATACTGTTGACGCCTCGCCTGCAACCGCTCCCAAATCTCCTTGGGGACGAGTGCCTGTACCGCTGCATACATTACCTTTGCAGAAACCTGTTGCTCAGAGACAAGGTAATCCTCGATCTTAATTCGCTTTCCCTGCGCCGTGACAATCAGCGTCTGATTGCTGCCACCGACCGGCGCCGCATCCAGTTGCCGCCATTTTTGTGTAAATAGCCCGTTTTCTACAATCACTCGATACAGTTCGTTTAAATTCTGCTCTTCTACATTAAAAAATTCAGTCCACTTGGGCACGGTGGTTGAGGGGTAGTCAGGAGTCAGGACGATCTCACTTCGGCTCGAAGGCTTGATGATGACGGTGTATTCGTAGTGGTAAGGCGGCGGCAAACTACCTTCGCGCCATTGGTACTCAATACCGAAGTCGTTTGGCCTAACGTTCTGCTCATTGGTTGAGGGATAGAATGTTGCGCAGCCGATGCAGGAAACTGCCAGCAGCGTCAAGAGCAAATTGGAAAGGCATTTCATGGAAGTCTCCGCTCAGTATATTCTCAAATTAATTTGTCACCACAATTACCGCGGAAGCGGGTTAACGACGAGCTCAGCCGGAGCAGCCCAGCGGGCTGCGATCGGCTCTAGCGACAAGGTTGGGCTTTTATATAAAAGTGTTATAAATGTGCCCAGACCGATCTATTACCTGTCGCCCAGTTCGCCCAGGCTTGTTGAATATTTTTTCATAAATGCCACAGTCTTCTTGATAAGATTAATTCCTTCGCTTTCCAATTTCTCCTCGAGTGAGTGTACTCTCAACCCTCGTCCGAGAAACAGTATTTCACTAATATCAAAAGAGCCAAATTCCAAATCAGCTTTTTTGTGGCCTCGTAAAAAACGCCGCGTCAAGCCGTGGTGGATAGGGATTCGGACAGTTTGGTAGTAGGTTTTGACAGCCTTTGCATCAGCACTGCTAATAACGCGCTGACTCTGCAATTGATCAATGATCATTGAAAAAGACCATTGAGGCTTAGTTGCATCCTCGTAATTCGCTTCCAGTTTATCAAGGACGCTCACTGGCTTCTTGTGTTCTGAAACCGATTTCTTAGCAACATTGTAAATTAGTAGGTCGCGAACAAATAATTCAAGCAAGCTAGTTGCAAGGTGTAGAGAAGCTAAGAGCAAGCCTGCTTCCAAGGCAGAGTTCAATTCCTTTGCGTAGAAACGGCCTGCGCCATCTTGAAATGGAAATTTCTTTAAGTCACCTTGAAGCGCACGAATTCGGTGTATCGTTTGTTTCTCGAATTGCTTTTCTAGAGGTCTTAATTCACGAGCGTCTTTGATCATTTGCATCTCTTTAAACTTATTGCCCAACGATTAATATACTTGCCAAGTATTTTCCGATATTTCATTATCTTTATACTCTCTTTAAAAAAGAATCGAAACTAAAAATATGTTTTAAATCAAAGGAAATGAAATTTGCGCACTGGGCATTTTGCAGAACTATTGTACTAACCCCGATACGCTCCGCTACCGGGATAGTTCGACATACAGTTTGCAGTGCACTTTGTTTCTGCAAACCGAGTCTCACTTAAGCCGGGCAGGTAATTTATGGGAAATTTGTCCACTGTAAAGAAAGCAGACATTAACGAATCCTGTTTAAATCAGAGCATCCGCCAGAAAATTGCCCGATGCTTTGTTACAGGAAAAAAGTTTTACGGTCGATCTTTACACCTGCTGTCAATAAAAGGTGGACGCTCTCACACCCGCCCAATAATCACCGACTTTCTTAACCTTGTCCAACTCAACAAAAAACCCGCTATTGCTAACGGGTTTCGTGGACTTCTTTGGATTGTATTGGATTATGTCTTGGTGGAGATGAGGGGGATCGAACCCCTGGCCTCGGCATTGCGAACGCCGCGCTCTCCCAGCTGAGCTACATCCCCAACCTTATAACTTTACACAGTCAGTTGCTGCAAAATAGTGGGCGAGCATATATTATTGTTTGTGTCAGTGTCAAGGAATTGTTCTTTTTCTATTCTTGCCTTGACAAAATCATGGCCTTTTTCTTATACTCACCAGTAATTTTAGCGGTGAAAGGCCGAAAATTTCTCTAATTGCGGTCGGCGCATTAGTTAAGTAGCTAAATTTCCACAATTTACCTCTGGGGGATAATAGTCATGGCGAAAATTGATGCTTTTTTTCAACTCTTGAATGAACAGGGCGCATCCGATCTTCACCTTGTGACCGGTCAGCAGCCGGCAATGAGGGTTCGAGGGGAAATCGAGCGTATCAAATACGACATTCTGGAGAATGATTCGCTCAAGGCAATGCTCTACGAAATTGCTCCGGAATATAAAATCAAACAATTTGAAGAAACGGGCGACGTTGATTTTGCATACGAAATACCAGGTCTTGCCCGCTATCGCGCCAATTTCTTCCAGCAAAAATGGGGTGTCGCCGCAGTTTTTCGTGAAATCCCCAGCAAAATACTTTCCTGTCAAGATTTAGCTCTTCCCGATGTGATCTCCAAGCTGGCTCTGCTGCCCAGAGGGCTGGTTCTGGTAACGGGGCCGACCGGTAGCGGTAAATCCACAACACTGGCGGCTATTATCAATGAAGCAAACAGGCTGCGCAAAGATCACATCATTACCATTGAAGATCCCATTGAGTTTGTTCATCAGAGTCAGGGTTGTATTGTTAATCACAGAGAAGTCGGTATGCACACCAAAACGTTTACTTCCGCTTTGCGTGGTGCCCTGCGTGAAGATCCGGACATTGTTCTTGTTGGTGAAATGCGGGATTTGGAAACCATTTCTCTGGCCATAGAGGCCGCCTCCACGGGCCATCTTGTTTTTGGAACTCTGCACACAACGAGTGCGGCAAAAACTGTGGACAGGATTATTGAAGTCTTCCCGTCCAATCAGCAGGCCCAGATTAGATCGACTTTAGCCGACGGCATCCGCGCCGTTATTTCCCAGACACTCTTTAAGCGCGTGGATAAAAAGGGACGCTGTGCCGCCCTGGAAATACTCATAGCTACAGCGGCTGTGCGTAACCTTATTCGTGAATCCAAAACATTCCAGATCCCTTCGACTATTCAGACCGGCAAAAAGTACGGCATGCAGCTTCTTGATGATGCCATATTTGAACTTATCAGCAAAGGATGGATAGGCGGAGATGATGCCTATGCCAAATGCAATGACAAGTCTCGTTTCCGGCAATTCCTGAAAGGTGTGCCGGCAGATTTTACAGAGGTATAAATAAGACAAGATATAAGAGTGGCTAATGCTTTCCCTCTAAAAACATTTTTATAACCGGGAGTGTGTTATGAAAAAGCAGGAAATTGATTATATTCTGGGTAAAATGCTGGATTCCCACAAAAATGTTTCCGATTTGAATATCACCGTAGGCAAGCCTTTCCAGGTAGAGAGTTCGGGACAGTTGACAGCTGTAGAACTTGATCCGCCCTTTGAAAAGCTTACACCTTTTCAGACGGAAATATTTGCGCTGAACCTGATCAATTATGACCGGCGTCTTACCGAAATACTTCTTTCCCAGGGCTCCTGCGATTCATCCTATGAACTGCCCGGCAAAGCGCGTTTTCGTGTCAACATCTTTTCCCAGCGCAGTAATTATTCCATCGTTTTAAGAAAACTGGAAACAAAGATCCCGACTATAGAAGAGTTGAATCTTCCCGAACCATTTAAAAAGATGGCCGAGGAAAAAAACGGGATCATTTTTGTAACCGGTGCTACCGGCAGCGGAAAATCCACATCTCTGGCCGGTGTGCTCAATGCCATCAACGAAACAAAAGCCTGCCATATCATTACGCTGGAAGATCCTGTGGAATACGGTCATCCTCATAAAAAAGCCACATTTAATCAGCGGGAAATGGGACAGGATTTTGATACATTTGCCAGTGGCTTGCGTGCCGCCCTGAGACAGGCGCCAAAGGTTATTTTGGTGGGAGAAATGCGCGACCGGGAAACCGTGGAAATCGGTATGTCGGCTGCGGAAACCGGACATCTTGTTGTCAGTACCCTGCACACAGTCGATGCCGGACAGACTATTAACCGTATTCTCGGTATGTTTACTATCGAGGAGGAGAAACAGATACGTATTCGCCTTGCCGATACGGTGCGCTGGATTGTTTGCCAGAGATTGTTGCCGAAAGAAGGCGGGGGCCGGATAGCCGCCTTTGAAATCATGGGCACAAATATGCGTGTCAAAGATACGATTCTGAATGGTGAGTCGGAAGGTAAGACATTCTATGAAATTATCTCGGCATCCAAAGCCTATGGATGGACGACCTTTGATGACTATATAATTGAGTTATATAAGCAGGGGCTTATCAGCGAAGAAACAGCTAAAGCTTATGCCTCCAATAAGGGCATCGTCGGCCGCGGAATTGATTCGGTAAAGAGTTCGCGTGGCGAAAAGACGACCGATCTGCTCGGGAAACTGCAAGTTGATTCGGACTACGGCAAAGAGAAAAAACCATGGTAAACGGAGGATTTTAGTCATGGAAGAGGAGAAGAAATCAATTGCTAATGAAGTTGCTTCCGCAGGATATGATGCCGCAGAGAAGCCGTTTGACTTTATAAGTGCGAACAGTGAAACTGCTCTGGTTTGCGAATCGGACCCGGCAATAAAGGAGAAAGTTGCAAAAACATTAATAAATATGGGCTACCATGTTACAGAGCCGGTCGCCGGGCGGGAAGCTTTGAAAAGCATGCGGTTTCACGCATATCATCTGGTTGTTGTGAGTGAAAATTTCGATGTGGCGGATGCGCAGAGCAGCAATGAAGTTTTAATTTATCTGCAAAACATGGCCGCAGCAGCAAGAAGAAATATATTTGTCGCGCTGCTTTCGGACAATTACCGCACTACGGATAACATGATGGCCTTCAACAAAAGCGTCAATCTGGTGATCAATAAAAAAAATATTGATGATTTTGCAACAATTATAAAACAGGCACTGGACGATAATAAAGCCTTCTACGGCATTTTTAAGGAATCCTTAAAGAAACTGGGGAGAGTTTAGTCCGGTCTCACCGGAGAAGGTTAAATAATCTGTGAAAATGTATTTTTTCAGATAACTGCCAATTTGAAAAGGTCTTTATCCATATCTGTTTCTGTGAAATGTTGACTGCACCGGTTGGTGTTTGTCTTTCTTGGTATTTCTCCCGGTAATATGCACGTATGACAACCACTGCTATATTTGTTTTTTCGCCATCCCCAATGGGAATCAGGTCTGTCGAATAAATCTGCCGGCTGATCAACGGCAATCGTAATATTTGCTTTAGCCCATCCGGATATCAGGATAGCCAATTACAGTGCCTGGTGTTTTACATTTGGCGATATGGCGGGCCGGATTCCGGGTTTCTTCAGTATTCCCTAATTTCTTTCTTTATTCTTCCAAGAGATTATCAGTTATTTGTAGTGGTGAACAACATCTCTCCAGCAGGAATAATGGGGTGTTTTCCCCAGTCGGAAAGAGGGTAGTTATCTATCCTTATTATGCAAATACTACGCATAAACGGGGTGGTATCCCCGTTGTTTTCGCAGTTTGTTACTGTATGATTACCAAAAATGCAAAGGAGATAGTTCTTATGAGTTGGAAAGAATTCTACCGCAGTCGCCTCGTGACGGCAACCGAGGCTGCAAAGATAGTGCAAAACGGTGATTGCGTCTGGCTGCCCCTCGGTCTCGGGCAACCGGATAGGCCTATTATTGATGCTATTGCCGACCGGAAGGATGATCTGAAGGATGTGGAGATTATGGTCAATCTGGCTCTCCGCCCTTATAAGATTCTGGAGCCCGCTTGCCGGAATACCTTTCATTTGATGTCGGGGTTTTACAGCACGCCTCCGATGCGCAATATTTCTCAGTCGGAATGGGCGAATTTTTTTGTTGCCCAGGGCGCTGATATGGCCAAGAGATACGCTAACCGGAAAAAAAACATACAGCATCGCACCGGCATTGTATTGCAGGTGACGCTGCCGGATGAACATGGTTATGTGAACCTCGGCTTCGATACGTTTTATACCGAAGACATCCTCAATATGTCCGAATGGGCCATTGCGGAAGTAAATGCCAATCTTCCGCGCACCTATGGTCAAACGAACATTCATGTTTCGCGTTTCACCGCCTTTGTGGAAAACTCCAGTCCTCTTGTGGCACTTCCGGCCGTTGTTCCATCGGAAGTGGAAGAGAAGATTGCTCAGCATGTTGTGCCTTTGTTAAAAGACCGTGACTGCCTTCAGGTCGGCTTAGGGGGCGTTCCGGCAGCGATCAGCACCCTGATTCAGCATTCTGGTCTCAAGGATCTGGGCATTCACTCGGAGATGGCACCAGTAGGAATAAACCGCCTGGTGGAAAATGGCATCGTTACGGGGAGCTACAAGAAGGTCAACAAAGGTAAAATCATCTTAGGATTTGCTCTGGGTGATCAGGGTCTCTATGACTTTTTAGGGAGAAATCCCCTTGTAGAATTTCACCCGTGTTCTTATGTAAATAATATCTGTGTTATTGCCCAGGAAGACAATATCGTAGCCATCAACGGCTCTGTGGAAGTTGATCTCACGGGGCAAGTCGTTTCCGAATCGCTGGGCAATACGATGATCAGTGGCCCCGGCGGACAATTGGATTTTGTGATCGGGGCATCCTTGTCGAGAGGAGGACGGGCTATTAACCTGATCCCTTCCACATCCAGCAATGATGCCATATCGCGGATTGTACCCTACATTACGCAGGGGGCACGCGTGACAGTGCCGCGGCACTACACGCGTTATATTGTCACCGAGTATGGTGCTGCCGATCTTATGGGAATGACGGAACCGGAGAGGGCCAAAGCCCTGATTGCCATTGCCCACCCAAAATTCAGGGAAGATCTGGAAAAGGGCGCAAGGGAACGCGGACTCCTGCGCAAGAAAATATTTTGATGCAGGAAATATTTCCTGTTGTTTAAACGAGCAGGTATCAGGCCAAGGGCCGGGGACAGACGGGAGCGCTTCGCAAACATCCGCTATTTCCGGCTTGCCTGTTAATCAAAGCGCTGTCGTTTTTCATTGAGAATCAGGTTTACAAATGTTTCCGCCCGGTGATTGATCGTTATTGGAGATTATTGACATCAGCAATTAATCCCAGGGCTTTATAGGAAAGGGCCAAATGCCTCAGGTAAAACGGATTATCCGGTTCTGTTTTCAACGCGCTGCGGAAGGCTTCCACTGCCTCGGAATGGTAATTGGCCCGGGCCAGTGTATTGCCGAAGCGGTTGTAATAGGCACCGGCACTGAAGTTGTCATAATGGGCGGCAGCTTCGTACTGCTCGCGTGCCTCTGAAACAAGTCCCAATCCGACTAAAACATCACCCAGGCAACAACGATACAGCGTTTTAGCGGGATTTGCGGCAATACAGGATGTGAGTAATCTTTTCGCTTCATCAAAGTTGCCGATCTTAGCGAACAAATCAGACATTTTAAAATAATAATGGTCAACTTGATCCGGATCAATTTGTGCGGCACGCACATATGCAGCTTCGCTCTTTCCGGTCAGTCCTGCGGCAAACAGAGCATCGCCCCAGAGACAGTAAAAAGCAGGATTATCGTTTTCCAGCCCAACTAATTTTTCAAAAATGTCACAGGCTTCCCGGGTACGACCGGCCAGAAGATAGGCGTTTCCCAGTTCGTTAAGCAGGCCTATGTCGTCAGGTTGTGCTGCGACGGCGCTTGAGCAGATTTCGATGAGCTTGCTGAAATTTTTCTCCTGCTTGTAAATGCGCACCAGTTCATCGAAAGCAAATCCGGTGAATATTTTTCTTTGCAGTTCCCGTTGCAGCAGGATTTCCAGACAGGCAACAGCTTTTGCCATAGCGCCACTGTCGTGATAAGCCCAGGCCAGCATCAACAAAACTGATTCCTCTTCCGGACAAGCCTGATAAATCTCTTCTAAGAGCAAGATGGCTTCCGGATATTTTCCCTCCCGCAGAAGCTGGTCTGCCGTATCCAGTCTTTTCATTATTATCTTTGATGCCAAGTTATATTTAGGTTTATGCTTTGTATTCGTGATGTTGCAGGAAAACAACTGGCTAAAAATAATGGGGGAGACAAGTCTCCCCCGAAGTTTCAGCAACCACTGCACGATGAACCACAACCGCCTTCCGGTGCGGCAAGAGCGGAAGTCAATTTAAAACCCGAGCCACGGGCTGATTCAATAAAATCAACATTAATCGGTTGCGCTTGATTAAGAAGGTCTTTGTCAATGATAAATTTCGTTCCTTTCTCATCAAACACTTCATCTTCATTTTTAGGCTCGTCCAGAGCCATGCCCAAAGAGGGCCCGGATCAGCCAATGGACATTGTAATCCGGATTGCGGAATTTACATTCTTGTCCTTGAGAAAATCCTTGATTACCTCGGAGGCCTTATCTGTAACTGTAAACATTAAATTATCCCCTTTCTTAAGATGGACGTTTTGCCATCCCTATTTAAGCTAACTTATCCATAATCGAAGTATTGTCAATTATATTTTTCGGAAAAGGTGTAAGAGATTGATAATTTTTAGATTTGTTTCCATTGACAGGGAAAGCATCTCTCGCATATATTGTTTGAAAATTTAAACGATAGGGGATCTCTCTATGAAAAAGATTGCAGGGTTAATATTTTTAGCTATGGCAGCATTAGCAGCCCCCTGCTTCGCCGAAAATTTTATCGTGAAAGGTGATATGGCTTCGACAATTCATTATGAGTTGCAGCACCAGATTACCGCCGGCGATGCCATGCGCAAACTGTCTTTAAGCTTTGTTCTGCCTCAGAGCTTCGAATCCCCAACTTATAGCCAGCAGATAACCAACTTGAAAATATCATTTTCTCCGGAAGCACAGGATAGAAAAACATCAACAGATGCGCGCGGTAATAATACAATTCTGGCGACCTGGACAAATGTTCCTGATAAAGTTAATGCTATTATTTCATTTGATGCCGCCAACCATACCGGATTGAAGATTCTCGAAACTGATGCACCTTTTCCTTTGACTAACCTTTCTTACGATATGGCCGACTATTTAAAGGCCACAGCGCAAGTGCAGTCCGATAATCCGGAAATTCGCAAGCTGTCTCTGCAATTGACGAAAGATGTAAAAACTCAATTTGATGCTGTCCAGAGGGTTATTTCCTGGGTAGTCGATAATGTGCGCTACGTCAATCCGCCGGCGCAATATGATGCCGTTTATTCTCTGGAATCGGGCAAAGGAAACTGTCAGAATTTTTCGCATCTGGCCGCAGCTCTTTTACGCTCGGCGGGAGTTCCGGTGCGTATTGTTAACGGTGTTACTCTGAATCAACCTTTTGATATCAAATGGGAAAAAGGAACTCTTACTTTTAAAATGGGACAAGGCAGGCATTCCTGGATTGAAATATGGTTTCCCGATAAAGGATGGGTGCCTTACGACCCGCAAAATATGCAGCTTTTTGTCTCCAACCGTTTTGTCCGCATTGAAGTCGGTGTGGATAATAACGAAACGAAAAATGACGGTTTAGTCCGCTGGTCACAAACGACTGACGCCCGCATCAAACCGAAACTGCAGGAAACAATTGATGCCAACTTTATTTCCGATTCCGTTAAATTTACGGGAATGCGCCAGAGCTACGGGCCGAAAAATTTGCTTCTGGGACCCGGTGTAAAAGCTGAATTTAAGAAAATTGCTATAGCCCCGCCTCCGCCACCAGTTATTATACCGGAAGACCAAAAGAAATTACTGCGCTTTTTAGTTCCCTTTGTTTACGGCAACCTGGATTTCCCGGAAAACATTGATTTTGCATTTCCCCGTTCCACGACCGCATCCGGCGCTAATAACTTTGAAATGTCCCGTAATTTCCTGGTAGAAACAGCCGAATATGTAACAACCAAAGCAACACAGTATGCCCAGGTTGTTGTTTTAAAGAAACCGTTGAAACTGCAAAAAGTAGCTCTGGCTCTGCATAAATTCGGCGGCGAAGGCTGGCTGTGGGTCGATGTTTTTCAGGATGATCAGGGCAAACCGGGGGCGCCGTTATATACAAGTGAGATGGTCAACTTGGATCACCTTTCCCTGAAGCCCGGTTACCGCTGGGTCAATTTTGATTTCAAAAAAGATTCCCCCGTTTTGATGCCCGGTTCTTACTGGATAGCGCTTGGTTTTTCCGGCAGCCCGATTATTAATTGGTTTTATACATATGGTAAACCTGTAGGCCCTGTCTATGGAACACGCTATAAAGGAGTTTTTCATGATGACTGGAGCGGGGCGCTCAGTTATGAATTTAACTACCGGGTTACGGGGCTGACGGTAAAATAGTGTTATTCGGGGAATTAAAATTGCCGTGATTCCGAGTTTATCGGTAGACTTAATTGTTACTCATTTCCGGCCATAGGGACAAACATATAAGCACAAGCCGCAAACAGCTTCCTTTTCTTTTTGCTTCAGCGCTGCAAAATATTGATCACATTTTTCGGCCTGGTAACGCATCTCACGCGGTTCTTCATTTTTAAACGGTCTTCCCGAAAACGCATGGATAGGGCATATTTTCACGCATTCATCGCATTCTCCGCATTTCTCATCCAAAGGTTCTCCTGTTGGTTGCAGGAGAGCATCGGTGAGGATGGAGACAAAGCGCACTCGCGGTCCATGTTCCGGAGTAATCAATAAGCAATTCTTGCCGATCCAGCCTATTCCGGCCAGATGAGCCCCTGTCTTGTGCGAAAAAGAAGCGCAAATTTTTTCATCATCAACTCTTTCGGCGGCAGGCAGGGGCAGCACTTTAAAACCCATTCGTTGAATACGGTTACTCAAACGGGAAGCAGCGAAATCGAGCCTCTGATTGATTATCTCATAGGCATGTTTATAGTTTAAACGGACGGCATAGTCGGCTCGGCGGGGTAAAGAATCAACTACAGCATGCGGCAGAACTATGCCCAGCGAGATGCAATAGGGATAGCCCCGGACAATTTCACCTCCTTGAGCGATGATAAAATCATTTGCACAATTTAAATCGGCGACACCAAAATAATCAATACTCTCCAGCAATGATGCTTCTTTCAAGGTTTCGTTTAAGTTCATTTATGCCTCCCCGACGGCGGAATCCTTTTCTTGTGCCAGTTTCTTTTGTGCATCGGCCAGTACTTCATCAAAATATATTTCCAGTTTTGCATTTACACCGCGCAGCCCGGCAATGACAGAATCAGCCCATGCCAAATACTCAACCCTTCTTTGACAAGACCAATTCCGTGGCGGAAAATTGGCGATATCATTGATATTACAGATTTTGTCGGCCAGTTTTAATTGTTTGGCCCGGTCGGAAAGAAGAGGCGACTTCTCAATTTGCTGGGCCTTTCTTTCCTGCTTCGGCAAACACTTGTCGTCAGTGACTTCCAGAATAAGAGCCAGAATGTCATCCCCGAAATTAAGGCGGATTTCCTCAGGTGAAGTATTTGTGTCTTCAATAGTGTCATGAAGAAGTGCACCAACAATCGTGGTAATGTCGTAGATCTTGCCGATAGTCCATAAAACATTGGCAACTTCAATGGGATGGTTGATGTAAGGCGAAGCCCGTTCATCTTTCCGGCGGTGGTGGCGGTGTTTTTCCGCGGAAAAATTCAACGCTTTCAAAAAAAAGGAAATATCGTTGTGCAAATTTTCCTCCTTCAACATTATAGTAATTACCATAATCAGGGAAACTCTGCAAAGTATCTTGCTCGTTCTTTTCCTAAACACCGTGATAGCATCTTTAAGATAATATGATATAATGCGTGAAATAAAAAATGAGGAGCAGTATATGAAACATAAAACCTCCAGAATCATTTTTGCCGTTGTGGGGATGACGTTGTTGTTTTTAAAATTTAATTCAGCTGCTTTAGCCTACGAAAATATTTCCGATTTTATTCTCAAGGTAAATCCCGGTGCACAGGCTTCAACAATTCCCGAAGATTTTTTGCGATCCGGCAGCGATGATGAATATGGTTATGCTTACGAAGGTTATATCGACGGCTATAAAATAATCTGTCGCGCCAAAAATGGCCGCGTTAAATCAGTACATGCGCAAAAGGAATTTAACACCGCTGATCTCAGCACACAACATGCTTACAATAATATCCTGGGGAATGTATTGGTTAAGCTGATGAAAAAATACAACGGTACGTTATTTATCGAAAAGGGCAGGGGAGAAAGCACTGATAAAATGCCCTATGAGTTTGGCGAGTACTGTTATTATACGGCTCTTCGCGGTGAAGGAAAAACGATCAAGACCAAAGAGTTTAATTTAGGTTTCTGGTTTGATCTGGGCATCTGGAAACGCTGCGATAACGATAAGTATAATAGTTCCAATCCCGGTAAAGTAATAATAGAATTTAAGCCGGCCAATTAAAGTTGTAAACTATTTGCGCGCGCTAATCCACGTGCCGTCGCTGATTGTATCGGCGGGATGGACTACTACCTTTTCGTTTTCCTGCAAGCCGGAGATAATTTCCGTCATTAAACTGTTTCTCTGGCCGGTTTGAATTAAACGCTTGCGGGCATTTCCTTTTTCGTAAACAAAGACAGCCCAGTCTTTTCCTACACGGAAAAGCGCACTGGTGGGCACTTGCAGTATGTTTTTGCCTTCCCAGACAACAAAATGCGCTTCGAGCCTGTAGGCGTCGCCCAGTGCGCGCCATGTTTCCACAGGTGATGTTATATCAGCAATAACCAATACTCTTTGCTCTTCCACGCCCAGGCTTGATATTTTGGTAAAACCACCGGGTTCAACAATCCGCACAGTTCCCGCGAGCGTTCCTTCGCCACCCCAGCGTTTAAAAAACACGGCAGTTCCCGATTTGATTTTAACAGCATCGGAAGAGAGTACTTCCACGCGGACTTCGAGGTTCTTGGAATTGCCGATATCCAGCAGAGGCTCCCCAACGTTAACTGCCCCTTCGCTCTCCCGGTAGATACGAAAAATATTGCCGTTGATAGGCGTGAATACGTAAACCTTGTTGGAACCGGCGGTTTTATTCGGGGAAGAGAAGTTGCGCAGCAGTGTTTTTGTCCGTTCCAGATCGGAGCGGGCGACATCAACGGCCGCCTTCCCTGAACGCGCAATTGCCTGTGCCTTTTTAGTCTCTGCTTCTATCTGGTCATATTGATCTTTGGCAATCGAACCCCTGTCATATAGATTCTTGAGCCTTTCGAGTCTTTTTGCCATGTAATCGGCATCCGCTGCTGCCGCACTCTCCTTTTCGATAGCGGCATTCAGCGCGGCCCCGGCGGTGTTAATGGTCACTTCCGCTTCCGCCCGGCTGCGGGGATCAAGGGCAGGTGAACGCAATGGTTCGAGAACGACAACGCTTTGTCCCTTTTGGACAGGATCGCCAACTTTGGCCCAAATGCGTTCCATATATCCGGCTATCGGCGCCGTTATCACAAAACGCTCTTTGAGGCGGGTGCGTCCCTCCTCCTCAATTGTGACCTGTAGCGGGCCGCGGGTTACTGAAGCCAGATCAACATCCACCGCTTGCGGGAAAAAACCGTATACGGTTGCTCCAACCACAACCGCGATAAGGATGGCGACAAACAGCTTTCTACGTAATGCTACATTCATAATATTTATTCACTCCCTTGTTTTTAGTACTTCCACCAGATCAAGATGGTCTAGTTTATGGCGCACGATCAGCCCTGATACCGAAGCTGCGCTAAGAACTACTGCCGCCGCCAGGGCAAAAGTCTTCATTTCAATAATCAGCGGCACCCGGAAAAGATCGGATGCCAGCGCCTGTGCAATATAGGCACAGAGCCAATAACCGATAAAGAAGCCCAGCGGAATGGCGGCAAGGACAATTATCGCCAATTCCCCCAGGAGGATATAGGAAATTTCACCCCTTGTATAGCCCAGCACCCTTAAGCTCCCGAGCTCCCGGCTGCGTTCGGACAAAGCAATCCGCGCGTTATTATAGACTACACCGATGGCAATAGAGCAGGCCATCAGCGTGGCAATAAAAGTAAAGAAAAGCATGCCTTTGGCCTGGACTTCATAAAAATTGCGAATTTCGTTTCTTCTCACGATAGTTCCGGAAACGCGGGGCATGTCCACAAATTTTCGGTAAAGTTCATCCTGATAAAGGCTATCCGCAGTCAGGTAGGCTCCCGAGATGGCGTTGCCCTCCTTCATCAGGCGATTAAGCGCCGAGATGTCCATATAGCCCATTACTCCCAGATATAGCTTGACCAGGGCAACCACCCTGACCTGGTGGATCGCCCTTGATCCTTCCAGAGTTTCGACAGTCAGAATGTCACCGGCTTTCACTCCCAGAATCTCGCCTAAATAATCGTTCAATATAATGCCGTCCGGCGGCAGGGTTACCGGAATTAAATTCGCGTCCAATAGAGGATGCAGGCGGCTATCCGGTTCTATCCCGTTGATTACCGTCTTATAGCTGCGGCGGCCCAATTTAAATTTTACCGGCACTGTCCGAAAGGTTTCAGCATACTTTATACCTTCGAGACCTTTGAGCTCATATATTGCTTTATAGGAAGTTTGATCGGTAAAAGCAACCGCCATGTCTTCCTTCTGGGAAAGAACAAACTGGACATTCACCATGTAATCAACGGAATCCTTGAAAAATCCACTGGAGATCATCGTAGCGCAGGCCACGGCAATTCCCAGAATAGAAAGAAATGTTCTGACAGGTTTGCGTTCAATATTACGCACGATAATACGTGATGGCTGCGTCAATAATCGGCCAATTCCCGTTTTTTCAATCAGTGTAACTTTAAATTTTGCCGGAGGTTCGGGACGCATGGCCTCGGCGGGAGGTTGTTTGGCGGCCTGCCAGAGAGAGTGCAATGTGCCGACTAACGCGGAAGCTATGCTGATTATTATCGCCGCAAAGATAACCCAGGGTTTCAATATAAAGGCAAGAGCAGGAAAGCGATACACTTCCATGTAAATGCCACCCAATATTTTGGAAAGCCAGACGCCTGCTCCCAGGCCTGTCAGCAGACCGGCTGCTATGATCATTACAACCAGCTTTGCATAATGGATGCCGATAGAGAAATTATCATACCCGAATGCTTTCAGGGCGGCAATCTGTTCGCGCTGCGTATTTATCGTTCTGCTCATTACAACATTTAATAAAAAGGCGGCAACAAAGATGAAGATTGTGGGGAATATTTTGGACATATTCCGGAGCATATTAAATTCCTCATTGAGCAGCCGATGCGATATTTGATCATGGCGGGCATAAGTGCCGAAACCGCCGTATCTATCCACAATATTATCCAGTCTGCGCAGGACATCATTCAAGCTGGCGCCGGGATAAAGAGTCAGAGCAACATTATTAAAAGCCCCTTCCATATTATAAGCTCGGCTTATTGCCTTGCGGCTCATCCAGAGAATGCCATAGCGCTTAAAATCGGGGCTCATCGCAAATGGCCGCATGACTAAAACAAATTCCGGAGAGAGAGCAATGCCGGTAATTGTGAGTTTTTTCCATTTTCCGTTAATGATGGCGGCAAACTGATCGCCGAGATTGAAGCCATGAGCATGGGCAAATGTTTCGTTGATGACTACTTCGTTGTCTTTGGTCGGATCGGCCAGCCGGCCTTTGCGGATGTAAAGGCGATTCAGCAGGGGCTGACCGTCGTCGGGAATGGAGATTATGTGGCCGGTAACCGGCTCGGGAAAACCGGGAATATCCAGTTTGACATAAGCGGAAACGCGGGTTTCGACCTGATTGACACCGGGTACTTCTTTAATCTTTTCTTTCAGGCTTTCCGGCGCCCGTTTTAAATTTACAAAGACATCGGCAAAATTGTGCTCGAGATAAAAACTGCTGCGGGTGCGATCCAGAGAATGCATGGTAGCAATGAACATGATAAAGGTTGCCACACCGCTGATAATCACCAGTGTGATGGCGAAGACCTGCCCTTTCATATGCCACAGATCCCGCCAGACTTTTTTATCGAGAGACTTCATTGTTTTGCCCTTCAGCTTTCAGTCTTCAGTCTAAACGCCTTCAGCCTTTTTCACCACTGTATTTCACGCGGTGATTTGCGGGTCTTGTTTGTTATCACTTCGGCAATTCTGCCGTTACTGAGATGAATGATACGATCAGCCATGCCGGCAATGTCCACATTATGGGTGATAATCGCTGTTGCCGTACCCAATTCACGATTGACCCTCTCCAGAGCTTCCAGCACCACAATTCCTGTTTGGGAATCGAGTGCGCCCGTGGGTTCGTCGCACAGCAGGACCTCCGGGTTTTTGGAAATGGCGCGGGCGATGGCTACGCGCTGCTGCTCGCCGCCTGATAACTGGGCAGGGAAATGATCAAGCCTCTCGGTCAAACCGACCAAAGCTAATGCATCTTCCGGCACCATCGGATTCCTGGCAATTTCCGTCACCACTGCAACATTTTCCCGGGCGGTCAGACTGGGAATCAGGTTGTAAAACTGAAAGACAAATCCGACATGGAAACGCCGGTATTCGGTCAGTTCCGGCTCGCTGGCATTGGTTAATTCTTTTCCCCGGTAGGAGACAAAGCCGCTTGTTGCCGTGTCGAGGCCGCCGAGAATATTCAATAAGGTGGATTTGCCGCTACCCGAAGGTCCGAGAAGCACGATCAATTCGCCGCAAAACAGTTCCAGATTGGCGCCGCGCAAAGCGTGTACTTCCACTTCGCCCATTTGATAAATTTTTGCCAGATCCCGAACCTGAAAAACAATATCATCATGATTGTTGGCTTTTTTGTCCTGATCGCTCATAACTTTCTTGCTCCCTGTCTGAGGAAAAAATTAATAAATTCTCTGGTAATACGTGGAAGATCGAAGTTTTTCTTATCCATCATATAGTGGGCAATAACTCCGTCAAATGATGCTATCAGGTAGGTGGCCAGGGCAACGGAATCAGTGTCTGTCTCGAAGAAACCCTGATTTTTGCCTGCTTCAATCATCTTTGTCACCAGATTTTTTAAATCGCTATGCAGATGATTAATCACACTCATGAAATCATCATTGGAATTGCCCCGTAAGTTCATGAGCCACAATTCCGTATAGACGACAAAAAGGTTTTCCACATCTTCTGTCACACGCAGAGCTTCCTCGATCAGGGCGGCTATTTTTTCCAGAGGTTCGTCTATGCGCAGCAGGGCTGAACCAAAAGACTTTTCCGTCTCGCAGAAAAGTTCCTCGGAAACCACTAATAGAATTTCTTCTTTGGTTTTAAAGTAATGATAAATGGTTCCCTTGCCCAGGCCGGCGGCATCGGCAATATCCTGGATGGTTGTCGCCTGAAAACCTTTCCTGGCCAGAAGGGCAATTGCCTTTTGCGCTATTTCTGAGCGTTTTTCCCCCCGGTTGACTATCTTTGGCATAACCTCTCTTTGTTTGGCGGTTGTTTTCGACTGTTCGGTCGAAAACATATCATCATTTTAGTGAAAAATTGTCAAATGATTGTTTATTATGGGGATGTATAAATTTTTATTGACTGACAGGTCTTTTAATTCAGTGTTGCGGTAACAAATCAATGAAAAATGCTTTAGGGGGTGTGTTTCCCGTCAGGAGTGGGATCGCACAAAAATAGCTGAAAAAAATTACGGCAAAGTCTCCGCGTCAAACGGCTGGTGTCTCGCCGGAAAAAATTAACAGTGCTCCAGAATGTCCCGGACTTTCTGGGCCAGAGAGTTCATCCGGAAGGGTTTTTGAATAAACCCCTGGCATCCTCTTTCGAGGATTTGTGTGGCCTGACCTTCGATACTGTAACCGCTGGCCAGCAGAACCTTGACCGCCGGATTGATCTTTTTCAGGCGATCGAATGTGTCACCGCCGTTGATTCCCGGCAGGATCATGTCGAGAATGACCAGGTCGATCTTTCGATATTTTTCCATATAAACGGCGAGAGCCTCCTGCCCGCTTCCGGCAAGAAATACTCGGTAGCCCAGGCTCTCCAGCATTTCTTTGGACACCATGGCCACGACCTCCTCGTCATCGACAACGAGAATCGTTTCCGTTCCCCGCAGCGTGGCTGCAGAGGGCAATTTCTTGTCGGCCATCGGTGTCTTGCGGGATGCCGGCAGATAGATGATGAAGGTTGCTCCTTTTCCCGGTACGCTCTCAATAGTTATACATCCGCCATGGTTATTAATTATCCCATAAGCAGACGCCAGACCCATACCAGACCCCCGACCCTTTCCCTTGGTCGTAAAGAAGGGATCGAATGCCTGTTGCTTTGTGGCCTCGTCCATACCTACCCCTGTGTCCTGAACGGAAAGCCTTACATAATCTCCCGGGGGAATCGAATAAATTTTCGCATTGCTCTCATCGAGAACAATATTAGTGCTTTCCAGGGATAAATCGCCACCTGTCGGCATAGCCTGCCCGGCGTTGACCAGCAGATTCAGCAGGACCTGCTCGATCTGTCCTCTGTCCACTTCCACGCTCCAAAGGTCATCTTGCAATTGCCATTGAATACTGATCTCTTTTTTTGTCCGGCCGAACAGTTGAGTGACTTTGGTGACGAGTCTGTTCAGATTCGTCGGCAGCAGCTCATATTTGCCGCCGCGGGCAAAACCCAGCAGCTGTCGTGTAAGTTCGGTTCCGCTTTGTACCAACTTTTCAATTCCGCTAAGTTTCTCGTATCGGTCATCCGCAGAATCTGTCTTCAACATGGCCAGCGACGCATACCCCTGAATGCCCATAAGGATATTATTAAAATCATGAGCGATTCCTCCGGCCAATGTCCCGATGGCATCCATCTTCTGGGCTCGCAAAAGCTGTTCCTCAAGCTTCTTCTGATCGGAGACATCAATGAGGGACGCTACGCTTTGCATTGTTTCCTGTATCAGATCCACCCTGATCAGGATGTCTTTGATCTGACCGCTTTTGGTTAAGATCTGTGAAAAATATTGTTTGGGGGCTGCACCCGGCTGTTGTCTGCGGAGGTCATGATAGGCGATCATTCTGTCCCGATGTTTTTCTTCTATCAACTCCATCCACAGCATGCGATTTTCAAGTTCCTGCTTCGAGTATTCCGTCAATTTTTCAAATTCATCATTAACCAGAGAGATGCGTTTGTCCTCCTCCAGAATGACCATTGCGGTGCCGGTATTCTCGAAAATTCTCCGGTAGCGACTCTCGGATGCCCTTAATGCTTCCTCAGTCTGCCGGCGTTGAGTAATGTCATAAAGATAAATAACATAGGTTTTGCTGCCCTCGATGTTAATTGCGGACACCGAAACTTCCACCGGGCGCACCTGACCATCCGGCAGATTAACACTGGATTCATATCTTGCCGGCACAGATTCTTTACGTTCTCGCTGCTGATAATAATTCAGAAATCTTTCCTGTTCATCCGGATGAACGAATTTCGTTATTGGTTTACCGACGATATCGCTCGGTTTTTTTATGCCGAGCGTCTGCATGATTTTGGAATTGGCATACACAAAATTATCGTCGCAGACAGCAACGACACCGTCACTGGAATGTTCCAGTGCAATTCGGTAGAGTTCTTTTTTTTGTTTCTCTGTTTTAAGCAGTTCCTGGCTTGCGGCCAAGGCCTGGTGCAAATTATCCAGATCAGCCTCACCTGTGTTTATGCTCTCCATGCAATCATGTCTCCCCGACGATAAAAAATAGCTGCGCCCTATAACACAAACAAAATAAATCTGCATGGTTTTTTTTGCAGGCAGAAAAGGTGATTAACGATAAGCCTTCATTCCGGGTATAAATATTAAGTAATGTGCTGCTATTTAGACCCAGAGTGAAGGCCGGCACAGGGAAGGATTATTTTGTGATTATCTCATAGCGATGAGATCATTAAAAAAACGATACCTGGGATCGGCCGGGCTTGCTGGTTCTTTACGCCGGTTTGCGCTTATGATTGACCAGCTGAGCTTCGGCTTTTTGACCGATGGCCATAATGATCTCCTCACCGAGGATCGGTTTGACAGTCTCCACAACACCGCTGATGTTGACTATCTGGTCTTTGATGCTTTCCGTGATCGCCGCAAATTCCTCAGCACCGGCGGCGTTTTGCTGAACCACTTTATCCATTTCCGCCACGGCGCGGGTAATCTGGTCGATCCCCTGGGCCTGTTCATGAGAAGCCGTGGCCACCTGTCCGATCAACTCCGTGACGCTAAAAGCAATTCCTCTGTTTTTGGAAAGTTCATCATTGATTTCACCAAAGAGTGCCGAAGCCTGACGTGTTTTGCCTGTCGAATCGGCGATCAGGTCTTCCGTTGTCTTGGCGGCCTCGGCAGAACGCAGAGCCAAATTGCGGACTTCTTCCGCCACGACCGAGAATCCCGCTCCGGCTTCGCCCGCCCGGGCAGCTTCCACCGCCGCGTTCAGCGCCAAAAGATTTGTTTGAAACGCGATTTCATTGATAGTTTTGATGATTTTGGCTGTTTCTTCACCGGCCCGGACGCTGGCCAGGACAACATCGTGCATTTGCTTCATTTTTTCCGCTACCAGCTCAAAGCTTTCTCGCGCGTCTTTGGACATCAGGGCATTGGCCTTGCCGGCATTTTCCGCATTCCGAGCGGTCATAGAGGACATTTGTTCCAGAGATGCCGACGTTTCTTCGATGGCCGCGGCTTGTTCTCTGGCCCCCTCCGCCATCCCGGTGCTCGTGGATATCATTTGTTCCGTTCCGTTGAGTACTTCATTTACTCCCATCCAGAGTCTGTGGAACGCAGATAAAATCGGGATCGCTTTCTTTCGGGCAATGTAAATAAAAAAAGACAACAGAATTGTGCTGGTCAGGATCACCCCGACCACAGCCACTAATAGCGATCGGGCTGCGTCCAGCTGACCGAGGACATAAAACATCAGTGCCGTCAATAAGATGATCGGGATGGTTACCGCATACATCTTTGTCGGCCGATGTTTGCCGTAGATGATCCGTAAACCACTCAGGGTGATTATCATGGTGCCGATCATAATTCCAAACATACCCAACACATCAACAATATAATTCATATTATTCTCCCAAATCAGCTATGATTTTATAAGACATTGTTTCGGACAGCGGGAATATAG
This sequence comes from uncultured Smithella sp., assembly GCA_964469905.1. Taxonomy (GTDB): domain Bacteria; phylum Desulfobacterota; class Syntrophia; order Syntrophales; family Smithellaceae; genus MVRV01. The sequence continues at coordinate 32,808 of CAYXZW010000011.1, forward strand.
GAAAGTTCTGTTTGTATGTCAATTAGTTTCCCGTCGGGCGATATGGGTACCGCTATGATGGTCGAGAAGAGTTGGTTTCCGGTGAACTTTTCCCTTGACCCAACGAGATGGGAAGCATTTTCTCTTTGCGGCCGCACTGATCTATATTGTAACTACAAACCGCCACGGCGCATCGCGGTGTTCCTTTTTTGCATAATCAATACCTATTCTGGGTGTGGACGTAATCAGTTTTGCCGGAATCGTTTTATAATCCTCCACCCACAATTCCCGGCCGCAGGTTAAATCCCAGCCATTTAAGAATTTATCAATTCCGAAAGCCTGACAGAGCTTGGCCGGGCCGTTGGTCAGTTCTGCTCCTTTTTTCTTTCGGCGGGTTTCCATCTCGGCAGTGCCTTCAAGAGGTAAAACCGCCCGAATCAGCACAGCAGAAGGATTGCCTTCTTTTTCCGTGACGAGATTAAGCAGATAATACAGACCGTAGGTAAAATAAACATAAGCATGTCCGGGAGAGCCAAACATGACCGTATTACGCGGTGTTCTGCCACGGTGCGCATGACAGGCACTGTCGGTCAGGCCGCAGTAGGCTTCCGTCTCCACGATCATTCCGCTTATTTCGACACCATTGAACAGACGTACCAATTTGGACCCTAAAAGAGAGCGGGCGACTAGCAGTGTATCGCGATTATAAAATTTTCTGGGCAATATAGGCATTGTTAGTCGAACAGTTACATAAAAATAATCGGAAATTCAGGAATAAATGAGAGAAGCCGCGACTTGAAGAAAAGCCGCGGCTTCACGGGTGATGATTAAACGAGTTTCAAATAGTTTTTCACCAGATATTCCGCTGTCTGCAGAGCACCTTTGGCCGCGCCCAGTTTGGTGTTATGGGCCAGACACACGTATTTGATCCCGTTTTCAATGATCGGGTCTTTGCGTATCCGGCCGACAGTTACGGTCATTCCGCCGCCATTTTCCCGATCCATGCGCGGCTGCGGACGGAAAGGATCATCGGTTACGTCAATCAGGTGTTTCGGTGAACTGGGCAGATGCAGTTCGGCGAAATCCTTTCCGTAATTCACCATAACCTGCTTGACCTCTTCCGGAGTGCAAGGCTTAACTGTTTGCACAAAAGCGCATACCATATGACCGTCGATTACCGGTACACGGGTACAGGTGGCGGTGATTCCGAATGGGGCGTTCTGAATATTTTCCCCGGTGAATTTCCCGAGAATTTTCTGCGGTTCAGTTTCCACTTTAGGTTCTTCTCCGGCGATGTAAGGAACAACGTTTTCCATCATATCCATAGCAGACAGCCCCGGAGTTCTTCCGGCGCCGGACATTGCCTGCAGCGATGTCATGACCACCTGCTTTACGCCGAATGCATCCTGAATCGGTTTTAAAGAAACGACCAGTCCGGCAATAGTGCAGTTAGACTTGGGTGATATGAAGCCCTTCCAGCCGCGGTTCTTTTGCTGAACGGCCAGCAATGCAGCATGATCCATGTTCACGCCGCCGACCAGAATCGGTGTGTCGGATTCATAGCGAAACGCTGAAGCCGTACTGATTACCGGAGTTGTCCGGGCATATTTCGGCTCTAATTCTTTGGCCGGTCCGGCATCCATAGTTGAGAAAATGATGTCCACCGAAGTAGGATCGAAGGCTGATGCATCTTCTACGGGCATATTGCCGATCTCTGCGGGCAGTTCTTCCGTACACCACCAGCGTGATGAACCGTTGGCGTCTTTCAGCGCGTCGCGATAATTTTTCCCGGCGGATCGCTCGGAAGCCGCAAGCTTCGTAATTTTAAACCAGGGATGACCGATTAAACTGACAATAGCCTGCTGGCCGACAATCCCTGTTGCGCCAATTATGGCAATTCTTAACATTGAACTATTACCTCCATTAAATTTCCTTATTCTTTCTTTTCCCTATTATATTTAAGTAAGCCGTTGTTCAACAACAACTGTAACATTGTAATATCGTAACCGGCATAAGGAGCCGTAACGAAATACAGAAAATAAACAAGTCTTGCCACCCTTTAGCGGTGGTTATTTCATAACGGCTCCTAATATCGCTTTCACTTTTTCCACATCTGCGGCGATCTGTTGCTTCAACATTTCGGGACCGTCAAATTTGACAATGTCCCGCAACTTCTCCACAAATAAAATATTCATTCTTTTGCTCCGTATATCTCCTGCAAAATCAAGCAGGTGAGCTTCAAATGTAAATGTATAATCGGAAAACGTCGGTTTCACTCCGATATTTAAAGCCGTCATATAGCATTTCCCTTCCAGTTCGGCAAAAGCGGCATAGATGCCGGGTGGCGGCAGTAATTCTTTGTCCGGCTCCAGATTGGCCGTGGGAAAACCGAGACCTGTGCCCCGTCCCCGCCCGGAAACCACAATTCCGGCAATATTGTGCCACCTTCCCATATACTGGTATACGGAGTTCACATCACCTTGCAGAATTAAGTTGCGAATTAAAGTGCTGCTGACAATATCTGCTCCCACTTTAAAAGCGTCAACCACATCCACCGCAAAGCCCAGTTGGCGGCCTGCAGAAATCAAATAATCACTATTGCCCTGCCGGGCCTGGCCAAATGTATAATCATGGCCGACAATAACTTTTTTAACTGCCAGCTTTTGTCCCAGGAAGCCGTAAACAAATTCTTCAGCGGTGATTTTTGAATATTCCGGCGAAAAAGGTATTACCAGTGTTCCGTCAACTCCGCAATTTTCCAGAAGTTTCAACTTTTCCGACAAAGTAGTAATTAGATAAAAAGGCCGGATATTGGGATGCAGAATCATTTTCGGATGGGGATCAAAGGTAATAACCAGCGATTTTGTCGAGGCTTCCCCGGCTTCTGCTGCCAGTTTGCGACAAATGAACTGATGGCTCAGATGCACGCCGTCAAAATTGCCAATGGTGATAAATGAGCCTCTAAAATCTTCTGTAATATTTTCAATACCTTTAAATACAATCATAAGTTTCTCATAAGTAATTTTTTTTACAAGCTCACTACCATAACATTTTGGTAATTAAATTCAACATCATTTTATCTTGACAAGAGGGCACTGATCGTTATAGTTCATCGCCTGCATGCCGAAGTGGCGGAATTGGTAGACGCGCTAGGTTCAGGGTCTAGTGGGTGTACGCCTGTCCGGGTTCAAGTCCCGGCTTCGGCACCATTAGGAAAACAGGGGGTTAGCTGATTTATCGGTTAGCCCTCTTTTACATTTGAGGGTGCTTGGTCAACGTTTTGGTCAACACTTTTCAAGAAGCCTTCCATTTGGTCAACAGCCTTCCTTGTGTCATTGGAATCAACGGTATCATATCGAAGAAACATCTCTCTAGTGGAGTGACCTGTAATTTTCATAATAACAGATTCCGGCACGCCTGACCTTCTCATATTCGTATTGAAGCAATGCCGGGTATCATGGAAAACAAACCCGCCTTTCGTTCCTCTGCCATATTGAATCTTAGTGTCACGGCAAGCTCTTTTCAAAGCAGTCCTTATATCTTTTATAGGCTTCCCTTTGAATAAGAAAACATGATTGTCGTGAATGGCCTTGGGAATGCTTTCCAGTATTTTATACAAGCCATCACAAATAGGAATCTTTCGGGCTTCGCGGTCTTTCGTTTCTAATGCTTCAAGCTGAATGATCCGGTTTTTCATGTCAATGTGTTCCCATGTTAAATTTAGGACTTCGCCTTTTCTCATGCCACCATAATAGCCCGTTGCCACAATTGCCCTAGTATGCGCTGGAAGGGCTTCCAGAAGTTTATTAAATTCATCATTAGAAAGGACTCTATCCCTTGCATTGGCATTGCCTTTAAGTAAATTATTGACCCGTCGAAAAACTTTAACAATGTCACCACTAACAATATCATTGTCAAACGCTTTGTTGATCATGGTTCTTGCAGCGCCTATTTGGCTGTCAATGTAAGAATCAGATTGCCCTTGTGCTTTCCTCTTTGCCTGATAATTTTCAAGGTCAACGGGCTTTATCTGGTTGACTATGAAATTCCCAAATTCTGAATTGAAGCTGTTCAGATTGATTGTCAGAATAGAATAATAGGCAAGGCTTTTGACTTTCTCTAAATTAAGATACCACTTTGTCAATTCATTGAAACTCATCTTTGCATCTGGCTTAATGTCAAAGATTCTGTTTTCCCGCTTCTGGCTTCGCCGCTTGCCTTCCGCATCTTTCGCTTCTTCGATGGAAAAGCCGACAGATTCCCTCTTTTGTTTTCCGCCGGGAAGCCTGTAGCTTATCCAGTAACGGACACGCTTTGATTTCTTGGCCTTGACAAGGTCTTCCCCACAATCGCAAAGCCTATTACTTACGCTTTGCTTTTTGTGGCATATCAAACATTCTGCTAATACTGCCATAATCGTTTCTCCTTTCTTAGAATACAAAACCCCGAAGACCTCTCCCGGCGATAGGTGCCGCCCATAGTGTCACCACTACAGGAATCTTCAGGGTTGTTTTTATATAGGTTATTTGTCATTTTCCCATCACTCGGAGATTGAGTATATATCTAATATATTACCAATATCATATATGTCAATGGTTTATTTGTTGAAAGAATATCAATGATGATGTATATATTTATTATGCCAACAGAAAAACCAAGAATATTAATTGCCCTAGAAGACGATCTCTTGACGAAAATTGACGATTATCGCTTTGAGAATCGTATCAATTCACGATCTGAAGCTATACGCCAACTTATTAAAGAGGGTTTACTAGCAGCAGAATCATTAAAGACCAAAACAAAAAAGAAGTAATGCCCACCCCTAAAGAAGTTACGTCTTTAAAACAGGAGGAATAACTAATGATGAGAGTTCGCAGATATGTATTCCTTATTCTGGGAGTATTTCTCGCTTTTCAGGCATTTGGATGCACTACTATTCATAAAGTATCTAAGCCAAGTGAACAACCTAAATATGTTGCATCATTACCTGCTGGCGTTAGTTTTGTTGTTAGGCCTTTCAACAATTACTTGCTGCAACAGCAATTTGCTGCAAATGTAGAACAGGCGTTGATTAAAATCGGACTAAATGTAATTTCTTCTCCCAGCGGAGGAAAACAAATAGAGGAAAGGAAGGGGGCAGCACTTGCCCAAAGTGGTGGAGCATCAAATATAGAATCTAGTAAAATTCAAACATCAGAGAGTCAAGCGATGCGCATTGAAAAGTACACCGTAGAGGAAGATACAAAAGCTGATTACATAATTGATACAATGGCGGATGCCCGAGGCGGGTCTGGTATGGTTAGGTTTACAAGAAAAAGAGATATGAAAGTGATTGGTGTCGTCACTCTATATGACTATTATTCAGGGATAGAATACGATCTATTGCCTTCTCTTGAAAAGATGAAATTTGTTGTACAGGAAAAGAAGAGTAGTAATCAACAATAATATGACGCGTTGCTTAAGAAATTGTCAAAGAACAATAAAAAAGTTAGCTATCGATCTTGAAAAGCCATTAAATCACCTTCTAGAAGAGGCGATTCAAGACCTTCTAAAAAAGTACGAGAAGAAAGCAAAGAAGTAACCCTTAATTAATAGAGGTTGTAATGACTTGTTCCAGAACTCCTAATTTTAGAGAGAGAAATGGGTTTATTGTTTGTCAGAATAGCCTTAGTCTGCAAAATATTTTAACATCTCTACTTTGTTCTATATTTATTTTCTTGTTTGTTGGTAATTGCTTTGCTGCTCTACAAACCTTTGAAGAATCCAAAAAATATAGAGAAGAATTTAAGAAACAGGCCGAACAATACCCCAGCAGTTATATTAAAATGGCTTATGCTGGTATTGATATAATATTAAATGAAAAAAAAGAATGCGAGGTAATATCTATTTCAAAAGGAGCACCGGCTGATATTGCAGGTATTCAAATTGGTGATATTTTAAAAAAAATCGATGGGAAAACAATAAAGAATAGATACCAGGCATTTAAGCTATACGATGCAAAATCGCCGGGAGATTATATGTCTGTTGAAGTTGAAAGAGATGGAAGGCTAATTAAAAAACGGGTTCAATTAGAAACCAACTACGCACCTTATGATATTTACATCATGACGGGATTAATCTGTAAGGAACGTCCCATTCGTTTGGCTGTAATTGCGGGTACAATGAACTTCAGCGATCCAGTAAATCAAAAAGTATATGACCAATATAAAAACGTTATCGTATCAAATGTAATTAATCTGTTAGAGGGATCGCTTATTCAGACATATAACCCTCAAAACAATGTTGCTATTATTGATAGGCAGCATACTGAATCCATATTGAATGAATTAAAATTTCAAGCATCCGGTCTTGTTTCTAAAGAATTTAGAGTAAAAATGGCGGAGATGCTTGGTGCGACACACTTATTAATTATAAATTATACATGGATTAGAGGAAAGGACGCACAGGTATATGGTGTGCTAACGCGAAAACTAATAGAAGTTGAATCAGGGAAAGTGCTGGCTACTGTTTTATATAATGTTTCAAGTGATAACAGCAAAAAAACCATTGATGTTCCTGAAAAGCAAGATTTAATAGAATATTATAAAAATGTAACAAAGTTAAATACCCTTGAACATGAAGCAATAACTGCATATTCGAGTGTAATTGGGGTGAATTATAAGAATGACAATGATGTTCACTCTACGCTTGTAAAAGTTGTAATCCCCCAATATGAATCGTTATATCAGCAGCTTAAGAATATTTCTCCAGCAACGGTAGAGGTGAAAAATCTTCATAGCCTTTATTTGGAAGGGGCAGATCTTCAACTTCAAGGATTTAAGCTTATCGCTAAAGCTATTGAAAAAAAAGACAGATTATTAACAGATCAAGCTAATGATAATATTAGCATTGGGCATAAAAAGATAACTGAATATGGAACTTGCTTTAATGACCTATTGAAAAAATATAATTTAAAGATTAAAAAGTAGATATAAAATAGCTTGCCATCTTCCGGTTAGGCACCCTACCTGCACTTTAACAGGGCACGCTGTTTCATCCTTCCCTTTCGGAATTTGTTTTCTCTCGTGATTTGCAACCGATTTCAGGCTGGTTGTTATCGCACCCAATAATAATTTTCAATGAACAATAAACCACTTTATTTATGAATATGTCTGTTAGTTATTCTAAAGTCACTAGTTCAAATTATCTGTTGACCATCCGTTGACTATGTTATTGCAAGGCAATGATATAATTACACAAAATAGTAATACATTACAATGTCTATGTAGTGGGTAAGGCATCAAGATATTTATCCAAGTCTTTTATATCGAAAAGGACACGCCCGCCGATTCGTTTTGGCTTTACCGGGAATGGCTTTTCTGCTTTCTGACCTATCCTGTTTCTGATAGTCTTTGCTGCAAGGCCAATATATCCCGCAGCTTCATCAATAGATAGCATCCTAGGTTTGATTTCTCTTTTAATGATAGTATCCTTATTCATGGTTGTCCTTTACATAAAGAACATTATCGACTTGTTCAATAAATGCTTATGTTTGTTTCCTGCTTTGCGGGGTAGCCTTGATTTAATTTAATTCCTATATGGATCGACCCCCCTACCCATATCACCCCACCGGGTGCCTTTCTTCCGCAGCCATACGTCAGCACAGACTTTCGCATTTATTTTCAGAAACCCTAATTTTTGAAATAATCACTAGTGGCGTTTTTCTGTAATCCCCTGCAATTAAACGCACCGCTTCGCCTAGGGCATCTTCATCGGGGTAGGTGTTATCGTTCCAATGAATGCCCGTTTCATCCCTAAGCGCTACCATACAGATTGTATTTTCACTTTTTAGCAATTCCTCAATTCGCTTTATACGATTTTCAATAACGTCTTTCATAACATGCCCTCACTATTTGTAAGTTCGCCGTTCAATAATTATTCTTTCGATTTCTTCAAGACGGTTCTCTATTTCACCCGCTTCATGCCAACGTAGAGAAAGCTCGATGATATTATTAGCCGTCTTCCGTCTTATTTCCTCATTGCTTGACGTGAGCAGTTTTGCCAGTTCATTAACCGCTTGGCCGACGTGACTTTTAAGCGTTAGCATTGCACCATTTATAATTTCGTTTCTGGCTGTCTGTAATGCCGTCTCAAAATTATTATTCCTTATCCAATCGTAATAAGTTGTGGGAGTGATCTTTGCATCTCTGCACCCGCTTTCAACATCTTTAGCAGCAATAAGATAGGGGATAGCCCGCCTCTGTTTTTCTGTAATTTCCTGACTTAATCTTACCGAATCTGTCTTATTTGCCATATTCAATAATTCTCCTTTTAATCAGCTTTGCATTTTAACTGGTGGGTCATATCAATCCACCTCTGATCGTTGAACTGCGACAAGGAATCATTTTCTCAGCGTTATGTTTTGGTGTAAGCTTTTTCAATTCAAATACCTCTAAAATAATTCAAGTAGCTTAAGCTGATTCGAATTTGCTGCCATCAATATCTGCGACCATTCTAGATACAAACCCGTCTCTCCAAATCGGCCTAAGTATATTCATATTATTCTGTCTATCTCCCCAGACATCCGGACATCTGGACACCCTTAAAGGGGGGTGTCCTTGTCTGTCCGGTTTGATGTTGCCGGACATGTCCTTCAAATGTCCGCTTTATGTCCGGTGTCCGGTTTAGGCATCCAGCAGTTATTTTTTAGTTCGATTAACTCCATTTCCAGAAGATCATCTTTTGCCCTATTAAAGGCTTTTTGCCTCGTATCAGGCTTATCTGAAGTTGATATTTTGGCCTCGTATGCTGCCGTCCGCCAAGTGTCGATATGGATAGGTTTACCCTCATTTTTCTCAATACCATCTAAGAGGGCATCAAAGGCAATCTTGTTCGCACCATTAAGAGACTTGTTCTTTTTGAAAGTATCACTTGTGCTCTTCAAGATAAGAGAGGTCATTGCTGCCCCGTCATCTTCTTCCCAATCCAAAGTTATGACTTCTGTCTTGAGATAAACAGGAGGAAGATTTTCAAAGTCTTTTGATTTCTGGTTGTTTATCTTCAATATATTATTCTGCCTATCTACTTGATATACCCAGTCAAGGGCAGCATACAGCGAATATGAACCCCTTGCTCTATCGTGATTATTTAATCCAGTGTGATGGATTATTAATACTGTGCAGCCGTAAGTAAGGCGTAAATATGTATCTATGATGTTAACAAACATCGTCATGTCGGCAGTGTTACTTTCATCACCATCTCCAAAATTTCTATTTAAGGTGTCGATGATTATCAAAACAGGATTTCCATGCTGCTCAGAAAGTGCATTGACAGCGGCAACTACCTCTGCTGCGGATTCCTCATTTAGAAATTGTACTGGTCGGCTCGAAACAAAGAAGGGTACTTTATTAAGATATATCCCATGATGAATTTCCCATGCTTTAAGTCGAGGAGGTATACCCTTCATTCCTTCTCCACAGATGTAAAATACTGCTCCTTGACCGACAGGATTACCATGCCAGTCGTTACCAGTGGAAACTGAAAGACCTATGTCGATGGCCGCAAAAGATTTCAGTGTTCCTGATTTTCCGAAAATCATTGCCAGCGAACCTTTGTCCAAGTAGGATTTTATCAGCCAGTCAGTCGGGCCGGATTTGGAAGAAAGTTCACCAGCAGATATAAAACGAAGCAGTCCTTGCTTGTTTTGACCGTTCTTCCGGTACTCACGAAACATCCGCAACAAGGTACCCGTAGGCCTGTCCAGCTTTTTCGCAGCTATTTCTAAAATATTGACCTGTAATTCTTCATTGCTGCTTTCATTTACCAGCCGCATCAGTAAAAAAGGTAAGGTTTCCTGTGTTACTATCTCGGCCAAATTACCCAATGATATACCTTCGCCTTTGCTAGTTAGTTTTCTATATTGCTCAGGGATGGCATTTTGACATGAACTGTTAATTGCGTTTGATGTCTTATTCTCGCTTTTCATACTGCATACTCCATTGCTTGTTATCTAAGATTATTTGTTTGTGAAAAAGCTATTGCCCTCAGAGCCCGGTAGTTCTCAAATAACTTCTTGGCCGATGCTTGGCCGGTTCCGTTAAGGTAATTTGAAACCAGCACCTCGGTGTTGTCTCTGCGTTGAAAATGGAAGACAAGTTTTCTCTGACCGACAACAGTTGTTTTGACAAGTTCATGCCCCAAAGTAAAAAGAAATACTGCAATGCCCAAATCTGGGGTGGAGTAGGTGGATAGTTGCTCTGGTAAGTTCTTCATGCGTCATCCTTATAAGTATACTGTTTTATCCTTCGTTACAGTTCAAATATCATAATATTAGATTTTAGTCAATATATAAGTATATGATATTATAAGATAATATAACAATACAAAATACTTGCAAACAAGTCAATAATCGTATACTTATATTAAACATTACGATTAACGGAGTATGAAAGTATGAAAGTAAACTACCGACAGTATCTCTATAATTTATCAGATGCAAAAAAGCGTAAAAGGGCAATTGAGTGGTGCATGTCTCTATTGCGACAGGATATTGATGGCATGACAGACAGGCATTTTTTTGAGTTCACGATGGAATATGAATGTCTTGTGGCATATCCGATTGCTGGTGTTGGGTATTATTCATATAGTGATGACGAGGAAAGGGATATCAACAACGAATTTAAGGAATTCCAGATATCAGCAAGGAAAATAATCTCCGATTTTGAGAAAATGAAAGATGCGCCTGGTCATCTGTTGAAGAATACAAAGATGAAATTTACTGTCAGAACAAACAGGAAAGGGAATTACTCTGTTGATGAAACGAAAGAACATGATTTTGAATATAGTTACGCTCGGCAAATAGCCAACGCATTGAATGAGAAAAAGTTTGATGATGTATTTAGAAAATGTGCCAACGCCAACTGTGGTCATTATTTTGCGGTTCTATCCAAGCATGAGCAACAATGTTGTAGCCATAAATGCTCAGTGCTTCATAATAATAAAAAATCATTTCTAAAGAATCCAACAATTGCACGAAAAAGGGGAAACCTTGAATCACATTATTCTGTACTGAGAAAGCAAGGCCATACTGATAAGCAGATTAAATCGCTTCTTAAAAAATACACAGACCAAAGAAACTATAAACCGGAGTGGATTCCACCTTCTATAGAAAAGTTACTGCCGACGAAAAGTGAAAAGTAATATTTATTTTACACCTGCATGTACCGCGTTATTTCCGCTAGTGGTACGGCTTAACGGCAGGGAGTGTCCACGCTGGCTACTCCTACGGAGCCCCGCGCCACTCTTATCCAGCCTACCTACCACCGCAGAATAACGCTCTCAATGGTAGTGGGTCAGTTTGAATGGAATAAATATGTAATTAAAATAGTTGGCCTTGACTTTGTGTTGATGCAGACGTTGCTCTATCAATCATATCCATAACAGCTTTATTAGCTCGTATTGGTAAAATTTTGATATTAGGATTATCGTTTACGAAAACCCTAAAAACCTCATCCGCAAAAGCTTGTCCGATAGTTTCGACCTCAGTAAAATCAAACAACACCACTTTAAATCTATTAACTCTTTCTAATAAGCGCTTTGCTTGAGAACGAGAAACCAACTTTTCGTTTCCATATTGTGCTAAGCGAACAGGAACTACCGTTTTTGTAAATCCGTAATCATCATCTGAAAATTTGTTGAATATTTCTTTTGTTGTTCTTGAAGTATTATTTTTTAACTTTAGAGATACCCATGTCCCGTTGTGATTCTCTCTAGTTTGTAGAATCCAATCTTCATCCTCATTATATCTGTGTGACAAAAATACTTCTCCAGAAATAATATAAAACACATCAAACATGCGCGAAGTAAAGAAAATGCCCTCGCCGGTATGACTTTCGGGATCAGTGGTCAACTTACCCTTTGTTAATTCTATTACTGCATGACGTTCATCAAGAAGATTCATTGCTGAACGAATTTTATTAAAAATTCCAATTCCACCATCAGAAATATCTAAATGAGTTGTGTGTGCTGTTTTTTTTATGCTTATAAAAACATCGTTTCCCCCCGAATGGTCTATGACATTATTAAACATCTCTGTGAAACCATAATGCCAAATATCAAGCGCATTGTCTGGTAGTTTACCAATTCTTGGCGCAATAATGTTTCTCCATACAACATCCTCGTGGGCATTATCAGCAAGAGAAATAGTATCAGACCATTCTTCTTGCGTACGTAGTTCATACGATCCATAACTTGTATGGATTAATGCTTCTTGTTTAACTAAATGTTGGATATGTTGGAAGACGGCTTGACGAGTAATATTAAATTTACTCATCGTCTTAGGAATCATCTTTTTATCATTTTTTTCAATGACATCTAGAATGAATTCCCTTATTTCTTCCCCTCGTTTTCTTATCTTAGTCATTATAATATTACCCATTACGAAGTAAACATGTCAATGTTATGCGCAAGCAATGTAAAGGTTATTATTTATTTTGTCAAGCAATTAATGAAAAGATGTAAACGTACTATGTGTAAGCAGCCGGTTTATAATAGATTTATTATATCTTCCATCACCACACGCGATCTGCAATCCCCGCTTCTATTGCCAGAGTAACTATCGTCCTGCTGTGGTTCCTTTTGGTTCACATACAGCTTCCTTGCCGCTCCGTCCGTATTTGCAATTATCTTGTGTGTGATGCTTCTAAACCCTTAAAAAGGCCTAAATACCAAATTTGCCTTGAAATATAATATGTTTAAGAGTATCAATTGCCTCTAAAGTAATAATTGACTGAATAAATTATAACCCTGCACCCAAGGATGGTGTTATGGATTGAAGAATGAAACCCCGTTTCTCAAAAGAGTGCGGGGTTTTGTTGATCAAGGAAAAATTAATTATGAAATCATCCATAGTGATATGTCCTAAATGCGGTTACGAAAGACAGCCGAAGGATGATGAATATAAAATTATACCCGAAACTGAATGCCCGAAATGTGGAATAATATATGATAAATGGACAGTTCTTGCCGATGAGAAAACTACAAATATCCAGCCCGAAGAAAATATTCCTCAGATAAAATCAAGCAAATTTACTATAAACAAATCATCAATCAACGCAGCATTATTTATTTTCTCTGTTCTTGTTGTCGTAGCCTTCATAATTTCTCATTACAGCAAAGGTTCATTACCAAATAAATCACAACAGATAAACAAGACAGATAAATCAGCGACTCTTAATTCAACTGATATTTCAAATACCACTTCTTCTGCTGAAACAGATAGTACTGCGACTTCCTCATCAGTTCAATCGACTGCTGCTGTTTCGGATGTGTCATCTCAGCAAGTAGCACAGGATTTACCTACCCTTTACAAAACTGTTGCACCATCTGTTGTTTTAATTTCCACCGATAAAGGCTACGGTACCGGTTTTTTTATAAATAATGGAAATATAGTAACAAACAACCATGTTATTGCCGGGGCCAGCCAAATTAAGATCAAAACACAAGACAATAAAGAGTATGTGGTAAATCAACCCATAGCAAAAGATACGACGAATGATCTGGCAATACTTTCAGCAGCAGCACATCAAGGTGAAATAAGATCGCTTGTTATTAGCCCAACTTTGCCAGAAGTTGGGGAAAAAATATTCGTGGTGAGCAATCCTTCAGGTACCCGTAACACGATTTTCGAAAAATCTTTATCTGAAGGGCTAATATCTGCGACACGCGCAGGGTCACCCGACCTCTTCCAGATTACCGCTCCGATTTCCCCCGGTTCCAGTGGCGGTCCTGTTTTCAATATGAAAGGGGAAGTGGTCTGTGTAGTTAAAAGTACTGAAAGCATTTTGAGGCCCAACACGCCTAAAATTTCCCAAAATCTGAATTTTTGTATACCTGTCGAAAAGGTAATGGCGCTTCTAAGAGGGGAAGCACCTGTCCAAACACAAATTGCAGCGGTAAATGTCTATTGTTCGCTTATGGATGATGGTTCAGTTATTATTACTACTAATCCTAAGAAAGTGGTTGACGGCATATTAATTTCAAATCGTGATGGTTCATTAGATAAGGCAACCTATGAGGAATGGGTATTTGCGAAGATAGGAGGAAATCCTATTGTTTTTGATCCAAATAGAGCTGCGCAATTATCCCTCAACGGAGAACGCGAGCAATTATTTAAAAATTTATTTCCTGACAAAAGATGGGGAGATGGTTTGAGTGCAGAGCAACTGCAAGCATGGTATATTGTCACTAATCAATATCGTTATGAACAATACATCCGTGCGACCGAATGGAAAAATAAGGCATTACACCGATATAAATACATGATGGATGTTTTTAATAGATATAGCCAGGGCAATTGATAAGATATTCAGAAATTTAAATCTGTTCTTGAAGATAGCGAACTAGCAAAAAATGAAAAGTTTACAGGAACAAACTGCCAGTGATTATTATTCTTTAGCTAAATCAAGAATACAAAGCAGACAATAAAAAAGGATTTAATAATTATATCATCATAAAGAACTTCTATTTTTACCACCTGTGTGTTGACAGGTAAGGAATCCCTTATTCAGTGGCAAGTGGGCAATTCTGCTCGTCCCCCCCCCACTACATATGTTTTCTTGGTCAACATTTGGTCAACACTTAACAGAAAATAGCCCCCTGTTGCCCTTTGAATCCCGTGATTGACTTTTTATCAAATATACATATAATCACGCCACTTATGACATGTCCCTATATAACCCTGAAAGCCCCTGTCTTTCCTCGTTTTTCCATTCAGGGTCTAGTGGGTGTACGCCTGTCCGGGTTCAAGTCCCGGCTTCGGCACCATTAAAAAACCAGGCGCAATCTTTTATGGATTGCGCCTTTTCATTTTGTGCCGGGTTTGATATTGTGGAATCGTCCTAAAAAGAATTGGACGGTAAATTGATGCTATTGGCATACTTGGAAACCGGCAGTACCAAAAATATTTCTCTGGGGCGGATGTTATTGATGAAGAAATGTTATCCAAAAAGAATAAGGACGTATGGTAAAATATTATTCCTGCTAACCTTTTCCATTTTTCTCGTGTCTTGCGTAAACTGGATAATACAAACGCCATCCTTTGCCCTGCGCGGGATTACTCTCCGTCCCCTCTCCTTTACGGAAATGAATCTTCTTTTCGATCTCGATGTGCAAAATCCAAACAGTTTTGATCTGACATTTAAATCTCTGGAATACACCGTTTATCTGCAAAATGAGGAAATCGGCAATGGCCGTCTGGAAAAGGAATTATTGATCCCCTCATCATCAACTACGCGCATACAAGTGCCTGTCGTGGCCGGATTTAAAAACTTCAGCAGCAGTCTGAAGGCAATTTTAACCAAAGAAGACCTGCCTTATAAAATAGAGGGAAAGGCTGTTGTCAGAACCGCGTTCGGCAGCAGCCAATTCCCTTTTTCTAAAGAAGGACGGCTCAATGTGAAGAATTAGTTTTTAATTACAGGAAAAGACCATCTTTCTTCCCGTGACAAGCTCAGCTGCCGGCAGATGCTCTCGTAATGGAAAGTTAATCCACTCAAGGAGGAACGACCTCGGTCATTGATGCTAACAATCACATTTTCCGGTTATCAATTACCCGGCTGGCTTTGCCTTCGGAGCGCTGGAGCGATTTTGGCTCCACAAGCTTGATTTTTGCAGTGATTCCCAGGTAATCTTTCATGTCTTTTAAAATCATCTTTTCGAGCTTCTGCAAGACCTTCACTTCGTCGGCATTAGCAAACTGGCTTTCCGTAACTTCGACCTGCACTTCCAGAGTATCCAGCGTACCTTCACGGTCAACAATCAGTTGATAATGCGGTTCGAGTCCTTCGATGCCGACCAGGACGGCCTCGATCTGAGAAGGAAAGACATTGACGCCCCGGATAATGAGCATGTCGTCGCTGCGTCCCATGACGCGATCCATGCGGTAAGATGTCCGGCCGCACCGGCATGGTACCGTATACAGACGCGAAATATCTCTGGTCCGGTAACGGATCAGGGGAAAGGCTTCCTTGGTTATGGTTGTAAAGACCAGTTCGCCCTGTTCGCCGGGAGGGAGAACCTCACCCGTTTCCGGATTGATGGTTTCCACCAGGAAATGATCTTCGAAAATATGCATGCCTTCCTGTGCATCGCTGCATTCCATGGAAACTCCCGGCCCCATGATTTCGGAAAGGCCGTAGATGTTCATGGCTTTAATATCAAAAGCTTTTTCAATTTCCTGGCGCATTTGTTCGCTCCATGGTTCGGCACCGAAGATACCAACCCGCAGGTTCAGAGAGCGCATGTCGATACCCAAAGCCTCGCCCTGTTCCGCCAGATTCAGGGCATAAGAAGGAGTGCAGCAGATTGCTGTTGGGCCGAAATCCTGCAGAATCATGAGTTGCCGTTTGGTGTTGCCGCCGGACATGGGGATAACGCTGGCCCCGAGCTTTTCTGCTCCGTAATGCAGTCCCAGGCCACCCGTAAACAGTCCATAGCCATAAGCATTATGAATTACATCGTTCTTAGTTATGTTGGCGGCAACAAGACAGCGGGCCACCAGTTCCGCCCAGGTGTCGATATCCCGCTTCGTATAACCGACGACTGTAGAACGGCCTGTTGTTCCCGAAGAGGCGTGCAGGCGGACAACACTGCTCATGGGTGTGGCAAATAAGCCGAAGGGGTAATTATCCCGTAAATCCTGCTTGGTGGTAAAAGGGAATCGCTGAAGGTCATCCAGAGTTTTGAGGTTATCCGGTGATACCCCTGCTTTGTCAAAGGACTTCTTATAAAAACCGACACAGTGATAGACACGATTAACAACCTGCTGTAATCTTTTTAATTGTAATGCTTCCAAGGCTTCCCTGGGCAGTGTTTCATATTCCTCATTGTAGATCATCTCTCGTTCTCCTTTAATCCGGTTGCGCTTCCCAGGGATAACGAGGCAGTGCGGAGGCGTAGTTAAAATGCACAGGAGAAACCGACGACTCAGCCACTAAAGTTAACCTGCAAGAGCGAAGTGGTATGGATATTTTTTGTGTCCTATATCACATGCAGAAATAACAGATCAAGGAGCAAACAATAATATTAATCACCGGCAAAGCACATCTTTGAGTGTTTCCTGTTATCTATTGACATAGAAACAGAACTTCCCTATATTTAGCCAACAAGAAAGCAATATTCCAGTCTACCAGTTCACGCTTTGCGTGAATGACTTCCGGGTTCAGCCAGACTGAGGGAAATAATATGGCCAGCGTATTGATTATCGACGATGACAGGGACATGTCGGACATGCTGTCTGAGATTGTGATTACGATGGGTCACACCGCGGCGACTGCTTTTTCTCTTGCCGAAGGGCTCAAGGCAGCTGAGACCGACCCTTATCAGGTCATTCTCCTGGACGTGCGCCTTCCCGATGGCGATGGCGCGGAAAAGCTGCCGACTTTCCGAAGCATGCCGTCCTCGCCGGAGGTTATTATCATTACCGGATTCGGCAGTCGCGATGGAGCCGAGCTGGCTCTGACCAGCGGTGCCTGGAATTACATATCTAAAACCACCTCCCTTTCCGAAATCAGGTTGGCCCTTTCTCGAGCGATCCAATACAAAGAGCAGCAGACTAAGGTCATCGACATTCCTCAAAATCTGAAGCTGGAAGGCTTACTCTGGAAAAGCAGCCGGATGGCCGCCTGCATCGCCCATCTGTCTCAGGCCATTAAAAGCGACGCCAGCGTTTTGATTACCGGTGAAACAGGCACAGGGAAAGAGCTTTTCGCACAGGCAATACATGATAACAGTAATCGTGCCTCCATGAGTTTTGTCACCGTTGACTGCGCCGCACTTCCCTCCACGCTGGCCGAAAGTATGCTCTTCGGACACGAAAAAGGCGCTTTCACCAGCGCCGACAAATCCGTAGAAGGTTTGGTTAAGCAGGCGGACGGCGGGACACTGTTTCTCGACGAAATCGGGGAGCTGCCCATGGTCGTTCAGAAATCTTTTCTCAGAGTTTTACAGGAACATCGTTTTCGTCCACTGGGAGCAAGGGGCGAGATCGAAAGCAATTTCCGGGTAGTTGCGGCGACCAACAGGAATCTTGATGATATGATCAGTTCCGGGAAATTTCGTCAAGATTTGCTGCAACGCATTCAAGCCATCGTTATCCAAATACCGCCCTTAAGGCAGCGCAACGAAGACTTAAACGAATTGATCGCTTACTATGCAAAAAAGACTTGCCGCCGCTACGGTACGAAGCCCAAGAATTTTTCACCCGAATTTCTGGAGATGATGGCTGCTTATGCCTGGCCCGGCAATGTGAGAGAATTGATGAATTGCCTGGAATGGACGATTGCGGCCGCCGGCCAGGAACTTACCCTTTATCCGAAACACTTGCCCACAAAAGTCCGGCTGAATTCGGCTTACGGAGACAAAAGCGAAACTATTGTGCCCGATGCGGCAATTATGGAAACTGAGCTTCAATATTTGCGCCAGCTCATGGACATTGCCAAAGACGACTTTAAAGAAGCCTGCCGAATTTCAGGATTATCCAGTCCGCAGTTATATAACCTGATGAGAAAACACCGCCTCACTAGAGCAAATACCAAATCCTCATGAAGAACCTATCCGCTAGACCCGCCCTGTGTATTATGCGGTAATACACTGTATTGCTCCGTAATACAGCACCTAAGTAATTAATCTTTAACAGCTATTCTATAAATGAACCTTGCCTTGGCTTACGGTGCAATACAATAGCTCTCTTCATTCCTTCCACGGCGATGGCCTCAATCATTCAATCATTTGATTTTACTAGTCAATGATCATCGCGCGTACTGTGGCACGCTTCTTGGTTTACATGAATAGCAAATAGCTCAGCCACGATAATATGACCAGAGCAACAACGATAAAGGCGTCAGAGATGAACGTAATTTTCTATTCACCAAACATCAATGAGAGGACAAAGGAAATATGCGGAGCCTTGGAGAATTCGAACTTTACCATCGGGCTGGAACTGCACCATTCGATAATCAGCCTGGCCAAAAGGCTCCGGCAGCCGATGCATGGTATAGCGTTGATGATCCTGTATATTGCGGAGAAAAATGATCTTTCCAGGATGATTGCTTTTCAGGAACTGATCATTGGTCTGCCGCTAATACTGATCATGAGCGATACAGGGCGAGATGCAATGACAAAAGCACACCTTCTCCGGCCGCGAATCATCTTCGGAGCAGGTGACAACCTTGAAGATATGAATCTGGTTTTTGAGAAGATGCTGACCAGGCAAAAGCAGCTATGGGCAACGGCAATGTAATATTAATGTCATTTAAAGGGAAAAGATTATGAATGAGGAGGTAGCATTATGAAGAACATGAAGTTAAGCGCCAAGTTGATTGGGGGATTTCTGCTGGTAGGCTTTATTGTTATGCTGGTTGGTTTGTCAGGAATATACGGTATACGATCGTCTGAGCAGGGTAGCGCCAAAATTATATATTCAGAGACCATTGCCAAACAATTGTTGCAAAGAGAAATCGATCACCTGAACTGGGCGAGAAAAGTCGGCCAGTTCCAGCGGGACGAGGGCATGGTAAAACTCGGAGTGGAGACAGACGAACGCAAGTGTGCCTTCGGTAAATGGTATTACGGTGAAGAGAGAATAAAAACCGAAGCGGAAATACCGGAAATCAAGGACTTCCTTCGCCAGATAGAAGATCCTCACGCAAAACTTCACAAATCCGCGCAGGCAATTGAAGATCTGCTGAAAAAGGGAGCGGGGGGACGCCAGGAAGCCATTGCGCTGTATGGCACGGAAACGAGCCAGCATCTGAGAAAAGTGCAAAGCTTGCTCGAAGAGATAGGACCTCTTGTGGCAAAAAAAGCGGATGAAACCTCGAGAACAACAAAGAATCAAGGTCAACGCATATCTTTTGTCGCCTGGGCCGGAATGTTTTTCGGCACTTTACTGGCGATCATTCTCGGTATTCTACTAACCCGCTCCATCACGAAACCTCTGAACAATGTTATCGAGGGTCTCTCCGAAGGCGCCGGCCAGGTCTCTTCAGCGTCTTCCCAGGTGGCATCCGCCAGCCAGTCACTGGCGGAAGGGGCCTCCGAGCAGGCATCTTCACTGGAGGAGACGTCCGCATCGGTGGAAGAGCTTGCTTCCATGACGAAGCAGAATGCCGACAATGCCCAGCAGGCCAAAGCCATGATGGGGGATGCCGCTAAAATCGTCGAGAACGTAAATCAGCATATGGGCAATATGGCCGCCGCGATCACGGAAGTGCTGAAATCGAGCGAAGAAACCGGCAAGATCATTAAGACCATTGATGAGATCGCCTTCCAGACCAATCTCCTGGCATTGAATGCCGCTGTGGAAGCGGCCCGGGCCGGAGAGGCGGGAGCCGGCTTTGCCGTTGTCGCCGATGAGGTCAGGAATCTGGCCATGCGAGCGGCTGACGCAGCCAAAAACACGAGCAATCTCATCGAAAATACCATCAAAAACGTGAAAAAGAGTC
Organism: uncultured Smithella sp.; assembly: GCA_964469905.1. Taxonomy (GTDB): domain Bacteria; phylum Desulfobacterota; class Syntrophia; order Syntrophales; family Smithellaceae; genus MVRV01. The sequence goes on from CAYXZW010000011.1 coordinate 53,267, forward strand.
ATGAAGCGACGCAGGTAACCCAGGAGGCTTTTAAGGAAAATGTAGAAATATCAACCAAAATTGCAGGGTTGATCGGCGAAATTGCCGCCGCCTCCAGTGAGCAGGCCCAGGGAATTGGCCAGATCAACACGGCCGTTGCCGAGATGGACAAAGTGACCCAGGCGCAGGCGGCTACAGCCGAAGAATCGGCCAGCGCCTCGGAGGAGCTCAGTGCTCAGGCCGAACAAATGAAGAGCTATGTTGCAGACCTGAGCGCGGTTGTGGGCGGGGCATCATCCGGACAGGCGATTCAGCAGACAGAGCGGACCGAATATAAAAAATTGGCTTCCCGAACTTCAGCGAACCAGCATGCGCGAAACGCCCTTGCGGCTCCGGTGAAACAGGGAAGAGGGATGTTTGCCGGGGCGCAGGCAGTAAACGCTAAAAAGGTTATTCCCCTGGACGAGGGAGATTTCAGGGACTTCTGAGCGCAAAGGAACACCGGAGAGGCAGGGGATGGAAATATTCATCCTCCTCTCCTCCCCGGAATGTTAACGCGCAAAAATTCTGGAGTGGGTTAACGGAAAGGAGAATTAAGAAATGGGACAGACAAAACCAGAACAGCAATTGGAGCACAACATGTTTCCAGACGAAGTAATAAAGATTAAAAGGGAAGGGAAATACCTGACCTTTAGCCTCAAGGATGAAGAATACGGAATTGAGATTATCAAGGTCAAGGAGATTATCGGAATGATGGCGATTACCATGATTCCCCAGACGCCGGCCTATGTAAAAGGTGTCGTCAACCTGCGGGGCAAGGTCATTCCGGTTATTGATCTGCGGTTGAAATTCGGCATGGAGGCGACTTCCTATACGGAACGTACTTGTATTGTAGTTGTAGAGATATCGGGAAAGGGCCGCGGAAATTTCTTCATGGGCATTGTGGTCGATACCGTATCGGAAGTTCTCAATATCAGAGAGGTGGAGATTGAGGAAACGCCTGATTTTGGCGCGCGGATGAACACAGCTTACATCCTCGGCCTTGCCAAGATGAGCAGCGGCGTCAAGATACTTCTTGAAATCGACAAGGTGTTGAGCAGCGATGAACTTGACATACTCGACACGGCGGCGTAGAAAGGAAAATAGAATCGATAGTACCTGTATCCCTGAAAAGGGCAAAATGAAAACCGAGGATGATCGATCAGAACAAGCCGCCGCGAAGGCAAGCTCACTTCCACCAAAATAATGGTATGCAGGGCAGGCTCTGCTAAGCAGGCGAAGGAGTTGCTAAATGAATTCCCATAAGCTTCTTCAAAGCATTCGATCAGGCTGGTCGCCGGCGATTGCTATAATTGCCTTAACAACACTGGCCGCTATCATCGCAAGTATTTATTTCCTTTCCTCCGGATTGGTTATCATTTTCCAGAATCTCTTCTATCTCCCTATTATCATTGCCTGTGTGTTTTATGGGAAAAAAGGTTTTGTTTTTTCTGTAGTTCTTTCATTTATTTATCTTTTCCTAGTCATTGCTTTTACAAGAGATTCAGGGGTTATCATACAAGCATTGATAAGGCTCTGCATATTTGTTGGCGTCGCAGGAGGTACTACATATTTATCAATAAAGCGCAAGCAGGCGGAAGCGGATCTGCGGGATAGCGAGGAGAGATTTAGCAGATTAGCAAATGCGACTTGGGAGGGAATCATTATTCACAAAGACGGCATCATTTTTGATGTCAATGAATCGGCATTAAAAATGTTTGGATACTCTGCCGAAGAGGTTATAGGCAAAAGTGTTATTGATTTTCTTGCGCCTGAATCGACAGTGCCTGCTTTGCAAACACTCAAAGAAGGCGCTACACATAATCAATTGTACCTTGAGGTTAATGTCTTAAGAAAAGATAAAACCATTCTCACTGCCGAAGCGTTGGGAAGACCGATCAGCTATAAAAAGATTGATGCCAGAGTCATAGCCATCCGGGACATCACCGAGCGCAAGCAGATGGAAATGGAACTGCTCAATGCCCGCAACGAGCTGGAGCAGAGAGTTGTCGAGCGCACGACAGAACTGGCGAAGGTCAATGAAACATTGATGATGGAAATCAGGGAGCGCATAAAGTCCGAACAACGCTACCGGATTGTTGCCGACAATACGTATGACTGGGAATTCTGGCTGAATCCAAAATATGATGTTGTTATCTATACCTCGCCTTCCTGTGAACGAATTACAGGCTACTTGCCGCATGAATTTCAGCAAAACCCCAAACTTATGCTGGAGATTACTCATCCCGACGATTTGCATATGTTCAAGGAGCATTATTTTGAAGAATACAAAAAGGATTTTTCATCGTTAAGAGAGCTGGAATTTCGCATCATTCACAAAGACGGCTCGGTACGCTGGATCGGCCATGTGTGCGGGCCGGTTTTCGATAATAATGGTGCGTATGCAGGAATCCGCGGCAGCAACAGGGATATTTCCGACCACAAACGGGCAGAGGAAGAAAACCTGCTTTTGGAAAGACGACTGCAACAGTCGCAGAAGATGGAAGCCATCGGAACGCTGGCCGGTGGCATTGCCCATGATTTCAACAACATTCTGGGCGCTATTTCCGGCTTTACGGGGTTGGCACTGGAACATGTTCCGGCTGACGGCAAGGCGAAAATTTATCTCAAACGGGTTCTTGTCTCTACGCGACGCGCGGTGGATCTGGTGTCTCAGATTCTGACTTTCAGCCATAAAACAGAAACTAAATTACAGCCGCTGCGGCTGAAACCGATTATAGAGGAAGTCGTAAAACTTGTCCGGGCAGCCACTCCGGCAACGATCGATATACGTCAGAACATAAAAGCCGAACCGGATCTGGTAATGGCTGATGTGACGTATATACATCAGGTGGTTATGAATCTTTGCATGAACGCCAATCACGCCATGCGGAAAAATGGCGGTGTCTTAAGTGTCAATTTGACCAACGAAAGTATTGTCGAAGGTGATCTGAATCACACCGGAATCAATCCCGGCCACTACCTCAAGCTTAAGATAAGCGACACGGGTGAGGGGATAGAACCGGGGGTTGTCGACAAAATTTTTGAGCCCTTCTTTACAACTAAGAAGCAGGGTGAGGGTACGGGACTGGGCTTAGCCGTTGTTCACGGGATCGTGAAAAGTCTCGGTGGCGAGATCAAGGTTGAAAGCCGCCCGGGCCAGGTGACTTCCTTCGAGATATGGTTTCCCCTTCTAGCGGATAGCCTTCTTGAGAGCTTCCCTGAAGAGGAAGACACAATCAGTATAAAGGGAAGCGGGAAAATTCTCTTTATCGATGACGAAGAAGACCTGGTAGAAATGACAAGACTAATGCTGGAAGGCCTGGGGTATGAAGTAACGGCAACGCAAAGCAGCGCTGAGGCGCTGGAGCTATTCCGCACCAATCCCAACCGGTTCGATCTGGTTATAACCGACCAGACCATGCCGGAAATGACGGGAATGGCCCTAGCTCAGGAAATAATGGGGATCAAGCCGGGTATCCCCATCATTCTATGTACCGGCTTTGGCGGTTCCTTGAATGCAGAAGAAGTAAAAAACGCGGGGATCAGAGATTATTTTATCAAGCCACTGGTCAGAAGAAATATTGCCGAGAGCATTCACAATATATTAAAAAACTCCCGGTCCTGAAATAGTACGCGATTGAGCACATGGTTTTGAACATGAGGTCGGTCGTTCAATATTGGACGCTGAATATTTCATGCTGTCGGTCTTTTATCAGCGGACATACGCGCATATTTTGCAGGAGACACTAATCCGGGTCTGGCCTATTTTCTCTTGGGCGGAATCCTTACTATCCTTTCGCCGGCAATCATTGATATGGCGTTTTGCGGGCAGAAATGAGCGCACACTCCACAGCCGATGCAGAGTTCTTCCTTCCGGCGGGCCTTTTTGTCGTCGTTTAAATAGGCCGCGTAGGTATGACATTCCTTCACGCACTTACCACAGCCAATGCAGAGATCGTCGTTAACCATTGATAAAAAGTTGGTTGCGTTAGTCATGGGCGCGATCATGTTATCAATTCCGTTGCCGCAGCAGCACCGGCAGCAATTGCAAATACTTGTTTCTTCCTTGCTGGTATCGAAGTTGGGATGATAGGCCTTGTGTACAAGTCCGGCTTCCTCTGCCCGCTTTAAAACACTTAATGCTTCTTCTTTCGAAATCATCCGCGCAAAACCCTGCTCCGATGTAAATCTTGCCGATTTGCCAAAAGTGAAACAGGTTTCCCGGTCATTAGTCTGTTTGCAGGGCGTTCCGGCCAGATCTTTATAATGACGGCAGAAACAATGCCCCAGGGCAATCTCGTCAAACTTCAAAATGAGCTCCTCGACTTTCTGGGAAGGTACAATTCTGTCCACTGCTGTTCCCAGGTCTTGATTAATTATTATTTTGACCGGTTCATTTTTCGGTTTGTTTTCTAAAACGGGTACGGTTCGGTCAATGGGCGGGGCGGCCAGGAGAAAAGGAATCAGTGCATCATAATTATCCTGAAGCATGTTTTGCAAATCACCGAACAGTTTATTGAACAAGGAATATATTTCCCTGTTCCGGTCATTTTTCTCTAATTTGCCCATGAAATTGTATTCAAAAGTTCCGACGTTCAAAAGCGGCAGCAATCGAAAAACCGGAATTCCCTTGCTGTTGGGCTGATTGAATATGACACCTCTGCCCGCAAGATCCTTTACTTTTTTGTTGATTTCTTCTTCCGCTAATCCACTCGATTGTTTTAACTGTTCCATGGTCTGCGATTTTTTATCGTTGAAAGACGCAATAAAATCAACTTCATCTTCCATGATGAAAAATTTTAAAAGTTTGATCAGAGTATCGTTAACAGGAACAGGCGTTCCTCCGGCTTTGCTGATGATGTCCCCGGCTTTTCTGTATTTTTCATCAATATTCATATTTATTCCTCCGGATTTTATTAATAATCATTGAATAAGCAGTCGCTGGGCACAATGAAAAATCTTCGGCAATAATATTTGCCTGACAAGACATTGCCCTAACCGCCCGAGAGTATAGGGGGGCTGTTTTTGCTTGTCAATTAATATATTGAATATGTTGGTAACAAAAACAATTTGCTGGACTTTTACCGAGTTTTTGTTGATAACAAACTATAAGAATGCGTTATTAGCAGGACGTTTTTAAAGAAATAGATCAAAGAATGTCAATCCACAAAAAAGATTATATTTCCCTGATTTTTTATGAAGCAATAAGAATAAGAATGATAGACTGTCTATCGCAAGGCTGTGCCGTCTGATTTGAAATCGTGTCATTAGTGTTAAGGATATGATCATGAAAAAATCAGCATTAAACCGCCCGTTGCTTATATCTTCTGTTTTCACCTTCTTGTTTCCGGGTAATTGTTTTCCCAATCCCCGGCCGTTAATTCAGTCAGAAACATACACGAGAGCAACAATCACTATTATTGCTATTTTGCATGCAGCGCTGAGAGGGGAATACTTACGGGATTCACTATTAAACTCAGCAACATCTTTGCAGGCGCGACTGGTTGAGAGGCAGACATGTTGGGGGCAATACTGATGGTGTGGAAATATTTTGGAGAGAAGCTAACCGGTGGAGGAAAAGATGTCTGGGATATTGAGTCACATAAGTAATCTTAAAATACGGACAAAACTGCTGCTGGGATATGTGTCGGCATTTATTATTCTTCTCTTTGCAGTCAGTTTAATTGTCTATCCCATTATACAGAGAGCTATTGAAGCCAATGTGGAGAGTGAACTGAGCAATACTACAAAAACAATCCTCGGCATGATCAAAGCATCCGCCGATGCATCAATAAAGAACTATCTCCGGGCGATCGCCGAAAAGAACAGAGATATTGTTTCTCATTATTACCAGCAGTCAAGAAAAGGGATATTGACGGAGCAGCAAGCCAAGCAAGAGGCAGGAAAGGCACTGCTCAGCCAGACCATTGGAAAAACGGGATACATCTTTGTCTGGAATGTAAAAAAAGCACCTGAGTCCATACCTCTTGCCGTACATCCCAAAATACAGGGAGAGGATGTGGCCTATGTTGATTTCGTGCAGAAAGGCGCTCAGATAAAAAATGGATATATGGAATATAGCTGGAAGAACCCGGGTGAAGAGAAGGCCAGAGAAAAAGCGATGTATCTGGCCTATTTTAAACCATGGAATTGGTTAATTGCCGCCTCGTCCTACCGAGAAGAATTTATGGATCTTATTAATGTCGATTACTTACGCGACAGCATCCTTTCAATCCGGTTCGGAAAAACCGGATATCCTTACATACTGGATTCCCGGGGAAATATTATTATTCATCCGGCACTTACCGGTAATGTTTATGATGTGAGGGATGCCTCAGGACGACAGTTTGTGCAGGAGATCTGCAAACAAAAGAATGGCAGGATCATATATGCATGGCGCAATCCCGGCGAGAAGGAATTCCGGAAAAAGCTCGTAGTTTTTAATTACATACCGGAATTTGACTGGATAGTCGCTTCATCCAGCTATTTGGAGGAATTTTATGAACCTTTACATTATATCAGAGGTATAATCATTGCTATCTTTATTGTATCGCTGGCCTTTTTGTCTTTACTGACCTTGGTATATTCAACCTACATCGTAAAAAACGTCAATAGACTTATCCATGGTTTTCGCACTGGTAGTTCGGGAGACTTAACAGTTCGCATCACCGAAACTTCTAAGGATGAATTTGGCAGTCTAGCGGAATACTTTAATAATTTTATGGAGAAATTGAATGAGTCTAATCAGCTGTTGCACCGGGAAATTGACGAACACAGGCAAAGCGAAGCCAATTACCGCAGTGTCATCGATAACATCCAGGACGTTTTCTACCGCAGCGATAACCGGGGCAATCTCATTATGGCCAGCCCCAGTTTACTTATTCTCCTCGGGTATGACTCCCTTGAAGACTGCCTGGGCCGACCTGTTGACGAAGCTTACTATTACAACCAGGAAAAACGTTCCGACTTTCTCAGACAGATTAAAGATAAGGGAAGTGTTGCCAACTATGAGCTGATCCTGAAAAAACGGGACGGCACACCTGTTACGGTGGAAACGAACAGCCACTTCTACTTGGATGACGCCGGGAATATTGCCGGCATCGAGGGAACATTCCGGGACATCACCGAGCGGAAGAAAGTGGAAAAGGAACTGCAAAAGGAGCGGGACATCAACATGACCCTCTTGCAGACGTCTCCTGCCTTCCTGGTGGTCATAAGCGGTGAGGGCAAGACCATCATGATGAACCATTCCATGCTCTCTGCTCTGGGCTATACGGACAAAGAGGTTGTGGGTAAGGATTATATTGCCACCTTTGTACCTGAGCATGACCGGGAAGAGTTGTCCTCTGTGTTCAGACAGATCGTGATTAAGGGAGAGGCCACCATCAATGAGAACCGGATCCTGGCCAGAGACGGTCGTGAGATCCTGGTGGAGTGGCACGGCAGGCCTGTGTACAACAGCAAGGGTGATTTCGAGTACTTCTTCGGGATGGGCACGGATATTACTGAACGCAGGAGGGCCGAAGCGAACCTACGGGAGATCACCGAGCTCCAGAAGGCAATCCTGGACAGTGCCGTTTATGCCATTATCTCCACCACACCCGAAGGCATTATCAGGACATTCAACCCTGCTGCAGAACGGATGCTGGGGTACTCAGCCCAGGAGATGATCGGCAGGCTTACACTGTTGTCTTTTCATGATCAGTCCGAGATAGAGCAACGAGCCGGCATTTTCGCGGAAGAGCTGGACATGGATATCGAGCCCGGTTTCGAGGTTTTTGTCGCCAAGGCGAGGCGTCACCTTCCCAATGAGCATGAATGGACCTACATCCACAAGGGCGGTTCACGCATCCCGGTGCTCCTGGCTGTCACGGCGCTGTTCAATGCCGAAGGGGAGATCACCGGATTCTTAGGCATTGCCAGCGACATAACGGCGCGCAAGTATGAAGAAGATATTCGGAAACAGCTCGAAGAAAAGCTTATCCAGGCCCAGAAGATGGAGGCCATCGGGACGTTGGCCGGCGGTATCGCCCATGACTTCAACAACATCCTCAGCGGCATTATGGGCTATTCGGAAATCAGCCTGAAGGCGGTGCAGGACCGGCCGAAAGTCCATCAGAATATTGAACAGGTGCTCAAGGCTGCCGAGCGGGCAAAAGATCTGGTACAACAGATCCTGGCCTTCAGTCGCAAGGCTGCTCAGGAAAAAAAGCCCATTGCCCTTGCTGCGATAACCGGAGAAGTTGTCAGGTTTATGCGGGCATCGCTGCCGACGACGATTGAAATAACTTCGCAGATCGAAGATACTGCCGATGTCATCCTGGCCGATCCTACGCAGATGCATCAGGTGCTGATGAATATTTGCACAAATGCCGGGCAGGCCATGAAAGAGACCGGGGGCGTCCTGGAGGTCGGATTAAAAGAAGCTGTTATGGATGCCGGTAATCTCATCCATCATCCGGCATTAAAGTTTGGCCGTTACCTGGAATTATCGGTCAGGGATACCGGGCGGGGAATTCCCCAGAAGAATCTCGGCAGAATCTTCGATCCCTACTTTACGACGAAAGAGAAGGGAGAGGGCACGGGCCTGGGGCTGGCAGTCGTTCACGGGATCGTCAAGGACCACAGTGGGGAGATAACTGTGTACAGCGAAGTGGGTAAAGGAACCATCTTCAGGGTCTATCTGCCAGTGATGGAAAAGCAGGCGGAAAGTGCAAAAGAAGTAGAGGATGTTGTCCTTCCGGGGAAAGGTGAAACCATCCTGTTTGTTGATGATGAAGAGATGATTGTCACTGTAAACAAGCAACTTCTGGAAATTCTCGGTTATAAAGTGTTTACCGCAACAGACCCTCTTCAGGCTATTGAAATATTTAAGGAAGGCCATGAGGACATTGATCTGGTGATTACGGACAAAACCATGCCGCACATGACCGGTTTTGATTTTATAAAGGAAATAAGAAGTCTTCGCGCCGACATTCCTGTTATCATTTGTTCAGGCTTTCAGGAAAAAGAGGATATGAAAAAACTCGCTGATCTCCGTATCGGCCATTTGCTTACCAAACCGGTCAAAATAAGCGTGCTGGCTAAAGCTATTCGTGAGGTGCTGGAGATAAAGATTAATTAGCCCAGCAATGGAGATGGCTATGAAAAAAACATCATTCACCCTCCTGTTTTTTATATTAATCATTTTCACCTCCTTTTTTCCGGGCAATTGTTTTGCCCATTCACCTGCAGCAAATTCTATCAAAAATATACGCGTAAGCAGCGATCACGACTATCCTCCTTATGAATTCAACGATGAGAAGGGAAGGCCCACGGGATTCAATATCGAGCTCATCAACGCCGTTGCGGAGGCGACTGGTTTGCGGGCGGAAGTGAGGCTGGATGTCTGGAATAAGGTACGGGCGGAACTGGACAAAGGCAATATCGATGTAATCGCGGGAATGTATTATTCCAAAGCACGGGAAGAGGTGGCTGATTTTTCCGTTCCTCACAATATGGTTTCATCCGCGCTGTTTGTGAGAGATAGTTCGGGAATCAAAACATTTGCCGAGGCCCGCGATAAGGAGATCATCGTCCAAAAAGGGGACGTTATGCACGATTTCCTTCTTGAACAGGGATTCACACCTATTGCTGTCGTTGTCGATGATCCCATAAAAGCCTTACAGCTGTTAGCAGCCGGAAAACATGACGGTGTCCTGCTATCCTCAAAGATTCAGGGGATGTATTTGATCAGTAAGCACAGGATCAGGGGCATCAGAGTGGTAGAAACACAGCTACCGGTAAGAAAGTATTGCTTCGCAGTAAAGAAGAATAATGCCGCTCTTCTGCAGAAATTAAATGAAGGGTTGAATGTCCTGAAGCACACAGGCAAATACGAGCAGATCTATGAAAAGTGGTTTGGTGTCTATGAGGAAAGGTCACTGTGGCAGACGTCGCGGGCGTTCATCATCGCTTTCTTCATCGCCCTTTCTTTGTTGGCGATCATCTCTGTCATTACCTGGCTCCTCCGTCGGCAGGTAAAGAAACGAACCGGGGAACTGTTGATCAGTCAGGACCGCCTGTACACCATAATCAATACAATTCCTGATCTGATCTGGCTGAAAGATGTGGATGGTGTATACCTGTCCTGCAACAGGATGTTTGAACAATTTTTCGGCGCTCGGGAAGCGGACATTGTCGGCAAGACGGACTATGACTTCGTCAGTACTGATCTGGCTGATTTTTTCCGGAAAAATGACCGCAGGGTCATGGCGGCAGGCAAATCGATTATTAATGAAGAATGGATCAATTTTGCCGGTGATGGCCGGCGCGTCTTGTTGGAGACCATCAAGACGCCCATGTACGCTGCCGATGGGACTCTTATCGGTGTGCTGGGAATCGGACGCGACATTACCGAACGCAAAAAGGCGGAGGAAGAGCGGGAGGTGATGATTTCAGAACTTCAGAAAGCACTTTCGGAGGTTAAGAAATTGAGCGGTATGCTGCCTATTTGCGCATCCTGCAAAAAGATTCGCGATGATAAAGGCTACTGGAACCAGATAGAATCGTACATTAAAGATCGCTCCGAAGCCCAATTCAGCCATGGCATTTGTCCTGAATGCATGAAGAAAATATATCCTGAGTTTGATGAGCAAAGTACCGGAAGAAAGAAAAATCATTAAACCAACATCCCATCTCTCACCGGTAATATCCGGTGCCGACAAACCAGCCAAAGGTTTGAAACGGCAGTACGTATGATCTCCTGGGTCGGGCGGTGCACTTTCCCCGCTTCGAAAACCAGTACTCTATATATTCGCCGCCGGTTTTTGCCTTGCTTCTATTCCAGGGATTCTAAAACCTTTTTCTGCATGGCGTCAAAATAATCGTCGGCCTCCTTAACGCTGGCAAAGAGTGTCATTCCCCGCAGCAGATTGGCAATCTCAAAGACCTTTTTAATTTGTGGCTGCATATTAATCATCTGAACACCGCCGCCGTTGCCTTCGATATATTTTCTCGTTTTAACAATAATACGTAAGCCCATGCTGCTTATGTAATCCAGATTGGACATATCAAACACAATGGTTTTCGTTTTGGGGATCAGAATAGAGTTGATTTTTGTTTCGCAGTCTGCGGATGTCGTGCCGTCTAGGCGACCATGCAAATCGACTAGATAGTAACCGGGAGCCTTGTTTGCAATGTTCATGATCAGAGACATTTTTTTCTCCTGTTTTTTCGTTGGGGTTGAGAATTTAATGCTTTTTAAAAAATATCCGCACGGTAATGAAATCACATCAAAAAATGACAAAATTGACGAAGAAATTGGCGGAAGTGCATGGGAATCGAACCCACCTGGGACGGTTTTAGCGCCCCACACCGGATTTGAAGTCGATAACTTAAAATAGGCGATTCTCCATCAATTTTAATTGCTTATATATCAACTGGTTACAAAGAGTAAGTTGGTTTATGTATGGTTATGTTGGCTAATATTCGTTTAAGATGGTTACATTTTAGTTACACGTTATTTTAAAAAATTTATTTTTACAAGAAAAACATTGAGAGCGAAAATTATAAGTGAGATATTTTTTAAAGGATCAATAAAGAAGATCATCTGGATTATAAAGCTGGTGGAGGCGTGGAGGAAACTGTCAATTATATAATGAGGAATATTTCGGCAACCATCAGTATAAAACTTATACAAATACGAGAATGGAGAAAGACTATGAAACGAAAACAAACAGCAGGTCAGGCCACCCCCAATAATAATATAGATATAAATTATTATTTAATTAATCATTATTCAGTTGAGAAGAAACTAGATTTCATTACATTAAGTGTTTTTAGTGATCAGCATGAGAAAGTCATTTATAGTTTCTTAGAAGCAAACGGGTTCAAGTTAATATCTAATCATATACTTTTAAAGGGAAACTATTATATCAAGAGAACATACAAGAGTGATACTGATATTGCTTCAGTAGAAATAAAACATGGTGTGAAGAAACGTTTCTATCCTTCCCTTCTTATTAAAATACATGATGCCAATAAAGAGTTCTTAGCCCTTCTGGATTCATTTTTCAACTATCACCGTATTAAGATAACAGTTTCTGAAATTGAGATGACTTTTGATTTTTTTACAGATAGTCCTTCTGAATTATTTCATTTCTTAAATTCTCATCTCTTGCTGAAGAATGCGAGAACAAAGCCATACTCAGGATACCCGACAACTTTATATGCAAACGATACAAGAAAATCAACAAAAGGTATGAGAGTCTATCTTAAAAAATTTGAAGGTGAAGAGAAAGTAAGGGTCAGAATGGAATTGGTTTTGAAAAGATCTATCATACGAAAATTGGGATTGGACTTTCCTCTGAGCAATATTGATTCAGTGGATTTATCGAAGTTCTTTTCATTCAAAGATATCAATTTCAAAAAAATGAAAGAATACTTATATTGGAAGCACCGAAAACAGATAGCGGCACTAGAAGAGAAAGGAAAAGTTTTTGGTAAACTTATTAAACAGCAACTTAATAACTACGTACGTTGTTCTGAAGGTGAAGAATCTTTTATGGGGCAATCGGCAGTATTGAAATCCAAAGAATGTGGGATCAAGAATCACTCACGATTCATAGAGCCGCTGGATTGGTTTACTGCTGATTTCTTAAAGAAGGCAGCAACTGACCATTTTATTAAGAGCAAACCTGTATTAAAACATGCCGCACGAATCGGCCCCAGGAATACCTTAATTTCGCTGATGAATGCCTCTAGGAGCAGACTTCTTAAATACCATTCAAGAAAACAGGGGGAAATAGAACAAAAAATGATTTCGTGTTCAAACGTTTGGACACTTTAGCTTACCGTTGCTATGCAAAAAGACTATGTTGCTTAACGAATTAGCCATATTTAAACAGGTTAAGGTTTGCTATTGATTTCGACATAACAATTTTACGAGGTGAATCATGGGACGAGGAAAATATCAAAGATTGAATACCAAGATCTGCACAAATGAACTTTTATGTTTAAGATTGGCAGCATTTAAAAAACAGAAATGTCTTACTCCAGGACACTCGGGTATATGGCATTGGAGCATAAATGAGGAAGAAGTTGCATCCGTTAGCTTCGCTGTCACAGACAACTCTATTAGGTTCATGTATACTCTCAAGGATGAGGAAGGTAATAAAATTGGCGTGGACAAAACTATCAATTTAACTTCGACACCCTGCAATTTCGGGGGGCATCGGCAATGGTTTTGTTGTGGTTGTGGTAGGAAGGTTGCGGTAATGTATATCCGTGATCAGAAAATAGCTTGCCGCCATTGTTTTGATGCCGTTTATCCTTCCCAACGGGAAGATGCAATAGATCGGCAATATCGCAAAATCTATAAGCTAGATGATAAACTAAAATATGACCGTGGCAATCTACTATCCTGGCCACAAAAACCAGAGGGTATGCAAGGGAGAACTTATAAACGTCTACTGGATAAATGGCTCGCAGCTGATACGAAAGTTTGGGGACTGATTGCTTCAGAGTTCCCCACCATTTCCTTGGATTCTTAGCAAGAGCATCTCGTGACAACTTTATTAAGAGCAAACCTATCCTCCTCTCATTTGCCTCATAAATCGGCCTCAGGAATACCTTTATTTCTTTGATAATGCCCCCAGGAGCAGACTTTTTCAATACCCTTCAGGAAAATAGGGGGTAAATAGTGTGAATCGGCGTGCAATAATAACCCACCTATAGTCAAAATAGGCATCCAAAATTGATCCACCCCTGAAAGCCTTCTATTTTGTCATTAATACGATAAAACAATAAAAGATAATTTGGGTATTAAAGGACAGAGAAATAGATGTTTGAAAACTTGGTTGAGACATTATAATTAAGAAAACGATTAAGTGAAGAGGCATACGATTTGATGCTTAAATTCGTGGAAATTTACACAAACTATATAAATAGTATTATTACAGCATAAAAACTGCCTGGAATGCTTGCTGGATAAGGAATAGAGCCTCATTGTAATAGGTTTAGAATAGGTTTGGAAAGGTTAAGGTTAAGATGGCGTTTGTGAGAAAGAAAAACACGGCTTTAAAGTGTGCAAATGCATTACGTAAAAAAGCACTTTTAATCCTATTTTTTAACACCGATGATATGTATTGATATTACTGCCAAGTGTCCAAACGTTTAGACACGTAAACGCATTCATGAAAATATAATGCAGTACGCCATAAACAGAAATACTGACGAAGCATCATCTTGAATCAGTGGTGGTAAGGGTTTTTGAAGTCTGTTGCTGTTTCAATATTATTTTCTTGCTATTTTATTCAGGCTGCCGTAATATGTTTTTAAAGCGGTGAGTTAATAGGTTACTTGCTCCGCTATATAAATGTGCTAAAGGCTGGCAGAATGAAGATCGATATTCGTAGCCCGTGTCCCTAAGCATGGGCTTTTTTTATTTTGGCAATAAGTTTAGCGTGCCACGACGGGATTTGGTACTTGCAACCGTCGTAAAACAATATGCTAAAACCCAACAGCTCTGGCGCTATGGATTTTAGCCCAGAGCTTTTTTATTGGAAAATGGAGGAAAGAGAAATCTATGAAAACACCGGATCATTATATTGGAAAGCAAATCAAAACTGATGCAGACACTTTACCTGTGAAAGTTATCAATAAAGATACGGACAATAAAATTGTTTATTGCCAAAGGTATGAACCCCTAGAAATAGGCGGTGAAGAGCATAGATTGTTTTTTGAAGCCGGTGCAGCAGCTTATGAAATATATGTGATTTGCTGCGACAATAAGATCGACATCATCAACTACAGAATTGAGCAACTGCAATGTTGTCATCATTCTTACGCACCCAATGCTGCTCCGGCATGGATTTTCCCCGAAGGCGCGATGTTCGATATAGAATGGGAAGAAATAATTCCATCCGTGCGTAAACGAATGTTGAAGTTTTTGGATTCTTTTCCAGCTAAACCCAAGAAAAGATCCGTTAAGTGGACAACAAAAGCTTCAAAGGGATAAGTATCTTTTTATCATATGGTACTGAGTCGATAAGCTTTATTAGTAAAAGCAGAAAGTCATGGCTGTGATAAATAATACAATTTATTCTTTTATTCCAAATCATTTGGAAATTGAAGATTGGCCGGAATTGCGTGTGTTCCCCAACAGGGTTGTCTATATGAGCTTTGATGATAACAAATTAATAGCCGGTGTCAGTTCGTATGTTCCCGTTCTGGAGACATTGGAGCAAACAATTGGTCAATGGGAAATGAGATATACAAACGAGTTTAGCAATCAATGTTGGCTCACAATAATTTATTACTCTGCAAAGAAAGGCTACTGCGCCGAAAAGTACATACGGGGAGAACTTAAAGCTAAAACAGATGGGGATGCTGATTGGGAAGCATTTTTCACTCATGTAACAATGGTCGGTCTTCAGAAAGGTGAAAGATGCCGGTTCATAACTACGCAGGAAGATATACCGGCATTAATATTGCCGCAACATGATGAAACAAAGACAAGAGACGCTGATAAAGATGATTGGGCAATATTTAATTTAACAGAACCTATACTTCAAAAGTATACAGAAAAAGCAGCTCAAGAAAGGCAAAATAAACGTAAGAAGAGATAATGTCGCAGGTATTAAACATATATTTCCGGAAGGGCGTGTCCAAGTGCTTGGACACGGTAAATTGCATTGAAAAATTAGATAGCATGAAAGTATCCAGAGTGCGTGCAAAGCATAGGAGGTATTAGAATGTGGGAAGCAACAATAAACAGAAGAGATTTAATACGTAACTCATTAGTTCTCGCGTCATGTGCTGTAATTCCAATAAGTATAAATCATAAACCGAATACTGATGCCCTGGAGCGGCTCATCGCCGCAATAAGTCACCAATGTGCAATAAATGACACTTTGCTTACTGAAGAGGATATACAGGCCATGACATATGCCTTTAATAAAATCAAACCACAGAATCATGTTGAATATGCGGTTGTCACTGCCTGTGCTTCCAGATATTTATATAACACTGGATTAATAGACGAATATGTTCGGAGAAAGAACGGTAATACTCCAGAGCTTTTCTATCACCCAGTATTCGATTTGGAGAAGCGATGTTTGCCAAACACCTATGGCATATTGTTTTTCCGAGATCAGGCAATATGTATTCTGCAGGAACTTACATCCACTGTCACGACAAAAGCTACAGCGTATTGGTCGGAACTCATAAAATGGAAATTAGGATTCGATGATTTTGTTAAAGTTGTTATCGATAAATATAAAAAGGAGCTCGGCGCAAAGGGTCTGCAAGATACGTATAATTTCATTCGTACCTGTTCGCCGTATACGCCCTATTTCTGGAATTCGAACATAGTATCGAAATCTGGGCTTTAGCATTAGATAAATTATGATGTGTCATGGCCCATATTTGACTGATGGAAGAAGGACTATATTTGACAGAAAGTGTCCGGTTAGGTCTTGTCTTTCGATATTTGTTTCATCTACCTATACGTAACAAAATAAGTATTTACTATTGATATTATGATGTTACGTTGTGTTTAAGATTTCACAAATTCCACTTCTCGTCAAGTATTATTTGGGTTGCCAGCCGTTCTTTGCATGATCACCTCCATGGCTTTATAGTAATCCCTCTGTACTTTCAGATTTGAT
>CAYXZW010000012.1:0-69861 GCA_964469905.1 uncultured Smithella sp.
TTATCCGGGTTTCTTTCAATGAAATGTTCAACTCATTGAACGAAATGTGAAAAAAACAACGGAAATTGAATTGTGAGCAATGGTGAGCAGTAAGTGACATCTTTGAACTTTCCTCTAAAAGTAATCTACCCTCCTAAATAAAACTGTCAGTGAATAAAATTCCCTTGACAAAGATAATAATGTTTCGTAAGAAGGGCAGCAACGCTTGGATCCCCATAAAGGACCGGGACGGAAGGTAAAAAAGAGCCACCCTGTTTATTAAGCCTCTCGTCTAGCGACCTGAGGCTTTTTTATTTTGAGGTAAAAATGAAAATTATTAATTCCATTGCTCCAATGCAATCTTTCGCTGAAGCTCTCCGGCTCCAGGGTAAAAGAATTTCATTTGTCCCCACAATGGGCTATTTTCATCAGGGCCATCTGGATTTGATGAGGGAAGCCCGAAAAATTGCTGATTGC
The DNA here is from genome assembly GCA_964469905.1 of uncultured Smithella sp. GTDB lineage: Bacteria > Desulfobacterota > Syntrophia > Syntrophales > Smithellaceae > MVRV01. The sequence continues at coordinate 457 of CAYXZW010000012.1, forward strand.
CTTGTTATCAGCATCTATGTAAACCCCACACAGTTCGGTCCGAAAGAAGACTTATCCAAGTATCCCCGTGACTTCGATCGTGATTCCAAAATGGCTCAGGATGTCGGTGTGGATGTAATATTTTTTCCACCCAATGAAGAAATGTACCCGGAAAGTTATCAGACTTATGTGACTGTCGAAAATGTAACGCAGAATCTATGCGGAATATCCCGCCCCGGTCATTTTCGCGGAGTAACAACCATCTGTAATAAGCTGTTCAACATTGTTAAACCGCATGTCGCTGTTTTCGGTAAAAAAGACTATCAGCAATTTATTGCAATAAAGCGAATGGTTACTGATCTGAATCTGGATCTGGAAATAATTGGCCTGCCGACTGTACGGGAAGCCGACGGACTGGCTATGAGCTCCCGGAATGTTTATCTGAATAAAGATGAAAGAGTGTCTGCTCTGAATCTGGTTCGTTCTCTTAAATTAGCGCAGAAGCTTTATGCTGGCGGGGAAAGAAAATCATCCCGTATAATAACAGAAGTGACAGGGTTGATTAACAGCGCACCTTATACCGCCATCGACTACGTTAAAATATGTGACACAACTACGCTCATGGATGTTGATGAAATCAAGGCCCCTGCAGTTATAGCATTGGCAGTAAGAGTAGGAACAACAAGACTAATAGATAATCACGTTTTTGGTGATCCGCTGAATACTTAATTCGCAGTCAAAGGAGTAGAAGACTATGCAAAGGTTCATGTTGAAATCAAAAATACACCGTGCAACAGTTACGGATGCCGATCTCCATTATGAAGGCAGCATTTCGATTGATGAAAAACTGATGGAAGAAGCGAATATGGTTGCTTATGAGAAAGTGGACATATACGATGTCAATAATGGCGAACGGTTTTCGACTTATATTATCAAGGGAAAACGCAACTCCGGCACAATTTGTCTCAATGGTGCCGCTGCCCGTAAGGTAGCAAAGGGTGATTTGATTATCATAGCCACTTTTGTCAATATTGAAGACGCGGAAGCGAAAAAATGGAAGCCCAAGTGTGTTTTCGTCGATGCCAAAAATAAAATAAAGAAAGTAAGTTAAATTGATAATTCTTATTCAGTTGTTAAATGGATTGTATAGCCGTTTAACAACTGAGCTGAAATATGAAGCATATTAAACACTAAAGTATTACAACTGCCGCCTTCCTATTTTAAGTATTCTATTTTATTAGCTTATTTCTGTTGAGTAAAATCAAGGTAAACAAAAAAAAGATTGAACAAAGACGCCTGTCTATGTTAAGTATTTAGAGGTACTTTATGTCAGGTCGTTACCGGACTTCTTGCCCTGTTGTCGGGAACACGAGCCCGTTATCAACAATCATCAGATTAAGGAGACTTGAGCATGCAGATCACATCTGAGGGTGTAAAAATTGGCCATCCGGACATGGTTGCCGATGCTATTGCGGCAAATATCATTGCAGCCATCATAAATGAAGAACATAAAATAAGCATGGACATACATTGTATGCCGCATTGCGGAATTGAAGTCTTTTTAGGCAAAGGGCTTTGTGTTGTCGGCGGAGAAGTGGCAACGCGAATTTATATTGATATAGAAAAAAATGTACGTGATACAGTTCTGGGTATCGGTTATCGTGATTCTGCTCTCGGGCTTAACGGGAGTTCTATGGGAATACTCAATACCATAATTCCCCAATCGCCGGATATCAATATAGGTACCAGAGAAGATTTAGGCAAACATAAGGAAATCGGAGCAGGTGACCAGGGAATTATCTATGGGTTTGCCTGTGATGAAACTCCCGAACTATTGCCGCTGACGTATGTATTAGTCAACAAAATGATGCGTGCCTTCGAAAATTGCGGCAACCCTGTTTTTGCTCCGGATGGAAAAGGGCAGGTTACCGTGGATTATGATGCCGACTTTCGTCCCGGTCGGGTGGCCACTGTGCTGATGTCTAATGCCATTGACTACCGCCAGGTTCCGGAAAAATTCCGCTCCGCGGTTGAAGATCAGGCCCGGCAAATTGCCATGGATTGCCTGGCCGATTGGGTAGATGAAAAAACAAAATTTTTATTCAACCCCACGGGTGAATGGAATGCAGTTAATTCCTGTTCGGCCGCCGATTCCGGCGTTACCGGCCGTAAATTAGTCGTACAGCTCTATGGCGGATATCCCGGTGCCCAGCTTGGTGGCGGCGCCATCGTCAATAAATCACCGGAAAAAGTAGATTGCTCTGCTGCTTTCGGTGCCCGGTATGTGGCTAAAAATATTGTTGCCGCCGGTCTGGCCACAAAATGCTCCGTGCAGTTGGCTTATGCCATTGGCATGGCCCAGCCTATCTCAATATACATCAATACTTTTGGCACGGGCATAATGCCGGATGAAAAAATTGCTTCGGTTGTCAATAGCGTATTTGATTTGACTCCGGCGGGAATGATTGCAAAATTCGATCTTCTCCGGGGTGATATCTATAAAAAACTGCCCAAAACATTATTTCTGGATAAAAATTATCTCTGGGAAAAAACAGATAAAGTGGATATTTTAAAAAAAGAATTATAGTAGTACCGATCAAATAAAATTCAGACATTATATACATGGAGGGTTAAATGGCTTTTGCAGAAATTGACAAATCTTTAAAATATAAAGTTGCCGATATTTCATTGGCACCATGGGGCCGCAAGGAACTGCAACTGGCGGAAAACGAAATGCCCGGCCTGATGGCTTTGCGGAAAAAATACGGCCGCAAGAAGCCGCTCAAAGGTTTAAAAATAATGGGCAGCCTGCATATGACCATTCAAACGGCCATGTTGATCGAAACGCTCAAAGAATTGGGTGCTGATCTGCGGTGGGCATCATGCAATATTTTCTCTACTCAGGATCATGCGGCGGCGGCCATTGCTAAGTCAGGATCAGCGGCCGTATTCGCCTGGAAAGGCGAAACGCTGGAGGATTACTGGTGGTGCACGGAGCAGGCGCTGACCTGGCCCGATGGTTCCGGTCCCGATTTGATTGTCGACGACGGCGGAGATGCCACCTTATTCATCCATCATGGAGTAAAAATCGAGAAGAATCCAAAAATACTCAAAGAGAAAATCGATAATAAAGAATTTAAAATTGTTGTTTCCCGTCTGGAACAATCCTTCAAACGCGATCCGCAACGCTGGCAAAGAGTAGCGGCCAAAATTCGCGGCGTGTCTGAAGAAACGACAACCGGCGTCCATCGCCTCTACCAGATGCAGGCTGCCGGCGAGTTGCTGTTCCCGGCCATCAACGTGAATGATTCCGTTACCAAGTCGAAGTTTGATAATCTTTACGGCTGCCGTGAATCTCTCGTCGATGGTATTAAAAGAGCAACGGATGTCATGGTTGCCGGCAAGGTTGCGGTTGTTTGTGGTTACGGTGATGTCGGCAAGGGCAGCGCTCAATCCCTGCGTGGACTTGGTGCTCGTGTAATCATAACGGAAATCGATCCGATTTGCGCGCTGCAGGCGGCAATGGAAGGATATGAAGTAAAATCACTCGATGAAGTGGCGCCGCTGGGTGATATATTCGTCAGTGCGACCGGTTGCTGTGATGTCATTACCGGCAAACACATGGAAATGATGAAGGATGAAGCTATTATCTGCAACATCGGACATTTTGACAGCGAAATAGATATGCGCTATCTGGAAACAAGCAATATCTGCAAAAAACAGAATATTAAGCCGCAAGTGGACAAATGGACGCTGAAGTCGGGCCGTTCGATAATCGTTCTGGCGGAAGGCCGCCTGGTGAATCTGGGCTGTGCCACCGGTCATCCCAGCTTTGTCATGAGCAACAGTTTCACTAATCAATGTCTGGCGCAGATTGATTTGGCCACTAGTAAATACAAGGTTGGAGTTTATACCTTATCCAAGAAATTAGATGAGGAAGTGGCGCGTTTGCATCTGGACAGATTGGGCGCAGGTCTTTCCAAGTTGACTAAAAAGCAAGCAGAATATCTGAATGTTTCCGTAGATGGTCCTTATAAGCCGGAATATTACAGATACTAAATTGAAAGGTTTTGTTTTGGGAATAACAGCCAACAGGTGTATAGAGCCTGTTGGCTGTTTTTATTTGCGCACACTGCCCGTCTGTGATTCCGCGAAAGTGAAGCGTATCGATATACGCCAGCGCCGCGGCACCACGGTTGTGAGCGGCGTTTCCTGAAAGTCCAGGATGATTGATTTGATTGTCTCTATCATTATTGTCCCGCAGGGTAATAATATGCCCAGTATCAGTTGGTAGTATCAAGCGAAATATCCTGACCCTAGTTTCACGTTGACATCGATTGTGCCAGAGGTTATGATTAGTTAACCAGAAAATAGTGCTGCCGCGAATCAATGCTATTTACTGAAAAATACTAAGAAATGTAAAAAAAACATCCCGAAGTCCGGATTGATGTATAGCCTAAGGACACCACCGGTCTGTAATCATTATGGATCAAAGGATAATTTTTAATAATATTAACAGTAATATTATTGTTTGATGGGGCTTTTCAATACTTTTATTTTTTCCAAAGAGTGATGACAAAAAATGCTTAAAGGTAAAAAAATTGTTCTGGGAGTGACTGGTGGTATTGCCGTTTATAAAGCGGCAGAACTGACACGGGCGCTGATCAAAGAAGGAGCACAAGTAAAAGTAATCATGACTAAAAGTGCCCAGGAATTCGCTTCTCCTCTGACTTTTCAGACTCTTTCGGGCGATATGGTATATACCGACATGTTCGTTCCTACGGCTAAATACGATATGGCGCACATATCACTGGCCGAATATGCGGATGTATTTATTATTGCGCCGGCAACAGGAAATGTCATTGGTAAGATAGCATCGGGTATTGCTGATGATTTGCTCACTACTACTATAATGGCTACCGACAGGCCTGTGCTGATTTGTCCGGCAATGAATGATAAAATGCTGGCTAATAAGGCAGTTCAGGAAAATATACATAAATTGAAGAAGTATGGCTATGAAGTAATGGATAGCGCTTTCGGCGAATTAGCCTGCAAGACATCCGGTTCCGGGCGGTTGCCCGAAACTTCTGATATAGTGGAAGCAGTTGCAGCGCTGATAACCCCCAAAGATTTAACCGGCGAAAGAATTCTTGTTACCGCCGGACCAACGGAAGAACCATTGGACCCGGTGCGATTTATCACAAATTTATCCTCGGGGAAGATGGGTTATGCTCTGGCCAGAGTTGCCAGCCGGCGCGGTGCCAAGGTTACTTTAATTACCGGTCCGACGAATCTGTCCCTGCCGCCGGTGGATAAAATTGTGCATATTCGCACGGCGCGGGAAATGTATGAAGCGGTATTGCAGCACTACAAGAAATCGTCAATCATAATAAAAGCTGCTGCTGTTGCTGACTATCGGCCCGCTACAGAGGCTGCGGAAAAAATAAAAAAGAATGGCCAGCCATTATCATTAATGCTGGACAGAAATCCGGATATAATCTCTGAGATCGGGAAGAGCAAGGGAAGACGTATTCTGGTTGGGTTTGCTATGGAAACACAGAATCTGCTGGCCAATGCCCGGGACAAACTAAAAAGAAAAAAATTGGATTTCATAGTGGCGAACAGTTTACGTGATGAAGGCGCCGGTTTCCAGACTGATACTAATATTATTACGATTATTGACAGAGGCGGCAATGTCGAAGCACTGCCGATAATGACAAAAATCGATGCGGCAGCAAAGATTCTGGACCGCATTAAGGATACAATTCACCAGAAAAGCAAAAGTAAAAAGTAATGGCCGAAATTTTATCTGAATCATCTCAGCGTCTATTGCGGGCAGAATTGCTTTCAACAGTAAAAGCACTCAAAGGCCATGTGACTGATCAAGATAAATATGCTGTGGGCATGGAATGGAAAAAAGTAGATACAGTGCAGAAAAAAATCAGCGTAAATGACCGAAAGAAGAAATTAGACCTGGATGAGATTTGCTCAAATATGTCCGGCTGCCGGCTTTGCCCGCTGAGCACAACGAGACAAAATATTGTTTTTGGAGATGGCAATCCTCAGGCAAAAATTGTTTTTGTGGGAGAAGCTCCGGGGGCAGATGAAGATGAGCAAGGGCTGCCGTTTGTCGGCCGGGCAGGCCAGCTATTGACTAAAATAATTGAAGCAATGGGGTTGAGCCGCAAGGATGTTTATATCTGCAACATACTTAAATGCCGACCACCGCAAAATCGTAATCCACTGCCGGCAGAAATTGCAGCTTGTGAGCCTTTTTTGCAAGAGCAGTTAAAAAGTATTTCTCCGCAGATAATCTGTGCTTTAGGAACTTTTGCCGCGCAAACTCTGCTGAGAACAGATGTGCCGATTAGTGTCTTACGTGGCCGTTTTCATACATATGAGGGAATAAAGTTAATGCCGACATATCACCCCGCCTATTTATTACGAAATCCCTCAGCAAAGAAGAATGTGTGGGAAGATGTGCAGCTGATTATGAAAGATCTGCAGAAATAATATTTCGTGCAGTCAAAAGAAGAGGTGAAAATGTATAAAAAAATTATCTGCATTTTGATAATGATTTTATCAGTAAACGGTGTTGGGTCTTTTGCCGGAGAGAAAAAACCGGTATTCAATATGATCAGCATTGATGGTGTCATAACCTCACCAACAGCAAAGTATGTTGCAATAAGTATTGAAGAAGCCAATAAGGAAGGAGCGGAAGGTCTGATAGTTCTGCTCGATACTCCCGGAGGCATGGATACCGCAATGCGTGATATCGCTAAAAGTATTCTTAATGCCCCTCTGCCGGTAATAGTGTTTGTTTATCCTTCCGGTGCCCGTGCCGCTTCGGCCGGCGTTATTGTTACCACGGCGGCACACATAGCGGCAATGGCTCCCGGTACCAATATCGGAGCAGCTCATCCTGTAGCTATCGGTATTGGCGGCGGGCAGATGGATAAAACCATGTCGAAGAAGATGGAAAACGATGCGGCAGCATATGTCCGCAGTATTGCCAAATCTAAAGGACGCTCTGAAGAATGGGTCGAAAAAGCAGTACGCAAGAGTGAATCAATTACGGCCGAAGAAGCTTTGAAGTTAAATGTTATTGATTATGTAGTTACCGATGTTGAAAAGCTTTTGATGGCAATAGACCAAAAAGAAATAAAATTGTCCGGCGGGACAAAAAAAATTTCGACAAAGAATGCGGTAATTAACAATAAAAAAATGGGAACGCGTCAGGGCATACTTGCGGCGATTTCTGATCCCAACATTTCCTATCTCCTTTTGCTAATCGGCCTGGCGGGATTATACTTTGAACTGTCTACACCAGGAGCCATATTGCCGGGAGTGATTGGCGGAATATCACTCTTGCTGGCTTTTTTCGGCTTGTCCACATTACCGGTTAATTACACAGGGATATTGCTGATAATCTTCGGTGTGATTTTGTTTATTGCCGAGATAAAAGTAATGAGTCACGGCATGCTCACTGTGGGAGGTGTAATTTCATTAATTATGGGATCGCTCCTTTTGTATGACACAACCGACCCGGCCTTGCGGATTTCATTGCAGGTATTAATACCGGCGGTCGTGGTGGCTTCAGGATTCTTCATAGTTGTTATCTGGCTGGCAATAAAGGCGCAATTAAGTAAACATTTCTCCGGCGCGGAGGCAATGATTAATGCCGAGGCGGAAGCCCTGACCGACATATTAGGCGAAGGAGAAGTGTTTCTAAATGGAGAATACTGGAAGGCGACAAGTAATACCCCCATAAAGAAAGGGGCAAAAGTAAGAGTTCTCAAGATCGAAGGTCTCAAATTAAGCGTAGAAGAAATAACAAAAGAACAATAATTTATAAGTAATAAGGAGGAAGACAAAATGATTGGAACATTTTCTTTATCGACAATTGTGCTGATTGTGCTGGTGGTTATGTTTTTGGCTTCTGCCATACGTATTATGAATGAATACGAAAGGGCGGTTGTTTTTCGTTTGGGAAGAATACGCGATGTCAAGGGACCAGGGTTGATTATAATTATTCCCGGGATTGATAAAGTAGTAAAAGTGGACATGCGCACAATAACTTTGGATGTTCCTCCCCAGGATGTTATAACGAAAGATAACGTATCCATCAAAGTAAGCGCTGTTGTTTATTTCCGTGTAATGGCTGCCAATGCGGCAGTAACTAATGTTGAAAACTATCTCTATGCAACATCCCAGCTGGCCCAGACTACGCTGCGGAGTGTTTGCGGGCAGATGGAATTAGATGAAATCCTTTCCGAGAGAGAAAAAATTAATATGCATCTGCAGGAAATTCTGGATCGGAGCACCGAACCATGGGGCATCAAAATATCGCTGGTCGAAGTAAAGCATATCGATTTGCCCGAAGAGATGAAACGTTCGATGGCCAAACAGGCTGAGGCGGAAAGAGAGAGAAGGGCTAAGGTAATCAATGCCGAAGGTGAATACCAGGCAGCACAGAAATTGATAGATGCGGCACAATTGATGGAAACACAACCAATGTCTCTGCAGTTGCGCTATCTTCAGACTTTAAATCAGATTGCTGCGGAAAATAATTCGACAATCGTATTTCCCATTCCGATTGATTTATTCAAACCACTTATAAAAATGGCGGAAAAAGGATAATAATTAAAGAGGCGGCATATAAAAACTGCCGCCAAGTATATTTCAGGAGGAGAAGGTTTTATGCCACATGAAAAACGCAACATTATAACCGGCGGTATGATATTAATCACCCTGGGAGTATTGATTTATCTGAGCAAAGCAGGAGTTTATTCTTTTGGGCAAACATGGCCGGTACTTATTATTGTTATCGGAGTATGCACTATTGTTCAAAGAGTTAAGGATTTCGGAGGATGGTTTATAACAGTGGCGGGTGGAGTTTTCCTTGCTAATGAATATTTCGGTATTGAGCTTTCCAGATATTCCCAATATATATTGCCGGCAATTCTTATTTTGCTGGGAATATTTGTTTTATTAAGACGTCGCAAACACTGACAGAGTTTAATATCGGTGAAAAGCTGTCATATCTCGTCCGCTGGATGCGGATGAGATATTTTATTTTCTGAGATTATGAATAAAAAAAAGATTCTTATACTTGCCGATTTTGACGGTACCATCTCCATGGTAGACTTGGGCAATCAGCTCATTAATAGGTTCGCCACGGCCAGCTTGGATGATATTGAGAGAGCTTATGTTAAAGGAAAAATCGGATCCCGGATTGCATATGAAAGAATTGCTCAACGACTGAAGGGCAGCCGGGAAAAAATGCTTGAGCATATTCTGGCAATCGAACGGCTTGACCCTTATTTTCCGGAATTCTGTTCTTTAATCAGGAATAAAAAAATTGATGTAAAAATAGTATCTGATGGTTTGGATTTTTATATCGAAGCCGTCCTGAAAAAACACAACCTTACCGGCCTGGAATATTATTCTAACGAGGCGATCTTTCGTCCGGATAGTTCTTTTTCCATAGAATTTCCCAGTATGAATGATTTCTGCGGGCGTTGTGGCACCTGCAAGAGCAGGATTCTTAATTCCAATCGACTGATTTATGATAGAATTATTTATATCGGAGACGGCTATTCTGATTTCTGTCCTTCGAGGCATGCGGATGTGGTATTTGCCAAGAAAATTCTCCATCAACGCTGCCAGCAGGAAGGTACGCCGTGTATACTCTTTGAAGACTTCAGAGAAATTAATCTTTATCTTAAAGAAAATTATTAAAAATTAGAGGTGTGTTTTATGTCCATTTCCCGAAAAATCAAAGCATCCATTACACAATCTTCCATGATAAGAAAAATGTTCGAAGAGGGAATTACCCTGAAAAAAAAATATGGTGCGGATAAAGTCTATGATTTCAGTCTGGGAAATCCCAATGTGGAGCAGCCGGAAGAATTCAGGCGTGAGTTGATTAATCTGGCCTCAGAGAAGATACCAATGAAGCATGGATATACGCCCAATGCCGGATATCCCGAAACACGGCAGGCTATTGCCGCAAAGATCAGCAAAACAGCCGGACTAAAAATGCCGGAAGATCACGTGATCATGTCCTGTGGGGCGGGTGGCGCTTTGAACGTCATCTTGAAGGCGCTTCTCGATCCGGATGATGAAGTCATAGTTCTTAAGCCTTTTTTTGTGGAATATCCTTTCTACATCGAAAACTTCGGCGGAGTCGTGAAATATGCACCCACCCGGGCTGATTTTTCTCTTGATATTGATGCCATTGAGAAGGCAATCGATGATAAGACTAAGGCAATCATTATCAACTCACCGAATAACCCGACCGGTAAAGTATACAGTGAAAAAGAGATTACGGCTTTATCCGGAATGCTTCATGAGAAGGGAAGGGGACTGGGAAAAGTAATTTATCTGATCTCCGATGAGCCGTATGCGGAAATCGTGTTTGATGGTGTCACTGTGCCCAGCGTTTTGAAGGCTTATCCCAATAGCATTGTTGCCTATTCTTATTCCAAAACTTTATCTTTGCCGGGAGAAAGGATCGGCTATATTGCGGTTTGTCCGGCGATATCGGAACCGGGTGATTTAATCGGCGCATTGATCTTATGTACAAGAATTCTCGGTTTCGTGCATGCTCCGGCTCTGATGCAGCGGATAGTTGCCCGATTGCAGGATGTTGCCGTTGATGTAAAAGTATATCAAAATAAGCGCGATCTGCTATGTTCGGGACTTGCGGAGGCCGGTTATAAATTTGAAAAACCGCAGGGTGCGTTTTATTTATTTGTCCAAAGTCCGATTCCTGACGATGTGGCATTTGTAAAGATGTTGCTGCAAAAAAACATTCTGGTTGTTCCCGGCAGCGGATTCGGCAGTCCCGGGTATTTCCGGATTGCCTTTTGTGTTGACGATGCGACTATCAGCAATTCTTTGGATGGTTTTGCAGCAGTAATCAGGGAATGCCGATAGAGGAATTATCGAAAATTATATCATGCAAGGAGGAGGTTAGTCATGAATGAACTGAAGAATCCTTTCAGAGTAGAAAAAGAAGGGCATATCGCCTGGTTGATTTTGGATCGGCCGGAAAAGCGCAATGCTATGGGCTTTGACTTTTATAAAGGACTGGCGGAACATTTTACCGCTTTTGATGAGGATCCGGAAGTGCGGGTCGTTGTCATGAGGGCTGAAGGGAAATCATTTACCACCGGGACGGATCTTGCCGAACTGGGGTCTTTATACAACCAGATGGATGCCGGTACTCGGGAAAGAATGCGTCTGATGATTCTGAAGGCGCAGGGTGGCATCAATCAGATTGAGAAATGCCGTAAACCGGTCATTGCCGCTGTCCATAGCCATTGTCTGGGGGGCGGAGTTGATCTCCTGTCTGCCTGCGATATCCGTATCGCCACTGCGGATGCAATATTTGGCGTCCGGGAGGTTCGGGTGGCCTTTATTGCCGATGTCGGAACACTGCAACGGCTTCCGCACATTATCGGTCATGGGTGGTTTCGGGAATTGGCGCTGACCGGAAGGGATTTTGGTGCTGAAGAAGCCATGAAGATCGGTTTTATCACCCGGATCTGCGCTGACCGGGATGCTCTGATTGCGGAAGCAAGAAAACTGGCGCAGGAGATTGCTGCCTGTTCGCCACTGGCAGTTCAGGGAACAAAGGATGTTATTATGTACAGCCGGGATAAAGGGATTTATCCGGGTCTGGAGTACGTCGCCCAGAAGAATGCCGCGGCTATCCCCTCGGATGACATGATCGAGGCCGCGACAGCATTTTTGGAAAAGCGACAACCGGTTTTCAAAGGCAAATAATCGCCGGATTAGCAATGCAGTGTTTTCGGCGAAAGGACAGGGATGCAAATAGGTTTATCAGAGTATTTATAAATGTTTAATGCTGAAGCCGTGAAAGCCTCCGGTATAGTGCTCTTCCGCAGCTGCAATATTTTCCACTCGGGCTGCGGGAGGGCCGATTTTACACCAGGACAGCATTTTATCTATTTGCTCATCATCACCCTCAAAAACTGCTTCAACGCGGCCGTCTTCCATATTGCGTACCCAGCCGGTAAGGTTTAAATCGGTGGCAGCACGTCTTGTAGCCGCCCGGAAGAAGACTCCCTGCACCACACCGCTGATATAAACGCGTATTCGTTTCATAATTATTTTCTGCCAATAAGCTTTAAAAATTCTTCTTCATCCAGAATTGTTATTCCTAAGGATCTGGCCTTGTCGAGTTTAGAACCGGGTTCACGGCCCACAACAACATATGTTGTTTTGCCGGTTGTGGAAGAATGGACTAAGCCACCCAGCTGCTCGACAATTGCTTTAGCTGTACTTCTCGGCATACTTTCCATCGTTCCGGTAAAAACAAACGATTTTCCCTGAAGAGTGGAATCTTTGACTATTACTGCAGTCTCTTGCGGTATTACTCCGGCCCTGTGAAATTTATCCATAACTTCTTTGTTTTTCGGTTCATGGAAGAACTGGATGATACTTGTGGCGATTTCCGGGCCTATTTCATGAATATTGGTTAGGTCTTCCACTGTAGAGGTGATTATTTTATCGATACTGCCGAATTCCCGTGCGAGAATTTTAGCAATATGTTCCCCGACATTTCTGATGCCCAGAGCATAAATGAATTTATTCAGCGGGGGATTTTTGGAGCGTTCCAGTGCGGCAATAAGGTTTTGTGCTGTTTTTTTTGCATTCGGGTTGATTTCTAATAATTTACTTTCTGTTAAGTAATAAAGGTCTGCCGGATTGGAAATGAGTTGGGCATCAAAAAGCTTAGCAGATATTTTTTCTCCCAGACCTTCAATATCCAGGCCGCTGCGTGAAGCAAAATGCCTGATATTTTCTTTGATTTGTGCGGGGCAGGATAGATTGATGCAGCGGCGGGCAACCTCACCTTCTTCGCGGATAACATCTGAACCGCATTGAGGGCAGTGTAGGGGCATTTTAAATTCTGTTTCCTGACCGGTTCTTTTTGATAGCAGGACCTTTACAATTTCCGGAATGACATCTCCCGCCCGCTGAATGATAACAGTATCACCTATACGAATATCTTTTTTATTAATTTCATCTTCGTTATGCAGTGTTGCCCGGCTCACGGTAACACCGCCGACGTTGACCGGTTCCATGACAGCTACCGGAGTGAGGGCGCCGGTGCGGCCGACCTGAATGATAATATCTCTAACGATAGTTGTTTCCTGTGTAGCCGGAAATTTGCAGGCAAGCGCCCAGCGCGGGTTGCGGGAAACACTGCCCAGTTTTTCCTGCAAAGCCAGGTCATCAACTTTGAGTACAACTCCGTCAATTTCGTAAGGCAGAGATTTTCGTAAATTTCCCATATGAGCGAAATATTCCAAATATTTATTAATATCATCAAACTGTTGGATCAGGGGATTGACGGGGAACCCCCAGGATATGAGGGTTTGCAGGACTTCCCAATGATTCGAAAAATTAACGCCACTAATGCTGCCTAGTGCATAAAGAAAGATTTTCAATGGACGCCGGGAGGTTATTTTCGGATCGAGCTGGCGCAGAGAACCGGCGGCGGCATTGCGCGGGTTGGCAAATGGTTCGTCACCATCATCCAGGCGACGGCGGTTTAATTTTTGCAGGGATTCCACTTCCATGTAAACTTCTCCGCGAATTTCGACATAATCCGGGATAGGTTTGGAGCTGTTTTTATTTATTTGCAGGGGCAGGGTAGAGATGGTTTTCAAGTTATGGGTTACGTCTTCACCGGTAAAACCATCACCGCGAGTGGCGCCGCGGATAAACCGGCCATTTTGGTAGAGCAAATTTACAGCCAGGCCGTCCAACTTCGGTTCGGCGACGTAGGTAATGCTGTCGACAGCGGCCAGTTTTTTGATGCGGGTATCAAAATCAATAATTTCCTCCGGAGAAAAAGCATTAGCCAGGCTCAACATGGGGGAGGGATGTTCCATGGAAGAAAATTTGTCAAGCGGTGCGGCGCCGACGCGTTGAGTCGGTGAGGAAGCGATCTTGTCATCAGGATAGAGCTTTTCTAAGTCCTGAAGTTCCCGCAGAAGACGATCATATTCAATGTCGGAAATTTCCGGGTTATCCTGCTGGTAATAGCGATTGTTGTGGTATTCGATGATGTTTCTGAGCCGGGTTATTTCTTCTGAGGCGGCATCTCTATCCATTACTTAACCAGTTTTAAATTGGGTTTACCATGTGGTCTTCTGGGCACCGCAGTTTCTTCGGCAGCCTGTTTGTTTAGCATTTGTTCATTAAAAATTGCGTTCTTAACCCGGACGGCGTTGATTATGGAGAAAATTATTACAGATTTCTCCCAATCCGGCGTAAATGAAAATTGCTCCATCTTTGACTTATATTTATCCCAGAGAATGCCCAGCGATGCTTCGTCCAGGTACAGTATGTTTTCAGCAATTTTGTCTAAAGAATTTTCAATAGTATTCATGGTCTGGATAGTAGCTTTACTTTATTAGAAAGTCAAATTAAAAGCTTTTTTAATGAGGCTTGTTTTTCCGAAACGCAGTGATTGGAAAAACTTAGAGCGAATTGTCCTGATACCTTTAGTTGTCAGGAATTATCCGCGTTCGCTTCGCTCAGGGGATAGCTTTACTTACACTTCAAACTTAACAGCGTTTGTTTTCAGCTTGTGGCACTAAATAAAACTTGTTTTTTTTATTTCCTGCCGATAATAAATTAAAGTTAATATGGATATGAAAAAAATAAAAATTGGCGTCATTTCCGACACCCATCTGCAAGGTTATGACGAACGTTTAAAAACAATCATCGCTGAACATTTCAGAGATGTAGATTTAGTCATTCATGCCGGAGATTTGGTTGATCTGCGCGTATTGGACATATTTGAAGGTAAAGAAGTCAAAGCAGTCTGCGGCAATATGGATTATCCTTCGGTAAAAGAAACATTACCCGACCAATTGATTATCGAAATACAAGGATTTAAGTTGGGAGTTGTTCACGGATGGGGGGCACCGGATGGTATTGAAGAAAGAATCATGGCTAGAACAGGTGACTTGGATTGCATTGTTTATGGGCATTCCCATAAGCCGGCATGTCATAAAAGTAATGGTGTGCTGTTTTTTAATCCGGGATCACCAACAGACAAGCGTTTTGCAGCTCATAGGTCAATAGGTATATTAGAAATTGACAAAGAGGTATCAGGTAGGATAATTAATGTTTAGGTAAAAATATGGATACAATATTTGCACCGTGGCGTATGGAATATATTAAAAGTGAAAAGTCTGATGGCTGCGTATTCTGTAAATGCTCGATCAGAAGTGATGATTTTGTGGTTTACGAGGGTAAATCCTGTTTTGTGATGATGAACAAATACCCCTATGTTAGCGGCCATTTGATGATCATTCCCATCCGGCATATTGGTAAAATTGAAGATTTATCCAGCGAAGAACGAACTGAAATATTTACCTTGTTAGATACGACGGTGAAAGTGCTCAAAGAAGCAATGAATCCGGATGGTTTTAATATTGGCATGAATATCGGTAAAGCAGCCGGAGCAGGCATTGAAGAGCATATTCATGTACATGTAATTCCGCGCTGGGAAGGCGATACAAACTTTATGAGTGCAGTGAATAATATAAGGGTTATACCGGAGGATATGCAGAAAACAGCGAACAAACTGGCTCCTCTTTTCCAGAAATATCGTCAGGAGGATTAATTGAATGAAAATACTATATTTAATATTACTTATAATATTTGCCTTTTTTATTGTAACTTTTTCACTGCAAAATGCAGCGTTGGTTCATCTTAAATACTATAAATTTATTGACATGGATGTTCCGATGTACATGCTGCTCTTTATAGCGCTGCTGGTTGGAATAGTTATCACCGGCTTTCTGGGCATAGTTGAAAGATTTCGTTTAAACCGTGCTATCAGCCGTTTAAATAAAACTATTCGTGATCTGCGCAAAGAACTGCGCGCCCACGAACCGCCACCAATTATTGAAGAAACAAAAACGCCGATTCAATAGTAGGGCCGTTACGAAATAACAACCCCCGCGGGCAGCAAGAGCATCGCCTTTCCAGCCATTATGATACTGCCCCTTATGCCGGCTCCGATATCAAAAATTAAATTTTTGTTGGGCAGTGGCTTAATGTATGAAAATTCAAAATATCTTACCGATGCCTCTTTAGGAAGATTGGCCAAATGGCTGCGTCTTCTGGGTTATGACACGATTGTTTTTCCCCGCGCAGCCGGCAGAGATTTACTGAATCTGGCTTGTGCCGAAGAAAGAATTGTTTTGACTCGAAGACTCGATATGTCAGAGCGTCAATTTTCCGGAGAATTGTATTTTGTGGCCGGGCTTGATATTGCAAGCCAGTTGGCAGAAGTGATTACTAAATTCTCATTAACAGTAGATCAGAAAAAAATATTCCAGCTTTGTCTTAATTGTAATGAAAGGTTGTTTCCGGTAACAAAGGAAGAGGTGTATAACTTAGTGCCGTCATATGTTTTTGCTAATTGCAGCGAATATAATAAATGCCCCAGCTGCATGCGCATTTATTGGAATGGGACCCATCAACGCAATGCTCTGCAATTTTTAAAGAAAATATCAGTATTATCGAAAAAACAGTCGAAGTAATACAATCAATACCGATAAAATGGCATTAGTCTGATTTTATATCAAAGATAAATCTTGACCGCTTATCTTTATGCCACTGCTGCTGGAATTATTCTATTCTTCTTTATCTTTTTTCGATTCCGCAATAATTTTCTCCGCCGTGTATGCGGGAACTTCTTCGTAATGCGACTCGGTGTAAGTAAAATTTCCTCTGCCGCTGGTCATGGAACGCAGATCAGGGGCGTACTTTAATATTTCAGCAAGCGGCACCTGTCCTTTAATGACCTGATTAGAGCCATTGGTGTCCATACCTAGAACACGACCGCGACGGCTGTTCAAATCGCCGATAACGTCACCCATGTATTCATCGGGCACTTCGATATCGACATTGACGATGGGTTCCAGCAGTATCGGCTGGCATTCCATTATTGCCTTCTGAAAGGCCAGGGATCCGGCAATTTTAAAAGCCATTTCCGAGGAATCAACCGCGTGATAGGAACCGAAAACCAATGATACTTTAAAATCCACAACCGGATAACCGGCCAGTACTCCTTTGGCTGCAGCTTCGACGATACCTTTCTCGACAGCCGGGCGATATTGGCCTGGAATAACCCCGCCGACGATTTTATCAGCGAATTCAAATCCTGCACCGCGGGGCAGCGGCTCAAGGTCGATTGTACAATCACCGAATTGGCCGTGTCCGCCGGACTGTTTCTTGTGTTTGCCTTGAACGCCGGCGGTCTTGCCCTTAATGGTTTCCAGATAGGGAACTTTCGGCGTATTCAGATTAACCTCGACACCGAATTTTCGCTTCATCTTTTCGATGTTGACTTCTATATGAACCTGACCCATTCCCGAGAGAATCATTTCTTTGGTCTGAACATTACGGGAAAAAACAATAGCCGGATCTTCTTCCGTCAAACGATGGATGGACGAAGCAATCTTATCCTCATCGCCGCGTGTCTTAGGCTCAATGGCAAACGACATAACAGGATGGGGCACTGCAACTTTGGTAAATACTATCGGGGCCTTTTCGGTGCACAGAGTATCTCCGGTTACTGTTTCCTTCAGCTTGGCTACGCCGGCTATGTCACCGGGAATCAGAATATCGGTTTGTTTTTGATTTTTACCTTCCGGAAAGAAGACATGGCCGAACTTTTCTGTGATTTTCCTGGTGGAGTTGTAAATGCTGGAATCAGGCGACAGCTTTCCAGAATATAAACGGAACAGTGTCAATCGACCGGCGTAGGGATCAGCGATAGTTTTGAAAACGATTGCGGAAAAAGGAGAATCTTCTTCCGGTTTTCTTTCTTCTAAGTTATCCGTGCCCGGTTTTTTACCTTTCATCGGCAAACAATCGGCCGGAGAACGAAAAGAACTTACAGCGAGATCAAGCAGAAAAGAAACGCCAATTCCTTTTATGGCTGAACCGCAAATTAGTGGAATCAGGCTACCGGAAGCAACTCCTTTTTTCAATCCGGCATTGATTTCTTCGGCAGATAGCTCGCCTTGTTCCAGATATTTATTCATCAGGGCATCGTCAGCTTCTGCAATGTCCTCAACCATTGTGTCGCGGTACATTTTAGCTTCTTCCATTAATTCGGCGGGAATATCTGTTGCTTTACCGGTTCCTTTATTATCACTGAATAAATAGGCTTTGAAACTGATTAAATCTATAATACCGTTAAACTTGGCTTCGGCGCCGATAGGCAGACATACAGGAGTTACCTTTTTCTTAAATTTGTCCTTAATGCTATCCAGAACATTGCTGAAGTTGGCACGTTCACGATCCATCCGGTTGACAAAAATTATTCGGGGGAGATTGAATTCATCAGCCAATTCCCAAACTTTTTGCGTCTGAAATTCCACACCACTGACAGCGTCAATGATAACGGCGACATTATCTACAACGCTCAGTGAACATTTTATATCAAAGGCGAAATTGGAATCACCCGGTGTGTCTATAAAGGTGATTTTATGCTTGTTCCATTCGACAAAGTTTACTGCGGAGCTGATGGAAATGCGCCGTTTTTGTTCTTCCGGGTCATAATCCATAACCGAGGTGGCATCATCGACACGACCCAGCCGTTCGCTTTTTCCGGAAACAAATAAGAGGGATTCACAAAGAGAGGTTTTGCCTGTACCGCCGTGACCGACAACTGCAAGATTTCGCAGAGTTTTGGATTCGTACTTAGCCATGAAAGCTCCTTTCAATATCCGATAATATCACAATAAAGCAGCTGATTTAAGTGCGCGCTTTTTTAACTCATCCTCCCGGCAAAATCAAGACAAATTTGGTTGTCTTTTCCATTACAGTAAAACTAACTTGTCGGAGGCCTCATCTTTACGGCATTCTGTATTTCGCCCCGTTGTTTTTCCGAGAGCAGACATCCGGAAAGACAATTCTCATCACAATATCCATCACATGGTTCCACATGAATGGTTACACTGGTAGCCGGATACTTGTTTTCGATGCTTTTGGTAATTTCTTCCGTTATCAGGTGAGAATCAACAACAGTCATCTGTGGTTCCACTTTCAAGTGAAAATCAACAAAACGGAAATGCCCGGCTTTGCGAGTACGCAGGCGATGATAACCGTGAAAGATGCCTCCATATTTCAAGATTTCCCGATGGATCCATTCTTCTTCTTCGGCCGGTAGATTGGCGTCGAGCAGGTCGCCGGCGGATTGAATCGTTAAATCATAAGCCGCTTTAATAATCAGCAGAGCAACAACAATTGCCGCCACTGAATCCAACCAGTAAAAATTAATACTGGGGAAAAACCATTGACCGCACAACATCAAGATAAGGCCAACCATAACTCCGGCCGATGTATAAACATCTGTCCGCAAATGCCAGGCATCGGCCTGCAGGGCAACCGAATCGGTTTCGCGTCCTATTTTAAAGAGTCTCTGGGACACAATAATGTTAACAATGCTGGAGATTAGCATTACAGCGATGCCCCAACCCAGATTGTCGAGAGGTTCGGGTTTACTGATTTTCTGGATTGCCTCGTAGATGATCCAACCGGCGGCAATAAAAATGAGCAGAGCTTCAATAGTCCCGGAAATGTTTTCAATTTTACCGTGGCCAAACGAATGATCTTTATCAGCCGGCTTGCTTGATGTTTTCACGGCAAAAAGAGCAATGATCGAGGCCAGCAGATCAACTCCGGAGTGAATCGCTTCGGAAATGATGGATACGGAGCCGATAATCAACCCAATGATAAGCTTCAGGAATACGAGGACGCTGTTGGAAATTACTGACAACAGTGCTACCTGTTCTTTTCGCTTTTGAACTTTCATGAATATACTTAACCCTTTCAATTAAATAAATGATGCTGAGAACATTGCTATCGCTTATATAACAGCACACATATCTATTATTACTATGCTGGGGCATTCTTTATCATAATTATTTCGATTAGCAACGGGTAAACTTACTGATCATTTTCTGATAATCAGAATAACGAAAATCTGCAAAAATAATATTTTAAAAAACTTCAGGCAGAATCAAAAGGTTGATGTCTTTTCATTGAAAAGAGACTTTTCTTTATTTCCTGTCCTGATTCGGCCGGAAAATCGAAAAGCAGCCGCTGGCCTTGGCTGCAAGACAGCCTGCGTTGCGTATTTCCGATTCGAGATGGGCAATGGCCTTACCCTTGTGGATGAGTCGTGTGGCGCATTCGATGCTGCCGCTGCGCACCGCCTGAAAATAGCTGATTTTGATTTCAATGGTCGCACAGTACTCGCCCGGGTCAAGAAGAGGGTACAGGGCACCACCCATGCCCGTATCGGCCAGCGCGTAAAGAATGGCGCCGTGAACTACCGACTGCGGATTGTAGAACTTTTCATGGACGTCCACGTGGCAAAGGCTCATGCCCTGGTCCTGCGTTTCAAAAACAAGACCGATGAGATCGGCGAAAGGATGAAACATCGATTTACCTCCTGCTATTCGAATTAGCGTCAACTACAAGGATTCAGCGGATTATGTATCCTGTTGTAAATATTATTCGGTAGAAATAAGTATAGGGAAGCTGCATTTGTACGTCAATGGAAAGTTGATAATGTCCAACTAATTCGGGAAGGTCAATTTTTGCCCAAAAAGAAATGTTGAATCAGCCTGCCAATCCGGTATTTTGGTGAGATTATCGAAAGACATTATGTAATTAATCCTGATGACGAATATTTGCTTTTTCGGCATGGTATGTTATGGTGCGGACAATGCAGCCACTGATCATTCCCCGGAAGGGACACAATATATCCCGCAAGCAGGTGAATCCGAATGCCCTGCGTACTCTTTACAGATTGCGTGACTATGGCTTCATCGCCTACCTGGTAGGGGGTTGCGTGCGCGACCTGCTTCTGAAGCGAACTCCCACGGACTTTGACATAGCCACAGACGCCACTCCCGCTCAGATCAAGCGTCTTTTTCGTAACTGCCGCCTCGTAGGCCGCCGCTTCAGGCTAGCTCATCTTTACTTTAAGGACGATATTATTGAAGTCTCCACATTTCGTGCGGCAGCTCCTGTCGATGAAGTGAATACGGATCCGGAATGCACAGGTCAAGTCAATAAACCGCCCCGTCATCTCATGGACGAAGATGGAATGGTTCTCCGGGATAACATCTTTGGCACCCCGGAGGAGGATGCTCTCCGCCGTGACTTTACCGTCAACGCCCTGGCCTATAATATCGTAGATTTTTCGGTTATTGACTACAGTACAGGTCTGAGCGATCTCCAGGAGCGAATAATTCGTCCCATCGGCGACCCCTTTGTCCGTTTTACGGAAGATCCAGTGCGCATGCTTCGTGCGGTACGTTTTGCCGCATCTCATAATTTCGTGATCGAACCAGGAACCTGGGCAACCATCTGCGTCCTGTCCACCACAATTTCGCGCGCTGCACCGGCAAGACTATATGAAGAGATGCTGAAGCTATTCCTGTATGGATTTGCCCGACCGGTTCTTAGCCTCATGGACGAAAGCGGACTGCTGGCCGCCCTTTTCCCCATGTTCAGTCAGTGGCTGCATGAAAAAAGCGAGCACTGGACAATGGTACAGACAAATCTGGAAGGGCTCGATGAACTATGTCAGCGTGGAATATCAATCTCACCGGCCTTTTTCTTTGCTGCCCTCTTCGGACCACGGCTGGAGGCAGATACCCTTGTGCGTCACCGGGATGGCATCCCACGCCAGCAGGCGATGGATGATGCCTACGCCATTTTCCGGGATGATTCTTGCAAAAATGTAAGCATGCCGGTGAGGGTCGGCGACCGACTCCGCCGGATAATCACCTTTCAGCATTCCCTTCATAGAATGCCGCCGCGACGTCCCGCTGTCATGGTCAACAGGCCTGAATTCTCAGAATCATTGGCCTATCTGCGTTTGTCGGCAGTAAGAGCAGAAAAAAATCTGACAACAATTCTAAACTGGTGGGACAATTTCCTTTCCGCTGCGCCATCCATTGTTTGCTCAGAACCACCCGGCACTGAATCTCCGGTAAAGCGTCGAAGAAAGCGGCGGCGGCGCCGACCCTTATCTATTCCAGCAGCGGCACCAACCTGATTTATATCTCTCCTGAAGGAAAGTCGGGACCGTAACTGGAAAATAACAGAAATATTGTTTCCAAAAGATAACCGCCGGAGAATTATTTTATTTGCAGGCTTCTTTCCCCCAGTCGCATAGGGTAGATAGTTGCAAATATACAGAGGAAGAGTGCCGTCGCAAATGAGCAGATAATCAGGACAATCTGCCATAGTCCCAAACTTTGCTTGCGGATGCCGGCCATAAAAATATAGTAAACCGGTCCGGCTTCCAGAATTATCACTGCCGCAATCAAGGCAAAGCAAAGAATCATGAAGAGCAGGCCTCCAAAGCTTGTTACTACCTGCGCCGGATTTTCGGATTGGAAATTAGGATAAACCGCGCCTAATCCAATTCCCAGGGCGACCACGGCCGGTACAAGAAAGAATATGGTTGTGACCGACAAAAACATCATGAAAGGTGAGACTTGCAGCAGCATATTGGATGCAACAATAAGCAACTCTGCCATTATGATCATGGGAACATAATAGAGAAAGAATTTAATCCACAGAAAAGTTTTCAAAGATACCGGTGCCGCCTGGACTATCCAGAAAGCAGCGCCTTCCATACTTACCGCCGGAAAGACAAAACGGGCGGCAATAGCCGAAAGGACGAAGGCCGCCAGACCCATATTCAGAAAGGAAAACAGATTTTGCAGGTAAATGGTTTTTATCGGCGATCTATCCAGAGGCAAGACCGAAAAATTATAAAGGTAAATGGCAATGAGTGCACCCATTAGAAATAATTGCGGCCATTGCGTTGAATCACGGAAAAATGAACGAATTTCTTTGATGGCAAATGCTTTTGCCGGGCGGTGAAGAAAGTCGAGTAAATTCTCCCATTGTATACCTTTGAATTTTACCGGAGCAAAGAGGCGTCGCGGAGTTGTCAGAGATTTGGAAAAACCTTGAAAATATGCAGCGTGAGCGATGATTCCGGCGAAGAAGATCAACATAAAGGAGCAGCTGCAGGTCAGTGCGAGATTAAACAAGGAGCTGGCAAATTTACTGTTGAGGGCAGCTTGAATTGCCTCGGTAATCCAGGTGGTGGGCAAAAGCGGTGAACTGGGAGTTTGCAGGGAATTTAAATAAAGAACTGCCGAAGCGAAGCTGTCCGGATTAACCAGCTGCTCCGGCCTTGTTAAACGTAAAGCCAGAACGAGTATCAAAACCAATATCACGCCAAGTATAATTAAAATTGTTCGAATGCGTCCTGCCGGCAGGATTTTTGCTCCCAGCAATACCAGAATGCTGCTGAGAGCGGAGGTGATCAGGCACATGAATATTGTTGCCAGAAAAACAATCAGGTAAAAAAAGATACCAGCCTGGTAAATAATACCGTAGGAAAGAAAAACGGGGAGGCTGAAGAGAACCACCATCCAGGAACTATCAAATGTGCTTATAAGCCAACGGGAGAAAAAAATGTCCTTGGCGGAAACAGGCAAAGAATGCAAAAGCTGCAAGTCCCGGCTTAAATATAGATGAGAAAGGGAGTTGATAATATTGCTGAAGAGCAACAGTGCAAAAAAAGTCATCACCACCATCGAAAGAAGTTTCATGGCCAGTATATTGCCGAAGTCCTGAACGCCCTGAAAATAAAGCAAAATACGATAACAAATAATAAATGCGCCGGCCCAGAAAAGACAACCGACTAAGCCGAAGATGGATAGTTTTGTCCATATTATTTTCTTATTGCTCGGCCGCAGATTATTGAAAGAAGAGAGAATTTGTGGTCGTAATAATGATATGATTGATTTCATAAAAACGTATCTTCTTTAGTTATTGTTAGAAAGACTTCTTCAAGTCTGGCTTCACCAATCCGGGCAATATGCCGTAATTCCTTAACGGTACCCTGTGCCAGCAGAGTGCCTTTATGAATTACACCAATGCGGTGGCATAATTCTTCCGCTATGCTTAAAGTGTGGGTGGAGACAAAGATGGTTATTTGTTTTTGTGCCAATTCCTGAAAAATATCTTTAACCATACGCACGGCTGCCGGATCAAGGCCGACCATCGGTTCGTCTATTATTAATATTTGCGGATCATGGAGAAGGGCTGAGGCTATGATGAGTCTTTGTTTCATGCCATGCGAATACGCCTCGACGAGTTCGTCTGCCCATTCCCAGAGAGCAAATTGACGCAGCAGTATTTCTGCTTTGGCCGAAAAAGTCTCCGGAGCGACATCATATAAATCGGCGGAGAAATGAAGGAACTCCATACCGGTAAGCTTTTCATAGAGAAACGGCCTGTCGGGTACGAAGCCGATCATTTTCTTGGCCGCTACCGGATCTCTGGCCATATCTATATTGCCGATTACAATGCTGCCGGAAGTCGGTGCCAGAATGCCACCCATCATCCGAATGGTTGTTGTTTTGCCCGCGCCGTTGGGGCCGATAAAACCGTAAATTTCGCCGGCAGAAACATTCAGGCTGAGCTTGTTTACCGCAAGGGTAGTACCATAATCCTTCGTCAGTTCTCTTACTTGAATCATTTTGTCTGCTCCAGAATTTCCAGTTTGATTTTCCCCATCGCGCCCATTAAATCCAATTGCTCACTGCCTTCACCACGGACCAACCGGATGTGAGTCACATCGGCAGGGAATTGATTAAAGACAGCGTCAACGGTAATCCAGTTTCCTGTATAGGCAATGTTCCAGGCGTGGTAATAAAAACGGCCGGAGATATATACCAGACCGGTTTCTATTTGTGCAGGAATACCGGCAGTTCTCAATAAAGCGGCAATAAGAACGGCGTGCTCATTACAATCGCCAACTTTATTTTGCAAAACTTCCAGCGCATTCGGTACGGATAAAACCGGCTTTTTTTGGACATGGCGATAGACCCAGTTGACAATTTTTCTAACTTTTTGCTCGGGTAAATCATTAGTCTTAATAATATTATCGACCTGCGTTTTCATTTGGGGATGATTAGCTTGCACCAGCGGTGTTGCCTTAAGGAAAACAGCAATTTCCGGCGGAAGGTCATGGAGTGCTGCTTGCCGCGCAGATAAAGAGGGCTGTTCACGGTTAATTGTCAAAACGTCCTTTATAAAGCTTTGCCGCCCGCCGTTGAGATGAAATAACAAGCCGCCAGTACCACTGATTTTAATTTTAAGCCGGTTTAATTCTTCCGGCGCTTTAATTGGGACATTGGACGGTATCGAAGCGATTTGTGTAAAATCAATACTGCCATTAGTCGCAATTCCTTCCTGTGCTTTTTCGGGGCTGACCTTTTCCAGGGAAAGGCCCAGGATGCCTGTTTCTCTTAAAGTGTCGCCATCTTTATCCAGCCAGGAGCAATTTTGAGCACCCATAAAATCAGCACAATATTTTTGTGTCAAAATACGTTTTCCCATGACAGATATAATTTCATCGGCATTCCGGGTGACTCTTATTGATCGCATCGCCAGAGTGGAAGGATCAAAGATGCTGAAGTTACGGGTTGTATCCTTTTCCAGACCAGAGCGAAAAGCTGCATCGTAAATGCTGCCGCTGATATGAGGTATCTCTTTGAGAGGAATTTCGCTTTTCTGCTGGGCACCAGGCAAACCGGTAAAAAGGACCATTTTGTTTTTAACTACGAAACCATTGGCATTAAAACGAAACAGACTGGAAGTAAGATCAAAATTAAATGAAGAAAGAGTCATGTCGGGGTTAAGATCGCCGCTGGTGGAGATATTGAGCGCCTGTGTTACTCCCATTGTATTGATCTGCATGGATACGTTTTCACTAAAGCGATAACCTTTGTCCCGGGCAGTAAAAGTTCGGTGAACAACGCCGATCTTTTTTTTATTTTGATAAATGTTCATCCAGGTGGCGGCCGGCCGATTTGCTGTTGCGGGCTGAACAATAGATAAAGGCTCCTGTTTTGTCTGGAAAAATTCCAGGTTAATAGCCAGAAGAGTGAAGAAGGTGATTGTGACGAAAATTCCCCATACAAAGGACCATTTGATTTTTGTCATGGACTGAAGACCTGTGGGATAAATTAAATTTAAGATCATTATATAGACAGGCCAGATAAGAGTCAACTAGTACCGATTTAAAAGAGAGATTGATTAAGATTAAAGAAAATTAAAGATATATTGACAAGCTTACCTAATTATAATATCAACGAGTCCTTCATTTCAGGAAAGATAATTACTTTATGAAACATGACAGCATTATTGCTCAAGAAGGTTATCCCTTTATTCTCTTATCCATTATTATTACTGTTTTTATTGCCTTTTTAGGCATCTGCTGGCTGCTTGTTTTGTCGGCCTTAATCTCTTTTTTTGTCATTTGGTTTTTCCGGAATCCGGAGCGGTATTTCCAAGATGGAGCAAACGTCGTTATTTCTCCTGCTGACGGTAAAGTAATTAAGGTGGAAGATATTGAGATGAACGACTCAATCAGCGGAAAATTCAAAAAAATAAGCATATTCATGAATGTTTTCAACGTTCATGTAAACCGCATTCCCTATAATGGAAAAATAGAGGCGATTAATTATCACGAGGGGAAATTCGTTTCTGCCAATCTGGATAAGGCCTCCAGTGACAATGAACGTAACGCAATACAGATTCGCACGGAAAATGGTTCTGCGATCTGGGCAGTGCAGATTGCCGGTCTTATAGCACGCCGGATTGTTTGTTGGGTTGCGGTTGGTGATGCAGTTAAAAAAGGGGAAAGATTCGGGTTGATTCGCTTTGGTTCCCGGGTCGATGTTTATTTACCTCCGGATTCCCGCATTGCCGTTAAGATAGGGCAGAAGGTCAGGGCAGGTGAGACACCTTTAGGACATTTGCTGTAATTTAGTGACTTTTTCAAGGGATAATCATGAATAAAGAAACATCACTGAAGAAAATCCGCTTAAAAAAAGGCATTTATGTTTTACCTAATCTCATCACAACTGCATCTCTGTTTGCCGGTTTTTATGCGATCATTGCTTCTATTCAAGAAAAATTTGTCTATGCCGCTATCGCGATTTTAGTTTCTCTCGTTCTGGATGGCCTCGATGGACGAATTGCCCGTATGACCAATACTACCAGTAAATTTGGCGCGGAATACGATTCCTTGTCCGATTTGGTGGCCTTTGGTGTAGCTCCATCTCTCCTGGCATTCAACTGGGCAATGTTCTTTTACGGCAAGTGGGGATGGATTGCCGCCTTTATGTTTGTTGTTTGCGGGGCATTAAGACTGGCTCGTTATAATATCCAAATCGGCATTATTGAAAGCAACGTGTTTAATGGGTTACCTATTCCGGCAGCAGCATCGGTTGTCGCTACAACAGTTCTCTTTTTTGACTATGCCGGAGTGGAAGGGCAATTTCATAATCCATACATGCTGTTCTTCGTCGTCATTCTTTCCCTCTTGATGGTCAGTAACATCAAGTACTACAGTGGGAAAGACTTGAAACTTTTTGCCCGTAAACCATTTACGTCTTTTTTTCTGCTGGTTCTTATTTTAATAGTAATAGTGGCCATGCCGGTGATCATGGCCTTTATCGTAATGCTGGGCTACGCAATTTCCGGACCGCTCTGGTGGGCAACTAAATTCAGCAGGCAGATGGCACAAAAGTCCAGGGAAAAGAAGATAAACAAACAAGCACAGTAGATTTTTAGATAGGAACAATTAATCGGTCTGTGAAAATATTTTGTAAAGATTATGCGAATTATCGGAGGTAAAGCCAGGGGAAGGAAGTTACAGTTTCCTTCTTTATCAAAAGAAAGGCCGACTTCCGATTTTCTGCGTGAAGCTCTTTTTAATTTAATTGGTTCTCTGGAGGCAAAATCGTTTCTCGATCTTTTTGCCGGTTCGGGAAGTGTGGGAATAGAGGCTGCCAGCAGGGGTGCAAATGAAATAGTCTTGATAGAAAAAGATAAGAAAATTGCCGCGTATGCCCAGAAAAACCTTGAGATTTGCAATCTTGATAAAAGTTGCCGGATTATCGTCAGGGATATCAGTTCGGGACTAAACGATCTGTTTAAGAAGGAATGCGAGTTTGATTATATTTTTGCCGATCCTCCTTATGACCGGGGATTAGTGGAAAAAACAATAAAATTATTAAAAGAAAATCCGGTTTTTACGGAAGAAACACTAGTTGTGATTCAGCATTCGACAAGAGAAGAAATAGCGTCTCTTTTAGATGCAAAAATAATTCTCCAAGATCAGAGAAAATATGGCGACAACGCCCTGACCTTTTTAAAAATGGAGCGCTCATGACACAAGAAAAGTTTACCAGTAGAATCGCAGTTTATCCAGGTTCCTTTGATCCCATAACCAATGGCCATGTGGATATTATCAACAGGGGCGTTCGCATATTCGATGAAGTCATCGTCCTTGTAGCGTATAATGCCAGCAAGACTTCTTTGTTTACCGTGGAAGAGCGTGTGGCAATGATCAAAGACGCCATTGGCGATAGTCCGGGAGTTAGAGTAGATAGTCATTCCGGACTACTTGTTGATTACCTGAAAAAGACGAACTCCAATGTAATCTTAAGAGGTATGCGTGCCCTTTCCGACTTCGAATATGAATTCCAGATGGCTCTGATGAATCGCAGACAGTCCCGGGAAATTGAAACAGTATTTCTGATGAGCGGTTTCAAGTGGTTTTTTACCGGCTCTCAGATCATCAAACAAGTAGCCAGTATCGGTGGTTCGGTAAAGGGTTTATTGCCGGATAAAGTCCATAAAAAACTACTGGCAAAATTTAATAATGGGAGGAAGTAGTCTGTGAAATTAGCAAAAAGAGTAGCGCAAATAAAACCGTCAGAAACTTTAGCGATTACGGCAAAAGCCAACGCCCTGAAAGCTGAAGGCAGAGATGTGATTGGCTTTGGCGCCGGCGAGCCGGATTTCGATACGCCGGTAAATATCAAAACAGCAGCAATCAAAGCCATTGATGCCGGCTTTACCAAATATACCCCGGTAGGTGGAACGGATGAATTAAAGGATGCAATCATTGGCAAGTTAATGCGCGATAACTCGCTGGAATATAAACGTTCGCAAGTGGTGGTTTCCTGCGGAGCCAAACACACCTTATACAATCTGGCCCAGGCGCTTTTTGAAGAAGGCGATGAAGTCATTATACCGTCACCTTATTGGGTTTCGTATCCCGATATTGTTGTTTTAGCGGGAGGTAAACCGGTAATCGTCGAAACGCTGGAAAAAGACGGTTTTAAAATGAAACCGGAACAGCTGAAAGCTGCCATAACCGATCGTACACGAGCTGTTGTGATCAATAGTCCGTCCAACCCTACTGGTGCTGCCTATTCTCCCGCCGAACTTAAAGCTCTGGCTGCGGTTCTCCTGAATACGGAAATCCTCGTTATTTCCGATGATATTTATGAAAAAATTATTTATGCAGATTTTCCTTTTGCCAGTATTGCGTCGGTAGAACCACAAATCAAAGATCGGACGATTGTTGTTAACGGGGTTTCCAAAGCTTATGCCATGACCGGCTGGCGTATCGGTTATGCAGCCGGCCCCGAACAGATAATTGCTGCCATTAATAAAATTCAAAGTCAAAACACATCCAATCCGGCTTCCATTTCGCAGAAAGCTGCCGTGGAAGCACTAAACGGCCCTCAGGAAGTGGTCGGACAAATGGTTGTCGAATTTCGGAAAAGAAGAGACATTATCGTACAATTGCTTAATGAAATTGATGGCATAAAATGTTTGTCGCCGGAAGGTGCCTTTTATGTATTCCCCAATGTTGCTGATATCTTTGGTCGTTCTTTTCAGGGTAAAAAGATAACCGATTCGACTCAATTAATAGATTATCTTTTGGATGAAGCCAATGTTGCCACTGTTCCCGGTGCTGCTTTCGGCAGTGACAGTCATATCCGTCTATCTTATGCAACGTCATTAAAGAATATTGAAGAAGGTGTGAAGAGAATAAAGAACGCGATTGCTAAATTATCCTAAGACGATGTGCTCGAATAACTTTGTATTGCCATATGTACTGGTGGTTATTACATAACGACTCCAGAGAGGAAGGGAAAAAATGGGCGGTATTTTCGGAGTAGTATCACAGGAAAATTGTGTCCAAACGCTGTTTTACGGAACTGATTATCATTCACATCTGGGTACGGAAAATGGCGGCATGGCCGTGTTGGGAGCTAAAGGGTTCCACAATGCTATCCACAGCATTTCTCAGGCGCAATTCAAATCCAGGTTTATTGACGAATACCGTAAAATGGAAGGCTGTTTCGGAATCGGGGCAATCGATGATGAATCGCCGCAGCCTCTTATTATCAAATCAAAGCTAGGTGCATATGCAGTTGTGGCCAGCGGTCTCATAACCAATAAAGAGAAATTAATCAGTGAGCTTCTTAATGAAGGCGTGTCGTTCAGTGAAATGGCCGGCGGGGGCATCAACAATACGGAAATAGTTGCCCGGCTGATCAACCGCGGAGACAATATTGTGGAAGGTATTGCCTCCATGCGCGGTGCCATTGAAGGATCCATTTGCGCATTAGTCTTAACCCGTGACGGCATCTATGCGGCGCGGGATAAATTTGGCCGTTTTCCTCTGTCCATTGGTAAAAAGAAAGATCGTAATGAAAAGTCATATGTCGTTGCCACGGAAGCCAGTTCTTTTGAAAATCTGGGCTATGAAACGGTTAAATTTCTGGGACCAGGTGAGATTTCATTAATTTCTCCCGAGGGAATCAAACAGATGAAACCCGAAGGAAGCGAAAAGAAAATATGCTCATTTTTATGGATATATACAGGGTATCCTTCTTCTACCTATGATGGTATCGGTGTAGAAAGGACAAGAGAACGCTGCGGGAGCTATTTAGCCAAGCGCGATAACAATCTGGAAGCGGATTATGTCGCCGGCATACCTGATTCGGGAGTAGGTCATGCCATCGGCTACGCCATGGAATCGGGAATACCTTTTCGGCGTCCTCTCGTTAAATATACTCCGGGTTATGGGCGCAGCTATACGCCTCCATCTCAGGATATCAGAGATCTGGTTGCCACAATGAAGCTTAGTGCAGTTCATGACGTTATAAATGGCAGTCGTATGATTATCTGTGATGATTCCATTGTTCGGGGCACGCAACTGAAAAATTTTACCATAAAGAAACTATGGGATAACGGAGCAAAAGAAATTCACATACGTCCGGCATGTCCGCCGTTGATGTTTCCCTGCATATATGCATCTTCAACTCGATCGTCAGCAGAACTGGCCTGCCGCAAGGCAATTAGAACTCTGGAAGGAAAAGAACTGGATAATCCGGAAGAATATCTGGACCGGTCGGGAGCGAAATATGCCAAAATGATTGACTGGATTCGTCACGATCTCAACGTCACATCCCTGAAGTATCTGGAAATTGAAGATATGATCGCCGCAATCGGTCTTCCGGCGGATCAGCTCTGCCTCCATTGCTGGCAGGGCAAATAAAAGTCATTATTTCCAATATCCCTACTTTTTTAATCTGCAATTATCCATTGCCAGAGCAAGAGAGCCATGTTATAAATTTATCAAAATACATTAGTGAAAGCCGGGGGCTATGGATAATTTGTCTAAAATAAAGAGAAGGAAGTCAAGAACAATCAATTTAGGCGGCGTACCTATCGGAGGAGATGCACCGATAACAGTGCAATCCATGACCAACACGAATACTGCCGATGTAAAGGCTACCGTTGCCCAGATTGAAGAACTGGTCACTGCAGGCTGTGAAATTATCCGCATTGCCGTTCCTGATCAGGAAGCGGTTGATGCTATTGCTGAGATTAAGCAAAGAATTAAAATCCCCTTGATAGCCGATATTCACTTTCATCATCAGTTGGCAATTGACTCAATGAAACAGGGCGTTGCCGGCATTCGCATTAATCCCGGCAATATTGCCCGGGAAAAAATCAGGGAAATAGTAAAAGTAGCTAAAGAGCGGGAAGTTGTAATCAGGATTGGTGTTAATGCCGGATCATTGCAAAAAGATTTAGTCCTGGAATACGGCGGTGTTACGGCGGAAGCTCTGGTTGCCAGCGCTTTAAAAAATATTGAACTATTCGAAGAAGAAGGTTTCCATAACTTGAAATTGTCGCTGAAATCTTCGGATGTCCCGATTATGATCGAAGCCTACCGGGACATTGCCCAAAAAACTGATTACCCTCTGCATCTGGGAGTGACAGAAGCAGGAACGTTAGTTGATGCCGCGATAAAATCAGCGCTGGGCATTGGAAATTTGCTTAATTCAGGAATAGGCGACACAATTCGAGTTTCCGTTACCGGTAATCCTGTTTTGGAAATTCCTATTGCGTATGGGATTCTGCGCTCGTTAAAAATAAGAAGAGTCGGTCCTGAAATAGTTTCCTGTCCTACTTGCGGCCGCTGTCAGATCGATCTGTTAGGATTGACGGAAAAAATGGAAAAAGCCCTGGCTGGGCGAAAAAAATATGTGAAAGTGGCATTGATGGGCTGTGTGGTTAATGGTCCGGGCGAGGCTGCAGATGCCGATATCGGCATCGCCGGCGGTACTGGTTTTGGCATGATGTTTAAAAAGGGAGTTGCCTATAAACGGGTAGCTGAAAAAGATTTAGTAGCGGTTTTACTCGAAGAGATAGAATCGCTGGACAATGAGTAGAAGGGGGTTCAATGCGTTATTCAGAGATGTTTCTTCCCACCGGAAGGGAAGTACCTTCGGACGCCGAAGTTATAAGTCATCAGTTGATGATTCGGGCAGGAATGATCAGGAAATTAACAAGTGGAATTTATTCGTATTTGCCACTTGGTTATCGTGTTATTCGTAAAGTCGAACAAATTGTTCGTGAAGAAATGAACAAAGCCTCGGCGCAGGAAGTATTTATGCCGATGGTTCAACCCGCAGAGCTCTGGCAGGAATCGGGCCGCTGGGAGTATTACGGCAAGGAATTGCTCCGGTTTCGTGACCGTCATGAAAGGCAATATTGCCTGGGGCCAACTCATGAAGAAGTTATTACTGACCTTGTTCGCAACGAGATTAAGACATATCGCCAACTGCCCCGCAGTCTTTACCAGATCCAGACAAAATTTCGGGATGAAGTCCGTCCCCGTTTTGGTGTGATGCGCTGTCGGGAATTCGGGATGAAAGATGCATACAGCTTTGATGCCGATGAGGCCGGGGCGGAAATAAGTTATGAAAAGATGTTTACAGCTTATAAGAATATCTTCAGCCGTTGTGGTTTAAAATTCCGTCCGGTAGAGGCCGATTCCGGAAGCATCGGCGGTAAATATTCGCACGAATTTATGGTTATGGCTGAATCCGGTGAAGATGCGATGGTCGTCTGCGATAAATGCGTTTATGCGGCCAATCTGGAAAAGGCAGAAGTGAGTGTGCCCCAAAAAGTTAATATACCGGAGAGCGATTGGTTGCCGCTGGAGAGTGTGCATACACCGATGGTACGCACAATAGAAGAAGTCAGTGCTTTTCTAAAAGTAAGTCCCCGAGACATTGTAAAGACATTGATTTTTAACGCTGATGGTCAGCCCTGCGCCATATTGATTCGCGGTGATCAGGAAGTTAACGAAATTAAAGTAAAAAATTATCTGGGAGCCAATGAGCTGGAACTGGCCGACGATGAAATGATTATGAAGGCGACCGGAGCTCCTCGGGGATTTGCCGGGGCAGTAAAGATAAAAACACGGATTATTGCCGATTATTCGGTAATGAATATGATTAATTTTGTAACCGGTGCCAATAAAGAAGATTATCATTTAAAAAATGTCAATATCGGACGGGATTGCAAGGTGGAGGTGTTTGCCGATCTGCGCGTTGTGGAGAAAAACGACCTATGTCCTCGTTGTGGAGGGAATATTCAATTTGTCCGCGGTATTGAAGTCGGGCATGTTTTCAAGCTGGGAACTAAATACAGCAAGGCACTGAAAGCGGCATATCTGGACAAAGATGGCCAGGAAAAAATAATGATTATGGGCTGCTACGGAATAGGAATAGGAAGAACAGTTGCTGCGTGCATTGAACAGAACAATGATGCCAACGGCATCGTTTGGCCAATGCCGCTGGCCCCTTACCATGTTATTGTGACTCCGGTAAATGTGAATGAACAAGATGTCTTTAAAGCCGCAGAAAAAATATACAATGATTTGCAGGCCGACGGAATAGAAGTAATATTTGATGATCGAGATGAAAGGGCAGGAGTAAAATTCAAAGATGCCGATCTGATCGGAATTCCTTTGCGAGTTACTGTCGGTCAAAAAAATCTTATTGCGGGAAATGTAGAGTTGAAAAAAAGAAAGTCCGGCCAGACGAATATTTGTTCAGTTGGGGAAATCGTAAACGAAATAAAAATAAATATTGCCGAAGGTTTAAATACGCCGGCAGTGCTGACACACGAAGTTTAGGGGCCATCACGAAATAGCCACCCGCAGGGGTGGTTATTGTTAAATAACAGCTCAGATCAGCTGGGAACTTTCATGCTACGAATTACTGATATTCTCGACAAAGCACAAACTTACCTGCCAGCCGAAGAATTAGGAATGATCGAGAAGGCATATATTTATTCGGCAACGGTACATCAGGGGCAGGTGAGACTTTCCGGAGAACCATACCTTACACATCCCATGGAAGTCGCGGGCATTCTTGCAGACATGAGGCTCGATGCGGCAACTGTCATCAGTGGTCTTTTGCACGATACGGTAGAAGACACATTAACGACTCAGGAACAAATAGAAGAAGAATTCGGAAAAGATGTTGCTTTTCTGGTCGGCGGCTTGACAAAGTTAAGTCGCATTTCTTTTGGTTCCCAGGAAGAGCGACTGGCCGAAAACTTCCGTAAAATGATCTTAGCCATGTCCGCGGATATCCGAATTCTCCTGGTGCGACTGGCCGACCGCATTCACAATATGCAGACATTGCAGTATCAGACTCCGGAGAGGCGGGCTTATATCGCTAAAGAAACCATGGATATATACGCCCCGTTGGCTAATCGTCTGGGGATTAACTGGATGAAGATATTGCTGGAAGACCTCTCTTTTCGATTCTTGCATCCGGAAGAATATAATGAATTATCGCGGCGCGTTGTTAAGACCAAGGAATCGCGCGACAACTATACTGAAGAAGTGAAAAGTATTATTCGGCGTGAATTGGAAAAATTTTCCATCGAAGGAGATGTTGAAGGGCGGGCCAAACATTTATACGGCATCTATAAAAAAATGCACAAACAAAATATCAATTTTGATGATGTCTATGATCTCATGGCTTTCCGTCTGATCCTGGATGCCGATAATATAAAATTATGTTATGAGGCGCTCAGTGCTGTTCATGCTTTATGGAAACCCGTCCCGGGCCGATTTAAAGATTTTATTGCCATGCCCAAAGCCAATAATTATCAATCTTTGCATACGACGGTAGTTGGTCCTTATGGAGAGCGGCTGGAGATCCAGATAAGGACAAAAGCAATGCATGAATGGGCGGAGAAGGGAATTGCTGCCCACTGGAAATATAAAGAAGGACGAACATTTAAAAACGATGAAGACAGTCAAATAAAGAAACTACGCGAAATGCTGGAATTTCAGCAGGAGATAAAAGATCCTAAAGAATTCATGTCTAATTTGAAGTTGGCGCTGTTTCCGGAGGAAGTTTACGTCTTTACACCCAAAGGAGATGTCAAGGCTTTTCCCAAGGGCGCAACGCCGATTGATTTTGCTTACAGCATTCATACGGATGTGGGAAATAAATGCATTGGCGCCAAAGTTAACCGCAACATTGTTCCGCTCAAATATCAACTGCAAAATGGTGATCGTGTAGAGATCACAACGCAAGCCGGTCATCACCCCAGTAAGGATTGGTTGAAATATGTTGTCACGACGAGAGCAATTTCCAAAATTAGAAATTGGATTAATCTGGAGGAAAAGAAGAGTTCTCTGGAATTAGGACGCGATTTACTGGATAAAGAATTTAAACGGCATAATCTAAAATTAACTACCTATGTTAAATCGGAAGAAATTAAAAAAATATTTGTTGAACATGGCGTAAATTCTCTGGATGATTTGATATCACAGGTCGGTTATGGCCGAATTTCCCCCAAGCAAATTGTCAATCATTTCCTGGCAGAGGAAGTGGCAAAAATTCCGGTGTCGGAACAGGAAAAAATTAAGACCAAGCCGGAATCAAAACCATCGATGGGCATATCATTAACAGGCATAGACAATGTGATGGTGAAGTTTGCCCGCTGCTGCAATCCTATTCCGGGTGATGAAATAGCAGGTTATATATCGCGGGGACGCGGTATGATGGTACATACTCGAAATTGTGATCATCTGAAAAATCTTGATCTGGACCGTATTGTGGATGTTGACTGGAATGTCCGCGAGAAGCAGACTTATCCGGTGCAAATCAAAGTTGTTTGCGACGACCGCAAAGGTATTTTAACTGAAGTCAGTTCGATGATTTCCTCATTTGATGTAAATATCAGTTACGCCCAGGTAGAAACACATGATCTGATCGCTACCTGTAATTTTGTGATCGATGTAAATAATTTAAAGCAACTTAATCAAATTGTCCTGGCAATTAAGCAATTGAAAGCAGTCAAATCAATCGAGAGAATGCGCAAATCCTGAAAATTAATGATTATAATTATTTGGATGTTGACAAACATAGACGGTTTGCTGTAAGCCGTTTAGCGAAATAACGCGGTAAAATAAATGCTGAGAGCGGCATAAGGAGCCGTAACGAAATGGGTAAAGATGTAATGGTTTTTCCCCCTAACGGCTCCTAAGCTAGCGCAAAATAAAATCAGGTGAAATAATGTTCCGTAAAACAAGAAAACTAATACTCATTTCGGGATTACTGCTGCTTTTTGTCATTTTCTGTGGAGTGTCGAATTTATCGGCTGCCGAAAAGAAGCATCGCGTGTTGATCGATCCGGCCCACGGCGGCCCGGATGCCGGTGTAAAAATTACGGATAAAGTTGGAGAAAAAGACATTACTCTGGCTATCGCTCTGGCCGTACAAAAAGAAATGGCCAAAGATAGTAATCTGGAAGTTGTTTTAACGCGCGATGCTGATAAAGAAATAAATGTTGAAGAGCGCCGAAAAAATATGGCTAAAATCAAGCCGGATTTATTTTTGAGTCTGCACATTAATGCCGGTTTTGGCAAGAGTGCAATTGGGTTCGAAATTTATTATCCTGGTTTTAAAGATACAACTGATCAGAAAAAGCAGGTCAAAGATGGGCAGAAGGATGCAAAAAACAAATATCTCAACGACTCTGTAAGGCTTGCTCAAATTATCCAGAAAAATCTGGATACGTTGTTTCCACGGAAAGGACGGGGCCTGAGGGAAGCAGAAACTCCTATTCTGGAAGGAATAAATATTCCGGCTGTAGTTGTGGAGATTGGCTTTGGCACGAACCCCGAAGACAGAAAGAAGCTGCTTTCCTTAACCGGTCAAGCCGAAATTGCCAAAACTCTGGCCAGGAGCATTAAATCATTTTATTAGGTAATGCAGTGTTTAAAAGAAATCTGAATCGAGCGTGGGATGAGCTAAGACCCATCAAATTCACCAATAACTATTTGAACAATACGGCTTCCGTTCTTGTTGAATTTGGCAATACGAAAGTTATTTGCACGGCAGCGCTCGATGATAAGACAGCACCATTTTTAAGAAATACTGGTAAAGGCTGGCTAACCGCCGAATATTCCATGCTGCCGATGGCCACACAGACAAGAACAGCACGGGAAGTTGTACGCGGCCGCCAGGGTGGACGTACACACGAAATCCAACGGTTGATTGGAAGATCTCTCCGGTCGGTGACTGATTTAACTGCCTTTGGCGAAAAAACGATCTATATCGATTGCGATGTAATTCAAGCTGACGGGGGAACAAGGACAGCATCAATTACCGGAGCTTTTGTGGCACTTGTGGATTTATTTCAAAAGATGAAACAAGATGGCATCGTAAAAAATATTCCCATAAGCGATTATGTATCGGCAATAAGCGTAGGCATTGTTGATAATCAAGTTATAATTGATCTGGAATATGAGGAAGATTCCAGGGCGCAGGTCGATATGAATTTCGTGATGACCGGTTCGGGCCTCTTTATCGAAGTTCAAGGCACAGCCGAGCATTTGCCGTTCAATAAAGAGCAGTTAGATAAAATGACCGAATTGGCTGCCAGTGGTATTAAAAAAATAACCGCCCAACAAAAAGAGATCACAGGAAATTGGCGGTCATGAAAATTGTTTTTGCATCCGGAAATGAGGGGAAAGTAAAAGAAGTCAAGTCAATGCTGGCGGAAATGAAGATTGAAATGATTTCTTTAAACGCCTATTCTAATATTCCGGAAATTGTCGAAGACGGTCAGACGTTTCTGGAAAATGCATTGAAGAAAGCCAGAATTACTTCCGAATTTACCGGGGAGAACGTGTTGGCTGATGACTCCGGTTTAATAGTAGATGTTTTAGAAGGAGAGCCGGGTATCTATTCGGCGCGATATGCCGGTCCCAATGCAACAGACGAAGAAAATAATGCCAAGCTTCTGGCTAAACTAAAAAATATACCCCAGGATCAACGAACCGCCTACTTTCAATGTGTTTTAGTTCTTTATCGAAAAGACGGAACTTTCGACTCTTTCGAGGGTAAATGGCAGGGGCAGATTATAGATGAGCGACGTGGTTCAAATGGTTTTGGTTATGATCCGATTTTCT
This sequence comes from uncultured Smithella sp., assembly GCA_964469905.1. GTDB lineage: Bacteria > Desulfobacterota > Syntrophia > Syntrophales > Smithellaceae > MVRV01. The sequence continues at coordinate 39,224 of CAYXZW010000012.1, forward strand.
GGATTCCGGAACTGAAAATGACCGCCGCGGAATTACCGTCTGATATTAAGAATAATGCAAGTCATCGCGGGCAGGCATTCGCCAAATTTAGAAGCAGTCTGCTCACAAAATTGTAATAATATTTAAAACGGGGCGTAGCGCAGCCTGGTAGCGCGCTTGCTTTGGGAGCAAGATGTCGAGTGTTCGAATCACTCCGCCCCGACCAGTAAAATCAAGGAGTTAACCGTTTTCGGTTAGCTCCTTTTCTTTTTGCTGTGCGGATTCTCTGTGTGGATATTCATTTTTTTGTGTATAATTACCCTCAATTTCGATTATTGCAACTAGAAGGGATTCATGTATCAAATTAAGAAATTGCCGTAGTTTTCTAGTCCAAACGATCATAATAATATTTTTTTGCAAAGTCTTTAAAAAATAATATGAAGAATAAATGGTAACAGTATGTAATTGTTATAGTAACTAAAATAGTGATTGACAATCTTCAAATGATGATTTACTGGCAGCACCACAATGTTTAATCCTGATCTTCAGGAGCGGAGGAACCATTTTTTTGGGGCGTATCGCGATACCGCGTAGGGTAACCTCATTCGGCCCGAGCCCTTCAGCTAACTTCGTAGACATCGATGAGGAGAACCGACCCGAGCGATTCGGGAGGATCATCCTCCTATAATCATGCTTCGGAGGTTTTTTTATGTCCTCTTTTTTTAGTCGTGTCCACGACCAGTCAACCCCTTCCGGAAAAACATTATTTTCTCGATTGTTTGATAAAAAGCTATTCATACTTGCCTTTGGATCAATCGGTGTTGTATTTGGCGATGTAGGAACCAGTCCACTTTACGCTATTAAGGAATGTTTTCATGGAAAACATGCCATTATTCCCGATCCTGCCAATATTTTTGGGGTCTTGTCCCTCGTCTTTTGGTCATTGATGATTGTGGTCAGTATCAAGTATGTCAGTTTTATCCTGCGTGCTGACAGTCGAGGTGAAGGCGGCATCTTTGCTCTTCTAAGTCTTCTGACCGCTTCCGAAAAGACGATTTCTGTCAGGCTCAGGGCAATACTAATGTTTGCCGGCATCCTTGGAGCCGGACTCCTTTATGGTGACGGTATCATAACACCGGCCATATCAGTTCTCTCGGCTATCGAAGGGCTGGAAGTTGCCACAAAGGGCGCCACACCATTTGTGATGCCATTGACTTGTGTTGTCCTCATTGCCCTATTCTTATTGCAGCATCGGGGTACAAAGAATATAGGTAGGTTATTCGGTCCGGTTATGGTTATTTGGTTTATCTCCATCGCCGGTTTTGGTCTGATCCAGATACTGAGGGAACCACGGATTTTGCTTGCCGTAAATCCATTTTATGCCTTCGATTTTTTTATGCTCAACAGCACCCATGGTATTGTCATTTTCGGGTCAGTCGTTCTGTGCATCACGGGTTGCGAAGCCCTTTATGCCGATCTAGGACATTTCGGGAAAAACGCCATCCGCCTTTCCTGGCTCGGCTTTGCCTGCCCGGCCCTGTTGTGCAATTATTTCGGGCAGGGTGCTCTCCTTCTGGGACACCCGGAGATGAATGTCAATCCCTTCTATGGAATTGTTCCCAGTGTTCTTCTCTACCCAATGGTTGGTTTGTCCACTGCCGCCACTGTGATCGCCTCTCAGGCTTTGATCTCCGGGGCTTTTTCCCTCACGCAACAGGCCGTGCAGTTAGGTCTTTGCCCTCGGATTCATATTGTCCATACGTCCAGTGATATGCAGGGCCAGATATATATCCCTTTTGTTAATTATGCGCTTATGGTCGCCTGCCTCGGAGTGGTTATCGGTTTTAAGGAATCGAGTGGACTGGCCGGGGCGTACGGCATTGCCGTCACCGGAACCATGATCATCACATCTTTTCTCTATTTTCTGGTGTTGACCCATCGATGGAAGTGGTCACTTTGGAAGGCCGTGCTCTTAGTTGGAATATTTATTGTGTTTGATGTTGCCTATATCAGCGGTAATCTCTTCAAAATCGCCGATGGCGGTTGGTTCCCTCTTTTTGTCGCGGCAATTGTGGCTGTTGCTATGACGACCTGGAGAAAAGGCCGGGCGGAACTGGCCCGTAAGTTGGTAGGGGGGAGATTCCCTATAGACAGTTTCCTGGCCGGCATATCCAAACGCAAACTGCCGAGAGTGCCCGGGACTGCCGTATTCATGACATATTCTCCAGAAGGAACACCGCCCAGCCTCCTTCATCATGTGAAGCACAATCATATTCTTCATGAGCAAGTCGTACTTCTTTCCATCCGCTCTACAGATTTGCCCAATGTTCCAGCAGAAGAACGAATCAGACTTCACGATTTGGGGCAGGGTTTCTATCGCGTTATTGCTTCGTACGGTTATATGCAAACACCTAATGTGCCCCGGATCATGCAGGATGCCTCCCAATACGGCCTAGTCACTGAACCTATGACGACAACCTTCTACCTTGGCAGAGAAACCCTCCTCACGAGTGGCAAGTCGAAAATGATGCGCTGGCGCAAGGCGATATTTACCTTTATGTCGAGAAATGCTGGTAATCCTACCGTCTATTTCGGTATCCCGGCCAACAGGGTTGTTGAACTAGGCACACAAATAGAACTTTGATTTGAATAGGATCTGTCGATTTTCCTTGGATTGAAGTCTCATCCAGCGGGCGCGCTTATATTGGAGAAGATATTTAGAGCAGTTCCAAATTATTGTTATTTGTTTGTTGAAATTGTGCAATGCAGCTCACGGGGTTTTAACATCGCGTAGGCAAAGCTTAGAACGGGCGTCGGAACATTGTATTTTATGCCCAGGCGCACTGCGACGCCGATCATTGATTCCAGTTCGGAAGGCCTGCCTGATTCCACATCGCGTTGCATTGATGGCTTTATGCCCGGTTCTCCGCTGTCAATAAAGGCCAGTGTTTTGTCGGACACATCAGTGTCCAGTGCTACACCGCTGGCCTTGGCTAAAGCGGCCACCTCATTGATGGCTTCGGCTAAAACAGCGCGTGCTTCCGGTACGTGACGGTAACCTCCAAAAGTCATCCGCGTCAGGCTTCCCATGAGCATCACCGGTGCGATAAATACGAATTTTGTCCAGAGCACTTTCCGGATATTTTCCGACATTTCCATGGTGAATCCGGCAGCATTAAATGCGTCATAAATAGCCTGGAGACGCGACGTCTTTTGGCCATTGAACTCACCTAAAGCAATGCGGCGAAATTGACTGTATTGGCCGATCACTCCCGGCGCCTCCAGCGCCACAGAGCACCAGGTCGCTCCACCCAGCATATGCTCCATACCCACTACTGCGCCGATGCGGTCTGCCGAATCTATGCCGTTCTGGAAAGAAATAACCACAGTATTTGGGCCTATCATAGGTTTGATCAAGACCGCTGCTTCATCTGTCTGATACGTCTTGGTTGCAAAAATAATGACGTCGGCAATTCCCGCATCCGACGGATTAGCGGTTGCTTGGGCCGGAAAAACGTTGAAATCGCCATGGACACTTTTAATAATCAGGCCCTTCTCACAAATAGCCTGAAGATGCGCCCCGCGGGCTATGAATGTCACATCATGACCGCTCCGGGAAAGCAGGCCGCCATAATAGCCGCCGATGCCTCCTGTACCCATAATGGCAAACTTCATATGTGTGTCCCCCTTTTACTTTTATTTAAGTTAAGGTTTAATTCCATCGGGTTCGATCTTTCGAGCAGGTTAAACATAGGGAAGTTCCGATTGTCTGTCAATATATTTTCACTTTCGTCACTTCCAAGAAATATTCTCAGGCAGTGCTTGACCAATGGGGCTGGTTTCTGGCAATATAAATCGAATTACAGGAAATGCCCCTCTCTAGAGCACGTTAAGGGTAGTAGATTCCTCAATACATTTTTTTTGTTCCACATAAAATATAAACAATGCGGAGGGATAGTTTATGCAGAATTTTATTTTTGAAAATCCTACAAAAATCATTTTTGGAAGGGGACAGATAAGCAAGATAGGAAAAGAAATATCCCGTTTTGGCCGTAAAGTATTACTTGTCTATGGCCGCGAGAGCATTAAGAAGAACGGAATTTATGATCAGGTAATGTCCTCTTTGCGGGAAAACAATATGTCAATTATAGAATTTCCCGGTGTTAAGTCCAACCCGATGCTGGCCCATGTCCGGAAGGGAATTGATCTGGCGCGCGAGGCGCAGGTGGATGTTGTTCTGGCTGTGGGCGGCGGCAGTGTGATTGATACTGCCAAAACCATTGCCGCGGGCGTGCAGGCCGATCATGATGTCTGGGATTTCTTTACATATAAAAAACCGGTTCTCGGTGCTCTGCCGTTATTGACTGTGCTGACTCTAGCTGCCAGCGCCTCCGAGATGAATTCAGCTGCCGTGATCACCCGCGAGGAAGGCTTGCAGAAATTCAGCTTTCGCTCACCGCATATTCAGCCGCGTGTTTCCATACTCGATCCCACGGCGCTTTTCAGTCTGCAGGCTACCTACAGCGCCTATAGCGGAGTTGACGCAATATCTCACCTGCTGGAAGCATATTTCAATAATGAGGAGACCGACAGCCCCTTGCAGGATAGGTTAGTGGAATGTTTTTTGCGAACGATCATGGAAAGCACGAATATTATTCTTCGGGAACCGGCGAACTATAATGCCCGCGCCAATATGATGTGGGCGACAACCTGGGCATTCAACGGATTGCCGGCGGCGGGCCTCGGCAGGGTGACTCTCCCTGTGCATATGATCGAGCATTCGCTCAGCGCCATCTATGACATTCCTCATGGTGCGGGACTCGCTGTAATTCTGCCCGGCTGGATGCGTTATACAATAAATAAAAATCAACGGAAAATGGCTCAATTGGCGCGGGCAATATTCCAGATAGAAGGCAGCGATGATAAGGCGTCGGTGGAATGTACTGGCAGGCTGAAGGATTGGTTTGCCGCCATCGGTTGCCCCACGTCTTTGCAGGAGGCGGGAATTCCCGAAAGTGATATTAATAAAATTGCGGAAAATGCATTTGTTTTGGCTCAGACCTGGCAGCTGCCGGATTATACCAAAGAAGTGATTGTCGATATTTTACGGCAGTGCCGGTAAATGTTCCATAAAAATTGCTTAATTGCCGAAAAAGATATGTCTCCAAAGCTCGCCTTGTGGCAATATCTGTGGTTAAAAAAAGAGGGGCAACTCTTTTTAGCTGCCCCCTCTTTTTAAATAAATGAACTTGATAGATGTTATCTGCTGTGCAACGGATAACATCCTGCTTACGCTGCTGATGGTGCGGTTTTCCTTAATTCCAGCCATTTTTTGAATGACATCAAAATTACGCCGATAGCCAGAATTATCAGCAATATGGCAAAGCCCGCGAGTACATAGTTTTGCTTGGGCAGATATTTATCAATCAGCAAAACAGCCAGTGAATATATCGTTGTAGCCATCATGAAGAGCGCCGGGATTACCGTAAACCATGCATTCTTGCCTCTCTTCACCAGCCAGACGGAAACTGCCACCAGCGCCAGCGATGCCAGTAGTTGATTGGCGGAACCGAAAGCCGGCCAGATGACTAAGAAAGCATTTTTGTATGCCAGCAGATACATCAGGATAACACACAGCAGAGCATTAAAGAGATATGATTTCATGAATTGCGGAACATTTTTGAACATCGCTGCCCAGAGTTCTTCAAACAGGTATCTGTTCAGCCGGACTGCCGTATCGAGGGTGGTAATAACAAAACCTTCCACCAGCAGGATGCCGAAAATGGTCCCATAAACAGGCGGTATTCCCAAACCCATATTCAGCAATCCGCCGGCACCGGCGGCAAATGCCAGAATGGGATTAGATTTAGCTCCGGCAATGGTCGGAAATACGATATTTGAATAATCCGCAAACGCAAGACCACAACCCACGGCAACCAAGACACCAATGGCCAGCAGACCTTCCAAAACCATACCGCCATAACCGACTTTCTTTATATCCGATTCTTTGGAAATCTGTTTGGAGGATGTGCCACCGGAAACAAGACAATGGAAACCGGAAATAGCGCCGCAGGCCACAGTAATAAATAAAAACGGCCAGATCGGGCCCAGCTTGCTCGTTCCCTGAGCCACATTGAAAGCCGGGGCATTAAAGGTAACGCCTTTTATACCGGCGACAATACCGGCAATAAACAAGGCAGCAACACCGCTGTATAGTAAAAAAGAATTGGTAAAATCACGCGGCTGCAAAATTATCCAAACAGGGATTCCAGCCGCGAGTAATGTATAAAAAGAAAGGATAATCATCCAGGTATTTGTATCGAATGTAACCGGATAATTCATGCCGACAATAATGGAGAATATACAAACCAGTATAGCCAGACCGGAGGCTACATAAACGTTAATGCCTTTTTTATAAACAAGATAGCCGATAATTGGTGCAAAAGAAGTTATGACAATAACCGATGTGGAGGCAATGCCGCCGATCTGCGCCTGGGCAACTCCATTAACCATAACTGTCTTCACTATAGTTTGTGAAGGATCCAGCTTTAATACTTCCAGTGACAACAAAGAAGTTAAAGCAGTCGCTGTCAGTCCCAAAAAGGCCGAGGTAACCAACAGGAGCATCAGAATTGTAAAGCTGATAAATAAAAAGAAACCGGTATTACCTAAAGTATCTTTAGCTATTTCCGCAACTGATTTGCCCTTTTCCCGGACACTGGCAAAAAGAGACGTCATGTCATGCACGGCGCCGATAAAAATGCTGCCTAACACCGCCCACAGCCAAACGGGGATGAAACCAAACATGAGAGCGACGGTAGGTCCAATAATCGGCCCGCCGCCGGCAATCGAGGCAAAATGATGACCGAATAAAACAATCGGTTTGGTCGGAACGTAATCGCAATCATCCTTCATGGAACACGCCGGCGTTGGATTATTATCATTTTCGCCGAATAATTTCGCAATGTATCGTCCGTAAAAACGATAGGCTAAGAAAAATAATACTGCTGCAATTATTATAAGTACTGCTGCGTTCATAACTATCCTCCTTTATAATTTGATAATAAGTTATTAAACAAATTATTTTCTTCAGGACTTCTGCTTTCTTCACCTCCTTAATTATTTTTTGAGAACATGTAAATATCTATCTTCGGATAGACCTGTAACTATATTATGTCCTATCTTCATCCGGCAGGTGAAGTAGAGGTATCCTCTGCCTTCAAGACGAATTTTATAGCGAAAAAACGGATGATTACTACTGTCTCCTTTCCAAATTATAAAATGGCATATTCTGTTTCCGTCCCCGGCATATCGAGTACAGAGGATAAACATAGCCTAGTCAGGCAGCCTATAAATTGTTAACCGCATAATATGCTTCATATTCTCTGATGTCAAATATTATTAATAACCACCTGCCGATCATGTTTCGTCTGTATCGTCTTCGGCTGTTTCTTCCATTACATATTTACTAAAAGAGCTACTAGATTAGTGAGAATTAAAAAGTCCTCTTTGGATGTCAATACTTGTTATGCAAGAGCGAAAGGAATAAGAAGGCGATGTAAACAGCGCTGCAGGAAAAGAGACAGGAATTAATGTTTTGTTGATTAACAAATTGTAAATCAAACAAATGGTGTAAGAGTCGCGGTGAAAAAACCGGTTAAGACAGTATTTTGAAATGCAGTCATAATGGTTGTGAATAACCTTGCGGAAATTTCATCGCGAAGCGATTAATTCAGCCATGACTAAATTCTGATGTCAGAGCGCACTTAGTGGATTCGAGAACATAACGTTGTGCTCACAAAAAAGGCAGTCATCTATTGCGAGGTAATGGATGACTGCCCTGTGATCGCGCCGGCTAAATACCTGTCGTGCTGTCCGGCAAAAACACACTGGACATCGATGAAGGTTTCTCCGACGGGAGAAAGTCAGTCTAGTTATTTGTTTTTGGTTTTTACTTTCAGACGAACTCGATGGTTAGTCTGGGAAATTCTTTCTTTAATTCGGCTGTCAGATTCCGCATTATGGTCGAAGCTATGATGTTGTTGGCAAGGGCCGCACAGGTCATGCATTTCGGCATGTGGCTGTATAAATCTGTAAAGATATAGAGCGCTTTTTCTTCTTCATTGTAGAGAAGTTTTTTTACAACACCGAGTTTGGCAATCGAGAAATTGCTTTCGGGGTCTCTGACTCTTTCGAGCACAGAATCGATTATTTTTTCCATTTCCGGTGTCATATCTTTTTTTCGCGCTCATCTTTGTAGTTTTTATAATATTGAATTATTTAATGAAAATGTTTAGTATGCTGACAAAAAATAATAGAATTAATCTTATATGTCAACATCATTTCACAGAATATAAGGAGGATTGACCCATGAGACAATATTTATTGACGCCGGCTGCCGGTAAACGGTTGATTGGTAAAGCCCTTGCTCGACATCCCGTCATCATCGATTCGCTGAAAGGCGGGACCATAGTAATTATTGCCGGAACAACCAATGGTTATGTAGCCGAGGAAATACTCACATCACTGGGCCAGGCTGATGATTTCCGCCGCGAACGGTTTTTTCGCGGGGTTGTTTTGCCGCCGGCGCGTCCAACAGCCCCCTCCGGCAGGCTGCCCGATGAAAGCGGCTTCCCGGGCGACGTTGTAATTAAAGACGGAGTCTGGCAAAAAGGGAAAACGATTTTTGATGTAGTTGCCGACCTTAAAGAAGGCGATGTAATTCTAAAAGGTGCGAATGCCGTCGATCTTCTTGCCAGAAGGGCTGCTATTTTAATCGCCCATCCTCAGGCAGGAACCATTGGTGTCTCCCTGCCGGCACATTTCGGCCGGCGTGTGCGCCTGATCTTTCCAGTCGGTCTGGAAAAACGTATTTTCGGCAATCTGGATGAAGTCGCAGCAAAAATAAATGAACCGGGCACACATGGCCCGAGGTTGCTGCCCGTACCCGGAGAAATATTTACCGAACTGGATGCCATCACTCTGCTTATCGGCGCCGAAGCTCAGCTGGTGGCGGCGGGAGGTGTCGGCGGTGCGGAAGGAAGCGTCTGGCTGGCTGTCAGTGGAGAAGCGTTACAGGAAGACAGAGCGAATACATTGCTGGAGAGCATTAAGGGGGAACCGGCGTTTGTGCTTTAAATAATTTAATACTCCGGGAAAAAATGAGGCTTGCCTGAATGTTTTGCCGGACATATTGTGAATAACAGAACGCAGCTTTGTGAAATAAGGAATGGTGATCAGGATGAAAAAGCCGATTAAAATAGTATTTCTGGATACCGTAACAATTGGGGAAGTGGATAATCTCCCGGCTATTCAAAAGCAAGGAGAGTATACCGGCTATGCGTCGACATTGGCACAGGAGTGCATTGAGCGCATAAAAGGGCACAATGTGGTTCTCACTAACAAAGTGGTCATTGATCGCACAGTGATGGATGAATGCCCGGAAATAGAACTGATATGTGTGGTCGCCACCGGCATGAATAATATCGATCTGGAATATGCCGCCAAAAAAGGAATTACAGTAAAAAATGTCGCCGGATATTCTACCGAATCGGTAACCCAATGCACTTTTTCTCTGCTTTTTTATTTATTACAGAGCAGTGCCTACTATGATAACTACGTCAAATCGGGCGCATACGCCAGAAGCCCGGTGTTCAATCACCTGGATCGTGAATTCTGGGAATTAAAAAACAAACTCTTCGGGATTATCGGGATGGGAACCATTGGCAAAAGGGTTGCCCAGGTCGCCGAAGTTTTTGGCGCACGCGTGGCCTATTATTCGACATCGGGAAAAAATCGGGAAGGGGCAGGATATGCGCACCTGCCGCTCGAAGAGTTGCTGAGTACTTCGGACGTGGTATCCATACACTGTCCGCTGAACAACGATACACGTAATTTGATCAACGAGGCCCGGCTTCAACTGATGAAACCATCAGCATATCTACTTAATATGGGACGGGGAGGTATTGTGGATGAACAGGCCCTGGCGCGGGCAATCGATGAAAACAGGATTGCTGGAGCCGCACTGGATGTGCTTACTGCCGAGCCGATTTCCGAAAACAATCCCCTTTTGGCGGTTCGCAATACCCATAAGCTTTTCATTACACCCCACATTGCCTGGGCCAGCAGGGAAGCCCGCCAGTTGCTGATGGAAAGAACTGCTGAAAATATCCGCAATCATTTTGCGAAGTAAAAACCTCTTCTTTAGCATCAGTATACAAAGAAAGGTAAAAATACATGAACGTCGTCGTCTTATGAGGGGAAGCACGGACTACATAGTTTCGAATTTATCCATCACTCCGCACAACTAATTTAACTGAGCGATTAAGCTTTTAAAGGCAACTCTTCTCGTTTTTGTGCATCGTCTTCGTATTGCAGTTTTGCCAATATTAGTGTAAATTCGCCCTCAATTTCGTTGCTGGGTTAATGACAGAAGAGAAAGACAATAATGATTCACGGTTATTTTCAGATAATAAAAATATTATTATTTTCAGCGGGCGTTTTAATTATTACCGCTTGCAGTTCGGTAGCGCAGCTTCCGGAAGACAAATGTATTGCTTATCGGGCGGCTTTCGATGTTGGATCAACAACGACAAAAATGAAGGTCGCCCGAGTAAATAAATGCCTCCAAAAAAATGAGGCGGTTATTTATAAAAATGAGATAAAGGTTCCCTATGCGGAAAATAAGCATTCAGGTGTTTTTAGTCCTCAAATACGCAACACGGGCATTATTGCTCTTCAAAGATTAAAAGAAGAAGCCATTTACAACAAGGCCGAAGCATTTTCCGGAGTGGCGACAGAGTCTTTCCGGCACTCAGGCAATACATTGGAGTTCCTAGGTGAAATCAAAGAAAAAACAGGAATATCAATAAAGCTCATCGATCAGGATCAGGAGGCAATTTTAGGCTATCTGGCGGCCAGCTCTTTCTTTCCCGACAGAGCCAGGAATCTTATTGTTTGGGATATCGGCGGCGGTTCCATGCAAATGATCTTACGCGATGAGAATAAAGAGTTCACCATTTATCGCGGGAAAATGGCTTCCGTTTCTTTTAAAGAAAAGATACTGATGCAAATATTGCAGCGAAAACTGGGAAAACATTCCTCTCCCAATCCCATCGGAAAAGAGAATTTAAAAACGGCAATTGAGATGGCCGCCATGGCTGCCGGAGATATCCCGCAAAGTATAAAAAAAGCTATGAGAGAGCCGGATGCCGTAATTTTGGGTATCGGCGGTGTGCATAACGAAAGTATAAAAAAGCAGTTAAAGTCCAATGCCCTCTACACTCAGGAAGAATTGATTAATGCACTGAACGCGAGGATAGGATTAGGCGATAAAGATATTGGTGGACCTTATGCGGATACGGAAATTTCCAACATGATTTTAGTTTTAGGTTTTATGGAAAAATTGGGGATAAAAGATGTCATTCCGGTTAATGTGAATTTAGCTGATGGCGTGCTGATAGAACCGGTTTTCTGGTAAATCAATGACACTCGCCGAAAATGAGCGTAGCGAAAGTTGAAGCGTTAGTGGAATTGATCCCGGAAGCGAAGCACGCAGATGCGGGGCGAAGCTATCCGGGATCTCTCAATATTTTATTTAGGAGGGTATTTTTTTTATGGCAGAAGAACCAAAGGAACAATGGCTTAATTATCTGGCGCTGACAACCGTTATTCTGGCCGTCTGTGCGACGCTTTCGACTTTTAAAGGTGCCGGTTACTCCACGCGTTCGGTCTTGTCTCAGACACAGGCGGCTAATCAGTGGGCTTACTACCAGTCCAAGAGCATCAAGGGATATTTATATGAAAACCAGAAAGAATCAATGGAACTGGAACTTAAAAATAATAAAGGTAAATTTCCCAAAGCATTGCAGGATGAATATGAAGGGAAAATTGCTGCCTATAATCAAAAATTAAAACGCTACGAGGAAGAAAAGGCTGTGATTTCCAAAGAAGCAAAGAGCCTCGAAGCCATTCGGGATGATGCGCAAAAACATTCTCAGGCTTTCGGTCTGGCCGTAATATTTTTACAAATTGCCATATTACTGTCTTCCATTGCTGCGTTGTTGAAGAAAAAATCTGTATGGATTCTGGGTGTGAGTACCGGAGCTGTAGGAATAGTTTATTTTGCTAATGGGTTTTTATTATTCATTCCATGAGGAAATTAAATTTGGGTATTGGACGATACATTCGCCCAATACCCAAATACACATACGCCATTTGACGAAAAGATAAACAGATTTTAAATATTAAGCAGACCTTCTACTTCCCTTCGTATCAATTGCAGTCTTTCGGGAGAAGAAGCTTCAAAACGTAATACTATCACCGGTTGTGTATTGGAAGAGCGGACAAGAGCCCAGCCATCTTCAAATGGTATACGCACACCGTCAATATCGATCAGGCCGGGAGTGTTCCGGTAGTGATTCTTAATTCTATTGACAAGAGCAGCTTTTTTGTCATCCGGGCAATCGATACGAATTTCCGGTGTGGCAAAGGTTTGCGGCACATCGGCCAGAAGTGTACTGATTTTTTCTCCAGTTTGGGAAAGTATTTCCAGAAGCCGCAGGGCAGCATAAATGGCATCGTCATAGCCAAAGTAGCGATCGGCAAAAAAGATGTGTCCGCTCATTTCTCCGCCCAAAACAGCTCCTTCCTCCTTCATCTTAGCTTTGATTAGCGAATGCCCGGCTTTCCACATAACAGGACGGCCGGAGTGTTTTTTTATATCATCATATAAAACCTGCGAACACTTTACTTCGCCGATGATTGTGGAATCGGGCTTTTCCCGGAGAATGTAACGCGAAAAGAGTAAAAGTAATTTGTCTCCCCAGATGATTTCACCTGTATCACTGATAACGCCGATGCGATCGGCATCGCCGTCAAAGGCTATGCCTAAATCGGCTTTTTCTTCCTGAACTTTTTTAATTATGTCTGTTAAATTTTCTTCGACAGTAGGATCGGGGAAGTGATTTGGGAAGTTGCCATCCGGTTCGCAATAGATGTCAATAATTTCACAGCCAAAACGTTTCAACAGAGGAAGGGCAAAGCGTCCCCCCACTCCATTGCCGGCGTCAACAATTACTTTCAGTTTTTTATTAATGGAAACATTTTCGAAAAGATAGTTTTCGTATTCTTTTGATATGTCCTGAATTCGGGTAATACCGTGTCCTGTTGAATAGTTGCTTTTTTCGATGATTTTTCTCAAATCCTGAATTTTGTCGCCGTAAATTGTGTCATTACCAATGCATATTTTAAAACCATTAAACTCCGGTGGATTATGGCTGCCCGTGACCATCACGCCGCCGTCTGTTTTCAGATGACGGATAGAAAAATAGAGCATCGGAGTGGCACAAAGTCCAATATCTATTGTCTCAATCCCGCAGGAATTAAGACCTTTAATCAAGAAATTGTGATAGGCATCAGAGCTTAATCGGCAATCCCGGCCGATTGACATGATTTTAACATTATGAAGATTAGCATATGTGCCAATGGCACGACCTAAGTCAAAAACAAATTCCTCTTTTAAATCCTCGTTGACGACGCCTCGAACATCATATTCTCTAAAGACATTGGGGTTCATTTATTCGCATTCTCCATGATTTTATTTTTGAGTTCCGGTTTGTTGAGCAGATCGGTTGTGTATGTCCCGGAGATGAAATCATCATCTTCCAGGACTGCTTTGTGCAGCGGAATAGTCGTCTTGAGACCTGTGATGCGCAATTCTCCAAGTGCCCGCCGCATACGGGAGATGGATTCATCGCGACCTCTGCCCCACGTCATTAATTTCATCAGCAGTGAATCGTAATAAAAAGGAACCGTGTAGCCTTCGTAAATTCCTTCATCGATCCGAACAGATGGCCCCAGCGGATAACGGAGTTTTGTAATTGTGCCCGGAGATGGCAGGAAAGTGACGGGATCCTCCGCGTTGATCCGGCATTCCATGGCATGCAATTTCATTGCAATATTGTCCTGATTAATGTCGAGCTGATTGCCGGCCGCTATCTTAATCTGTTGTTTGACGATATCGATTCCCGCTGAAATTTCTGTAATGCAATGTTCGACTTGCAGACGTGAATTGATTTCGTTGAAATAAAATTCACGGGGGTTACCCGGTACATAGAAGAACTCGACAGTCATTGCTCCGACATAATTCAAACTCATGGCCACGTCGATTGCCGCTGCTCCCATTTTCATCCTCAGAAAAGGTGTCAGGACGGAGCAGGGCGATTCTTCAATGAGTTTTTGAAACCGGCGCTGTATGGAACAATCTCTGTCCCCGAGATGAACTACATTTCCGAATCGATCTGCGAGTATCTGGAATTCGACGTGCTTGACTCCAGTAAGATATTTTTCGATATAGAAGTTGGAGAGACCGAATGATTTTCGTCCCCGGGATTTTGCAACCACCACTGCCCTGTCGAGTTCCTTCTGGTTTCTGGCAATCATGATACCAATTCCGCCGCCCGCGCCTGATGGCTTGACAACAACGGGATAGCCTATTTCAGCGGCGATCTCGCGCGCCTGATTGATACCCTGTTGACCGGTGTCTGTAATGGCTTCATCGGAACCGGGGGTTACGGGAATGTTAAGCATCTTCATTAGTTGCCGTGCGCGGTTTTTCGGTTTGGCTTTGTACATGCACTGACTCGATGGGCCGATAATGATTAGTCCACGACTTTCGGCCTTTTCGAAAAATTCGGGATTTTCCGAAAGAAATCCATATCCGGGATGAATGGCTTCGGCACCGCAGCGCTCGGCCGTATCCAGCACTTTTTCAATGTTGAGGTAACTTTGTAGAGCTTCCGGCGGACCTATTTCATAAGCTTCATCTGCCAGATGGACATGCAGAGAATTGGCATCCACTTCGGAATAAATGGTAGCTGTCCGTATGCCCATATCCTGGCAAGTGCGGATGATGCGAACGGCTATTTCACCACGATTGGCAATAAATACTTTCTTGAATGTTTTGTTCATAATTCCCCCCCCCGGAATTAAAATTTACTTGGACTCTATCGCCTGCTCCCGGAAATGTAAGATTTTGATAAAACTTTTTTAACTGTAACGGATGAAGATGGGAGCGTAAAACTATCGTTAGAAATAATGCGAAAAAAATTCATTATAATATTGAAAGTTGCACCCCAGAGGATTTCCTGCTCTCCCCGGTCATCGTTAAGTATAATACAGGGAAATTGATTATCATAGATAGGGTCGCCAAAAGGTGTCTCAATTTCCAGATGGGCATATTTGGAGCCGTCAAAAAAAATACTGACCGGGATTTCTAATATTTTTTCTACCTCTGAACTTAATCTGAATTTAAAAGGTTCAGGAGTAATACATACTAATGGGAAAATTGTCCGGGCAATAAGAGATAGAGAATAACAGGGGAGGGCACCCAGGAATGAAATTTTGAAGGGGTTTAAGCCGATTTCTTCCCATGCCTCTCTGAGTGCATTACTTAAGAAAAGACGAATCAAAGTAATTGTGTCTTTGTCCTGATATAATGTGGAAGCCGCTATTTGTTGGTGTAATGAGGTAGAAAACCCTGTTGTTAAAACATTGCTGATAATTTTATCGGTTACCGGATGAAGCATGCCGCCCGGACAACTGATATCTCCGGCTTGAGATACGCTACTGGAGCGTTTAATAAGTTGAAAGACATATTCATAATTACCAGGACTTATTTGCTTATAATTCAACAACAGGACAACACCGGCGGCTAGTTGACGAGTAGCAGACGTGGAAGAATCTATAATTTGCCGGTACTTTTCTTTATAATCAATAACTGCTGAGGATAATTTATTGACGATAAAGGAGGGAAGTATGTCTTTCTGTCCGAAAATTGAGATATCCATTAAAATCCTGCAATTAAATAAATATAACTCTAGGGAAACGATTTGCCAAAGTACGCTGCTGATTAAAAATTTTCTTTAATCATGGTGGCAATTTGTTCCTGATGCCAGCAGCTAAAAGGAAATAAGTCCAGAAATCCACAATGACCGCCGAATTTTTGCCGGGATATCTGAACATATTTATTTTCCTGCAACTGCTGAAAATCTTCCGGTGGAATCACCGGATCATCTTCGGCTATAAATATATTAACCGGTAAATTAAAATTTTGGAAGAACTCATTATCCAGTGTATATAAATTAAAATAATCGCGGTAGGAAGGAAAGTCAGGGAAATAAGGCATCATGGCTTCGGTCAGATCCATACAGGTTTTAGCTTGCAGCAGTCTGCCGAAATCATATTTGTGAGGGAAAAGACGCTGTTTGTTTAACAATGATCGCTTCCATTTCAGTAAAAAATATTTACGATAGAAGAACAGTCCATTGTCTATGGCCAGAGTTGTTTTATAAGGATCAAGCGGCGGGCTGATAGCGAATATTCGGTTTAATCCTTGTATGGGATTTTGAGAATGTTTCCGGCCAATCCGCAGAGCGAAATTTGCTCCTAAAGAAAAGCCGATAATATACACTGGTGAATTACCGGCTATTGCCGCCAGTTGGCTTATCGCTTCGAATGTTTCTTCAATCAGAGCACCATGAAAAAGATCTTCATTCAAATGATGGGAATCCCCATGATCCCGGAGATTCAAACGGCAAATGGAAAAGCCAAGGTTGTGAAAATAAATTGCTGCGTCCAGTATGTAAGCAGAGGAAGAGGAACCTTCCCATCCGTGCATTAAGATTATTAAACCCTTAGAATTGGCCTGAGGAGTTAAATAGGAGAGCAAACGGGATCCGCTTGATGTGGTAATTATTTTTTCCTGAGAATCAGCCAGCAGTTTATCTTTGCCTATGGTACGCAGGCGGGAGCTGGCAAGAATTGATTGCAGATGACGATTCCGGATAAATACGGAAGGTTTAAAATTAAAATCGGCTGGTTTTGTATTGTTCTTGATAATCATCTATTTATAATAAAAAAGGGCTTGAGTACATTCCCAAACCCTGTGTGATTCTGGTGGCGGTGGCTGGATTCGAACCAGCTACACTACGGATATGAGCCGTATGCTCTAACCAGCTGAGCTACACCGCCTCTCTATGACAAAACAATTTATGAACGACGCTCTATATAGAACCGCTTTAATTTTGTCAATAACTATTGATTGACGGTATCCAATTTATAAACAACAATCACACTTTTATCTCTTATCGAAGAACCGACTGATAAAACTAAAGCCAGAACCAGTTCCGGCTTACCGTCGTTATCAATATCTTTGAAAATATAATCGGCTACATAACCATTAATTTTTTTCGTCCTCCAGTTTTCGGCCATACCTAAGCCATCCCATTCCAAATTATATATTTCGCTGGAGGTAAACATTTTCGCATTCTTTAGTAAACGACCGGACGAAGATGAATTTTTAACAATAATCAGTTCTTTTTTCCCATCTTTATTGAAGTCATAGGTAAGAATACGTAAGTTAATAAATGCCCGCCTTATCATTTCATTTGATGTACTTGCTTTATCCGCACTTTCGATATAGTTGCTACTGCCGCCAAACTGTTCGTCACCTCTCCAGATGAGTATATCATTCTTAAAGCCGAAAGTTAAAATCTGGCTCATGGGTTTATCAGTTTTGTTTAAAATACATATTTGGTCCGATTCATCCAAAGTGAGAATCTTCTCATCACTGCCTCCTGTACCAAAATTATCAATGTTTAATCCGTAGATTGACAATCCTCTTGGTATTTTCATTTTTTGATCTTCAACGAATTTGCCGTTTCTCCAGACCAGTTCATAAATTTGTGTATCAAATATTTGGCTAAAACCGTACTGCTGGCATAAAAGCAAGGGAATTCCTGAAGGTGTTTCCAAGACCCGTAAAAACCACTTTAAATCAGAAGCGGTTTTTTCATATTTCCCGTCTTTAAATTCCAGAACGAAGGAATCAAGATTTGATCCATTAACAGATGTCACGAAAATTTGATTCGTCCCACTTTTCTTAATGTCCGCTACATCAACCGATAAATATTTATTGTAAGGTTTTCCTTCAATCTTCTGCAGAAGGCGTAGTTCTTTCTCCTGTTTCTGGTAAATGTAAATATTATGATCATCAATAGTCACTACTTCATTTTTACCATCACCGTTGACATCACCGATATCCATGCCCTTAAATTCAGTAGGAAATTGCTGGCTCATCCAGAAACCCTTGCGTTTAAAAGGATCATCCGGAGTGTTAATATAATCGGTATTGATTATGGAAGTAAGTGTTCCTCTTTTACCTGATTTCATTCCGGCGATTATCAGGGATTCCCGAGATACGCCTGAAGAAACAGATGGTGTTGCAGGTGCCGATGGTGCAGTAACCGGAGAATCAGCACCCAGAATATGCTGCACAATTCTTTGTGAGAAATCGTTAACTTTGGGAATAACTTCATCCAGATTGGGAGATTGAGTAAAAAAGCCGACATCGGATTTGGCCGCTGCGATATCGACCAATTTGCCATCGACGCTTATACTGTTGCCAATTTTAGTTATACTGCCCCAAACTACATAATCTGATTTAAATTTTTTGCCGATGCTGTAAACTTCGGCCAAAGATATTTCCTTAATCTTTAATTTTTTCAATTCATCGGATACTACATCTTTAGCGGTCACTTCAATTTTATTGGAAGCTGCAATCCGTGTAGTAAGCATGTCCTGTATCCCCTGACGGACATACTCGATATTTTCCGAACTATTCAATGTGAAAGGTAATACAGTTATCACATATTTATCCTTTGCCCATAGCGTTCCCGCTGACATCATTATAATGATTAAATAAATCATATATTTAAAAATTAATTTCATTTTTATCTCCTTCGGTAAAGGTTCATGTACATTTAGAATACAGGGGACTTCTAACATTTAAAAAATGATAATTCAAGGTTCATTTGTGTTGATATAATTTAATGGAGGGATGATTTCTAGTCAGTAGTAATTAAAGAAGTTACATCTTCCTGGAAATTGATCGTCAGGTGATAAGCACCTGATTTAAATTTTGATTGCACAGTAAACGGCAATTTTTCATAAACTTTAAGCATAGCTTTATTATCGCAAAGAACGTCGGCGGAAAAACCCGTAATTCCCTGTTCACGGCCATACTTGACTAGCATATTAAGTATTAATGATGCTATTCCGCGGCCTACAAATTTTTCATCAACGACAAATGCGGTATCGGCCAGAGAATTGTCCTGGTGGCGGCTGTAACGGCCTTCGGCAATTATCTCCTCTCTTCCCGCTTCTTCGATAACACCGACGATGGACATGTTACGCCGGTAATCAACATTGACATATTCCTGCATTTTGGAATGGGGCATAGTTTTAATAGGGCTGAAATAACGGTAAAATACAGTATCATCGGAAAAGCGATAGAAAAGACGACGCATTGCTTCTTCATCGGAAGGTTTAATGGCGCGGAAAATAACTTTCTTTCCATCGGATAATTTATGCGTTGTGGTGATCTTCTCCGGATAAAAATGACCGGAGTCCTTAAGGTAAATTTGATCGGCATATATAATTCTGGCTTCTCTGGCCATATGAACTAATTCAGCCCGGTCATCCGGATGGGCAATGTCAATCAGAGATTGCGCTCTTTCCCGGACCGATTTGCCGAAAAACGATGCAATACCGTATTCAGTTACAATCAAATCCAGTGATTCCCTTGTGGTGAATTGGTTGGGGAAATTATCAACGGAGAGTAAAATATTGGATTCGTTTTTCAGATTGCGACTAGGCAAAGCAAAAATTGCTCTTCCTCCTCTGGAGCGTTCAGAACCGGTGAAGAGTTCCTGAATCTGCCCGGGGCCGGCCGTGACATTCCTTTTGCCGACATGGAGAGCAATATTTCCGGTAAGATCAATTTTTCGCGCTGGTAAAATAACAACAAGTTTATCAATTAAACCCAATTTTAAATGATCAGCAATGAGATCGATACCCTGAAACTCAATAAGGGGATTATTGTGCAGCCACTGCATTAGTTCCGGAGTTCCCTGGGCATAAGCAGCCAGAGATTTACCCGGAAAAGATTTTTTCTTATTGTTGGTAACAGCACCGCATTTAATTAGATCCATTAAAACATCAGTGAATGTATAGGTATGAATTCCCAGATGGCGTTTATGCTGCAAATGCTTCCCTAGTGCTTCATAGATTGATCCGGTGAAAAAAGAAAGGCAACTGCCATCCTCAATAATTGATGAAATGTTGGCGGCAATTTTATCAATTACGGAGTCGACCGGCCAGCGGGGAAAGTACATCAATGGCTCTGTTGCTTTTATTAAATAATTGAAATCATTAACATGAACAAAAGTGTCGCCCATTGTCCGAGGTACATTTTCATTAATTTCACCAATAACGAGAAATGCCTTTTGCATGGCATGTTTGGCAATGTCCACAGCTAAGCCCAGACTGGCAAATCCGGCATCATCCGGTGGTGAGATCTGAACAAAAGCCACATCAACTTTAAGGGTGCCGGAAGCAATAAGACGCGGAATGTTGGAAAACTGACAGGGAATCATGTCGACAAAACCCGCTGTGATCGCTTTGCTAGCCAGCCATCCGGAAAAGAAAGTTTTCAAACGAAATTTCATTTTGTTCTGGGAAGTGCTCAAGGAAACGACATCACCCAGGCTGATAAGCTGGATTAATTCCAGATCACTTAAATTGGCCATTTGTGCGGAAAAAAGATGTTTTACAAGCGTGCGTGGTTCCGCAACCCCTGTTCCCAAAAAAATACTCATACCCGGTTCAATACCAGACATCGCCACAGAAGGAGCTACAATTTTTTGTTTCCATGCAGGTTCAGGTATTTTATGCATAATATTAAATATTTACCGGGATAACGTAAAATAATATAGACATAAGATGACAAAAGCTGCCGGTAAGAACAAATAAATGCCAGATAGCATGATTAAATGGTAGTTTTTTCCAGGCATAAAAGATTGTTCCTATGGTATAAGCAAGGCCGCCGGCGACAAGCCAGGCAATACCACCTGCGGGCAATGTTTCGTAAAGAGGCTTAATGGCAAGAATAATCAGCCAGCCCATTACAATATAGGCGATAGTGGAAACAATTTCGAAGCGGTTAATAAAAAAAGCCTTAAATATAATTCCGAGAACAGTTAATGACCAGACAACAGCAAAGATTGTCCAACCTAATGCCCCCTGGACAACGACAATCAAAAATGGAGTGTATGTTCCGGCAATTAATACATAAATGCAGGAATGGTCGATAATCCGAAAAATTTTTTTAATGTTTGCCCGTCGGAAGCTATGGTAAAGCGTTGATGCTGCGTAAAGTAATACAAGAGAGACACCAAAAACAGTACAGCTGACAATATGGCTGGCTTGCCCGTAAATACTGGACATAACTATTAATAAAACAAGTCCCGCAATACTTATCAGCAGACCTACTCCATGGGTTACGCTGTTGAAAATTTCATCCAGTAGACTATATTGAGCCATTTCTTGCGATTGATTCATGTTTTATTATAACACATTTTGGAATAATAAGTTTAGTTATGTTTTTGCCTGCATAGTATAAGTTCATTATTAGCCGGCAGATTAATTCTTGACTCCATGCCGGCTCTCGTAATAATAGCAACTTAATTGAATATAGATAATTCAGCCTGTCATTTAAGGATGAACATAAATTAACCTTAAGGAGACCAATGTGATTTCAAGATATTCCCGGGAGAAAATGGTAGGCATCTGGAGTCCGGAAAACAGATACCAGAAATGGCTCGACGTTGAAGTGTTTGCGTGCGAAGCTATGGTTAAACTGGGTAATGTTCCCGCCAGTGCTCTTAAAATAATAAAAGAAAAAGCGACCATTGATATTGCCCGCATCGATGAAATTGAAAAGATAACCAAACACGATGTCATTGCTTTTTTGACTTCAATCACAGAAAAAGTAGGAGAGGATGGGCGTTTTCTGCACTTGGGTATGACTTCATCAGATGTTCTGGATACATCCTATGCCGTTCAACTGAAAGAAGCTGCGGAAATTCTTCTTAACGATATCGATGAGCTTTTGGTTGTTTTAAAGAAAAAAGCCTACGAGCATAAAAATACTTTGATGATCGGACGTTCACACGGCATTCATGCCGAACCGATCACTTTCGGCCTGAAGATGGCTCTGTGGTATCAGGAAATGCAGCGCAACCGTTTTCGCCTGCTTAACGCTAAGGAATCGGTGTGCACTGGGAAAATATCAGGCGCTGTAGGGACTTTTTCTTTTATTGATCCTTCTGTCGAAGAATATGTTTGCAAAAAGCTTGGTTTAAAAGCAGCACCGGTTTCTTCACAAATAGTTCAACGTGACCGGCATGCGGAATTCTTTACAACTTTAGCCATCATTGCCTCATCAATTGACAAGTTTGCCCAGGAAATCAGACTGCTTCAGAGAACGGAAGTAAGGGAAGTCGAAGAATATTTTTCACCGGGTCAGAAAGGCTCTTCAGCCATGCCGCATAAACGCAATCCTGTATTGTCAGAGAATTTATCAGGTTTGGCTCGTCTGGTGCGTTCCTATGCCGTCGCGGCGCTCGAAGATGTTGCCCTTTGGCACGAAAGAGACATAAGCCATTCCTCTGTCGAAAGAGTCATTGGGCCGGATGCTACAGTCACGCTGGATTTTATGCTGGGACGGTTTACCGGTATGATGGATAAGCTCGTCGTGTATCCGGAAAGAATGTTTTATAACTTGAATATGACTCATGGAGTGATTTTCTCGCAGATGGTTTTATTGACCTTGATTGAAAAAGGGACGACTAGAGAAGATGCTTATTCCATTGTTCAAGGCAACGCCATGAAGTCGTGGGAAGAGGGCGTGGAATTTAAAATCCTGCTGCAAAAAGATCCAGGAGTCGCTGAATATCTGAAAGAGGATGACTTGGCGTCGATTTTCAATGTTAATAATTTTTTAAAAAATTTAGATTTCATCTTTAATCGTGTATTCGGAGAAGGAAAGTAAATAAATCAGGGTTTGGCGCGAGAAACAGTGCCGATTTATCTAATGTTTTATCCTCTGTCTTTTTGTCTATGGGCTATAATAGCGTGGACGGCCCTTAAAGCATGAGGAGGCTAATTCCTCTTGCCATTTCCTCTTTATTTAGGATATCTCCCCATATGTAAGATTCGACCCTTAATCATTAAGGGGAGTAATTGCCAACATCTTTGGCGCTACCGCCCACATTGTTTGCAGATAGGGTCATATCAAACAATGCGTTGTTATCAAATATCAACATATTTGCTCATGGCGCGTAATTTGCGGCGAACAAGTTAAAAACGAATGAAAAGAAGGAAGCAATTGGAAAAATTATTTTTTTCACAAATAATTCCTAAACCCTAAATAAATAGAATAAGGAGATTGTAATTTGAAGAAAATATTATTAATAGCATTAAGTGCCGTTACACTGATTGTGGGAGCTACGCCCGTGGCAGCATACGAGGTCACCGTCAAAAATAATACAGCAAAAAAGTTAATCGTACAGGTAATTGGCGAGCATCTGTTTTGGCAAACCGAAGATTGTAGCATACAATTTAGCGCCGGACAAAAAACAGGAAGTTGTGCAACACCCACAGGTATTTGCATAGCAAAAGTATGGATAACGTGGGATTATGAAGGCGTGACAAAGACCTTGCAGTGTCTACCATACACACCGATACAATGCGCAAATAAAACTTATATCATAAGATTTTGGAACCCGGGCGAATATAGTTGTGGCCAAGAACAATAATCTATTAAGCAGCAAACACGTATGCAAACATAAACTATTAATGTATAGACACACCCGCAGCAAGAACAACGAGCGGGACCGTAACTAAGCGGCCCGTACCTCCCGACACTTCAGCGACGTGTTGGGAAAGCTTTCTTGCGCTCGGCTCCCGTGCCTATGTCCAGATGGGTTTTAACCCAAACCCAATAAAGTTTCATTCCTCCTTTTCTGCACACCAGACCGGCCAACCCGCCCCTCAGCCATTGGCGCCACTTGGCAACATACCGCCGGAGTCTTGTGATCGAGGCTCCCTAATAAACTTCAATATTTTTGTTTCCGGTTGTAGAAGTTTACATAGCGCCCAATATTTGATAAACAAGGCCGGATAAAACCGGCCTTGTTTATGTTATTCTTTAATAATTATTGTATCTGTGTTCAGTTCATCATTCATTGCCGGATAATCAATGTTGTAGTGTAAACCACGACTCTCTTTACGCCTGCTGGCGCTTTGAGTAATTAGTTTGGCTACAATTGTAATGTTACGCAGTTCAATCAGGTCTTTGGTTACCTTATAATTTCTATAATATTCGTCAATTTCTTTTTGAATGAGCTCTATTCTGCGCACGGCGCGTTCCAGTCTTCTATTGGAACGGACAATGCCGACGTAATTCCACATGCAGCGGCGAACTTCATCCCAGTTATGCGTGACCACAACACTATCGTCGCTCTCTGTTGTTCCACTGGAATCCCAGGGAGCAATAAAAATATCGCTTTGTTGAGCATGGGCAAAGTCACCGGCGATTTTTGTGCAGACCCGGTGTGAATAAACAACCGCTTCCAGAAGAGAATTACTGGCCAGACGATTAGCGCCGTGCAGTCCCGTACAGGAAGCTTCACCGCAGGCGAAGAGATGAGGGATAGAAGTTTCTCCATAAGCATTTACAGCAACTCCGCCACAGATGTAATGAGCGGCAGGAACCACAGGAATCGGATCGTGGCTTATATCTATTCCGTATTCCAGGCACTTGTTGTAAATGTTGGGGAATCGGTTGATCAGAAAAGCGCGGTCGCGATGAGTGATGTCCAGTAGAACATATTCATCGCCCGATTTTTTAATTTCCGTATCGATTGCTTTGGCAACTATGTCACGCGGAGCAAGGCTTTTCATGGAATGATATTTATCCATAAAAGGTGAGCCGTTCTTAAGTTTCAGAATTCCCCCTTCGCCGCGGACTGCTTCACTGATTAAAAAAGATTTAGCATCAGGATGATAAAGACAAGTCGGGTGAAACTGAATGAATTCCATATTGGCTATTTGTGCACCGGCGCGATAAGCCATAGCAATACCGTCACCGGTAGCAATATCCGGGTTGGTAGTAATATGGTAAACTTTGCCTGCTCCTCCCGTGGATAAAATCGTATATTTGGCGCGATAAGTGTGAACATCATTGTTGTTTATATCCAACACATAGGCGCCGAGGCAGCGTAAAGGTTTGCCGGAGACGGTTTTTTCCATGATCAAATCGATGCCGATATGATTTTCATAAATATCCACATTTTTCAGGCTGGTTACTTTTTCATTTAGTGCCCGTTCGATCTCATGGCCGGTAAGGTCTTTGGAATGTAACACCCGTCGGTGAGTATGACCGCCTTCCTGGCCTAAATCATAAGGGTAAGGTGGTTTTTCGGATTTGGTAAATTTAACACCCCAGTCGATAAGTTCGGCAATGCGAGGTGGAGCTTCTCGAACAATAAATTCCACGACATCTTTCTTGCAAAGGCCGGCGCCGCAAACTAATGTATCGTTAATGTGCTCGGAAAAACTGTCTGTTTTATCGGTAACGGCAGCAATGCCACCTTGGGCATAATTGGTATTGGATTCAGTTTTTTCTTTTTTGGTAACAATAGCAACACTGCCCAGAGCGGAAGCTTTAATCGCCAGACTAAGTCCGGCGATCCCGCTGCCGATTATTAAAAAGTCAGTTTT
Source organism: uncultured Smithella sp. (assembly GCA_964469905.1). Classification (GTDB taxonomy): domain Bacteria; phylum Desulfobacterota; class Syntrophia; order Syntrophales; family Smithellaceae; genus MVRV01. The sequence goes on from CAYXZW010000012.1 coordinate 64,886, forward strand.
AAATTCCATGATAAAATTACCTTTGTTATCATACGATTAGAAATGTTTATTTACAAACGATGCTTCCTTTTATATATAGGAAAATAGTTTTTAGCAAAGAAATAATTTGAAATGGAGATTTAATGCTGGTTTTAGGTATAGAATCATCCTGCGATGAGACGGCCGCAGCGGTAATCGATAGCGGGAGAATGCGATCAAATGTTATTGCTTCACAAATCAAAGATCACAGTAAATATGGTGGCGTAGTACCGGAAATTGCTTCGCGCAAACATATTGAAGCAATTAATATGGTTATACAGGAAGCATTGGCCAATGCTCAGGTAACGCTCAAAGAGATTGAGGGTATAGCTGTAACCCGCGGTCCCGGGCTCATTGGATCTTTGTTGATTGGCTTGTCTACAGCTAAAGCTTTGGCTTACGCATTAAATATTCCTCTGGTTGGAGTAAATCATCTGGAAGGCCACATTGCCGCTTCGTTTCTTGCTGAAAACACACCGGAATTTCCTTTTTGTGCTCTGGTTGTCTCCGGTGGTCATACGAATGTTTATCTGGTCAAAAATTACCATGATTTTGTTTTATTGGGTCAGACAAGGGATGATGCTGCCGGTGAAGCCTTTGATAAGGCAGCAAAGCTGCTGAATCTGGGCTATCCCGGAGGAGTGGTTATCGATAAATTGGCAAAACAAGGAAATCCGCAGGCGATAGCTTTTCCCCGGGCGATGAAAGACTCTCCTGATTTCAGCTTCAGTGGTTTAAAAACTTCCCTATTGACGATGCTGAAAAAGCGTGGCTGTGATTTTGAGGAAAGCCAATTACCGGATGTCGTAGCGAGTTATCAGGAAGCAATAGTAGATGTACTGGTGGAAAAAACAATTCGTGCTGCTCAAAATAATAATATTGACCGGATCGTTGTTTGCGGGGGTGTAGCAGCCAATGGAAGGCTGCGTCAGAAATTTGCTATGGCTGCGGAGGCCGGCAAAATGGAATTGTTCATCCCGCCGATTATCCTATGTACCGACAATGCCGCCATGATTGGCGCTATCGGGGAGATTATGTTAAAGAATGGTCGCAGCGATTCGCTGAATCTTAATGCGGTTTCGCGCTGGCCGCTGACGGCTTAATAAAAAGTTCATATGCGGCGTTGTGCGACAGCCTGTCGTCGCTGCGGAGTATGTCCAGGATATGCCTCACTCCGAAGGCTTTGTGTGCCTTGCCTCTGAATCTTTTTATTAAGCCTTTAATTTGTAAATACATTACCAAAACAAGAAATGACCCTATGAGCACACCTCGAGATATAATTCGGCAGTACGACATTAAACCCCGTAAAAAACTGGGCCAATCTTTTCTAGTAGATCAAAACATTATTCAAAAAATAGCATCCGCCGCCGGAATTACGAAAGATGATATCGTAGTGGAAATTGGAGCCGGTATTGGTGTTTTAACAGAATGCCTGGCACAGCAATCGAGGAAACTTATAGCGGTGGAATTAGATAAAAATTTAATAGATGTATTGAAAGAAAAATTGGCAGCTTTGGATAATGTGGAAATTCATTCCGGCGATATACTTAACTATGATTTTAATGCAGTATCAGGTATTTACAATAGTAAAATTAAAGTAGTAGGTAATGTGCCTTATAACATATCCAGTCCATTAATATTCCGATTATTATCGTTTCGTTCCGTAATCGATGATTTTATTCTGATGCTCCAAAAAGAAGTTGTTGAGCGTCTGGTTGCTGTTCCGAATAATAAAAGTTATGGTATTCCTTCTGTGCTTTTGCAGATGTTTGCCTCTGTAGATAAAATATTCGATGTTCCGGCAAGATGTTTTTTCCCACAACCGAAAGTAGAATCGGCTGTTATTCGAGGGGCTTTTCTGGATAAACCCGTAATGGAATTAACAGATGAAGTATTTTTTACTCAACTGGTCAAGGCCTCCTTTGCCCAGCGCCGGAAAATGTTGAATAACAATCTGAAGACTGCGAAATTTATGGAAAAACTATCTGCTGCGGATTTAAAATCGGCGTTATTAACAGCCGGAATCGATGGCCGGAGGAGGGGAGAAACACTGACGATTGAAGAATTTGGTCATCTCAGTAATCTTCTCAAAAAGCAGCAAGAAATGATTTAATAACACTCTAACACCCAACGCAAAATACCAATATACCATTCTTCCATTGACAGAAGCGGGCGCTTAACCTATACATAAAGGTAATAAAACAAAACCATATCCATTAATTATCAATTGTAATAAAAAATAAAGGAGATTCATGTGTCTGTAATTGGCGAGAATATCGATGCGTATTGCTTGAAATGTAAGCTGGTACTTGCTCACGTTATTATGTTCAAGGTTGGTGAAACCGTAAGCAAGGTCAAATGTAATACCTGTAATGCGGAACACAAATTCCGTCCGGAAAAAACAGCAGCAAAAAAACCTTCCGTCAGCAAGGTTGCCAGACCACTAACCTTGAAAGAGTCGATGGCGAAAAGGGCAGCTGCCGCTAAAATCCAGGAAAATAATGCTCCAATGAAGTGGGATATCAGAAGCCGCAGCAGGGATAGCGCAATAGCTGTCAAGGATTACTCCATTCACAATCAATACCGATCTAAAGATATAATCAATCATTCCGTCTTCGGTTTGGGTTATGTTGAGCGTATCGTTTCTGATAAAAGCATGGACGTCTTGTTTAAAGACGCAGTTAAACTAATGGCCATGAATATCACATAAGATTTCCAGGAAAGAATAATCTAACCATTATGGTTTAATTTCATTATTTTTTTCTTGACTTTTTCCAACCATTTGCACTATATGCCGCAGGTAAGAGGTCATTATGAATATGAGTAAAAAAATATTTTCTTATCAGGCAGCTTTTTTTTATTTTTTTAGCTTTAGCGCCAGGGTCTGCCTGACAGGATCATGACCATTAACAATGGGTAATGAACCGTGGGCAGCTGAGTTACAGCCCACGGTTTTTTTTTGCCGTAAATTTAAGCAAGGCGAAAATCTAATGCGCAAAATAGGGGGGCAAAATGAAAAAGATTAATATTCTGACTGTAATAATAGCATCATTATTTTTGCTGGCCGGTTATACGACAGGGCAGGCCAAAACAATTAAAGTTGGAGCAGCAATAAATATGACCGGTCCGGCTTCCAGCTGGGGTCAGTTTCATGAAAAAGGCACGCGCGATTATTTCCGCTATGTCAACGAAGTTAAAGGTGGTGTGTACGGCAACAAGATTGAGATGATTTCCGTAGATACGGCATACAAAGTACCCGAAGCAGTTGCCGCTGTCCAGAAATTTGCCCTCCAGGATAAAGTGGATATAATTGCCACTTGGGGTGCCGGAGAAGGCCTGGCTGCTAAACCGATAGTACAGAAATATAAAATACCCACAATCAATTATTCGACCAGTTGGGAAATTCTGGAAAAACCATTTGAATATATGTATCTGCCTTTTGGCAGCTATAAGATGGATTGTCAGGCCGTTCTGGAATACATCAGGGTAATCCACAAAGGAAAGGATGCACCCAAGGTTGGTCTGCTCACTTATAATAATGCCTACGGCCGGTCGATTCACGAACCGAGCAAGGAATATGCAGCAAAACTGAAAATCAATATCGTGGCCATTGAAGAATTTCCCCCGAAGACAGTTGATCTGAATACGGAACTGCTTCGCCTGCAGAAAGCCGGAGCCGAGTATATCTTTATCCAAATGCTGCCGTCAGCCATCATCACCGCTTTCAAGAGTGCCGATCGCATTAACTATAATCCCTTATTTCTAGGAACATGGACATCAACTGATCCGGATTTTTTCAAAATGAGCAAAGGATTAATTCGCGATCGCTTTTTAATTCAATTCCCGGGGATTCTGCCGACAGATAAAGCTGAAGGGATGAAGGTAATGAAGGAGCTTTGGAAGCGTTATAAAACAGTGGATAAATTTGATGCATCATACTGGGAAGGTGTCGCGGTAGGTATGATCATGGAGAGAGCCTTCACCCGAGCTTATGAGAAGACTAAAGTGATCAACCCGGAAACTATAAACGCGGCTATGGAATCATTCCGAAACGAAGATTTTGGCGGCCTGATACCCAAAGTTACTTATACTAAAGATGATCATGGAGCATCATTCACCGCCCGCATGGTTAAAGTTACAGAGGACGGAACATATGTACCATTGACTAATTTTTATGTGCCGGGGAAGGATAAAATTAAATTAATCAAGAAGTAGATTAACTGTGAAGAGTATTAATAATAATCTTTCAGAAGGAATTTCATGAAAGCTTTTCGTGGCCGGCCCTCAATTTTCAGCGACCGGCGGGAAGAAGATAAAAAAGCCGAACTGGTCATAAAAGATTTACGTTTGAACTTTGGCGGCGTTATTGCGGTCAAGGATGTCGATCTTGCTGTCCATACCGGTGAATTAATGGCGATTATCGGTCCTAATGGAGCCGGTAAAACAAGTTTGCTCAACTGTATTACCGGCTTTTACCATCCGCAAAAAGGTCAGATCATTTTCAATGGCCAGGATATTACCAACTTGCATACTCATGCACTGGTTTCCGTTGGTATTGGAAGAACATTTCAAAACATCGAATTATTTCCGGGAATGACTGTGCTGGCCAATATGACACTGGCACGCCATATTCATTGTCATTATAGTTTTCTTCGTTCCTGTTTATTTTCCGGGGCGGTAAGAAAAGAGGAAATCCGCCATCGGCAAATTCTGGAAGAAATAATAGACTTTCTGGAAATGCAAGCAATCCGTAAAAAAACTGTCGGATCGCTGCCCTATGGAATGATGAAAAGAGTGGAATTGGGAAGGGCTCTGGCTTTGGAACCACGTTTGCTCATACTAGATGAGCCTTTTGCCGGAATGAATCTGGAAGAAAAAGAAGATATGGTTCGTTTCCTTCTGGAATTAAATCAAACCTGGGGGCTCACGATGATTTTAGTTGAACATGATATGTCCAT
>CAYXZW010000013.1:0-66160 GCA_964469905.1 uncultured Smithella sp.
CTGCCTGACGTACGCGACGTCTTAAAGCCGGTGCACCGCCGGATCCTTTACGCAATGTATGAAGTGGGTAACCGCCACAATAAGCCGTACAAAAAATCAGCCCGTATTGTCGGTGATATCATGGGTAAATATCATCCGCATGGCGATATGGCTATATATGACACATTGGTACGCATGGCGCAGGATTTTTCTCTGCGTTATATGCTGGTGGATGGCCAGGGAAACTTTGGTTCGATTGACGGTGATCCTCCCGCGGCCATGCGTTATACAGAAGTCCGTCTGGCGCGCATCGCCGAAGAGGTGCTGGCCGATCTGGAAAAAGATACGGTCGATTATGTGCCGAACTACGACGAAACACTGCAGGAACCGTCGCTTCTGGCGACGCGCCTTCCTTTACTGCTTTTAAACGGTTCATCGGGTATAGCCGTCGGTATGGCCACCAATATTCCACCCCATAATTTAACCGAAATTATCAACGGAACTATTGCCTGTATTAACAACCCGGAAATTACCATCGAAGAATTGATGCGCCATATAACAGGGCCCGATTTTCCCACCGCCGGTTTTATCAACGGACGGGAAGGAATTATTTCCGCCTATAAAACGGGGCGGGGTATAGTTCGAATGAGAGCACGTGCGCTGATTGAAAAGAATGCCCGCAACGACCGTGAAAGCATCGTCATTACAGAACTGCCTTACCAGGTCAACAAAGCAACACTGATTGAAAAGATTTCGGAATTGGTGCGTGACAAGAAAGTCGGCGGAATATCGGACTTACGTGATGAGTCGGATCGTGAAGGCATCCGCGTGGTGATCGATCTGAAACGCGATGAAAATTCCTCAATAATTCTTAATCAGCTTTATAAATTCACACAAATGGAGACCTCTTTCGGTATCAACATGCTGGCGATATCCGACGGAAGGCCACAGGTATTTAACCTTAAAGAGGTCCTGGAAAAGTTTATTCTTTTCCGGAAGCAGATTGTTATTCGCCGTACCGAATTTGATTTGGCGCGCGCCAAAGACAGGGCGCATATTTTAGAAGGCTATATAATTGCCTTAAATAATATTGATGAAGTCATTAAAGTAATCAAGGCGGCAAAAAATGCTGCTGAAGCGTCTGTGAAATTATGTGCTCAATTTAATTTGTCGGAAATTCAGGCTAAAGCAATTCTGGAAATGAGATTGCAGCGCTTAACAGGTCTGGAACGAACCAAGATTGATGAAGAATACGCCGAAGTGACAGCGCTGATTGCGAGACTCATGGCCATTCTGGCTGATCCGCAAAAAGTCTTGCAGGTGATTATGGAAGAACTTCTTGACATCAAAGAACGTTATGGCGATGAGCGCCGGACGGAAATTGTGGCCAGTAGCGAAGATATCAATATCGAAGACATGATTGTTGAAGAAGACATGATGGTGACGATTACCCACAGCGGTTATATTAAGCGCAACGCGGTCAGTCTGTACAAAAGCCAACACCGGGGCGGTCGCGGTAAAATGGGCATGGGCACCAAGGAAGAAGATTTCGTCGAAAAAATCTTTATCGCCTCCACTCACCACTACCTGCTGATTTTCACCAATACAGGAAAAGTGCACTGGGTGAAAGTTTATCAGTTGCCGCAGGCCGGACGTGCCGCTAAAGGCAAGGCCATGGTCAATCTGGTTAATTTAGCTCCGGGTGAGCGCGTCAGCGCGACTTTGCCGGTGCGGGAATTTGTCGCCGATAAATTTGTGGTAATGGTGACGAAAAAAGGTGTCATCAAGAAGACCGATCTGGCTGCCTACTCCAATCCACGTTCCGGTGGTATTATTGCCGTTTCGATTGATGAGGGTGATGAGCTGGTTGATGTTCATTTGACAATGGGCAATCAGGACATTTTCCTGGCAACCAGACTGGGGATGGCTATTCGCTTTAAGGAAGACGACGTACGCGATATGGGCAGGACCGCCCGCGGCGTCCGCGGCATTAACCTGGACGAAGGCGATGATGTTATCGGTGTAGAGATACCCGCCAATGGTACTTACATGCTGACCGTTTCCGAAAATGGATTCGGGAAATGCACACCTATCGAAGAGTATCGAGTGCAAACGCGCGGTGGTAAAGGAACGATGAACCTCAAGACAGTTCCTAAAGTAGGCAATGTTTCCGGCGTGCTGCAGGTTATGGGCGAAGAGAATATTATGCTGATCAGCAATGCCGGGAAAGTCATCCGGCTCAAGGTGCAGGAAGTACCAATCAATCATCGCGTGACGCAGGGTGTCAAATTAATTGAACTTGATCCGGAAGAAAAATTGGTCGGTGTTGCCCGGACGACGCAGGAAGCTGAAGGCCCGGATGAAACTGTAACCGGTGATGATGAGACGGATGTGACAACAGAAGAAGACGGCACACCGGAAGAATAGAATTAAAAACAAGGGGGTTGATCGGAAGTCCCCCCCTGTTTTCATATACGAGGGCTGATGATATGGCGTTGCCTGTCCATCTGCCCGACAGGAAATAAAAAAGTACCCTCCAAATCATAAAAAACGGAACAGGTATTTGCTGGTAATAATCAGCTTTTACGGAATCCGCATTTTATAGTCTGTTGATTTTAAAAATAATTATTTAAGCAGTCCAAACGATTCCAATATCGGTCTATACGCAGCACCAGATAATACGGGATCGGTATATTAAATGTTATAGGAGGAATAAATGAAAAAAAAAGGAAAAGAAACAAATAATGACAACAAGAGCATTAAGGTTCCTCCCTATCCGAGACACTCTCTTGATAAGGCCCTTCGTATTCCAAAAGCAATATTGGAACAGAATGCTGGAAAAGAATGTACCGATCAGGAGTCGGCTAAGTATGTTGGTGTTAAATATAATGGCGGTCCTTACTCAGTCGAGTTGAATTCCGCTATCAAATTCGGCCTGCTGGAACGTTCCGAGCCGGGAAAAGTTATACTGACTGACATAGCAAGAAAAATTTTGAAGCCGCAGGAAAAGAATGATCAACTCTCAGGACTCAGGGAAGCGGTATTAAAAGCACCGGTAATTTCAGAAATTGTTTCGCATTACAGAGGTGAAAATCTTCCAGATGCTGTCTTTTTTGATAATGCTCTTACCGATAAGTTTAAAATTCCCACTGACAAGTTAAGCGAATTTAAGGCAATTTTTTTTGAAAGCCTGAAAAAGGCAGAATTAGTTGTTGATCATGACGGGAAAAATAGAGTCATTGATATTTCCGCAGAATCTCCAGCGCATGAAAAAGCTAAAGAGACATTTAAAAAGCTAGAAAAAACGGCAAAGGTAAAGACGGGAGATACATGCTTCGTCATGATGCCATTTGCTGAACCATTAGGTTCATACTATGAAAAAGTTTATAAGCCCGCTATTGAAAAAGCGGGACTTACACCTATTCGGGCTGATAATGACATTTTTGGTACTGGAAAAATAATAGATCAAGTTTGGAATGGAATTAACTCTGCAAAAGTATTGATTGCAGAACTGACAGACAGAAACCCGAATGTCTTTTATGAATTAGGTTTAGCACATGCCTTACAGAAACCTGTGGTATTAATATCATCGAATGAAAAAGATGTACCGTTTGATCTTCATCATATCCGTGTTATTTACTATGATGTTAAAGATCCGTTTTGGGGTAATAAGCTGATAGAAAAGGTCGCAGAGAATATCCTTTCAGCTATAAAAAACCCTGAGGAAGCAATATTTAAAAGGCATTCAGAAGCCCTATAACCCGGAGCTGCACCAGATCGCAACCCGCTGTACCGTACCTAGGGTCAGGTCTTGAAATATAAGTTTTTGGGCTAAGCCTTCCTGGATTGCCGGATTTGATTGTAATTGTAATCCCAGGGCTTCGACAACTTTCAGAGCGGTGGAAAATTCCGGGTGGCCTTCCGCCGAAAAAGCTTTGTACAAACTTTCCCGGCCCAAACCGGTCTTTTTGGCAATTGAAGTCATTCCTTGGGCTTTGGCAATATCGCCTAGCACTACGGCTATCAATCCGGGATCGTTTTCTTCCAAGGCGGCTTCCAGGTAGGCTGCCGTATCTGCCTCTGTTTTAAGCGATTTGCTTGTTCATCCCGTAACATTCGGCTATGCTTCCCACAGGAAAAATAAAAACCATTGGACAGTTGTTACTGCATTAAAAACGGAGTGATGATATGAAAAAAATATGGATGTTTTTAATTATAATAATGATCACCGGTTTTGCATCAACTGTATCAGGTAATGGTAGGGCAATGCCTGTAATCATTGATGTTCGCACAAATTCGGAGTATGCGATGGGACATCTGGAGGGTGCCGTCAACAGTCCCTATGATGAGATCGGGCGAAAAATCGGTTCTTTTGTCCAGGACAAGTCGCAGAAGATATACGTGTATTGTCGCACCGGGCGGCGGTCGAAAATTGCCCAAGAATCCCTAGAAAAACTTGGATATAATAATGTCGTTGATCTTGGTACACTCAACACTGCCGCCAAGGTCATGAAGCGAAAAATTGTCCAATTGAAGAGAGAAATCTAAAAGTAATTTCCTGTTGTCCCGGGAAATCACGTCTGTGAGGAACTTGTTTATTCCGTAACTTTCCAATATACTGCGCCAATGGTAAAATACAGACTATTCGATCATACCGCCGATATTGGTTGCGCAATATTTGGAAAAACCCGCAAAGAACTTTTTGCCAATGCTGTTTCCGCTCTGTTTGATATTATGCTCGAACAAAAAACAGAGTGGACAAATATTCCGGCGACAAAATCTGAAGAGAAACTTCTGTCCATCGAAGGCAATGATCGGGAAGATCTGTTGATTAATTTTCTGCGCGAAGCCCTTTATTTGTTCAATGGAGAAAAATGGGTAGTAACAGGCTGCCGTCCTTCCGCAATAACCGGAAAACATATCGTTGCGCAATTGTCCGGTGAGCCTTATAATCCCAAGAAACATTCAATAAAGATGGAAATCAAGGCTGTTACTTATCATGGCCTGAGCATTCAAAAGACGACAAAGGGTTGGGTGGCAAGGGTGATTTTCGATGTCTGAGATTAAGCTCGAAAAAATTGACGATAACCGCTGGTTGATTCCCCAAACCGGGGGCATGAAAGTTCCCGGAGTTATTTATGCCAACGATAACATCCGCCAACTCTTGAAAAACGATGAAAGCCCTCACCAGGTGGCGAATGTTGCTCATTTGCCCGGTATCGTTAATTATTCCCTGGCCATGCCGGACATTCACTGGGGATATGGTTTTCCTATCGGCGGTGTGGCGGCTTTCGATCTGGATGAAGGCATCGTTTCGCCGGGCGGTGTCGGTTACGATATCAACTGCGGCTGCCGTCTGATGGCCACAAATTTATCCCTGGTTGATGTGCAAGACAGAATCAGTGATTTAACCACGGCGTTGTATAATCATATTCCCTCCGGTGTCGGTTCCACCGGCCAGGTCAAATTATCAGGTAAAGATCAAAAAAAGGTTCTGGAAGAAGGCGCCCGGTGGGCAGTGAAAGCCGGATTTGGGTCGCTCGAGGACCTGGATACAACCGAAGATGGGGGTGCCATAGCAGGTGCCGATCCGGAGCTGGTATCGGCACGCGCCTTAGAGCGAGGCAAGCAGCAGTTAGGAACGCTCGGTTCCGGGAATCATTTTCTGGAAATTGAAATGGTGCAGGAAATATTTGATGAAACAGCGGCACAGGCCTTCGGATTGCGTAAGGGCCAAATCGTTATTATGATTCACAGCGGTTCGCGCGGCCTGGGTTATCAGATTTGTGACGATTATCTGGCCTTGATGGTCAAGCATGCGCAGGAAACGGGCATTGAACTGCCCGACCGGCAACTGGCTTGTGCTTATCTGAGTTCACAGCGGGGACGCAATTATCTGGCCGCGATGGCCTGCGGCGCTAATTACGCCTGGGCCAACCGGCAATTGCTGATGTACCGGACACGGGAAATATTGGAAAAGACAATGCGGCTGGCACCGCGAGAATTGGGTATGCGGCTGGTCTATGACGTTTGTCATAATATTGCTAAAATCGAATCATTTTCGATAAAAGGGCAGACTAAAAAGCTTTGTGTTCATCGTAAAGGGGCAACACGTGCCTATCCGGCCGGGCACGAGGCAGTGCCGGCGCGTTATCGCAGTGTAGGGCAGCCGGTGCTGATTCCCGGAGACATGGGTACAGGTTCATATGTTCTGGTCGGTCAGCCCAGGGCAATGGAAGAAACATTTGGCTCGGCTTGTCACGGTGCGGGCAGGCTGATGAGCCGGACGCAGGCAACCAAAGCAAGCCGGGGACGTTCCATCAGCCGCGAGATGGCCGATCAGGGAGTTTTGGTCATGGCCGGAAGCAAGGGGACTTTGAGTGAAGAAATGCCCGAAGCCTATAAAAACTTAAATGATGTTGTGCAGGTGATGCATGAAGCCGGAATTGCTAAGAAAGTGGCGAAGCTGAAAGCAATTTCCTGCATCAAAGGGTGATGACTTCGTAAAACGCCCTGTCATCCTCGTGCAAGCGAAGCGCGACACGGGGATCCAGATTGATTTCTGTATGGCAATATTTTTCGAGCTGGTATAAGAAGCTTCGATCATAAACACTGGAGAAAAAAATGGCCGAAATCATTTTTGATGAAACTGAAGATTGGGAAAAACGAATCTTGTGTAGTGATGAGTCCTGTATAGGCACCATAGGCACCGACGGCAAGTGTAAAGAATGCGGCAAACCTTATGAAGGTGAACTTCCCGCAGGACATGGCACAAGCAACGTTCAAGCTGTAACCGCAGAGGATCAAAAACCAGTTTCTGTAGGTGATGCGGATTGCGACGACGATTGGGATCAAAGAGTATTGTGCAGTGACGGCGCCTGCATCGGCGTTATTGGTCCGGACGGGAAATGCAAGGAGTGCGGGAAACCTTTAAAATGATAAGTGACTGGCAGCTAGTTGCTGGAGCTTGCAGTAGTGGGCAATTTGTTTCCCGCGTTGTTTTAAAATGGTAGATTTACTCCGTGAATCCTCTTTCGATCATTGCCGCCGCTTTTTTGAAGAGCGCCATGCCCGTTTTCATTTTCCGTAATCCGATTTTCCGATAGAATTCTTCTTTCCCTGGCGCCGCATATAAAATGACATTACATCCAGGCAACTGTTCCAGAATCTCCTTCATGATCAACGTTCCAATACCATTCTTTTGTAATTCAGGAACGACGGCGACATCATAGACGGCTGCCTGGTAAACGCCGTCAGAAATCGCGCGGCCAAATCCGATCAACCGGCTGGTATGATAGACAAATACAGTCGTATGGCTGGCTTCGAAGGCTCGTCTATGTACATCCGGCGCATCGTATGCCATTCCAACTTGCTTCAGTGTTTCCGTAACCTGTGCCCAGGCTACTCCCGAACAGTCATGACTAATGTATATTTCCATCTCATGGTCTCATTGAAATGGTCATAGCTTTCTTCATCAAAAGTCGTACAGCTTTGCTCCCGGCACCACCGTAAACTTATGCTTCGTCAGCACTTCGATGGCTTTTTCGGGATCATCGAAGCGGAAGATGATGACGGCGTTCTCACCGCTTTTTTCTACAAAGGCATAAAGATACTCGACATTGATGCCCTCGGCGGAAAGGACTTCCATAATAGAGTGCAACCCGCCCGGTTTGTCCGGTACTTCGACTGCGACTACAGCAGTTTTATTAACCCGGAAACCGTTTTCTTTCAGCACGGTATTGGCTTTTTCTACGTTATTGACAATCAGGCGCAAAATACCGAAATCGGTAGTTTCAGCAAGAGAGAGAGTGCGAATATTAATGGCGGCTTCTTTAAGAATGCGTGTGGCATGTTCCAGCGAGCCTGGTTTATTCTCTAAAAATATTGATATTTGTTCTACTTTCATGTTGTCATTTCCTCCTTATGTCTTTCATCAGATGCGGCGTTTATCAATGACCTTGGCAGCCGGGCCCGTGGATGATTGCAACGTATTTGGTTCTATCAGTTTTACCCGGGCGGCAACACCCAGATAGTCTTTCATGTCTTTGACAATTCTTTTTTCTATTTTCTGCAAGGCCTTAACGCTGCCGGATTCACTGAATGTTTTTTCGCTGACCTCTACGCGCAGTTCCAGGGAATCCAGGGAGCCGCTTTTGTCGACTATAAGCTGATAGCGAGGCTCCAGGCCTTCAATACCGGTTAAAATGGCTTCAATTTGTGCCGGGAAAACATTAATGCCGCGGATGATCAGCATATCGTCGCTTCTTTTTAACACTCTTTCCATTTTAATATGGCTGCGGCCGCAGCGACAAGGTTCCGTAATCAAACGCGATATATCGCCGGAGCGGTAACGGATCAATGGGAAAGCTTCTTTGGTAAGAGTAGTAAAGACCAGCTCGCCTTCGGCGCCTTCGGGCAATGCTTCACCAGTTTGGGGGTTGATTGTTTCGACCAGAAAATGGTCTTCAAAAATGTGCATCCCATTGCGGCCCTCCAGGCATTCCATGGCGATACCGGGCCCCATAACTTCCGAAAGACCGAAAATATCCAGAGCGGTTATGCCGTAGATTCTTTCGATCTCATCACATATAGCCTTGTTCCAGGGCTCCGCCCCGAAGATGCCGACGCGCAGTTTTAATGCTTTCATGTCCACACCGAGAGCTGAACCTTGTTCGGCCAGATGCAGCGCATAGGAAGGTGTGCAGCAAATTGCGGTTGGCCCGAAATCCTGCAGGATCATAATTTGTCTTTTGGAGTTACCGCCGGACATCGGGATGACACTGGCGCCGATTTTTTCCGCTCCGAAATGCAGACCCAAGCCGCCGGTGAACAGCCCGTAACCGAAAGCATTGTGAATGATATCATTTTTGGTGAGCCCGGCAGCAACAAGCGAACGCGCCATTAATTCCGACCATGTTTCTACATCACGTTTGGTATAACCAAATACGGTTGAACGTCCGCTGGTACCGGAAGAGGCATGTAACCGGACAACGCTGCTCATGGGAACGGCAAATAAACCAAATGGATAATTGTTCTGTAAGTCTTGTCTGGTTATAAAGGGAAGCTTGTGCAGATCGGTGAGCGATTTAATATCGTCGGGTTTGACGCGGGCGGCATCAAGAGATTTCTTATAATGTCCGACAGTATGATAAGCGCGTTGCAGGACTTGTTGCAGCCTTTTTATTTGCAGTGCTTGGAGCGCTTCACGGGGCAGGGTTTCGAATTCTTCATTATAGAACATTATAGTCGCCTCCCTTTATTGATTAATCTCAGTCTAGCAAAACTTTATGTCAGTGGCAAGAAGCTTTCCCGGAAATGTCTATTAACCCGAAACAAGTTTATGCTTTACTCCCGAGCATTGGTTATGTTACTTCTTTGTTCTAAGAATATTAAAGGATAAACAGGCCAATGAAACTTACCATAAGCCGTAAACTTCTGTTCGGTTATCTGTTTATGGCACTGCTTACGTTGCTGGTGAGTGCTTCGGCAATATTTCATCTGCAAAAGCTCAATCAGGCAGCATATGATATTACACATCGCCATTTCATCGTAGTGGAAACGGCTAAAATCATGCTAGATGCCCTTCTGGCGCAGGAAAGCACCGAAAAGAAATATTTTATTTTTAAAGATCCTTCTTTGGAGCAAATCTTCTGGCAGCGTGATGCTGATTTCAAGGCCGGCCTGGAAACGATTAAAAAGCTCAATCCAGGAAAATACAGGGATCAAGGATTTAATGATCTTGCCCTCCTGCACGAGCGTTATGGAAATTATTTCTCTCAGGAAGTCAACCTGTTAAAAGAAGGACGCCTGCAAGATGCTATGGCACTTTCCGATTCTTCCAGCCGGGCGGCAATTGATGAAATGGCCTTGCTACTAAAAAATATTCAAACGGGAACTGATAAAGCGATTAATGATAAGATGAATTTTATTACCAGCCAGAGTTCTAATGCGACTAATACGACTCTGGGCATAAGTCTGTTTAGCCTGATTTTGGGCATTGCGTTAGCTCTTATCATTACGCGTAATATTTCCAAACCACTCCGACAGCTGCAACATGCTACCGGTTTAATTGCTGAAGGGAATCTTAATCATCAGATTTCCGTGCGGCGCAATGATGAAATCGGAGCCCTGGCGAAAGATTTTATTTATATGACGCAAAGGCTCAAGATACTTGAGGAAATGAATTTAAACGCCAGCCCCCTTACCGGTCTTCCGGGGAATATTGCTATTGAAAACCGGATCACAGAGATGCTGGCTTCGGGCCGATTATTTTCTCTTTGTCAGGTCGATCTGGATAACTTTAAGCCGTTTGCCGATAAGTATGGATATGCCTGGGGCAGTGAAGTGCTTAAGGAAGTTTCGGATATTCTTAAGGAATGTGTGGAAGAAAAGCCACAGGAAGAAATATTTATTGGTCATATCGGGGGAGATGACTTTGTTGTCATAGCAAGTCCGGAGCTGGCCACAAGAGTTTGCCAAAAACTGGTCACGGATTTTGAAAAACGCATTGGCCGTTTTTACGAGCCGCAGGACGCCCAAAGAGGTCATATTATCGGAAAAGACCGTCAGGGAGTAACGCAAAAATTCCCGCTAATTACGGTTTCCGTAGCCATAGTTACCGATGACGGGACAAGATTTAAAAATCCGCTGGATATGGCCATGACAGCGGCCGAGCTCAAGGAATATGCCAAATTACTTCCCGGCAGTAACTATGTGACCGAGACCGATCGGGAAAAGCACAACAATTTATATCCGGCCGCACAACAGGGTCAATTGGAGATGGAGCATTGTTGAAAACAACCAGAGGGATAATTTTTGTTTTGTTTATAGCTATCGTTTTTGCGGGATGTGCCAATAACAAGGTCATAGATAAATCGGACAGCCGGAAAATAGCCGTTCAACAACAAGAAAGCACGTTTAAATTATTTCAGTCTGATGCGGACATCATCAATGAAGTTTTGATTGCTTTGAGTAACCGGGAGGGAAAGCCGGACTATAACGCCGCACGGGTTAAACTGGGATTATTTATTAAAGAGCATCCGCAAAGCAAGTGGTTAAACAGCGCTAAATCCATATTAGTTATGATTAATAATTTACTTGATTTGCAGGAAAAAGTTAAAGCGGAAACAATTGCGCTGGATAAAACAAATGCGGAAAAAGCAAAACTGAAGAAGGATTATAAATATTTCGAAGAAAGGTATCAAACAGAAATCGTCAAATTACAACAGGAAAATGAGCAATTAAAGAACGACATTGCCCTTTTAAAAAAACTGGAAATACAGCTGGGTCAAAGAGAAAAAATGCTGAAGTAAAGCAATTTTTATTGATAATATTAACCAGAAACAATAAATAAAATCATCTGTGGAAAATAACTTTATGATTACCAAAGTAAAAACACAGGATATTAAATTGGGCATGTATGTTTTATTGCCCAAAAAATGGTTTGCCCATCCTTTTTTAAAAAATGAATTTATTATTGATTCTCGCGAGCAAATTACCAAACTTCTCGGAGCCGGTATTGTTGAAGTTTCTATTGATACAGCTAGAAGCATATTGCCCCGTGAGGAGGTTAAAAATAAAGTTGTTTCGGAAACAATAAAAGCTCCGCAGCCCATAACTGAAGTGAAGCCGATCATTCCTCCCGATTTACAGGAGGCTATTCACGACAAAAAAATGCCGCCGGCCCAAAAGGCACAAGCAATAAAACATCATTCCGTTGTAATGATTCAGCGTTTGATGGAAAATCCTTCCCAGGAAAGCATTGGTGAAGCTAAAAAAGGAATTTCAGAAGTTGTGGATGTTGTCCTGGCTGAGGATAATACTAATCAACAATTATTAGCGCTTACGACGCATGATTATAATACCTATGTCCATTCGGTAAATGTTGGTCTGCTGGCTATTTCGTTGGCCAAGTCACTTTTTAAAGGATCTAATGCCCACGACATGCATGAGTTGGGTGCGGGCTTCTTTTTGCATGATCTCGGGAAAGTGAAAGTCGATATTAATATCATTCTCAAACCGGCTGTGCTCACCGATGAGGAAATACTGGAAATACGCAAGCATCCTCAATATGGTTATGACATATTAAAACAGACCAACCAATCGTCGGAAGAATGCAGAAAAGTGGTTTTGCAGCATCACGAAAGAGATAACGGACGTGGTTATCCTCAGGGATTAAAAGGAGATGAAATTCACCTTTATGGAAGGATTTGCTCAATAGCCGATGTGTTTGATGCGCTGAGCGCGAAGCGACCATACAAGCAATCATTGCAACCATTTCAGGCGCTCAATGTAATGAAAGTAGAAATGATGGAACATTTTCACAAAGAATTATTTCAAAAATTTGTTTTGCTCTTTCACTAGCGGCACCAGGGAAAATCATTTTCATGATAAAAAAGATTAAAGTGTCTGAACTGAAAGTCGGCATGTACATAGAATTGCCGAAGGCCTGGCGAGCCCATCCTTTTTTAAGAAACAGCTTTACGATTAATTCCTCAAAGCAAATTGATAAAATTATTGAATATGGCATTACGGAAGTCAATATTAATGTGGAAAAAAGTGTCACCTCCCGAGCCGATATTGCACCGGGAGAACAACCGGAAAAAGACTTTTCATCAACCATTGTATCGGAGAAATTAAAAGAAGTTATCCAGGATAAGACAATGCTGCCGGAGCCGAAAGCGCAGGCGGTTCATTTATATTCTGTAAACATGATTAGCAAGATATGGGAAAAGCCTTCCGGAGAAAATATTGCAGAATTTAAGAAGGGCATTGTTGATGTTGTAGATTTGATTCTTGCCGATGATGCCACCAGCGACCAGTTACTCAAGCTAACTTCTCACGACTATAATACTTACATTCATTCGGTTAATGTAGGTGTTTACGGAGTTTCTCTGGCGAAAGTAGTCCTTGCCCGAGGTGATAAGCATGACATGCATGCTTTAGGTGCCGGCTTCTTTTTGCATGATATCGGTAAAGTATATATCGATGAAACCATTATCAATAAGCCGGGAAAACTCACCGAAGAGGAAATGACTCAAATGCGCCGGCATCCGAGTCTTGGTTTCAAGCTTTTAACGGAGACAAAACAAATCAACGAAGAATGCCGGTTGATTGTTTTACAGCATCATGAAAGGTTTGACGGGACTGGATATCCCCGAAAAACACGTTGTGAGGATATTCATATTTATGGTCGTATTTGTTCGGTGGCTGATGTGTTTGATGCGTTGGTTTCTGTAAGGCCATATAAACCAACGCTCAATCCTTTTGAAGCTATGACACTGATGAGGGACCAGATGCTGAATCATTTTCAAAAGGAAGTATTTGAAAAATTCGTTTTACTTTTCCAATAAAGATTTCTCACTCAAATGCGTATCGGCAAGGATAATACCCAGCGCTGTCTTGGCATCGATTATAGTACCATCCTCAACCATTTTTTTTGCTGTGATAAAATTTGTCGGCACAATTTCAATGAATTCGTCATCATCGGGAGGGAGGGGTTGGGGGAAAAGGTTCCGGGCAAGGAAAAAATACATATATTCATTGCAATATCCCGGCAATAAATAGCCTTCAAACAACTTGGTAAAGATTTCCGCCTGAAAGCCTGTTTCTTCGGCCAGTTCTCGCTGGGCACACAAAAGCGGTGATTCCGAATCTCGATCAATGGTGCCGGCGGGAATTTCCAGGAGATGCTGTTTTACGGCATTGCGGTATTGCTTTATTAATAATATTTCTTTTTTATCGTTTACGGCAATAATGGCAACCGTTGGTTTGTGATCAATTCTGTTTTGCTTGGTTGATTTGCCGTCGGCCAAAGAAACTTCTTCTTCCCAGACATCAAATATTTTGCAGCGATACATTAACTTTTTTTGTTCCATAGCGGCAATTCGTTTCAGTTAGTTTTTATTATGGACAATAAACTCTTTTCAATCTCTTCTTTAGGGAGAGCGCCGACAAGCCTCTGTACGAGTTTTCCGTCTTTAAAAAGCAGCATGGTCGGAATGCTACGAATGCCATATTGCGATGCCGTAACCGGATTTTCATCAACATTGAGTTTGGCTATTTTTACCCCATTGGCATAATCGGAGGCCAGTTCTTCGATAACTGGCGAGAGTTTGTGGCAGGGAGCGCACCAGGGCGCCCAGCAATCGACCAAAACAGAAATATCACCGGTCAGAACTTCCCGGCCAAAAGAATCATCGGTTACTTCTACCGGCTTTATTTGTTGTTGGACAATTACCAGTGGTTCACGGCATTTACCACACAGTGCTTTTTTATTGAGTTTTTCTTCCGATATTCTGTTTTTAGTGCCGCATTTGAGACAGCGGATAATTAAATCATCCAGTGGTGCATGGCAATTACCGCATATCGGATGTTTCTGAAATTTCTGATTAGGGATGCGATTTTTAGTACCGCAATTCAAACAGCGGATTATTACATTTTCCGGCATATAGTCACCTACTTCCTTAAGCAAGAAAAATCATATAGCAACGTTCACCAGCACCGGGTGGAGTATCCTCATTAATTCTGCCGGTGCCATTTGGGCCAGCAAGCCCCGACTACCGGCATTAATCAATATTGCCGGTAGCTCAAGAATAGTCTTTTCCATATATATCGGCAATGTTTTTTTTGTGCCGAAAGGTGAAGTTCCACCAACTTTGTAACCGGTATGCTTCTGGGCAATTTCCGGGCGGCAAGGGACAATTGTTTTTGCACCGATGCTGCGAGCCAATGATTTTGTGGACACTTCCTTATCGCCGTGCATCAAAATCACCAGCGGGCTGGCATTTTCGTCTTCCATGATCAGTGTTTTAATGACACAGTGTTCATCAACGCCCAATTTCATTGCCGAGGCTTTGGTGCCGCCTTTGTCTTCGTACTTATAAGAATGCAATGAAAAAACAGCCAGTTGCGCTTTCAGGGCCAGAATAGCAGGTGATGAAGGAATCTTTTCTTTGGTCATAGTGTATATGATAATGATGAAACCGTAAAATGCAATGAACCGGGCTTAGTCGATTTTCCCGGAATAGGGATTAATTACGATATGTTTTTTAAGAGAAATGTTCTGTAAATGCAATCTTTTTCTCCTGCCAATGCGCTTTGGTTAGAGTTGCACATACTGTCCGATGGCCTTATAATGACTATTACAATTTATTAATAATATCTTTTTCGTCAGGTGCCTGATCATCCAAAATCGGCTCTTCAAGCAAATGACTAGGCAGAAAAAACTTATTAGCAATAAGAGTAGGAATTACCGCGCTGGCTATTACCGCGCCGACAATAATTTCCATTAAAGCCATGGAGATTTTCAGGCGGTTCGCCAGGATGGTTGATAAGACTGCTGCCAGAAACAAAAAAGCGGCAAGGAAATAGATGCTCAGCATAAAATAACTCCTTTGCCAATGTGCTTTCTGCGGCTAACTCGTGCCCGGCGTATGCCTGGGTCGTTATCCTGTGAAATCACATCGGCACTTATATTTGTGGTAGGAGTTATCAGCAACTATTCCGCGGTTATAAGGCGAACTCCATCGCCTGACTTAGAAAAAGCTTCTTGACGGTGCGGACATTAAGCAATGCGCGAAATTTTGTCAATAAAATATTTCCGGCGCTTCTGCGTAATTTTATCAGAGAAATTTCTTCCTCCTGCACACAATGGCCAAGTCAGGGAAAATTGCTGATGGGAAGTGGTAAGCAGCATCTGAAGACCGAGAATAATATTGACTTTAATATTTAGAATATAGTACTCATTAACTTACAAACGAACGGGTTCTCCTTTTCATCATCTTTTTTTTATACGGGTGGGTTAATGTTTAACGGAAACTACGATAAGCCTAGTTGCCCGGACATACTCCTTCCGCACAGCGGCAGTAACTACCCCCTACCCCGATTTTCCTGACATGTTGTATTGCCATCGCAATATCATTCTACTACTTTTTATTGAGGGCCTACCATGGAAGATGAAAGAAAGACCAAGAAACAACTGATCGAAGAACTAAATGCACTGCGTCTTGAGCAAATCGAACAAACAAGAGTAACTTCCGAGAAGTTCACTAAAGCTTTTCTGCAAAATTCCATTCCCACAATCATTAGTACTGTGAAAGAAGGCAGAATTTTTGAAGCCAGTGATGCGTTTCTGCGAATTGTAGGACTTAATCGTGATGAAGTTGTCGGGCGCACTTCCATAGAAATCGGATATTTTACGCAAGAACAAAGAGCATCTTTTATCAATGAACTAAATAAAAGAGGATGCATTGAAGATTTTGAAATGGAAATCAAAGCCAGGAACGGAGATTTGAGATATGGATTATTCAATACAGTCATGATGAGTATCAACAATGAAAATTATTTACTGACAACCATTCAAGACATCACTGCCCGGAAGCTGGCCGAGTCCCAGCTGGAGGCTGCCATAGAAGCCCTGCAGGTGATCCGTGAACGTGAAAGGGGGATTCTCCTTTCCGTCCCCCATGCTCTCTTCGGCGTGGAACAGCGGCACATTTTCTTCGCCAACGACGCCATGGAGGATGTTTTCGGCTGGAAGCCCGAAGAGTTGATCGGCAAGAGTACCCGGATTATTTTCCGCACGGACGAGGAATGGCACGAATACGGCGCCATCCTTTACTCACGGCTCGCGACAGAACCGGTGGTCGTCTTTGAATGGGACATCCCCTTTGTGCGGAAAGACGGATCAGAATTCTTCTGCCGCATGAGTGTCTCTCGGACTGGTGCGGAATTGGGAGAAAACAGGAGAATCGTGGCGACCTTCGAGGACATCACCTACCGCAAGCGGGCAGAGGAAAATCTGAAAAAAAGCAAAGATATGCTGAGTCTGATTTCGGATAACATGTCCGATATGATCAGAGTGACGGACTTGCAGGGCGCTAATTTGTATACGAGTCCGTCTCATTTCAAAGGCCTCGGCTACAGGCCGGAAGAACGGATCGGCAAGTCGGTCTTTGAGGTTGTTCATCCCGACGATCTGGAAAGGATTATTAAGTTTTTTTCAGAAGGCCTCACAGACAATCGGCGTGCCACGGCTGAATACAGGGTAAGGCACGCGGACGGTCATTATGTCTGGCTGGAGACCGTGGGGGATCTTCTCAGGGATGCCCAAGGTAAAGCAACGGCCATTGTCATGAGTTCACGGGACATTTCCCAACGGAAGGCAACCACCGAAGAGCTGATCAGAAATGAGCAGAAATACCGGACACTGATTGAAACAACCCGGACAGGCTTCGTCATTCTTGACCAGAATGGTTTGGTACTTGATGCAAATCCGGAATACGTGCGTTTGACCGGACACCATAATCTTAGCGAAATCGTGGGCAAAAGCGTTATCGAATGGACTGCCGATCACGACAAAGAAAAAAACACAGCGGCCGTCGGGGAATGTTTTGGGAAAGGATATATCAGAAACCTGGAAATCGGCTATGTGGATGCAAAGGGCAACATCACGCCCATTGAGATTAATGCAACACTCATGCAATCAGGGGGAGTGACTCAGATACTAACACTATGTCGTGACATCACCGAGCGCAAGAAGGCGGAGGAAGAACTCCTCATTAAAGACCGTGCCATTGCTTCCTCATTTAATGCAATCGCTATATCCGACTTAGATGGTAAGTTGACATATGTAAACGATGCTTTATTAAACATTTGGGGATACTCAGCCCAAGAAGCACTTAATATTAATGCTGCTGATCTCGCTTCCAGTAAAGACGAAATTAATCAGATAATAAATGATATACAAGAGAAGGGTTTTAGCTTTGGGGAATCTATTGGAATACGAAAAAATGGCTCTCTTTTTAATCTCCAATTTTTCGCCAGCCTTATTACCAGTTCTGAAAATAAGCCAATTGCAATGCTTTCTACTTTTCTGGACATCACCGAGCGCAAGCAGGCGGATAGATTTTTTAAAGAAGTCATAACTAAGAATCCGATGTCAATTCAAATTTTAGATAAGGAAGGGTTTACACTGGAGGTGAACCCCTCCTTTGAGTTGCTTTTTGGAGCTATGCCTCCTTCGGACTATTCGATTTTTAATGATATTCAATTAGCGAAACAAGGTATGGGTGCGATCTTTGACCAATTAAGAAATGGTGAGGTTGTTCACATTCCTGATACGTATTTCAACGTGCGGGATTCGATCTCCGGGCTGCCGGATGTTCCTGTTTGGGTAAAGACTATTGGTTTTCCGTTAAATGACAGCAATCAAAAACCGGTTAGATTTATTCTAATGCACGAAAACATCACCGCACGTAAAAAGTCAGAGGAAGCTTTAAAAACATCCGAGGTCAACTACCGTGAGATATTCAACGCGGTCAACGATGCCATTTGGGTCCATGACATTGAGACCGCGAAATTTCTTGATGTAAACAACACTGTAACAGAAATATTTGGACACTCGGTCAGTGAAGCGTTGAATATGAATGTAGCGGACATTTCTTCGGGTGTCCCTCCATTTGTACAGGAGACGGCCATGGAGCTGTTTAGAAAGGCTGCAGGAGGGCAACCACAGTTCTTCGAATGGCAATGCAAGCACAAGGATGGCCACCTTTTCTGGACCGAAGTCAACTTAAAACGGGCAACCATAGCTGGTAAAGAATGCGTTTTGGCCATTGAGCGTGACATCACCGAGCGCAAGCAGGCGGAAGTGATGAGGCGGGAACAGGAAAACAAGCTATCGAGTATCTTCCGTGCCGCCCCGGTCGGCATCGGGATGGTCATCAACAGGGTGTTTCAGGAATGCAACGATACGCTTTGTCTGATGACGGGTTATTCCCGCGAGGAGCTGCTGGGCAAAAATGCCCGAATACTCTATACGACTGACGAAGACTACGAATATGTAGGAAAAACAAAGTATCGTCAAATTGCTGAAAATGGTATCGGAACAGTGGAGACGCACTGGAAGAGAAAAGACGGGAAGGTCATTGATATTATCTTAAGTTCGACACCGCTTGAGCCCGATGATCTTGCCAAAGGTGTTACCTTTACGGCTCTGGACATCACCGAGCGCAAACAGGCCGAAGAGGAGAAGCGTATACTGAAGGAGCGCCTGCAGCACGCCGAAAAGATAGAAGCCATCGGCACCCTGGCCGGTGGAGTCGCCCATGATTTCAATAATCTGCTTATGGGTATCCAGGGGAATGCTTCCCTTGCCCTAAAGGATATTGATCCAACACATCCCACTTATGAAAACCTCAAGCGGATTGAGGAACAGGTGCAAAGCGGGGCCACCCTGACGAAGCAACTTCTGGGATTTGCCCGCGGGGGGAAATATGAGGTCAAGCCCACGGATATGAACGAGATCCTGGAAAAGATATCTTCTATGTTCGGCAGAACCAAGAAGGAAATATCCATCCAGCGTAAACACGGCAAAGATCTCTGGAGCGTGGAGGTTGACCGGGGACAGATGGAGCAGGTCTTCCTGAATCTATATGTGAATGCCTGGCAGGCCATGCCCGGGGGCGGGGAGATCTATCTGGAGACCCAGAATGTTCTGCTGGATGAGGCAATAGCACTTTCCTTATTCGCGAAACCGGGGAAATATGTAAAAATAGCGGTCACGGATACCGGTACCGGGATGGACGAGAAGACAAAAGCACGGATATTTGAGCCCTTTTTCACAACGAAGGGAATGGGAAGAGGTTCCGGTTTGGGTCTGGCGACAGTCTATGGGATCATTAAAGGGCACCATGGCATGATCAATGTGTACAGTGAGCCCGGTCATGGAACAACATTTACCGTCTATTTGCCCGCTTCGGAGAAAGAAGTGGTAACGGAAAAGACGGCAACCGAGGAAATTGTCAGGGGCAAGGAAACGATTCTGCTGGTAGATGATCAAAAGATGGTAATGGAAGTGAGCAAGGAAATGCTGGAGACCCTGGGATACAAGGTCTATGCTGCCGGCAGCGGTCAGGAGGCTATTGCTGTTTACATGGAGAAGAAAGATAAAATAGATCTGGTCATTCTGGATATGATCATGCCGGGGATATCGGGAGCAGGAACTTTCGACCGTCTCAGGGAGATCAATCCGGATGTCAAGATTCTTCTATCCAGCGGTTACAGCCTCAACGGCCAGGCCCAGGAGATTCTGGACCGCGGCTGCAAAGGATTCCTCCAAAAGCCCTTTCGTCTTTCCCAATTATCCGGCAAGATAAGGGAGATTCTGGACTGAACACGAGCATTGCTGGCAAGTGATAATATGCGCTTCAATACCAAATCCAAAAACAATTGACTTGTTGAGTAACAAATGTGTCACACATTATCTGATAATGAGCTCCGATACTAAATCCAGAATTCCGCCGGGCGTATAAAAGTATAACTCATGCGCTGTAACTTGCTGGCGTTTATCGGCTGATTCCTGAAGAATAGGAACAATTTCAATGGCCGTAATATCAAGCCAGATTTTGTCTAAATTTATCCGGACAATGGCGCCCTGGGCATTGCGTTCATAGGGGATTTTATAAGAAGTCAACACACGGGCAACAAAATCATTCTTCTGATTAGTGACAAAAGCAGCCCGCTGTTTTAGCGCCCGAATCTTACCATATTCCTGAGCCTGGGCTACATGCCCGCACAAGAAAAAGAATATCACCACCAGTAAATAGATGCGAATCTTCATATATTGCTCCTTTTTCCAAGATTGTTATAGCGTAAGTTGATTTTACATCGCCTTTCCCTGATATGCCAGACAAAGTTTTCTTGTTTCCTTTTCTTGATTTTGCTTTTCTTTTGAGTTATTGGTGCAACCATAGTTTCTGGAGGGAGATTACATTTGCAGCAAAACCCCAGCGAAAAACATAAACTTATTCGCAGTTCAGTGCGGCATTTTGCCGAAACCGAATTGGCGCCGATTGCCGCCGAAAGCGATCAGAACGCCGTCTTTCCGGTTGCCGTCATCGAAAAGATGAAGGAACTTAATTATTTTGGCCTGCAAGTGCCCCGGGAATTTGGCGGGGCGGCACTTGATGCGGTAAGCTCGGCCATTGTGGTCGAAGAACTATCCCGCGTTTGTGCGGCGGTGGGGCTTTGCATTGCGGTTCATAACGGCGTTGCCGTTTATCCGCTTCTCCGGTTTGGTACTCAGGAGCAAAAAGAGCATTATCTGCCACGGTTGGCTGCCGGTGCAATTATCGGTGCTTTCAGCCTTACCGAGCCTAACGCCGGCTCGGATGCCGGGAGTATCGAGACAACGGCAGTACAAAAAGACGAATGCTATATTCTTAACGGTACGAAAATATTTGTTACTAACGGCGGTATTTGTGATCTGGTTTTAATATGTGCCTTAACATCCGACAGCGCCCGCCAGCAGGCCAGTGTGTTCATTGTCGAGAGTGGATTTAAAGGCTTTTTGCGCGGCGAGAGGGAAAATCTTTGCGGAATGCGTGCCAATCCGGTTTCTTCACTATTTCTGGAAGATTGCCGGGTGCCCCGGAAGAATATATTAGGTCAAAACGGGGATGGCTTGAAAATCGCGCTTGGGGCTTTAGATAACGGGCGCATCGGTATTGCCGCGCAGGCATTGGGTATTGCCCAGGGCGCAGTGGAAGCGGCTGTCAAATATGCCAAGGAGAGGCACCAGTTTAAGAAACCGATTGCTGCTCAACAGACCATCCAGAATTATCTTGCCGATATGGTTACGGAAGTTGCTGCGGCACGTCTGCTTCTGTATCGTGCCTGTACTTTAAAAGATGAAGGGACAAGTTTTGGTACCGAAGCTGCTATGGCCAAGCTTTATTGCAGCAAGGTTGCAATGAATGTTACGTCTCTGGCCGTACAAATTCATGGCGGCTACGGTTACAGCAAGGAATACGATGTGGAACGATTTTTTCGCGATGCCAAGGTAACGGAAATATACGAAGGCACCAATGAAATTCAGAGGATGGTTATAGCCCGGGCGGTGCTTTCCCAATGGACGCCCACGTAAAAAGTCCATATGCTGCGTTGCGCTGCATCCCTCGTCGTTGAGGCGTACGTTGAAAGTACGCCTCACTCCTCGTGATTTGCGTGCCTTGCCTCTGGAGCTTTTTACGAGGTCGTCGAAAGTTACTAATATTATAAATTTAAAGAGATTGTCGAAAATATGCTGAATCTGATCGTTTGTTTAAAACAAGTTCCGATGGTAACGGAGCTGCCCTGGGATGAAAAAACAGGCACGTTGCGGCGTGATCTGGCGGCCGGTCAGATGAATCTGGCCTGCCTGCATGCGCTGGAAGCGGCTCTGCAAATCAAAGAGCAGCATGCATCCAATATTACCGCCATTACTATGGGGCCGACCGCAGCACAAGAAGTGCTGTATGAAGCTATCGCCCTGGGAGCAGACAGGGGTATCCATATTAGTGATCGGATATTTGCCGGTTCCGATACTTACGCGACATCTTTGATTTTAGCCAAGGCGATCAGGAAGGAATGCCCCCATTATGATTTGATCCTTTGCGGTTCTTATACATCAGATAGCGAAACGGCACAGGTAGGACCGCAGATTGCGGAAGAATTGGATTTACCGGCTGCAGCGTATATTGAAAAACTGGAAATTACCGGCCGGACTTTGCGCGTCCGTCGGCTGGTCGATAATTTCCGTGAAACGCTGGAAATGGAATTTCCCGCGCTGGTTACCGTTTCCCTGGAAAATTATAAGCCGCGTTACACACGGCTTGCCGGTTTGGGCAATGCGTTTGATACCGGCAATATTATCAGCCTTAATGCCCGGGATTTGGGAATAAGTGCGGCATCAATGGCCGCGGATGGCTCCCGAACGCAAGTTCGGAAAGTGTATTTGAGAAAAGCTAAAAAGGAAAACGTTGTGCTGAAAGGTACGGCCGCGAATGTTGTTAATGAATTTCTCAACAAATATGAAAGCAAGATCAGCTGGGCTATAGGCAAGGATATTGAGGAAGCAGGCGGCGGAGATGAATAGCAAGCAAAAAAGCATCTGGGTGTTTGGCGATTACCGCAATTATTTCCAGAATAGGGTGACACTGCAATTATTGTCCAAAGCAGTTGATCTTTCTTCCACAATTCAGGCCGAAGTTTGTGCAGTTGTCTTCGGCCATGAAGTTGATGAATATATAATGGAATATACCGCCCATGGCGCGGATCGTTTGCTGGTAATTGATGATCCTGCGTTAAAAAGCTACAGTACGGAACGATACCTGGCGCTCCTGGAAAATCTGGCTCACGAAAGAGACCCGGACATTATTTTGATTGGCGCAACTGACTTTGGCCGCGAATTTGCGCCGCGGTTGGCCAAGCGGTTGAAAACCGGTTTATCTGCCGATTGTGTTGGTCTGGAAATGACCGCCGATGGCCTGTTAGTGCAAATAGCTCCGTCTTTTGGCGGCAATATGCTGGCGGAAATTATCACGCCGGATCATCGTCCGCAGATGGCCACGGTACGGCCGGGAACTTTTAAGGAAATACCCCACAATTATGAGCGCAGCAGTATTGTGGAAAGACTGCCCCTGATGAAAAATCTGCCCGAACCGCGCATGCGGCTGGTGGAATATGAACGCTCGGCGGAAAGAGAGCACACTATTGAAACTGCGGCGGTTATTGTTTGTGGTGGCCGGGGAATGGGCAATAAAAAGAAGTTTAAAAAATTACATGATCTGGCCAAGCTTCTAGGCGGAGATGTGGGCGCCACCAGACCTGTGGTATATTCAGGCTGGGCAGACCATTCCGCGCTGGTTGGCCAGGCCGGCAAACATATCAAACCAAAAATTCTTTTTTCATTCGGGATAAGCGGCGCCATTCAACATACGGCTGGTTTAGGCGAAGCGGACTTTGTTGTCGCTATTAATAAAAACCCGCAGGCCACAATGATGAAAATGGCTGATATAGCAATTGTGGGTGATGCCGGTGACGTACTTGATGCTGTTCTTAAGGGTCTACGGAAAAGAATTCGGGAATAATTTTTGTTAAATCAAATGATGTTAATAACAAAAGATACCCAGGGCGATAACATAAAGACACATCTTATAATTCAGATACTTCACGCTCCAGCCACCTGGTGCCGCCAGAAATGACAAAGGATATTCCACAACAAACACCTCGGGTTGTGCTGCGCGATGCAGCCAACGGGAAGTGGTTGGAGTTCACGTCGCCTTGTCGGATCATCACAACCCGTCTAATTGAAGATGTGCTGCCGCTCATTCGCCGGATGGAAGAAGCAGTTCGGATCGATGGTCTTTATGCTGCAGGCTTCATATCTTACGAGGCTGCTCCTGCTTTTGATCCTGCTTTGTCTGTTAAGGATGACGGGGAGTTCCCCCTGCTCTGGTTCGGGCTGTTCGAACAGGTAAGAGAAATTACCCTGCCGGCCAATGGTGATGAATCAATAGCTGCGGTGCAATGGGAGCCGTCGGTAAAGCATGCCGAATACCGCCATTGTCTGGGGCAAATTCGCGAGTTGATTGCTGCGGGCGATACGTATCAAGTCAATTTCACCTACCGCCTGCGGGCGAAGACCGATATTGATCCGTGGAATATTTTTCTACAGATTGCCGGGGACGGGGAAGCACCTTTTGCCGCGTTCGTGGACACGGGAGAATGGGCCGTCTGCAGCGCATCGCCGGAGCTTTTTCTTAAGATCGATGGCGACGCGATAGAGTCGCGTCCCATGAAGGGCACGTCGGCAAGGGGGTTGTGGTTCGAGGATGATAGGACCAACAGGGAAACCCTGAGAAGCTCCGCAAAAGAACAAGCGGAAAATGTGATGATTGTGGATATGGTCCGCAATGACCTGGGGCGCATAGCGCTTGCCGGCAGCGTTAACGTTCCCTTCTTATTCGCCGTCGAACAGTATCCAATCGTCTGGCAGATGACATCCACAGTCCGTGCCCGGACACATGAATCGTTGGATCGCATACTTCAGGCCACTTTTCCTCCGGCCTCCATTACCGGAGCGCCGAAACGACGCACCATGGAGATCATTGCCGAGCTGGAATCAACACCGCGGCACATTTATTGCGGCACAATCGGTTTCCTGGCTCCGGGAGGTCTTGCCCAGTTCAATGTTGCCATTCGGACCGTTTTACTCTCCAAGGCCAGCGGACAAGTGGAATATGGCGTCGGGGGCGGAATTGTCTGGGATTCACAGACGGCAAATGAGTATCAGGAATGCCTGACCAAGACAAAAGTACTGAAACCCGGAACACGGAATTTCGATCTTCTGGAAACAATGCTGTGGTCGCCGTCCGGTGGATACTTGCTGCTGGATTACCATATGAAGCGTCTGTCCCAATCAGCGGCTTACTTTGGTTTTACGGTGAATATACGCAAAATACCAGACGAGTTGGCAAATGTTGTGGCTGGTCTGTCTGCGGGGCCGCATAAACTGCGCTTGCTTATTTCCCGCTCAGGGGCCATCCACTGCACGGCAACTCCCCTGGAATCAACTTACTTTCGCTTTGGTGATCTTGTTTTAGCCGTCAGTCCGGTCGACAGCGGCGATCTGTTTCTGTATCATAAGACGACCAATCGTCGTGTCTATGAAGATGCCGTCAGGATGTGCGGGGGCAGCAAGGACGTACTGTTGTTCAATGAAAAGGGAGAGATCACCGAGTCCACCGTGGCCAATGTGGCAGTCGAAATTGATGGTGTGCTATACACGCCTCCCGTGCAATGTGGTCTGCTGCCCGGTACGCAACGTGCCTGGATGCTTGATCATGCTCAGCTGCACGAGAGAGTCATCAGCATTGAGGATATGCAAAGTAGTCCGAATGTTTACCTTTTGAATTCTATTCGGGGGATGCATAAGGTGCTTATTCTTACGTCAGGAGAATACCGGCCGCATGACCGGTAAAATTTTTGGGTTGTAAAGAAAGGAAGGAAGATCAGCACTTTGAAAGCAGCAGAAATATGCAGTAAATTGCAGGCGATGGGTGACAGCCAAAGAGCGCTTGCCGTGCAGAGATTCTTTAAAACAGCGCCGGGTGAATATGGTGAAGGTGATATATTTGTTGGT
The DNA here is from genome assembly GCA_964469905.1 of uncultured Smithella sp. Lineage (GTDB taxonomy): Bacteria > Desulfobacterota > Syntrophia > Syntrophales > Smithellaceae > MVRV01. Next base: position 25,946 of record CAYXZW010000013.1, read on the forward strand.
CTCCGGGTTCCCGAAATAAGAAAGTTGACCAAAGAACACAAGGAACTTCCAATTTCCGAGACGCTCCAATTGCTTCAGTCCCCCATCCATGAAGCAAGGCTATTGGCACTCTTTATTCTCATTGACATATACAAGCAGGGAGATGTTTCTCTCCAAGAGCAGCTTTATAATTTGTATCTGCAGAATACCCCGTTTATCAATAACTGGGACCTGGTCGATGCCTCGGCACATCACATTGTAGGCGCTCATTTGCGCTATCGTAGCAGATTACCGCTTTATGCCTTAGCCAGATCCAAGAGGCTTTGGGAACGCAGGATTTCCATTATTGCAACCTTCCATTACATCAAGCAGGGAGAATTTGCCGAGACATTGCATATTGCCGGTCTATTGCTGCGGGATCGGGAGGATTTAATTCATAAAGCTGTTGGGTGGATGCTGCGGGAGGTGGGTAAACGCGATCAAATCGCAGAAGAAAAATTTCTAAAGAAGCATTACAAAACAATGCCCCGGACAATGCTGCGGTATGCCATTGAAAAATTTCCGGAAAAATTGCGGCAGCAATATTTGCGGGGAGAAATATAGTTGTTGACACGGGAAGCTATTTTTTGAGCAATTCCAGCCGCTCTTTAATATTTTCGGCTTTGCTTGTTTCCTGGCGGTCGGAATAATATTTTTGCAGATGGGTTAGGTAAGCCCACAAAGGTCTGCGCCAGCCTTGCCGGGCGGCCGTGTCGATGGCTATCTGTAGAATGCTTTCCTCATAGGGAAGGTGTTTTACCAGAATGCCACAGGCAATTAAGCGGGACAAAGGATCGCTGATCTCGGTAATTACAATGCTGGCAGCCATTACATTCTTATTTGCCAGCAGGGGTAAAAGCTTGCTGTAAGTATCCGGTAGGCGAGTGACTTCTGCTTTTTGGAAATTACCTTTTAAAAAATCATAGTAGGCACGATTGGCAGCATGGGGTTGTAACTTGTCGATACGGAGAAACTCCATATCGTCAAAATCTTCGAGAGCCGCCGTATGCAGGGCATATTTAGCCAAGTAGGCTGTTGACAGAAGATTAAGATCGTTGCTACTGGAGATGGCTTTTTTGGCCTGAGCAAAGTGGGGCTCTGTCGCATCTTCTTTGTCGGCCAGAAAATTAACCTTGTAATTATCCAGCTGGCGGGAGGCGGTGTCTTTCCACTGTGGTATGGGCTGAGAGCCGCATGCGCAAATGAACATAAGCAATAATATGATGACTAAAAGATTTCTCATGGCAGCTTAAACTCCGGATCCTTTTTTGAGGAAATCAGGGTATCTAGCTTTTTCACCACATCGTCGATAGAGTTGACGGCATCATTAATATCGGAGCGCAGCATCCGGAAATCTTTCATGCCCTCGGAAGTGTCTTTGCTGATCTTATTAATGTTGTCCACAGTTGCATCCAGTTTTTGCAGCTTGCCGGCAACATCCTTCAAAATTGTATTAATATTCGGCAGAGTTCCCTCTTTACCATAGAGCTGTACATCCGTTTTATCCGCCATCTTGTCAATTTTAGTTACGATATCCTTAAGTTTTTTCAGTGCTTCATGTATCGCCCGGACGCTTTCTTCATCAGCTATAGCCATTTCCAAAATCGATTTTTTAGTCGATAAAGTTGTTGTTATTTTTTGCGCATTACCCAGAATGCGATTTAAATCCCCCTGAGGATTGGCCAGATTATTGCTGACGCGCTCCAGGTTCTCCGCAATTTGGGTGATTTTGTCGAGCAGGGGCTGTACCTTTTTAATAGCATCATTGATATCATTGACTGTTTCCACGACAACAATTTTATCTTCCGAAAGGGGAGGACTGTTCAAATTATTCGTTACGACATCTATACGAGCAGCCCCTATTAATGGACGGTAGAGAATAAAAGAGCTATCAGATTTGATCCATTTTACATGTCTTTCGGTAATTTTAATTTTAATGAGGACAATCCCTTTATCATTGAGTTCCAGCGCGTTTACCTTGCCAATATTGAACCCGGAAAAAACGACGGGCATGCCTTCGGTAAGTCCGTCACCGGATTTAGAAGACAGTGTAAAGGTATAGACCTTGGTAAAAAAACCTTTCTCATTGGCCAGATAAAGCAAGGAAGCCAGTATTATTATAGCTGTGCTGACGATAAAAAATCCGACTTTAAATTCGCGGCTCATAGTTCCCCGTATTTTTCTGCCATCCAGTTGTAGTCATATATATGACAGGTTACATAAAAGTCATCAATCTTTTTTAATGTTTGAAAAATAAAGTCGCTGTTTTTCAGGTGCGGGATTATTTTAAAGGGACGGTCAATTATCACAAGCGCATTCTGAACCATGCAGGCCCTCAGCAGAAACACACAAAACCTTTCTTCGTCGGTTAAAGAGGGATTTCTCTTATTCGCAATATGAGCGAGATCAAGGCGCTGCAAAGCTTTCCGGACAAAATTTTCAGCCTGATTACGGGGCATGTTTTCATGATATTGCGGAATTAGTGCAATGTTCATCCAGACATCCTGATTAGAAATAAGGGGCACATCCACGGAAACAGGAGCCGCCTGACGGTTGTTTGCTGTACAATCCCGTAGTGCATCGTTCAGAGCAGTGTCGCTTTCAAAAAACTTTAAAATAATTTTGTTACTAATGACAGCACCTCAATGATAATTATTGCGGTGAAAACACTAACCATACCGCCGGAAACGGCGATAGGGATACTTGTGAACTCGGCAGAAGCACGTAAACCGTAGCGAATGGGAATTAATGTAATAAAAAATCCGAAAACAGCACATTTAATTAATGATACTACTATATCAGAAAAATCAGCTGAATTTAATAAAATATTGGAATAAACATCCAGGCTGATGCCGAAAATCACCCACGAAAAAAGCATGCCGCTGATAATTAATACTATGGAAAAAAGACTGCTGAGCAACACCAGAGAAACAATACCGTTGATTATTCTGGGGATAAGCAAATAATTGATTACATCAACACGGAATGTCTCCAGCGTTTTTATTTCTCCAGTGACTTTCATGACGGCCATTTCCGTATTGATGGCTGATGATGACCGTAATGTAATGAAAAGAACTGTAAAGAAAGGGGAGAGCTCGGTAACAATTAACCCCATTAAAACATTGCCAAAAAAATCGGTCAATCCCAGTTGTTTGAGCAGCTGAAAAACAATGCCGATGAGCAATGATCCCAAGACCATGGAAACGACGAGGAAGACCGGTAGAATCTGCACGGAAGTAAAATAAATCTGATTAACAAGCACCATGCGCATAGCGCTGTTGTAAGCCCGGGGTTGAAACATGCGGAAGATAACCTTACGGGCAAAAGAAAACGTATCAAAAAAAGTTTTTGTTGCGTTTAATCCTAATCTTCCTATATTTTTCAATAAATCCATAAGTTTGTTTTTTTCCATTTGTTACATTATCCTAGCACAGGATGTTTAATACTTCAAATGGGGAGAAAGCAGGATTAATTATAATTGACAAAAAAACTGTAATCGTTATATTGATGTCTGGTTTTGCAAGCAAGAGCTTGGTAAATCAATAACTTAGCCGCAAAAAGCAATTTATTGGCGGAGGATAAATATGAAAAGTAATAATCGTAAAACATTTTTTATGTTTTTAATGGCCTTTCTGGTGGCCTTTTTCATTGTCTCATTAGTAGAGGTTCTAAGGTCATCATTTGCTCCGACCGTCGCACCGGAAATTCAAATGGCCTCAGCTGTGTCTTCGGCCGACAGTGTTAAGACGCCTCTTTCTTTTGCTGATCTGGCGGAAAAAGTGAAGCCGGCTGTAGTCAACATCAGCACCACGAAGACTTATAAAGGGCAGGGTGGTTTCGGTTCACCATTCGGGCGGTCACCCTTCAGTGGGCCTTTTGGAGACGATTTTTTTGATCGTTTTTTTGGTGACATACCTCAACGTGATTTCAAGCAGCGCAGCCTTGGCTCAGGATTTATCATCAGCAATGACGGATACATTTTCACCAATAATCATGTCGTGGAGAAGGCTGATAAAATACTTGTCAAAGTTTCTGATGATAAAGAATATGAAGCCAAGATTATTGGTACCGATGCCAAAACAGATATTGCTTTAATTAAAATAAAGCCTCTAAACAATTTGCCCGTTGTTGAAATCGGCGATTCCGACAAAGTGAAAGTCGGCGAATGGGTAATTGCCATTGGTAATCCTTTCGGGTTGGAGCAAACCGTTACCGCCGGAATTGTCAGTGCCAAGGGGCGGGTAATTGGCGCCGGACCTTATGATAACTTTATCCAGACAGATGCTTCCATTAATCCCGGCAACAGTGGAGGCCCCTTGTTCAGCATGGATGGAAGAGTAATAGGCATTAACACCGCTATCGTTGCTCAGGGGCAGGGAATTGGCTTTGCGATACCGATTAATATGGCCAAAAGCATTCTGGCTGACTTGAAAAGTAAGGGCAAGGTTACCCGCGGCTGGCTGGGCATATCTGTGCAGGATATCAGCGAAGATATAGCCAAAAACCTGAACCATAAGAGCAGAAGCGGAGCAATTGTTACCGATGTATTTAAAGGTGATCCGGCTGATTTAGCGGGCATAAGAGTAGAGGACATCATTACGGAAATAAACGGCAAGGCTGTTAAAGACACACATGATTTGTTGCTGAAAATTGCTTCAATCCCTGTCGGGGAGAAGGTATCCGTCAAGGTTGTTCGTGATGGCAAGCCGATGGTATTTACCCTTACTGTTGCCGAGCGCAAAGATAGACCGGAAATTGCTTCAACAAAGGGATCAAAAGGATACTTCGGGATCGTAGCTCAAGAAATATCGCCGGAAATATCGCGGCAATTAGGTATTCCGCAAGGCAGCGGAGTAATGATAATTGATATTGAAAATGGCAGCGCGGCGGAAGATGTTGGTCTACAGCCGCAGGATATCGTTTTACAGGTAAATAAGGTAAAAATTTCTTCGCTGAAACAATACGTGAAAGAAATTGGCAAGGCAGCCGAAAAGAAAAATGTAACGCTTTTAGTTCAGCGGGGTAAGTCCAAGTTTTTTGTCAGTCTGCGCATGGGGTAATGATCCGCTGGATACAGCCAATCTTGCAAGGGCAAGCCTCTGAGGCTTGCCCTTTTTATTTATGCCTGGACAAAAGGGGTGTAAAGAATTAAATATCACCCATGCAATATTATGATTATACCGGAGTCATTCACTTCCATTCGGCTTTTTCTTTTGACGGTTATGTGGGATTGGATAAAATAATTAATGCCGCCGCGAAAAACGGTATTGATTTCTTAATGCTGACCGATCACGATCATCTGCAGGCGCGTGATGAGGGCTGGGAAGGATGGCAGGGGAGGGTCCTGCTGATTGTCGGCGAGGAAATATCGCCGCGCTTTAATCATTACCTGGCCTTTAATATCAAGCAGCCAATTAAGAGTCCTCAAAATAATGAGGATATGCAACCGCAAAAATATATTGATGCCGTTAACTCGTCCGGTGGTTTCGGTTTTATTGCCCATCCCGATCATGAAGGGACCAAAACGTTTCACGTGAAACATTATCCCTGGACGGATTGGTCGGTTGATGGCTATGCTGGTATCAGTATCTGGGATTTTATGACCGACTGGCAAAGCAGCTTAAAAGGATACCTGCCTTCTTTGCTGAGCTTTCTTTTCCCCGCTCTTTTTTTACGCGGTCCGCGAAGGATAACATTGGAAAGATGGGATGCATTAAATCAAAGCAAGAAGATTGTCGGCATTGGTGAACTGGATAATCACGGCAGCATTGTGAAAATCGGCACTTTTAAAATTGCCGCCTTTCCTTTCAGCCGTGCCTTTAGGTTCATTCATACCCATATTTGTACGCCAGAACCATTAAGCGGTAACCAGCAAAAAGATATTTCTTTGCTCTTCAATGCCTTGCGACATGGCCGCTGTTATGCGGCAATGGAATATTTTCAACCGGCCCGAGGGTTTAGTTTTTTCATTACTGCCCATAACGTGGAATATTCGATGGGGGATGAGCTGATTCTGGATGATAAAACCCAGATATGTATTTCCCTGCCCGGCTCAGCGTTGGTGAGAATAATCCGGAATGGCTTGCTCCTTGCTGAAGCAACAGGCCAAGAGATTATCCTGCCTATCAGGGAGAGAGGTGTTTATCGAGTGGAGGCTTATTTAAAAAAATTTGGCAAATATCGCCCCTGGATTTTTTCTAATCCTGTTTTTGTACGATAACCAGGCCCGCTCCAGCTCAGGTCAGCAGGAACTGACCGCCGGTGAATTATAAAGCATACATTGTAAGTATGACGGTTTAGCCAAGGAGTGCTTAGGGTTAAGGAATGTTTTTTGCGGCGGGAAGGATCAGGTGTAATGCCTGGACATGACGACTAGAGAAAGCAAGAGGCTCAAAACGATCAGAGCGACAGCTTCCTTACGCCCATAGTGCAGTTGGTGCATGGTTGTTCTCGGTCCCCGGGCATAACCTCTGGTCTCCATCGCTTCCGCTAAATCATCCGCTCGTCGCAACGCGCTAACCATGAGGGGCATCAGCAGAGCAGTCAGTGATCTTATTTTCCGGTCTAAACGACCTGTTTCCACCTCGGCGCCCCGGGCCATCTGAGCTGTTTTAATCCGGTTATACTCTTCCAGAAGTGTCGGCACAAATCGCAGGGCCATGGAGACCATGACTGCAATATCAGCAACAGGGACCCGGATGTGCCTAAGGGGGTGCAACAGATGCTCCAGTCCGCCAATCAGATCCGACGGTGATGTGATCATGGTTAGAATAGCGCCGCTCATGGCCAGTGCGAGGAACTGCCAGAAGACTAGTGAGCCCCGAAATAATCCTTCCGCGGTAATCGGAACAGGCAGATAAGGAATTTTCCACAGAGGGGTGCCGTCCGTAAAGAAAAGATGCAAGACGAACAATAAAAACGCAAATGAGGCCAGCGGTCGGAGTGCTTGCCGCACTTCAGAAAACTTCAAGCGGGAAATAAAGCCGACGGCGCAGAGGAAGGCGCTGAGCAGACATATTTCCCAACCACGGGCCTGAAATATGAGAATTGAAAGCATGGCCATAGCGAGAATCTTGACTCGTGCGTCCAGGCGGTGCCCGAAGGAGTTGCCGTTCCGGTACTGGCCGAAGGAAATCATGGCTGCTCCTTCGGCGAAGCGCTCATCAGTAATTGATTGATTTCGCGACCGGCTTCATCGACAGAGAGAATATCCGGTGCCAGCGGCCACCCCTGACGATGCAAATGATGCATCAAGGCCATTATCGGCGGCAGAGATAGTGCGGAAGCTTGATTCTCGGCCATTTTGCTGAATATTTCCCGGGGAAGGCCATCCTGAATAATTTCCCCCTTATCCATAACCAATAGGCGGTCGGCATCGGCAATGTCATTGACATCATGGGTTATATGAATAATGCCGATTCCGGACCGGTGCAGCCGTCTCATGGTTTCCAGAACCCTTTTTCTTCCAACGGGGTCAAGGTAGGCAGTCGGTTCATCAAAGGTGATGTAGCGGGGGTTCATAATCAGCACGCCGGCCAGAGATACAAGACGTTTTTCCCCTCCGGAGAGGGTATGGGGAGCGCGCAAGGCCAGAGAATCCAGCCCGAGACTCTCGAGTATTTCCCTTACTTGCCGATGGATTTCCGCCGGTGGCCAATTAAGATTACCGGGGCCGAAAGCTATGTCTTCCTGAACGGTCATTCCCACGATCGAATTGTCCGGGTTCTGAAAGAGCATACCGACGGTGCGGCGGATTTCTTTGTGGTTTGCTGCAACAGATGTATCCAGTCCATCGACGGTTACGGTTCCCCGATCCGGTCGACAAAGAGCGTTGAGCTGGCGGATCAGGGTGGTTTTTCCACAGCCGTTCGGTCCGATCAGGGCTACATATTCTCCCGGATGTATCTCCAGGCTGACATCGTTTAAAGCCGGGATACCGGGATGGTCATATTGATAGGAGACGCGCGAAATGTTGATCATATCTTGTTGTAAATTCTCCCTCGGATCTTCCGGCAGATAAAGGCGGCAACGATAATCTTAATAATATCGCCGGGAAGTGGCGGCAGCAGCCCGACGGAGATGGCCTTGACGAAACTTAGCTTGGCTACAATCATCAGCTGTATTATTCCCAGAGTGTAAACAATGCTGATGCCTGCGACCATTGCCCCCAGCAGCCAGAAAAAGCCCGGTTTACGGCGCAAGGAAGTTATTTTACCGATGATAAAGGCGCCAACTACGAAACCGATAAGATAGCCGCCTGTGGGCCCGATGAGGACGCCGAAGCCCGCCTTGCCGCCGGCAAAGACGGGTAGACCGATGACCCCCAGCAGTATGTAAACTATCTGACTCAACGCCCCGAGGTATCCGCCCAGCAATGCTCCTGCTAGATTAACGAAAAGGGTTTGCATTGTTATAGGTACCGGTGGCAGGGGAATCATAATATAAGCCCCAATCGCTGTCAGGGCGCCGAACATGGATGCGTATGCCATTCCCCGGAGGGATCTTTTTTCTTCTGACATAGAGATAAAACCTCACATAATTGTTATGTCTCCGGAAAACAAGCGCATTTCAGATCCCTGTTCATCCCGGAGAATTAAAAAGCCATTTTGATCCATGTCGGTGATAACACCTTTATAGCAACCGTTGATTGTCCCGATCGTTACTTGTCTGCCCACCATGTCTGTCAAAGCTTTCCAACGGGTTATAATCGGCTCAAATCCTGATTCTCGAAACGCATTATATCCTTGCTCAAAAAATTCCAGAAATTTGCACAAAAGAGTAATGCGGGAAAAGGCTGAGCCCGTTTCCATAAAAACACTTGTTGTTTTTGCACGGATTTCTTCGGGGAACCGTTCACCGGGGCTGTTGACATTCATACCCAGGCCGATAACCATATAATCAATGACGTCCATTTCCACAGCCATCTCCAGAAGAATACCGCCTATTTTCCTGCCCCCAACCATAATGTCATTAGGCCATTTTACGGTTGCTGAAAGACCGGTAGTGGCAATCAGTGCTTCGGCGGCGGCGACGGCTGTAAGAATTACCATTCGCGATGCCACACCCGGCGGCAGGCATGGCCTAATAATTAAAGATGCACAAATATTTTCTCCTGCCGCAGAAAACCAGGGCCGATCGAGCCGCCCGCGCCCTTGGGCCTGCTCCTCGGCAATCACCAGTGCACCTTCCGCCGCACCCGCGGCAGCCAATTCTTTGGCCCTGTTATTTGTTGAGTCTGTGCATACATAACGGTGCATGTCCCCTTGTCCTAAAACGGAGGTCAATAAACGGTCGCGGATCTCGCGAGCCAGCATCAGGTCGGGAATTTTCAGCAATCTGTAGCCTCGGCGGGGCAACGACTCAATTCCATACCCTTCTTCCTTCAGGTTGCCGATCTTTTTCCAGATGGCGGAGCGGGTCATGGATAAGCGTTGGGCCAGATACTCCCCGGAAACCCACTTTCCTTGCTTTTGTTTCAGAGAATTCAATAAAATATCTTTCGGGTCGGTCATGCTCAAAGGTGTAGCTGTTATAGAGGACATTATGTTTTTTTTGCGCCTTTCTTTCGGCCGCAGTCCTGGCCTGCTTTGGTCGAACAGGTGCAGCGGGTATTAGCCTCCCGGGTAGCCCGCAGCCCAAGGTCGTTAATCATTTCGTGATCCAGTGTGCTGTCCCGTCCATCTGTTGTTAAATAATTACCGGTCATTAGGGAATTGGCGCCTGCTACTATAGCCAGGGGCAGCAGTTGCCGCAGGTTTTTTTCCTTACCACCGCCGAGTTTGATATCCCGGTCGGGTAGCATGAAGCGGAAAACAGCGATGGTCATCAGAATTTCCATGGGCGGCAGCGGTTCCATGCGGGCGAGGGGAGTTCCTTTGATCGGGTTTAGGATGTTGATGGGTATGGAATCCACGTTCAGTTGCCGTAGGGTTTCAATAAGCTCAATCCGGTGGGTTATGCCCTCTCCCAGTCCGATGACTCCTCCTGAACAAACGGAAAGGCCGGCGGCTTTGGCTTTCTGTATCGTCGCTACATCTTCTTCATAGGCATGTGTCGTGCAAATATTGGGAAAGAAACTCCGGGAAGTTTCCAGATTATGGTGGTAGCGGTAAAGCCCTGCTGCTTTCAGATCCTTTGCTCTTTGGGCATCGATTATGCCCAGGGAGGCGCAGGGCTTGATTCCCGTTTTTTCAATTCCTTCAATAGCTTTGAAAATTTCTGACCACTCCTTTTTCGCTTTGATCATTTTACCGCTGGTGACAATTCCGAACAGCTCGACACCCCGGCGGGCGGCTTCGGTGGCTTCCGCTATGATCTGGGCTGCCTTTTGGAGAGGATATGATGGAGCTCCCGTTGCATAGAAAGAAGATTGGGCGCAAAAAGCACAATCCTCCGGGCACAGACCTGCTTTAGCATTAACTATACCGCAGAGAATAATCTCTCGTCCTTTCCAATGCTCCCGAATTTCGGTGGCCGCAGCCATAATCCGGAAAGGATTGCCCGTTCCTTCGATAAAAAGTTCGAGGGCGTCAGCGGCGGTAAGGCCGTTATTGGTAAGGGCTTCATTTTTCAGTTTATCAATTATATCCAATGAATAGTCTCCACAATCAGATTCTTCCCGGTTTCTTTAGGCAAAAAATAATCAAATGTCAACCATAATAATCACAAAGGTTCACAATCAAAAATTGTGCTTGACGAAGTTGTTAGATACCAATAAATATTCTTCGGGGGGAAATTGATGTCGATAAAAGAAATCAAGCAGGTAATGATAAATGGCCGGATGATCGGCATTAGCGGTTTGGAGGAAGCCATAAAGGAAGTAGGCCGGATTGCCGGAGAATTGGGAGACAGCGAAATTCAAGAAAGGCTTTTCGAAATAATCTCCCGGAATAACTATGTGCCGTCAAATATTCAGAATGCTTACGAAATAGCTGTTTTGCGCGAATTTAAAAAAGCTCAGGGATTGCCTGTCGCCCCGGAGCATGTAACCGGATTTAAAATAGCGGTTCTGGGTATGGGGTGTGCCCGTTGCTCCCAACTCGAATCGGATGTGCGGGACATTTTGTCGGAGATGAAAATTGCTGCTGATTTGCAGCATATTACTGATTTGAAGGAAATTGCAGGATATGGAGTGATGGGATCACCGGCTCTTGTCATCAACAATAAAGTGGTATCTGTCGGCGAAGTACCGCCGAAAAGTAAAATCCGTCAATGGATAATCGAGTCTTGTAATCTTCCGGAAGACAGATAGGACGAAGCAGAATGTTTTCATGAATGATTGACACCAAGACCGCAAATGCAACGTCGCCGCAATACTTATCCGGCTTTCCGGGAAGCAAGCATTATTTTAATTCTTTCATTAATGATTGCTGTCGCATTCAATGCGCTACGACCCGCCGGGATTCCTTTATTCGGATTTTCTTCCCCGGAGCTTATTAAGAAACAACAAGCCAATATTCCTTTAATAGCACTTAATGAAGCGCAGAAGCTGTATTTAAAAAAGAAAGTTGTTTTTGTCGATGCCCGTGATCCCCTAAGTTTTGAGGAAGGGCATATTGCCGGCTGTTATGTGCGCGGCGCGTCACTGCTTTCGGCAGGACTATGCTTGACTTTTGCTGCGGTTCTGACAATAAGTCTATTACGGGGACTGCATATCTCCTGTGGCTGCTTCGGTCGTGCAACAGGAACCATAAATTGGCTCTATCTGGTTCTCGATAACGGGTTGGCGGCCATGTCGGTTTTTACTTTGATTTTTGACCGCGGCTGGCGTTATTTCTCTCTGCGCAGTCAATAAACCCGGGACATGCCACCGTTTCTATTGCTGGCAGGCTGGGCAATAAAAAGTGCTGCGGCCTCCCTGTTTAATTCTGACGATCTTACCGCCGCATTTAACACAGGGTCTTCCTTCCTGGCCGTAAGCTTTTAACTCGAACTGATTTTCTCCCTTGTGTCCATACAAATCGCGCCAGTCGGAAACCGATGTGCCTCTTTTATCAATGGCCTTTTTTAGAATATTCCTGGCCTTGCCGAAAGTTTTTCTCCAATCTTTACTTGTTAATGCCGCCGCCATTTTTTCCGGATGAATCCCGGCGGCGAATAAAATTTCGCAAGCATAGATATTGCCAATGCCGCTGACGGCATTTTGATCCATGATCAGGTTTTTCACTTTGGTTTTGCGCCGGCCATGGTTGGCGATAAAGGACTGTTCATCGAAATCCAGGATAATGTCATTGCTTTCCGGAGCATCTTTTGTCGGCTCAACCCTGACCGTAGCAAAGCGGCGCGGGTCGACCAGATAAAGATTGCCTGCAGGCAGCGTCATTTGCCAGCGGGTGTGTTTTGGTCTGTCCGATTCCTTTTGCCAGAGCAGCCGGCCCGTCATTCTTAAATGGATTAAAATAGAGTTGCCGGTGTTGAGAAGCATCTCGATCGTTTTACCTTTGCGCCTCACCGCAACTACCGTGTTTCCGCCCATGTCTTGCAGATGAGCCAATTTCGAGTCGTAGACTGCGGAAGCGAATATCTTCTTCCCGGCAATCTTCTTTTGCAACTGACGACACAGCGTTTCTACTTCCGGTAATTCGGGCATCACACACCTCCTCGTTTGACTTACATACTGTTTGGAGTCGTTACGGAACAACCACGATACTGGAGTGGCTATCGTTGAACATCGGCTTACTAAATTTTATCGACTTTGCCCATAACTTTTTCTTTGACAATTAGCGGCTTGATCTTTATTAACTCCCTTGGAAAACAAGCTTACAGGAGGTTATATGGACTATTTACAAATGACTGCTCCTTGCGGGCTGGACTGTTTTAATTGTCTGCTGTACCAGGCTTTGAGCAACGAGCAATTAAGAAAGGTAATCGCCGATAAGATGCAGATACCGCTGGAAGACGCTTCCTGCAACGGTTGCCGCGCTCAGGGCGGTCAAATTGCCGCGGTGAAGATGACGCAGCCGTGTAAGGTATATCAGTGTATATCGAAGAAGGGTATTTCGTTTTGCTGTGATTGCTCGGACTTCCCTTGTGATCATCTGCATCCTTACGCGGATCTTGCGGCACAGCGACCGCATAACATCAAGGTCTATAACCTTTGCCTGATCAGGAAAATGGGGCTTGAGCGCTGGGCGGAGGAAAAAGCAAAGAGCGGAAGAGAAAAATATTTCCAGGGCAAACTTCAATTGTAAAAAAACTTTTATTTTTTAGAGCAAAACACAAAAAAAATGTTGACAAATTTTATAGCTCGCGTAAATTCAATTTCAGATATTTTTTAAAAACTTGATCGGAAGGATACCTTCCTGAAGGAGGAAAAGATGGAAAACGAGACCCTGTTTAATGAGGAGGCGGAACCTCCTGGTCCTACGACCGGTCTTGTTAAGATTGAAAATGAAGTTTTAGATTTTTTCCCATTAAGCACCCAAGCCCACCAGCCATATCCGGCTAAACAAAAGACAGACAGACTTTTATTTCCTTTTAAAGACTCACCGCGATCGCGCATTTTCCGTAAACGTTTTTATCCCGAAATTACCCGCTTCGAATGGTTTGATTGGCACTGGCAGCTGCGGAACGCAATTCGCGACGTAGAGACATTGTCGCGGATTATTAATCTTTCCGAAAACGAGCGCCAGGCCATGATGCATCATTCGGGATCACTCCCGGTTTCCATAACGCCCTATTATGCCAGTTTGCTTAGCGCGCATGACCCTGCAGCTCCGTTGCGCAGATCGGTTGTTCCTGTTGTGGACGAATGTTTACACACAGCCGGCGAAGAAGAAGATCCGCTTTGTGAGGACACTGACTCTCCCGTTTGCGGCATAGTGCATCGCTATCCCGATCGTGTTTTGTTTCTGGTTACGGATATCTGTTCAACCTATTGTCGTTATTGTACGCGCTCCCGCATTATCGGACGCCGCAACCAGAATTTTGTTGATCTGGATAAATGGGAAAAGGCAATTGAATATATCGAAAGTAATCCGAACATCCGGGACGTGCTCCTGTCCGGCGGTGATCCTTTAACTTTGTCCGATGAAAAACTGGAGTGGCTGCTTTCCCGGTTGAAGATGATTCCGCACGTTGAACTTATACGTATCGGTACCAAGGTGCCGGTTGTCTTACCGCAACGGATAACTCCGGCCCTCACTGCCATGTTAAGAAGATATCATCCCCTCTGGATGAGCATCCACATAACTCATCCCGACGAATTAACACCGGAGATGAGTGCTGCTTGCATCCGCCTGGCCGATGCCGGCATTCCGCTGGGGAGCCAGACCGTGCTTTTGTCCGGCATCAATGACGAAGTTTCCACGATGGCCCGCCTTGTTCATGGCCTGATCCAGATTCGCGTGCGTCCCTATTATCTGTATCAGTGCGATCCGATTCCCGGGTCTTCTCATTTCCGTACGCCGATAAGTAAGGGGCTGGAAATTATTCAGGGGCTGCGCGGCCATACGACGGGATACGCCGTGCCCACTTACGTTGTTGATGCTCCCGGCGGTGGAGGAAAGATTCCTCTGTTGCCCGAATATGCCATAGGTTGGGACAAAGGTGATCTGCTCCTGCGCAATTATGAGGGCAATGTTTTTCGCTATCCGGACAATCACGCCGAAACAAAAGATATCCATTAAGCCCTGTGGAGGTAAAAGAGTTATTTGAGTAACACCGTTTGTAAGTTGAAAATAGGAATGACTTATGATTTGCGGAATGATTATTTAAAAGAAGGTTATACCCACGAAGAAACCGCCGAGTTTGATCTTCCGGACACAATCGAAGCAATTGAAAAAGTTATTATAGATAGTGGTTATGAGGCCTGCCGCATCGGCAATATCAAAGCACTTACCCGAAGGCTGGCGGCAGGCGAGCGTTGGGATTTGGTTTTTAATATTGCCGAAGGCATATCCGGTTTCGGGCGCGAAGCACAAGTTCCGGCCCTGCTGGAAGCTTACAATATTCCCTATACTTTTTCTGATCCACTAGGCCTTGCCCTGACTCTGCACAAGGGTATGACCAAACATATCATTTCTGACCTGGGTATTCCTACACCGGATTTTACCGTAATTCAAACCGAAGAAGATATAGCGGGCGTTCGTCTGCCCTTCCCACTTTTTGCCAAGCCCGTTGCCGAAGGAACAGGCAAGGGGATAACGGCGCTGTCAAAAATAAACACCAGCGAAGAATTAAACCTGGTCTGTAAAGATCTCTTGAAGAACTTCCGGCAGCCCGTACTGCTGGAAACTTATCTTCCCGGCCGGGAATTTACCGTCGGCATTTTAGGTACCGGTAAAAATGCCCGAGCGCTGGGAGCAATAGAAGTAATCTTGCGTCCGACAGCAGAGAAAAACGCCTATTCCTATGAAAATAAAGAAAATTATGAGACGCTCGTACAATATGTTCTGGTAGATGATGCTGAGGCCCGACAAGCCATGGAAATATCGCTGGCCGCCTGGCGCGGATTGGATTTAAAAGATGCCGGCCGAATAGATTTACGTTCCGATATTCACGGTGTGCCCAATTTCATGGAAGTTAACGCGCTGGCCGGTTTGAACCCTGTAAGGTCGGATTTGCCCATTTTATGCAATCTGCTGGGGATTGCTTACTCGCATTTGATCAGCTCCATAATTGACTCTGCCTTACAGCGTGCAGAAATAAACAGATAACAATCAATGTCCGATAAAAATAACTTTCCGGAAGGTCAAATGAAAAAAGCCATAATCCTCCACAGCGATGTTCCGCCGAATGCCAGCGAAGATGAACTCGATTGCCTGCGCCAGGCGGACACAATTGCCGAAGCGCTCCGCAAGCTTGGCTATGATCCTGTTTTATTGCCTTTTGTACTTGATTTGAATCAGACAATTCAAGCATTGCAAGCTATGCAGCCCGAGTTTGTTTTCAATCTCGTGGAGACGATCAACGGCAAAGGCAGTCTTATTCATTTTGCCCCGTCACTTTTGGATTATCTGAATATTCCTTATACCGGTTGCGGTACCGATGCCATGTTTCTTACTTCTAATAAACCTTTAACCAAGGAAATGATGCAAAGTGCAGGAATCGCCACACCGGCGTGGATTTCGTCTCGTGGTGTTTACGCAGGAGTAGCGCCCTCATCCACTTATCTCCTGAAAGCTTCCTGGGAAGATGCTTCCGTCGGCCTGGATGAAAATTCCATTTTTCAACTTACCGCTACAACGGACATTATAGCTCTTATGAATGATCGTAAGAAAAGCATCGGTGGTCCTTGTTTTGCCGAAGCTTACATTGACGGGCGTGAATTTAATATGGCGTTAATTGCCGGAAAGTCCGGAGTGCAGGCTCTGCCGCCTGCCGAAATGCAGTTTATCGGATTTGGCCCCGAAAAATTAAAACTGCTTGACTACAACGCTAAATGGGTCGAGGGAACCTTTGCATACGAGAATACTGCCCGGACGATGGATTTTTCACCCGAAGATGATCCATTAATTGCTGATTTGCAGGACATTGCCAAACGTTGCTGGCAGCTCTTCGGGTTGCGCGGGTATGCCCGGGTTGATTTCCGGATCGATAAAAACGGGCAGCCCTGGGTGCTGGAAATCAATGCCAATCCTTGTTTGTCACTTGAGGCCGGCTTTGCCTTTGCAGTAGAGCGGGCTGGATTACAATACCACGAAGCCATTGATCTAATTGTTCAAGATGCACTGAAATGAAGTTGATCGACAATGTACAATCGTTACACTAAGAAGTCTTTGAGTACAAAATTAATTTTTCCTAAGGAGAATGTGTTTCTGTGTTAAAACCGATTATCTTGCTGTTTTTTTCTAACCTGTTTATGACTTTTGCGTGGTATGGACATTTAAAAAGCATGAATAATAAGCCTTTATTTATTGTTATTATGTTGAGCTGGGGGATCGCTTTCTTTGAGTATGTGCTGCAGGTTCCCGCCAACCGCATTGGCTTTCATTATTATAATCTTGGTCAGCTGAAAGTTATTCAGGAAGTTATTACGATGGTTGTTTTTGCGGGATTTGCTTTTCTTTACATGAAACAACCGCTGAAGCTGGATTATTTGTGGGCCGGTCTTTGTCTGGTCGGGGCGGTTTACTTCATGTTTCGTGACGGATTGCCTCAGGTACAATAATTTTATGAACATTTCCGGGATAAAATACCGTCAGCAGATTAAACCAGACGATTTGGAGGCGATCTCCAGGATAGTGAAGTCGAGCAGTTTTTTTTCTCCAGCAGAGATTGATCTGGCTCTGGATCTGGCGGCAGAAAAACTCTCGGAGGGCGATGCCTGCTCCTACCAGTTCCTCTTTGGCGAAAATGAAGATTTCGTCTGGGGGTATACCTGTTTCGGCCTGATTCCGGCCACCGCCGGCAGCTATGATCTTTATTGGATTGCCGTTGATAATCAATTGCGTGCCCAAGGTCTGGGCAAGCAATTGCTGAAAAAATCGGAAGATGTTATCCTTAAGGCCGGTGGTCAGCACATTTATGCGGAAACATCTTCCCGTGATCAATACCGGACGACTCAAGAATTTTATGAGAGCTGTGGTTATGTCCGGGAAGCTTTTCTGAAAGATTTTTATGCCGCAGGTGATAGTAAGATTATCTATTCTAAAGTCATTATATAATTACCTTTTTAATATTTTTTTCGCCGTACCACACGTCGCTTACTATTCTTAAATGTAATTCCTGCCCCAGCTTAAAAATCTTGCATTTTTCTTCATAATCCGCTAGAGCTCTGCCTGCAATAATGATTGTAATTTTGCATTTAACCCTAAGGAGGGTTTAGTCATGCGTTTTTTTCCCAAAGAAGAAAAATTTTTTGATCATTTTGAAGAATTAGCCGATAAAATAGAAGAGGGTAGCCGCTTTTTTCTGGCCATGACGGAAAACCACGATTACACGGAATCTAAAATAACAAAACTCAAAGAACTGGAGCATGAAGCGGATGTCATAACCCATCGCACTTATGAAAAAATGCACACCACCTTTCTCACGCCGCTGGATCGCGAAGATATCCATGCTTTAGTCAATAAAATGGATAGCATTATGGATATGATTGAAGCCACTGCCGTCCGGATTTACCTCTATAAAGTAAAAAAACCTGATGATGAAATTATCAAGCAGGCTAAAATTTTAAATGAAGCAGTTGCTAAAGTAAAAATCATCATTCATGCCTTGCGTGATATGAAGAATGCCAAAATGATTCTGGATGCTTGTGTCGAAATTAACACTTTGGAAAATGCCGGAGATGTTGTTTTGCGAACCATAATTGCCGATCTTTTTGTGAAAGAAAAAGATGCCATTGAGCTGATAAAATGGAAAGAAATATTTGAACGCATCGAAGAAGCCCTTGATGTGTGTGAAGATGTTTCCAATATTGTGGAAGGGATCGTCTTAAAGCATGCTTGAGTCCATGGGGTTTGTAATTTTTCTGGTTGTCGTGGCCCTGGTTTTTGATTTTCTGAATGGCTTCCATGATTCGGCAAATTCCATTGCTACCGTTGTTTCCACCCGCGTTCTTTCGCCGAAATACGCTGTCATCTGGGCAGCTTTTTTTAATTTTGCAGCTGTTTTTTTCGTGGGCACAGCGGTAGCGCATACAGTCGGCAAGGGAATAATCCATCTGGACATAGTTGATAATCTGTTGATTCTGTCTGCACTGACTGGTGCTATTATTTGGAACATAACCACCTGGTATTACGGGCTGCCCAGCAGCTCTTCTCACGGTTTAATTGGCGGCCTGATCGGTGCAGCGGTTGCTAAAGCCGGCACTGGCACTCTGGTGTGGTCAGGCATTGCGAAAACAACTATTTTTATCATTGTTTCGCCTGCTATCGGTATGGCCTTGGGTTTTTGTTTTATGGTTCTTTCCTTAAATTTAAATCGTTATTCCAATATGGCTCGTTCGGATAAACTATACCGTAAATTGCAGCTTGTTTCCGCAGCAGTATATTCGCTGGGACATGGTATGAATGACGCTCAAAAAACCATGGGAATAATTGCGATGGCTCTTTTCAGCCAGGGTCTTCTCGGAGAGACTTTTCATATTCCCCTCTGGGTCGTTATTGTCTGCTATGCAATGATTTCTCTGGGGACAATGTTCGGCGGCTGGCGCATTGTAAAAACAATGGGATCAAAGATTGTTAAATTACAGCCTATTGGCGGATTCAGTGCTGAAACCGCAGCAGCTTGTTCCATAATCGGCGCATCCATTGCCGGAATACCTGTCAGCACCACTCATACCATTACCGGCGCCATTGTTGGTGTCGGTGCGACCCATCGCCTTAATGCCGTCCGCTGGGGTGTTGCCGGTAATATTATCTGGGCCTGGATTTTGACCATTCCTGTTGCTGCCATTATCTCCGCAATCACTTATCTTTCTCTAAAATATTTTTTACTTTAGCATTATCTTTACCTGCCAGTCCTCCCGCCAGAAAATAATATTGATAAATTTTATTTTTTACCGTAAGTCTTTGCCATATCCGCACGATTATATTTTGTGTGTGATTAAAATACTCAATTGCAGGAGAGTCTCATGCCGGAAAAGTTGCTGCCGTTTACAAAAAATCAATTAGCAGACGTAATTGAAAAATATCCCACACCTTTTCATATTTATGATGAAAAAGCCATTCGCGATAACGCGCGCGAATTTAAAGCCGCCTTTTCCTGGAATGAAGGATTTAAAGAATTTTTTGCCGTTAAAGCCGCCCCCAATCCTTATCTCATGAAAATTCTTCATAAGGAGGGTTTTGGTGCAGATTGTAGTTCCTTGCCAGAATTAATTCTGGCGGAAAAGACCGGTATTGTCGGCAGTGAAATAATGTTTACCTCTAACGATACTCCTGCCGAAGAATTTCTTAAAGCCAAAGAATTACAGGCCATCATTAACCTTGATGATATCAGTCATATTGCTTATCTGGAGAAATATGCCGGATTGCCTGCGTTAATTTGTTTTCGTTATAATCCCGGTCGTCTGAAAAAGGGAAATGTAATTATCGGTCATCCGGAGGAGGCCAAATACGGGTTTACCCACAAACAACTCATTGAAGGTTATAAAATCTGTCGGGATAAAGGAATAAAACGTTTCGGCATTCATACCATGGTGGCCTCTAATGAGCTTGATGCCAGCTATTTTGTGGAAACGGCGGAAATTTTATTTAATCTCATTGCTGAATTGTCTCATAAGCTGGATATTAGTTTTGAATTTGTAAACTTAGGCGGCGGTGTGGGAATTCCTTATCGTCCCGAGCAGGAGCGTATTGATCTTCAGGCCGTGAGTCGCGGTATCAAAGAAAAATATGAAAAAATAATCGTTGCTAACGGCCTTGGCCCCATCAAGCTTTATACGGAATGCGGTCGCTACATCACCGGTCCTTACGGGTACCTTGTTGCCCGGGTTTTGCACGTTAAAAATACTTATAAGAGATTTGCCGGTCTGGATGCCTGTATGGCCAATCTAATGCGCCCCGCACTCTACGGCGCCTACCACCACATTACTGTTATTGGTAAAGAGAAAAAGCAGCACGATATCATTTATGATGTGACCGGCTCGTTGTGTGAGAACAACGACAAGTTTGCCATAGACCGGGTTTTGCCCGAACTGCAAAGAGGCGATATTGTAGTTATTCATGATGCCGGAGCGCATGGTTATGCCATGGGCTTTAATTATAACGGCAAACTGCGTTCGGCAGAACTTCTGCTGCGCGAAAATGGCGAAGTTATTCCAATTCGCCGCCCGGAGACGGTTGATGATTATTTGGCAACTTTAGATTTAGCGGGCTTGCCGTCTTTCCTGGTGTAATGATTTAATCGTATCTTAAGAACAAAATACCGCGACAAAGAAGTAAGGAAAATTGCTTTATTCCATGATTCCGATTGCGGGAGATTGTGTCAAAAATCAAAAAATGGGAAAAATGACAATTTTCAGGTGTAGCCTTACCCCTCATTTTTAAAAATAATTGCTTATAGGCCGTTTTAAGAAGCCGTTTTCTCTGTCTTAAAAATATTCTTTTATTCCTGGGCTTTATAGGCATCGCTGTCCCAGGCATGGTCATGGATATTGGGCACAACCGCCAGATCGTTAGTCAGCAATTCTTCTTGAATAGATATTTGTTCGCGTGTCTGGAAAATATAAGACGACTGATCATGGCGGTGTGATGCCAGAAGACGAAGCGCCTCTTCATCATACTTGATAAAGTTTTGACCGGCGCGAAGAGCGCTGTATTTGCGGAAGCCCAGCTTGATCAGAGCGTCGACACCCAAACGAACAGATGTATCGAGTGATTCGCGATAAATATTATCCACGCCTGAGTCCAGCAGCTCATAGGCGTCCAGACGGCTCTTGGCACGCACCATAACGGTAAGGTTGGGAAACTCTTTTTTTGTTTTATCGACCAGATCAAGATTAATTTCGGGGGAATCAATGGCGGCAATTAATATTCTGGCCCGATCAGCACCGGCTGATTGCAAAATGTCCAGACGAGTAGCGTCGCCATAAAAAACCGTGAAGCCCATCTTTCTTAAAAGTTCGACCCGGTCCGAATCATTGTCCAGGATTGTAGCATTAATTCCATTGGCCCGCAAAAAGCGGCCCACGGTACTGCCAAAATGTCCGAATCCTGCAATGATCACCGGATGTTCGCTTTCAATAAAATCAGCCGGACTTTCCGTCACTGCCTCTTTCGTTCCGAATCGCGGCAGAATCAATCGCTCATTGATGAGCAGCAACAAAGGGGTGAGCGTCATGCTGATGGCTGTTACGCCCATCATCGTATCACTCCAGCGAGCAGATAAAATGTTGAGCTGAGCTATGAAGGCGAAGAGGACAAAGGCAAATTCGCCGACCTGTCCCAGTCCCAAAGAAAAAATCATGTTCTGATCAAAGCTTAAGCCCGATATTTTCCCTGTTGCATAGAGAACAAAAGATTTAATGGCCAGGACGATACAGACCATAGCCAGAATCTCCAAAGGATTAGCGATAATCAGCTTAAAGTTGATGGACGCGCCGACCGCAATAAAAAATAACCCCAGCAACAAGCCTTTGAAGGGCTCTATATCACTCTCCAGTTCATGCCGAAACTCGCTTGTGGCCAACACTACGCCGGCTAGAAATGTACCCAATGCCGGGCTTAAGCCGACCAGCATCATCAAATATGCTGTGCCGATCACAATGAGCAGAGACGCCGCCGTAAAGAGTTCTCTCAGCCGGATGCGGGCAATAAAGCGCAGAAAAGGTACAAACACAAAACGTCCAATCAAAACAACGCCATTGGCGGCGATAAGCAAGGTCAATGTCTGTGCCCATCCGGGTAATCCCGTAATTAATGCTGCATGTTCGCCGGAAACATGGGTGGCGGATACAGCAAGAAGCGGCAGAAGGGCCAGAATCGGGATTACGGCAATATCCTGAAAAAGCAGTACGGCAAATGAACTTTTCCCGGCTTCGGTTTTAGTCAATCCTTTTTCCCGCAGCGTTTGCATGACAATCGCCGTAGAAGACATGGAAAGGGCCAGACCGCAGGCGAGCGCTGCGCGCCAGGTAAAACCAATCAGCGATAGGCCGGTAGAAAACAAAAGCGTGGTTGCTCCTAGTTGCATTATCCCCGTGCCCAGGATGAGCTTGCGCATACGCCAAAATGTGGCCGGTTCCAACTCCAGGCCGATTAAAAAAAGCATCATCACTACGCCGAATTCGGCAAAATGCATGATGTCCTTGCCTTCCGCGCCTACAAAACCGAAGAAAAATGGGCCGATAATAATACCGCCGAGGAGGTAGCCCAGAACGGAACCCATCCCTAGTTTTTTGGCAATCGGCACAAACACGACTGCAGCGGCAAGATAAATCAATGCATCATGTAAGAAAGCGTTACTCATGGTCTGATTGCCCTTTATCCATTAGAAGCCAGTTGTTAAGATAATCAAACTGATTGACTATTTCCGGGTGAAGCTGATTATTGGATAATCGTTGCAGAAGCAATCGATACAGGCTGGCGTATTCGGCCAGTTGTTGATCGGTCAGCAGGTGTGTACCGTGAACGGCAAAAGGCGGCAGGTAAATCATTTTGCACAGTCTGGCGGTTTGCTCAAAAGGTACCAACAGCTCGCGCAGTGTAAAACGATTGTGTTGGTTGAGTGCATAGGATTCTCTGGCTCCTCCGGCGGTCAGAGCATTAAAAATTAATTTGTTCTTGAGAGCATTTCCCTGGGAACCGTGCGCCCAGCCGTATTCGAGAACGACATCTATCCACTGTTTGAGTATTGCCGGTGCACTGTACATATATAAAGGATAGTGCCAGATGATGACATCATTTTCAGACAAAAGTGCTTTTTCACGCTCGACATTAATATTGAAATCAGGATACCTCTCGTAGAGATCATTAAGAGTAATGCCGGGCTGCTCTTCAATTTTATCTAAGAGAAGACGATTTGTTCTTGATTTTTCAAAGCGCGGATGAGCAAAAAGGATCAGGATTTTTTTCATGGTATGCTCTTAAGTTATGTTGCAATGCCAGCCCAGCATTGACGGAGAATTATTAATAGACGCGAGCCCTTACGGTGATGAAGTATAAGGAAAAGACCAGGGACTGTCAATGGAAAAGCGGCAATACATTCAGCGACGGAATTTTATGTAGCCGCACCACACCCAGAACGCACCCCAACCGGCGGCAACAGGCCCCAAGCCGACATACAGAAACAGAATTATGTTGCTGCTATTCCATGGTGCCAGAAAGGCGGCCGAGCCTGCGATCCAAAAGCCGGTGACCAGGATGGCGAGGCGCATCAGACCGGTGAGTGGTTTTATGAGCTGAATTCTATTTTGGCCTGATGTGGGCGCAGGTTTTCGGGCCATCAGCCGGGGAACAAAAATAATCACCAGGGCAATCGCCGCCACAACCAGAAATTCTTGCATATCGAAACCTTAAGAAGCAATGACTTTGTTGATCACCGGTAGTTTTTCAGATCATCCGGCGGAGTGGATATAGCACACATTTATCAATAATCCTATTAATTGCAGGGACGAAAAATGATTATGGCTATGTTCTCCATTGAAAAGACTAATTGACAAAATTTAAGATAACAAGCAAAGTTTATTAACTATTCAATCTCGGATAAGGAGATTAATCATGCGTAGCTTAAACCGCATAATTGTTAGCGCTTTAGTATTGATAATGGCGGGGATGCTGTCCTTGACGGCCTTTGCGGACACCGAATCAACATCTTCCATCGAACCGATTTTTCAGAAAGCAAAGCAGGATTACTTGCAGAAAAAGATGAATTCTGCGGCCCGTCAGATTAATAAAGGTGCAGCTTATCTGGAATCGCAAGCCGAAAAGGCGTCAGTTAAGGGTAAAGAGGCGCTGAAGGTGTCGTCTCAGGAATTGGCAAAACTGGCGGATGATGTAAAAAAAGGGACAGTAAACTCGGAAAAAAGAATAGAAGAATCATTTGCCCGTGCCTACCACGCTTTGGCCGTGGAAGCTCATATTAAGTCAACGGAATCATGGACGAAGAAAGAGGCCGCAAAAGCCGGTGCAGCACTTGATGCGGCCAATAAAAATTTAGAAAAAAGCTTTACCTGGGCCGGACAGAAAGTAGAAAAAAGCACTCAGGACGTGATGAAAAAAACGGATGATATTTCTCTGAAATTACAGAAAAAAAGCAACCTGATTGCTGAAGATGTCGCCAACAGGTTGAAAGATGCAGGAAACGAAATTGAAAAATTCGGGAAAAGAATTTCCCCCCGGTAAGCTCACATCTTTTGCTCTGTGCAGAATAGCAGCCTGGAGCTATTTATAACCGGATTTCTTGCCCTTTATCTTTTCGATTTTGACACTGAACACCGCCACTTTTGCTAATGCCTCGGTTGCATAGGAAAAATCTTTTCCGCCGGAATATTTTTCCATAAGGTAATCCAGAGCCTGCTTTTTTTCCCGCTCATCTTCCAGAAAAAATGCCAAGCCAGATCCGATCACGCACCGATAGCGTGTTCCCCAGGAACAGGGCACATCTCCCGGAACTATTTCTGTATCTATATCAATTTCAAAACACACCCGATTGTTTTTCCGGATAATATCGATCTTTTTGCCTTGCGGGCTGGAGTGGAAATAGAGATAATTATTGCGGACAACGAAATTAACGGGAACAATATAAGGATAATCATTATCAACCAGCGCAATCCGGCAGACAGCGGCTTTGGCCATAATTGCCGCTATTTCTCTACTATCCTTTATTTCTTTATCGGACCTCAGCATTAACTGTCTCTCCGGAAAAAATATTAACAAGAAAACTTGCTATATTCCCATTACTTATGATAAAAATCATGATAACTATTTTGCTTCTAAGTGTTCCTCTGCAAAAGGAGTTTACATGAAGAAAATTAAAAAGTCGACAATTTCTGATTTCATTCTGGGCATCGTTTTAATGCTCATTGCGCTTTTCGCCTTTTTCCTTTCCTGGGGTCCTCTGGAAACTCTGGAACATGGCATTTATGATTTCAGTGCCAATCTGCGGGTAAGGCAATCAACCGCCCCGGTAGCCGTCATCGCCATTGACGAACAAAGCATTGCCAATCTTGGCCGCTGGCCCTGGCCCCGCGCACATATCGCTTCCATGGTTGATCTGCTGCAATCGTATAACGTGAAGGTAATAGGTCTGGATATAATTTATTCGGAAAAAGATTTTAACCAGGGACTTATTGAAGTACGCAACCTGATCAAAAATATCGAAAGCAATCCGGATTTTGCCAAGAAAGGTTCGGACTTTTTTTTGGCAGCGCTGAAAGAATCCGAAAAAAAGCTCGATAATGACACTATTCTGGCCAATGCGATTACCGCCAGTAAAAATGTCGTACTCCCGCTATTCTTTGTTCCCGGCAATCCCACGGGGCGCGCGGCTTCTAGTCTGCCGGATTATCTGCAAAACAACTCTATTGCACCGGCAGGGATAGATAGCAGCATCACGGCACGGGAAATCGTCCCGCCCATAGCCGAGTTTGCAGCAGTCGCCCAGGGATTAGGCCACATCAATATCGTTGCGGACCGCGATGGAACGGTGCGCAGCGAGCCCCTGTTTATTAGTTTTGAAGAAAAGCTTTTCCCTTCTTTTGCCTTGCAGCTGATCTTAAAATATCTAAATTTTGATTTGAAAAAGATGCAACTAGGCAAAGAAATAAAATTCGGTCGAAAAACAATCCCTGTTGATGAAAATAACAGGATGTTAATCAGCTTTGCTTCCGGGATCCCTCATTATTCTTTTTTTGATGTGGTCAACAAGAAGGTTGCACCCGATGTTTTTAAAGATAAGATTGTTATTATTGCCCAGAGCGCGGCTGGTCTAGGCACTATGCAGGTCACCCCGACGGCCCTCAACGTCGGACCGGGCACGATCATTGCCAATGTTATCGAAAACATAATTAACGATGACCACATCGTGCGTCCGGATTGGGCAACGACTCTCGAAATTATAATGATCATTATCTTCGGTCTTTACATTGCGCTGGTTATTCCACAGATCAAGGCCGGTATCAGCGCCATTGTTTCTCTGGTTCTCCTGATCAGTTGGATCACTACGACCATCTATCTTTTTGCCGCTTATGGTTATTGGGTCAAAGCGCTTTATCCGGTGCTGTTATTAATTATCGGTTACATTTTTATCGTTTCCAAGCGTTATCTGCTGACGGAAAAAACGAAAGACCGCATGGAGGCGGACGGTGTGGAAACCAATAAAATGCTGGGTTTGTCGTTCCAGGGCCAGGGCCTGCTGGATATGGCCTTTGATAAATTCCGTAAATGCCCCGTCGAAGATGAATCTGTGAAAGAGCTGCTCTATAATCTGGCTCTGGATTTTGAAAGAAAGCGCATGTTCAATAAAGCGGTTGCAGTTTACGAGCATATTGCCCAGGCCGGTAATTTCAAAGACATCAATGAGCGCATCAAGAAGCTGAATACTGCCGGAGAAACAATGATCTTCGGCCTGTCCGGAGCTAAAAAAGAAGCGACCGTAATTATGAATAATTCCGAAATAAAGCCGACTCTGGGACGATATGAAATAATGAAGGAGTTGGGCCGCGGGGCTATGGGTACAGTATTCCTGGGTAAAGATCCGAGGATCAATCGTGAAGTGGCCATCAAAACTTTAAGATACGAAGAAATCGATACGGAACAACTGGAGGAAGTGAAAAAAAGATTCTTCCGGGAAGCGGAAGCTGCCGGGAAATTATCACATCCAAATATCGTCACAATTTTTGATGTCGGCGAGGATTATGACATTGCTTATATGGCCATGGAATTACTCGATGGATCTGATTTGGCCAAATATTGCCGGAAGGACAACCTACTGCCTACAGAAGAAATAATCCGAGTTGTCTCTTGTGTCGCTGCGGCGCTGGACTATGCCCATGCCAATGGAATTGTTCATCGGGATATCAAGCCGGCCAATATTATGATCTTAAACAATGGTGAGGTAAAAGTGGCGGATTTCGGCATTGCCCGTGTCATGTCTTCCTCGAAAACACAAACCGGAGTTATCCTGGGTACTCCCAGTTATATGTCCCCGGAACAGATAGCCGGCAAGAAGGTGGACGGCCGGTCCGATTTGTTTTCACTGGGCGTTGTTTTATATGAACTTCTTGCCGGAGATAAACCTTTCAACGGAGAGAGCATTACGACCCTGATGTACAACATAACATCTTCCGCACCGCCGCCGATTAAAGAACTCTCTCCGAATATCCCGGAAAAGCTGGTGGTGATTATTGAAAAACTTCTGGCTAAAGAAGTGGAAGCCCGTTACCAAACGGGCAAATCGTTAGTAGATGATTTGCTTGCCTGATTAATTACTTAAGCCGTTAGTAAGCGGCATAAGGTGCCGTAACGAAATAGAGAAAAAGAACAGACATTTTCGTAACGGCCCCTAAGGAGGCTTAATTGAATTTAATTGCCAGCGGTAAAACAGATCAGGGTATGGTGCGCGCCAACAACGAAGATAATTTTTATCTGGATGAAAAACTGGGTCTGCTTGTTGTTGCAGATGGCATGGGTGGCCATGCATCGGGCGAGATAGCCAGCAAATTGGCAGTTAATGTTATTAGTGATTATTTTCAGGGGCCGCAAAAGCTGATCGGCGATCCCGATCCTGCTTATTCGGAAGCCACTAATAAGCTGGGCTGTGCCATCCGGCTGGCCAATCAGGCCGTTTATGAAGCGGCGCAAAGCTCTCCCCAGCTGAAGGGTATGGGCACCACTATTGTCGCCCTGCTTCTGAAGGGAAATAAATTAAGTATCGGCCACATCGGCGACAGCCGCGCTTATCTGATTCGTGGAGGTCTTATCGACCAGTTAACCGACGATCATTCGATGGTTAATGAACAGGTAAAGCGTGATATAATTACGAGAGAAGAAGCGGCGAAATCGGAAATGAGGAATATTCTCACGAAGGCCCTGGGTATCAGTGCGGAAATGGAAGCGGATTTAGATGAGCTTACAGTTTTTAGCGACGATATTTTTTTCTTGTGCAGCGATGGTCTTAATACTATGATCAGCGACGACGATATGCTGGATATCGTATCTGTTGCCGGTAACTCTGCTGCTGCTTGTGATGCGCTGATTAATGCGGCCAACGAAAAAGGTGGCAAAGATAATGTTACTGTGGTTATCGGTTATATTAAGAAGAAAAAATGGTATGCGGCTTTGTTTAAATTCAGGGAATTTTTCCGGAGGTGACACATGGCAAAGATATTACTTAAATACAAAGAAGCGTTTGTCCAGGAAAAAATACTGGATCAAGAAGTGACGACTATCGGCCGTAAACCGGACAACAATCTTGTTATTGATAATCAGGCAGTATCCGGCTACCATGCTCATATTAAAGTGGAAGGCGATACGGTGACGCTGAAAGATCTAAGCAGTTTGAACGGCACTTACGTAAACGGCCAGAAAGTGTCCAAGGCAGAGCTTTTTAATGGTGACGTGATTTTAATAGGTGTCCATACCTTGAATTTCTCTTCCGATAAAAACCGCCAGGAGGATACGAAAAGTTTTGCTGTGCGCGGCCGTTCCATGGATGAAACGATGGTTATTGCTCCGGACGATCAAAAGAAAATACTCACCGCCGCGGACAAATCCATTCCGGAGCCGCTCGGCGGTTTTCTGGTAATTGAAGGATCAACGGATCAGAAAGAATATGAACTCAAAGAAAGAGTTTCGGCGATCGGCAAAGAAGATGGTTCCGCCATCAAGCTGAAAGGTTTTTTTGCTCCTAAACTTGCTGCGCTGGTTAATCGCCGCAAAGAAGGTTATTTCATCACTCCGTCTGGTGATAAGGATTTGAAGGTTAACGGCAAAGCAATAGACCGCCGTTACGATCTGAAAGACGGCGATATTGTGGAAGTGGCCAATTTAAAGCTGCAGTTTTATCTTAAAGAGTAAAGGACTCTTGCAATAATTATTTGTGGATAAAAAGAACAATCAGGCGATAGGTGTGTTTGACTCGGGCATTGGCGGCCTGACGGTCGTGCGTGCCCTTATGGAACGCCTGCCTTTTGAAAACATTATATATTTTGGCGATACCGCGCGAGTGCCCTACGGCATTAAGTCGGTGGAAACCATCAATCACTATGCCGCGCAAATCACCGAATTTCTCCTGAAAAAAGATGTAAAGCTGCTGGTAGTTGCCTGTAATACTATGGCTGCGGTGGCTTATTCGGCCATAAAGGATTTATCACCGGTGCCGGTACTGGAAGTAATAGAAGCCAGTGCCCGCAATGCCGCGGCAGAAACCAGAACAAAATCTGTCGGTGTTATCGGCACTCCGGCAACAATTAACAGTAATGCCTATGCCCGGGCGATTCATCTTCTGGATAAGGAAGTAAAAATTTATTCCCAGACCTGCCCTCTTTTTGTTCCTCTGGTGGAAGAAGGTTGGTTTGATCACCCCGCTACGCGACTTATCGCTCAGGAATATCTAAAGCCGGTGCTGGCCGAACAAATTGATACATTGGTTTTGGGCTGCACTCATTATCCGCTTTTAAAATCATTGTTGCAGGAGATTGTCGGAACAAAAATAAATCTTATCGACTCGGCCGAGGCAATGGCCGATGCCACGGTTGATTTACTCCATCAACTCAATCTGGGTAATTCCAATAAACTGCCGCCTGATTATCTGTTTTGTGTCAGCGATGTGCCTTACCGGTTTCAAACAATCGGTGAACGGTTTTTGGGGCGCACTTTAGGTAAGGTAGAGCTGGTAAGGCTGTAAACAGCAAATAAATAAACTGTCCCCCCTTTAAAAAAGGAGGGCAGATGTCAAAAAAGGTATTCTAAAACTTAACTTATGAAAATTCTTCTTGCCGGCTACAATTTAGATTACGATCTGATCTGCGAGTTAAAAGACAAAAGCGCGGCGGCGCAGGATATTACACCGGAAACCATTTCCGCTGCCTATGCCCGTATCAGCCGCAGCCCGAAGTCGGTTAACGAACTGCGTTCCGATGCCCGCGGAGAAGTGGAAAAGGCGCGCAAGTCCAACCGCAACATTGTTTTTGCAATGGGGCACAGCTCGGTGGCGGAGCATGCCGTCTTTAATATTGATGTGATTGGTGCCTCCCGGCTGTTAGTTGAAGAAATCGAGAAATTCCGTTTGTGCTCCTATACGGAAAAATCCCAACGCTACGTTCTTTTTAACAAGGATTTTGTCATTCCGGAAGAAATAAAAAAGGCCGGTCTTACCGATTTGTTTATGGCCACTGTCGGCCTGCAAAACGATTATTATCACGAACTATACGAAAGGCTGCGGCCTTATGTCTTTGCGGGCAATAAAGAACTGGCGGGAAATCCTGCCAACCGTTCCCTGTTGGAAGGTTGGGCGAAAGAAGATGCCCGTTATACAATAGCCCTGGCTACCGAAACTCAATTAGGAATGACCATCAACGCCCGCAATTTGGAGCTGATGCTCAGAAGGCTTGCGGCAGTGCCGCTTACGGAAGCAAAGGAATACAGCAATAAATTATATGCGGTCACCAAAGACATTGCCCCATCATTGATCCGGTATACAGAAGCAACTGAATATGATCGTCTCACCAGAGCTAATCTGCGAAGCCTGGCCGCTGTCTTTGTAAAAAAATATTCTTCTCCAGCCGGTGATAAAAAATATCCGGCTGTAGCAATATCTTTTGCGACGCCGGATGCCGATATCAAAACCGCCGCCGCCCTGCTTTTTTCGACGACTGGTTATAATTACCAGCAATGTCTGAAGTTTGCTGCCGGACTCAATCCCGGAGAAAAGAAAAAATTATTTAAGACAACCTTTGAGCATATTAAGCCTCATGATGCCGCATTGCGGGAGCTGGAAAATATTGATCTGCAGTTTGAGTTGATAGTGAGTGCCAGTTGTTTTGCCCAATTAAAAAGACACCGGATGGCGACTATTATCGCTCAGGATTATGATCCCGGCTTAGGAGTTACGATTCCCCCGGCTATTAGTGCAATAGGGGAGCAACAACAATTTCGGAAAATTATGCGCAAAACGCAAGATGCCTATGAACAAATTCGGGGAAAAGCGCCGCTGGCTGCTCCTTATGTCCTGACCAATGCGCACCGCAAAAGAGTGCTGATGAAAGTCAATGCCCGCGAACTTTATCATCTGGCGCGCCTGCGGGCAGACGGACACGCCCAATGGGACATCCGCCAGCTTTCCGAGGAAATGCTGAAAGCCGCAAAAAAAGTTATGCCGCTGACGCTGATGCTGGCCTGTGGCAAGGATGGATTCGCTGCTCTGTACAAAAAGACCTTCCCGCATAGTTGACCGGGCCAAGTCATGCCGTTTCTCAATCAAAGATAGTTTGTTGCTTAGGAAGCGGCATAAGGCGTGATCGCATGACAGCAGAAAAAAAACAACTCTATATTCTTCTATGCGCCACAACCCTGAGCTCATTTTTAACCCCCTTTATGGGTTCCAGCGTATATATTGCCTTACCGGTTATGGCCCGGGAGCTATCGATGACGGCGCTTACTTTAAGCTGGGTAGCGTCTTCCTTTATTCTGGCGGCGGCCATTACGCTTGTACCTTTGGGTAGATTGGCCGATATTTATGGCCGGAAAAAGATTTTTCTCTCTGGTGCCGTTATCTTTACTCTTTCCTCTTTTCTTTGTGCTTGGTCACCATCGGCGGCATTTCTGATTTTTGTCCGGGTAGTCCAGGGGATTGGCGGCGCAATGATTTTCAGCACTGGTACGGCGTTGTTGATCGCTGCTTTTCCCTCGCAGGAACGAGGGAAAATATTAGGGATCAACATAGCTGCCGTTTATATCGGATTGACGGTTGGGCCTTTAATCGGCGGTCTGTTGACGGAACATCTGGGCTGGAGACATATCTTCATTTTTACTTCTTTAATCGGAATCATTGTTATCTTGCTTATTGCTTTTATGGTTAAAGAGGAATGGCGAGGAGCCGCAGAGGAAGGTTTTGATTTCACCGGCTCCCTGCTTTATGCCGTGGCGCTTTTTGCCATTATGTACGGGTTTTCTTTGCTGCCCAAGTTACAGGCCGGCATTCTAATCGTGCTGGGAATTGTTTGCTTTGTTTTCTTTATCCGGCGTCAACTGATCATACCTTATCCGTTGCTGGATATCAGGCTTTTTCGGGACAATAGAATTTTTGCCTTTTCCAATCTGGCGGCGCTGATCAACTACAGTGCCACATTTGCGGTGACGTTTTTATTGAGCCTTTACTTGCAGCATATCAAAGCTTTGACTCCGTCGCAGACGGGAATAATATTAATTGCCGAACCGGCGGTACAGGCCTTGTTTTCTCCTCTTGCCGGAAGGCTCTCGGACCGTTTTGAGCCGCGGATTATCGCCTCCCTGGGCATGGCTTTAAATGTCCTGGGCCTGCTGCCGTTAATGTTTATCCGGTCAGATACCAGCATCAACTACATCGTGTTGTGCCTGATTGTGCTGGGAGTGGGGTTTGCACTTTTTTCTTCACCGAATGTCAATGCTACGATGAGTGCCGTCGAAAATAAATATTACGGGATAGCTTCCGCAACGCTCTCCACAATGCGGCTGGTGGGCCAAATGTTCAGCATGGGTATAGCTATGCTGGTTTTCGCAGTTATTCTGGGAAATTCTCCATTGGCTCAATCCGGCAATCTGTTGCTGAAAAGTACGCAAATTATATTTCTCATCCTGGGCATCCTTTGCTGTGCCGGAATTTTTGCTTCCCTGGCCCGGGGGAAAGTTCGTCAATGAAGAGACTGTTAAAGCAAAGATTTGTAGATGCAATAGCCTTATCTTGCCTGGCTGTTTTTGCTCTCGTGTTTATTTCAGCATTCTTTTCTTCGTCTGCCCGGGCCGGGGACAATCACGATCGGTTAGCTTCTTGTGCAAAAATTGAAAACGCTGCCTCACGGTTGCAATGTTTCGATGAACTGGCCGGCCGTAAAAAAAATGTGCTGGAAGCAACGCCGGCGATAACCACGACCGGGCCTGTTCTTCCGTCATCCCCGCCGGATACAGAAAGGCCTTCCCTCCTGACTCAACACTGGGATCTGGATCGCAATAAGCGCAAGCATACTTTTTTATTGCGTTCCTATCGGCCTAATTATTTTTTGCCTGTAGCTTATAATTCATCACCCAATCAGGGTGTGCAGCTTGATGTCGATCCCACCGCCAGGGCTCAGCATAACGAAGCAAAATTCCAATTGAGTTTTAAACTGAAAGCATGGGAAGATGTATTCAATAAAGACATTGATCTCTGGATTGCCTATACGCAACTTTCCTTCTGGCAGCTTTACAACTCGGCTTTTTCCTCACCGTTTCGCGAGACAAATTACGAACCGGAATTGCTGGTTAATTTTCGCACTAATTACGAATTGCTGGGCTTTAAAGGCCGTTTTGTTAATGTCGGGTTCAATCATCAATCCAATGGCCGTTCCCGGCCGCTGTCCCGCAGCTGGAATCGGGCCGTAGTCAATGTGGGCTGGGAGAGGAACAATTTTGACCTGCTTTTAAAAACCTGGGTCAAGATTCCGGAAAATGAAGATAGCAGCGATAACCCGGACATCTCCCGCTACATGGGCTATGGCGAATTATGGGGAACGTACTATTGGAACAAACACAAATTTGCCGTGATGTTCAGAAATAATCTCCGACTGGAAAATAATGTCGGTGCTCTCCAGTTGGATTGGAGCTTTCCCCTGCCGTTTTTGCAAGGTGACTGGCTAAGAGGCTATGTCCAATATTTCAATGGCTATGGAGAAAGTCTGCTGGATTATTATCAAAGCGTCAACCGGATCAGCGCCGGAATTATGTTGACGGATTGGTAGGTCGTCGGCATGAATATTGTGCGCTATTTCTGATTTAAAATCATGCCTGAAAAATAACCTTTTGTTTTAATTATTTATTACGGTCATCGCGGTATTTTCAGAGATTGACTGTTCGGGTTTTAGATATTCAGTTTGTCGCCAAGAAAGATATTCATTATAGCTGATGACTTTTCCGCTTACTGTTCCCGGGTTAACCAAACGGAAGGAATGAAGATTTTCCAAGACGCGTTGGACGTACTCTTGCGTCTGCCTGTAGGGTGGAATTTTGTTATTGTGTCTGATTACGGTATTTCTTCCGGCATTGTATGCAGCTAAAGCGAGGGGAAGATTGTCGGCAAAAAGATCCAGAAGATAGCGGAGATAGCGAGTTCCGCCTTCGATATTGTTCACAGGATGAAATGAATCTTCAATCTGAAGTTCCTGGGCAGTCTGTGGCATGAGCTGCATCAACCCCTGGGCTCCCTTAGGTGATACGGCCAGATGATCGAAATTGGACTCCATTTTAATGATAGCCTTTATCAAAGCGGCGTCCACATTGTACTTTACCGATGCCCGGGAAATGATATGATTGTATTTAATCATATCGGTGTCTTTAATATTGAAAATAATTCTCTTTCCCTGATAGGGTTTCTTCTCCGGAGAATTTCGCCGGAAAGAGGCCAGATACAAATCCTTCATTGTATTCAGGTAGTCATTGACAGCGCTGATCGTCTGCATGGATGATTCAATCTGTTGCTGTACCTTGTTAATGTCTAAGGACTCCATATCGTTAGCAGCAACACTGTCCAGAATATTTTCTTTTGTTCCTGGAGAGATCAAGGCATGAAGTTCCTTGTTGGCCTTTTTCACTGATGATATCATGGCGTTGAGATCCGATGCCTTCTGGTAATAGTTGAGAAACTGCTTTTTCATGCTATTGTAACGGATCAAAGAAGGGATCATGGAACAGAGGAAAATAACATTTACGAAGCAAAACAAGGTTAGCAGCACGATGCTGACAGTTGAAATATTCAAGTTGATGGTTCTGCGAGTGTTTCCCTGAGGAATAAAGATAATGGCGACAGGTGAAACGGCTTTCCGGTAGAGTATCTTGCATTTACGATAGAAATGCATGGCAATCCTCCCTTTCCAGCAAAATATCAGAGCAGAAAAAATGTGACTGATTTGATAATTATCCACTGCAAAAGCAATGATATAATAAACGAAACATCTGTTCTTTCTTAATTGACTAAACTATAAGAGCAACCCGGATATAAGCAGCAAGAAGAGCTTTGAATAAACGAAAGCCATTGAGTTGGGCAAGTTATGACACAACCAGGAAACAAGATGCAAGCATTTATTGCAGCTGTTTTGTAAATAGCTGTATTTATAAAATGTATATTTATAAGGCGGACTATTTGTGGAAAAGGCTTATCGAGAACTAGGATTATAAACAGGCGAAATTCGCGGTTAACAGCGAATCTCGCCTGCAATAAAGTGTTGTAATATTAATATTTTAGCCTTTAGAACCAAGGCGCAAGCCACCGGTAATAAAATAAACTTCTCCGGCCAGGGCTTCATTGCGGTAGAGTTCCGCAACCAAAGATGCCACTTCCAAAGGTTCGATCAGCCGGCCAATGGGAACATCCGATACAATCTTATCAAGAGCCTTTTGATCCATGCCTTTAACCATTGCCGTGCCGACATAACCCGGGGCGACGGCCACGCAGCGGATTTTACCCGCCATACCGCGCCGGAAAAATTCGGCTGTAATTACTTTGGGCATAACCGACATGGCGGCTTTTGTTGAAGAATAATTAATCTGGCCTGCTGTTCCCAGGGAACCTGTAGAAGAAACCAGACAGATAAGACCCTGGCAATTATTATTAATCATGCGTTCGGCGCACTCACGGACGGTCAGAAAAACGCCGGTTAAATTTATATCAATGACGGACTTGAACTGATCCAGCGACATCTTCCTGGTAATTTTCCCTGTTTCCTTGTCGGGAGAAAGCATCATGCCGTCTTTGATAATTCCGGCAAAGGGTGCGACCAGATTAATTTTGCCGAATTTATCGATGGCCGCATCGGCCATTTTTCCGCAGTCCTCTTCATTGGTAACATTACAAACCACGGAGAGAACTTCTCCGCCCATGGCTTTTAGTTCCTTCTCGGCACCCTCCAGGAATTGCGGCGCAACATCGGCAATGACAACTTTGCCGCCATTTTTTACCCAGTACCTGGCCAATTCGAGGCCGATCCCCCCGCCACCACCGGTAATAACAGCTACAGCGTCTTTAATTTCCAACATAATGCCAGTCCCTCCTTCTTTGATTGTTAAGACTTAATCTTTGAAAATCGCACCCGTGGACGCGGAAGTGACCAGCCTGGCGTAGCGCGCCAGATAACCACTGGTGATCGTGGCCTTGAAGGGCTTCAAAGACTTTCTGCGCCGATCCAGTTCCTTGGAGCTGACCTGTAAATTAAGAGTTTTCGCCGGAATATTAATGGCAATAATATCTCCTTCCTGCACTAACGCAAGGGGTCCGCCTTCGGCCGCTTCCGGGGAAATATGGCCGATTGCCGCGCCCTGCGTGCCGCCGCTGAAACGGCCGTCAGTCAAGAGGGCGACAGTTTTGTCCAGACCCATGCCGACGATGGCCGATGTCGGTCCGAGCATTTCACGCATGCCGGGTCCGCCCTTCGGTCCTTCATAGCGGATGACTACAACATCACCGTCCTTAATTTTTCCGTCCAGAATTGCTGCAATGGCATCGTCTTCACAATTAAAAACGCGGGCGCGGCCTTCATTCACCTGCATGGAGGCGCCCACAGCCGATTGTTTGACCACAGCTCCGTCCGGCGCCAGGTTGCCACGCAAAACGGCGATACCGCCCTGCGGCGAATAAGGATTATTCAAGGGACGGATAACTTTGTCATCCAAAACACGGGCATTTTTTAAATTGGCTTCAACGGTTTTACCGGTTACGGTCAGCGCTTTCTTATTAATTACGCCAAGAGTGTTAATAACCTTCATTACGGCCTGAATGCCGCCGGCGGTATCGAGATCTTCAATATGATGCGGCCCGGCCGGACTTAATTTGCAGAGATTCGGTGTTTTTTCGCTGATTTTGTTGAAAAGATTCAAATCCAGTTTAATGCCCGCTTCGTGGGCAATGGCCGGAATATGCAAAACGGTATTAGTCGAGCAGCCCAGCGCCATATCGACAGCAATTGCATTTTGGAAAGCGGCCAGAGTGGCGATATCGCGCGGCTTGATGTTCTTCTTGTAGAGCTCCATAATTTTCATGCCGGCATATTTGGCTAAGCGATGACGAGCCGCCTGAACGGCGGGAATCGTGCCATTACCGGGAAGACCGAGTCCCAAAGCTTCGGTCACACAATTCATGGAGTTGGCCGTGTACATACCGGAGCAGGAACCACATCCGGGACAAGCGCAATCTTCGAGTTGTTTTAATTCGTTTTGGGTCATGCGCTTGGACTTGACCGCTCCCACGCCTTCAAACACACTGATCAGGTCAACGGCCTTGCCGGCCATTTTCCCGGCAAGCATCGGTCCGCCACTGATAAAAATTGCCGGAATATTCAAACGCATTGCCGCCATGAGCATGCCGGGGATGATTTTGTCGCAGTTGGGAATAAAAACCAGAGCGTCAAAAGGATGGGCACTGGCCATGATTTCAATGGAGTCGGCAATTAATTCACGACTGGCCAGCGAATATTTCATGCCGGCATGTCCCATGGCAATGCCGTCACAAACACCGATAACCGGAAATTCCACCGGCGTTCCCCCGGACATGCGAATTCCCGCTTTCACATCCTGAGTAATTAAGTCCAGATGGATGTGTCCGGGAAT
Organism: uncultured Smithella sp.; assembly: GCA_964469905.1. GTDB lineage: Bacteria > Desulfobacterota > Syntrophia > Syntrophales > Smithellaceae > MVRV01. The sequence continues at coordinate 64,117 of CAYXZW010000013.1, forward strand.
TATTTCATTGGCGGAATTGACCACACCGATTAACGGTCGGGCAATTTCTTCATCGGTGTAACCCATGGCCTTAAAGAGCGAACGATGCGGCGCCCTTTCCAGTCCCTTCTTCATTAGATCGCTTCTCATATTTTTTCTCCCTAAGTCTTGAACGGGTTTGTAAAAAGCACCAGCTGCAAGGCGCGCAATGTGTTTGCCTGTCGGCGCACACTGGTAAGGACTCACCTCTTTTTATGCGCTCCTTCACCCCTTGGGCTCAGGGAAAGCGCTTCCAGAACAAGAGGAATGAGGCGTATTTTTACATACGCCGCAATGACGAGAGATGCAGCGCCAACGTCACCTGAAGGTGATAAACAGCAGATGGACTTTTTACGGAGCCGTTATTACTTCTTTCTTTTTTCCGGTCTCAGAGCGCGCACCGCCGCTCCTGCCTGCCACATTTCGGATTCCCGCATTTCTTTGAGTTCGGCATCGAGCTTCACTTTATAATCGGCCGCGCTGTTCACTCTCAGGACGATTTCCGTTTCCTTGCCGGTGGCTACAGCGTCGTAAAGTTCGGCAAATACGGGCTCTACCGCCTTGCGGAATTTGTGCCGCCAGTCCAAAGCGCCTCTTTGCGCCGTCGTGGAGCAATTCGCATACATCCAATCCATGCCGTTTTCACCGACCAACCGAATAAGACTTTGCGTCAGCTCCTCCACGGTTTCGTTGAAGGCTTCACTGGGAGTATGTCCGTGTTTGCGCAATTCATTATACTGTGCCTCCATCATTCCGGCCAGAGCACCCATGAGAACGCCGCGCTCACCGGTTAAATCGCTGTAAACCTCCATCTGGAAAGTAGTCGGGAAAAGGAATCCGGAACCGATGGCGATGCCCAGAGCAAGAGTCCTTTCCATGGCCCGCCCGGTGGCGTCCTGATGCACGGCGATGCTCGAGTTAATGCCGCTGCCATCCAGGAAATTCCGGCGTACGGAGGTACCGGAGCCTTTAGGGGCAACCATAATGACGTCTACAAAATCAGGCGGAATAACGCCGGTCTGTTCTTTATAAACTATCGAAAAACCATGGGAAAAATAAAGGGCATCACCCTTTTTCAGATTGGCCTTAACTTTGGGCCAGAGCATCATCTGGGCGGCGTCCGATACCAGATACTGAATAATGGTCCCGCGTTTTACCGCTTCTTCTATCGGGAAAAGTGTTTTTCCGGGAACCCAGCCGTCGGCTATTGCTTTATCCCAGTAGGGTTTGTCTTCCTCGGCCTGGCCGATAATAACATTAATGCCATTGTCCTTCATATTAAAGGCCTGGGCCGGACCCTGGACACCATAGCCAATGATCGCAATAACTTCATTTTTTAAAACTTCCTGAGCTTTTTTTATGGAAAATTCCTCTGACGTAATAACATCTTCTAAAGTACCACCAAAATTAATTTGTGCCATAAAACCCCCTTTAATTGTTTGAATATAATACTAGGTTTCCAGTTCCAATGCTACAATGCCGGTTCTGGTAATATCGGCTATCCCCAGCGGTTCCAGCCGGGCAAGGGCAAAATCAATTTGCGGTTTATCGCCGGATATTTCCAGAATCAGATAAGTGTCTGTGGACACTATTACTTTCCATTTATATGTGTCAATGGCTTTTTCTATCTTGGTCCGGGAGTCTGCTGTCAAGTTCAGTTTGACCAGGATCAATTCGCGGTGAATGGACTCGACATTGGTTAAATCATCTACTTCAATAACATCGACAATCCTGCGCAGCTGATTTTCAATCTTCGTTATAGTAGACTGATTGCCGATAGATGTCATCACGATTTTGGATATTTCATAGGAAGTAGTTGTATTAACCGATAGACTTTCGATGTTATATCCCTTGCCACCCAATGCACCGGCGACTCTGGCCAGCACATCCGGTTTATTGTGGACTAATATAGAAATTATGTGCTCTTTTTTTTCCATTTTTTGTTTATCCTTTCTCTGTATTTTATACCGCTTCGATTTCAAAGGATAACGAGACGGCAAGGAGGAGGCTCCGCAAGCCGAATAAA
>CAYXZW010000014.1:0-65239 GCA_964469905.1 uncultured Smithella sp.
GCCGCTTTGCCGGCTGCAATTTATGGTCGGGTAAGGAATCCGATCGCCCGGATGCGGCCTGTAAATTTTGTGATACGGACTTCGTCGGGACGGACGGTCCGGAAGGCGGAAAATTTGCGACTGCCGATGATCTGGTCGCGAAAATAGCCCGATTATGGCTGGCGGATACAAGCGGGTCAATTCGGCCTTTTGTTGTTTGTACCGGCGGTGAACCGCTATTGCAGCTGGATGCTAAACTGGTTGCGGCGTTGCATCGGGAAAACTTTTTTATTGCTGTGGAGACCAACGGCACTATTTCACCTCCGGAAGGAATTGACTGGCTTTGTGTCAGTCCCAAAGCCGGAGCCGATTTGGTGGTGCGCGCAGGAGAAGAATTAAAATTAGTATTCCCCCAGAAGGGAGCCGATCCCGCAAAGTTTGCTCATTTGGATTTTCAGTATTATTTTATACAACCGCTGGCGGGAACTGATCTGGCGGAAAATACAAAACTCGCGACGGAATATGTACTTGCTCATCCGCAATGGCGTCTGAGTTTGCAGCTGCATAAAATATTAGAAATAAAATAGGGAGATTTCAATGGAGATTTTTAAAATATTTCATATTGATGCAGCGCATCGTCTGCCCAATGTGCCGCCGGGGCATAAGTGTGCTAATCTGCACGGCCATTCTTTCCGTATCTCAATTCATATAAACGGCCCGGTTGATCCCAAGTATGGCTGGGTCATCGATTTTGCCGACATTACTAAAGCCTTTCAACCGCTGCACGACCAACTCGATCATAAATACTTGAATGATATTGAAGGTCTGGAAAATCCCACATCGGAAAATCTGGCCCAGTGGCTCTGGCAGCATTTACAAACGACCCTTCCGCAATTAAGTAAAATAGTCGTTCAGGAAAGCCTGGAGTCGGGTTGTGTTTATGAAGGTGGCTTGTAACAATATATAATGATCGAAACATTGATTTATTTCACCTTGACACTATATGGCAATTTAAGTATATTTTTTTCTGGTCGGATTTATAAGAAATTTAGTCAATATCTATTTCTCAACTGCATTATTTTAGATCAAAAAATACAGTTTGACAGGTGTTTTTATGAAAAAAACCATTATTTTCCTCGTCCTTGTTTTTTTTGCTGTTTCCGTTACTCCCGTTTATGCCCAGCACAAAGTCCGGGCCAAAGGCATGGCCACCATTGCGAAAAATTTTGTTGATATTGCCCGGAGTAAGGCACTCGATGAAGCACAGCGCAATGCCGTGGAGAAAGCCGTGGGAGTCATGATTACCAGTGCCACCAGCGTCGAGAATTTTCAAGTGAAAATGGATCGTATTCTTTCCGAATCAAAAGGTTATATCAGCTCTTACAAAATAATTTCCGAAAAAAGAACAGGTGATAACTATGAGGTAGAAATCGAAGCGGAAATAAGCCAGGGAAAACTGCGCGATAAAATGACGGCAATTAACTTGATTATGGCACGCAAATCCAAGCCGAGATTAATGTTGGTATTTCCTGAACAGGCAGTCAAAGAAGCTATGGCCGAATCGGCTATGACTAAATATTTTATTGCCCAGGGTTTTAAATTAGTTGATGCCCGGACTATAAAGAAAAACAAGGATTATGAAAAGTTGCAGGATATTGCGGAGAAGAAAACAATTTCCAGCATTGCCCACCGTTACGGAGCGGAAGTTGTTATTGTCGGTACCGTGGAAGCAGTCAGTAATTCCTACAATATAAATAATGTGGAAATTAATAATAATAAGGTCGCGATTTCAGGCAAGGTTATTAATGGTGATACCGGTGATATAATTACTACCGGCTCTGAACAGAAAGCAGCTCCGGGTATGAAAGGTGACTTTAAAGCTTTGACTGATGAAGTTGCCACCAAACTGGCCCGTAATTTAGTTGATAATGTTCTGGAAAACTGGTCGGCGGAATTAGCCAATACCGCAACAGTCAAATTAGTGGTAAGCGGTTTCCAGTCCAATGCCGAGCTTCAGGAGTTCAAATCCCTGCTGGCGGAAGAAGTTAAAGGATATAAAGGAGCAAATCAACGTTATTATTCACGCGGCAAGGTGGAGTTGGATCTGGAAATTGAAGGCGATGCGCAAGCCGTTGCTCATGATATCGAACAAATTACAGTTAAAAAGAAAAAGATGAAAGTTTTAGAGATAAGCCCAAACAGAGTTGAAGCAGTTCTTGAGCGTTAAGAAGCTATATTTTAAGCATAACTTATGTTGGAGGATAGTATGAAATCTAATAAAATGTACAAAGTAATTGCTGTTGGAATTATGATCATTTTTCTGGCCGCCTGTGGTGCCGTCAATGAAAGTTTTAAACAAGGGCAGCAATTTGTCAAAGATAACCGCTGGGAAGAAGCGATTGCCTATTTTGAAAAAGCCGTGAAGGATGAACCGGAAAATCAGGAATTTAAAGATGCCCTTACCCGAGCCAAACAGGATGCGGCGAAAGCTCGTTTAGCTAAAGCCAGACAAGCACTGGCATCGGCGCAAAACAATCTTCCTGCTCTGGAAAAGATTACCCGAGATGTCGATGTGATGGCGGCGATGGATCCAACCAGCTCCGATATAAAAGCGCTGCGCAATGATCTGACTGGAAAGGTAAGTGATTTAAAAGCTTCCTTGAAAAGTTTGTATCAGCAGGCCGAAATGGATATGCAAAAAGAAGATTGGACTGCAGCGTTAGCCAAATTGAATCAAGTAAACAAAATATTCCCCAACTATGAAGATACCGGCAGCAGGCTTATGCGCAGCCGGCAGGAGGGAGTGAAGGTTCTTTATCAGCAGGCTAATGAACTTGGCCGCCAGGAAGAGTGGAAAATGGCTGCCGAAGCTTTCAAAATGGCGATGGATATTAATCCGAGCTATCTCGATGTTGCCCGAAGGTATGAAGATGCCAAACAGAAAGATAATTTGAACTACTACATGGTTGCCGGTGGCAAGGCGGAGGCAGCGAAGAATTGGGAACGGGCAATAATCCTTTATGAAAAAGCAATGGACTATCCGTCGGTTGATCCGGCGTTGGCGGGTAAGCTCGATGCAATCAAAGCCAAGGCCAGCCAGATTTATTTTGATGAATCCGTGAAACTGGTAAGACTGGGGAAGCTTTATGCCGCAATGAAAAAGCTGGAGGTAGCGCGCAAATATTCATCTTCACTGCAGAGTGATCCTCTTTATAAAGAACATCTAACCGTCGCTTGTGATGCCCTCATGAAACGGGCCGAAAAATCATCAGAGAAAGAATTATGGGGCAATGCTTTGGTTTGGATGCAAAAAATTGAAGCAGTAAATCCCAACTATCCTGAACTATTTCAAAAAATGATTGAAGTTAAAGACTCCATTAATAAGAGAATTCGTAAATCTATTGCCGTGTTTGATTTCAGCTCTCCCAGTGCGGAAAAGGACGCCGGTAAAATTGCCGCCAATAAGTTGATTGCCTTCCTCCATAAAAATGCGAGCGCCGATTTGCGTATTATTGAGCGTGAAAATCTGCAGTCCATTTTAAAGGAAATGCAGCTCAGTCAGACCGGACTGGTCGATATTAAGACAGCCCAAAGCGTCGGTAAGATGCGCGGTATTGATACTTTTATCATGGGTGATGTCTTGCATTTTTCGACAAAATACTCCGATGCGCCCAGCCAGAACCAAGTTAAAGTGCTTGTAAACGAAGAAGAAATACGCAATCCGGAATTTTCCGACTGGCTGATGCTTAATCCCAAGCCTTCCGCAGAAGATTTGAAAAATGCTCCGGCAAGGACAATCAAGAAGCCTAACTACCAGCTTCTTTCCTATAAACAAGGTGTTGCGAAAATTAGTGCTCTTTTAGAAATTTCATTTAAACTTGTTGATACGCAGACTGGAGAAAATATTTTTGCCAGTACTGTTTCCGGCAAGTTGATTAAGGAAGATAAGTATCAAGATGGTGTTCCCATTGCCAATATAACTCAAGATCCCCTGGAATTACCTTCAGAGGCAGAAGTGCTCGATGAAATCACTAATACGAAGGTTTCGGAAATGGGCAGCGGTATTCTAAAGCATTTCCAGAGCCTGGAAGTTGAATATTATAACCAGGCACAATCTCAACAGAAACGCCGCAATCTGGATATGGCTATCGAAAAATATACGGATGCTGTTTTTGACGAGAAACTAAAAGGGATTTCTACTCCGATATCCCAGAAATCATTAGAAATAATAGATAAGCTGGTTGCTGATAGATAATAGTATTTTGATTATTAAATAATACCGACGGATTTGATTGGAGACGGCAAATGCCCAAAAAAATCTTTATTGCGCTTGTTTTGCCCCTGATATTTTTTATCTGCGCCGGAAAAGCGGAGGCAGGTAAAATATCTGTTTTCAATTTTGCGACCGCCAATCTGGAAGCTTCCGGATTGGGAACTACAGTTACTAACCAGTTGACCAATGTTTTAAAAAATAATTCTGCCATTTCCTTGCTGGACCGGAAAGATCTGGAAGCTTTCTTGAACTTTAATGACCTACAGCAGAATGATCAAATCGACAACGTTGTTAAAATAGGAACACAACTGGGACTTGATTTTATTATTGTCGGCTCGGTGGATAAACGCGGTTCGGCTATTTATGTCCAATGTAGTTTAATTCAGATTGATAAAAAGAAAGAAGTTTATAGTGAACGGGTAAGGGCATTTGGCGAAACGGCATTATCGGCGGAAATCGTCAAATTAGGTTCTTTAATATCAGCGGCTTTAAAGAAGCACAGTCCTGCAGATTTCAGAGCATCAGGGTCTGGTGGCAAGGCAGAAGCCGTTTATCCGGCTAATTTTCAGAAAATTCCCGGCAATAAAAAAATTATATTGCGCTGGCAGGAAACTGCCGGATTTGCCGGTGCCGGCTATGAAGTCTATCGCGCCCTGAATGAAGCCGGTCCTTTTGCCACGATCGGGCAGACTGACAAACTCGAATACAGTGACTCAAGTGTTGAGAATGGCAGTACCTATTTTTATAAGATAAGAGCATATGACAAAGCTGGCCGTGTGAGTGATTTTACGCCGGTCCTTTCCGCCAGTACCGATTTTGCACCTAATCCGCCGATAATTATAAAGACAGAAGGGCGATCCAAGAGTATTTTGATCGTCTGGGTTGCCAATCCATTGAAAAGCGAGGACACGGCCCGACTTTCCGGTTACAGAATTTACCGTGCCAAAGCGGAAGACGGTCCTTATCAGGAGATAACTAAAATTTCGGCCGATAATATTGCCTCCGAAAGTTCCGAAGGGAAAATATTGTATCGCGATAAAGCACTTCCTGACGGCAGTATATATTTTTATCGTCTGGCTGCTTTCAACGAAAAAGATATTGAAAGTGAATTCAGTCATCCTTTGAAGGGAACAGCTCTGGCGAAAGTTGTTTCCGTCAATACTCAGAGCAATTTAATTCGGGAAGTCAAGGTGACCTGGGCTGGTGTTCAGTCTCCTTTTATTGCCGCCTATAATATATATCGCGGCCTTAAAGCGGAAGACAATTTTACAAAAATTAAAAAAATAAGTGCAGCGGAACTCAAAGATAATTTTCAATATTCAGATACTGAAGGTTTGGGCGACAAAATAAATTATTTTTATTATGTAACGGCAGAAGACGACTTGGGAGTAGAGACAAGCCCTTCACCGGTGGCCCAGGCAACAACGAGAGATGTCCCGCCGAAAATGGAAAACTTTGCCGCCCGCAATGGACTGGTGAAAAAAGTCGAGCTTACCTGGACAGCGGCAAAGTTAGAAGAGGTTGAAGGATACAACATTTATTGGGCTCCCGAAAAAGACGGCCCTTATAATTTGCTCAAGAAAATAAGTGGTCGGGAAAACAACATTTATCTCGATGATGCCCGGGGTTTTGACTCGCTGGCAGACAATAAAACTTATTACTACAAATTAACCGCTTATAACAAGGTGGCGGCGGAAAGCTTGCCTGTACTGGCTTCGGCGACAACCAAACCAAGGCCGCAAAAGCCTTCCGGCCTGAAAGGTGAGGCGCTGAAAGTTAAAGAAGTGCCGCTTGCATGGCAGGCAAATACCGAGAAAGATATTATCGTTTATCATGTATACCGGAGTCTGGGCGAAAAAAATGATTTTTCCAAAGTAGCCAAAGTTGATAAAGCTTCTTATACGGATAAAGGATTGAAAGACGGAGTCGTCTATCGTTATAAAATTCAGGCGGAAGATAAAGATGGATTAGTGAGCGATCAATCCGAGCTTGTTGCCGTAAGCACCAAGCCCAGACCGAAATCACCGGAAGGTTTGAGTGGCCGATTTGCAGCCGGCAAAGCGGAAATCAGCTGGAGCGCCAATAAAGAAGCGGATATTGCTCAATACGTCGTTTACGAAAAAAGTTTTTTCAGTCTGGAAAAATTAGCGGAAGTAAAATCAACGAGCTATACAGACGGTTCTATTGTTAAAGGAAAAAACAAGATATATGCAATTACTGCGGTTGATCGCGACGGCTTGGAGAGCGAACCCAGTACTGAAGTGAATATCTCCGCAAAATAAACAGCGCTCTTTTTTGATTAGGCCGTTGTAAAAAATTAAGTGTGCCGTTTAAAAAGCTAGACGGCATAAGGAGCAGTAACGAAATTGCCCCGAAAGTAACAGTAATTCTCTAACGGCTCCTAAGAAAGGGAAACTTATATGAAGAAGTCTTTTAAATTATTGGCTATTTTGTTTCTCCTGCCGGTCTTTATTTCCTTGCAAAGCTGTCTTGTCGCCACACAAAGTACAATTATAACACCAGAAATAAGATCTTTGTATGAAGGTGATTATAAAATTGATCCTTACATGAAAGATCACGTCCCGAAATCAGTTGCCGTTATGCCCTTTGTGGACTTGTCCAAAAGCAAAGAAGGTTTTGATACTATGCGGCGCGGGTTTTACAACCATTTCAGCTCTCTTCCTTTCAAGGATATGGAGCTTTACCGGGTGGATAATACTTTAAGAAAAGCCGGGTTAACCGACCCTGAAGCAATACGTAAGATGCCTCCACAGGAATTGGGCAAGCTTCTCGGTGTTGATGCTGTTGTTTTCGGTGAGATCTCGGATTTTGATAAATTATTTCTGGTTATGTATTCCAATGTTTCCGTTGGCGCGGAAATTAAAATGTACGATACGAAAACAGGCAATTTCCTCTGGAGTGGGAAACACATTGTCCGCAAGCATGAAGGCGGCATATCTGTGAACCCGATCGGTATCGTTGCCACGATCATTGCCACATCAATGAATGTGCGTGACATTCAGTTGCTGCGAGCCAATGACGATCTTTTCCGCGAAATGGTGAAAACAATTCCGGTGCCGCATATTGCCGACATGCTCCGGCCACCGATTATAACCCTTCTCACTCAGGATTCCAAGGGCCTGCCGAAAAAGGCCGGAGATGAAATCAAGGTTGTCATTCAGGGTACGCCTAAAATGCAGGCATACTTTGATATAGGCGATTATAAGAAAAATATTGAGATGCAGGAAGTCGAACCGGGCGGCTATTACGGTGTTTATAAAGTAGTGCCGGGTGACAACATTGACAAAGCGATTATCACAGGCTATCTCCGGGATGATGCCGGCAATACGGCACAATGGGTCGATGCGATCAGTTCGGTAACTCTGCTGACAACTCCTCCGCCCCAGCCCGGTAATTTGACCGGTGTGGGACGCAATGCCCTGGTTTTATTAAACTGGGAAAAATCTTCTGCCACATATCTGGCCGGTTACAAAGTTTATCGATCCTTGACGCCGCTCAGCGGTTATGTGGAAATTGCCAAAACGGAAGTTACCGAATATCGTGATGCCGGAACTGCTCTGGTAAATTCACAGAAGTATTATTACCGGGTTTCCGCTTATGATGTTGCCGGCAATGAAAGCAAAATGGCACAGGTAACAGGTATGCCGGTAGCGCCCGGACCAACTGCTGTTTCCGGAGTAATTGAAGCCGATACAATCTGGTATTCCGGCGCCAGCCCCTACATTCTGGAAAAAGACGTTATTGTTAAAGACAAAGCGCTTTTAACTATTGAGCCCGGAACAGAAATCAAATCCCGGGTAGGTGCGCTGATTATCGAAGGAAGAATCTCCGCGCAGGGAGATAACGATCATATCATCAATTTCGATTCTACAGGCGAAGGTCAATTATGGCCGGGTATCGTTTTTGCCAATGTTAAAGATAAAGAAAACGTCATTAAATTTGTGAGGATTAAAAATGCGAGGACGGCGATCAATTGTCAGGCGTCTTCTCCCCGAATAGAAATGTCCGAGTTTACACAAAATAATGAAGTTTTAAGGATTCAGGGGGCATTTTCCAAACCGGAAATTACGAAGAATTCCATTTATAAGAACAAGGGAGTTTCTATTTCTGTTAGTGACGGAGCGGTGCCGGAGATTAAAGAAAACTCTATTCTGGATAACGAAAATACCGGTTTGCTGGTGCAATCTGCGGCTCCGGAGTTTGTGCGGAACATAATAGCAAGAAATAACAATAACGGTATCGTGGTGAAGGGTGCCGGAATAAATATCAGCCGTAACAATATTGTCGATAATAAACCTTATAATATTGTAGGCAATATGGCCGGTGCTTCCGTTAAAGCGCAGGACAACTGGTGGGGTAGTTCCAAGTTTCTGGAAATATTGGCCGGCATTCAGGGAAGAGTAGATATTGCCACTGTGCTGGATGGCGCTTATCCGCAGGGGAAATCTCTGGCTGTCAACGCACTGGGCAAACAGTTGAGTGGTGAAATCAAGACCGATTCCTATTTGATCCTGTCCAACAGCCCTTATCGGGTAACTAAAGATGTGATTATTAACGGCGGGGCGACACTTTACATCGAACCGGGAGTTGTTATTGAATTTGAACAAAAAACTTCTCTGATTGCCGAAGACGGCGGCATCATTGCCCGTGGTACAAAAGAAAATCCCATAACATTTACCGCCGCGGCTTCTTCTCCGACACCGGGCTTTTATAACAACGCCGTGCGTTTATCCAAGCAATCCAAGGTGAATAGCTCTTTTGCCTACTGCATTATCAAATATGCCACAACGGCCTTTGATATTTATGCCGGAGCACCGGAAATTTCCTATTGTAATATTATTAATTCGGCACAGAATGCGGTGTTTTGCCGTAATGATGCCACGCCTGTATTGTTCTATAATACATTTGCCGAAAACCACGGCGAAGGTGCGATTAAGTGTGTCGGTATGGCCAATCCCAAGATCAACAACAATAATTTTATTGGCAACACAGTGGCGATTCAGAGTTTTTCCACCATTTATATCGATGCCCGCAACAACTGGTGGGGAGCCACCCCCCCGGATCAAAACATGATTTGGGGTGATAATATCAATATCAAACCCTGGCTGACCAAAGAAGAACCGAAAGCATTTTCGGAGAAAAAATAATAATGGAATTCTTGTTGCAACATCCAGGGTATTTTGATATTTTTTTAAAAAATATTTAGAGAACGAAAGACTTGTTTTCCAGGATAATTAATCTTAGGCAAACAACAAAGGAGGATGTATATGAAGTTAAGATTCATGTCCGTAGCAGCAATTACCGGTTTATTGCTTCTTTTTGCCGGAGCAGGTATTTGTCAGGATAAAATAAGCGGAGCGGAATGGACAGAGAAAATCGGTCAGGGAGCAGTTAACTGGTCAGCCGGTTACATTGAGGCAGTTGGAATTGGCGCTCCTTCCGATAAATCAATCGGTAAGGCCAACGCCCGTCCGATGGCTCTGCGTGCCGCCAAAGTCGATGCCTACCGCAATTTACTGGAAATTACCAAGGGTGTAAGGGTTGATTCAACGACGACAATAAAGGACTTCACCGTCGAGAGTGATGTCATTAATACTCAGGTTGATGGCCTGGTTAAAGGCGCTGTCATTGTGGATCAGCAGTATATGTCTGACGGCACCGTAGAAGTTCGATTGCGCATGCCCCTTTACGGCAATCTTTCCCAGGTAATTATTCCCGCCTCCATTGAAAAACGCAAATTAGCTCCACCCGAAACCCCGGCCCCGGCTGCAGCCGCACCGGCAGCCCCGGCAGCTCCTCCGATGACCTATACCGGCCTGGTTGTCGATGCCCGCGGTATTGCCGCTCGTCCGGCGATGTCGCCCCGGGTCTTTGATGAAGACGGCAAAGAAGTTTATGGTTCCGCCAATGTGGACCGCGAATACGCCGTTCAACAGGGTATGAGCGGTTATGCCCGCGATCTCACGGCTGCGCAGAGCAACCAGCGGGTAACCAACAGCCCCGTTACTGTTAAAGCATTGAAGACAAGCGGAGCGGGGAAAGCCGATCTCATTATCAGCAATGCCGATGCCCAGCAGATCAGAGCTTCGGCGGAAAACGCCTCCTTCATGAAGAAGTGCCGTGTGATGATTGTTCTGGATTAATTGTCGGCAGCCGGCTGAAAAGCGCCGGATCTTGAAATAACAATAAGCCGCAGTCACGATGTAAGTTCAGTGGCTGCGGCTTTTTGATTGCGGGTTGATAGTCCGAAGGTTTAACCAAATAGAATAGTGCAAAGATTTTTTCTGAACGGTGAGGTAAATATGAAAGCCATTACTTTGCTGTATATTATAAATGCTGCATTTCTTTTGTTGCATGAAATTGAATCGGCATATGAAAAGGAATGGGAAATACTTAAGTTGCCGGGTAAAATAACAGGTTTTTTACTTATTCACATTCCAATTATAATTATCCTTTTTTACGGATTGATTGAGATAGAAAAAATATCAAATATTGGATTAATTCTTGGAATCATTATGGGTATTGGAGGTGTTATTCCTGCTGTCGTGCATAAAATATTTTTTAAGTCTACGGATCATTTTAATTTACCTATATCTAATGCAATAATATATTTGAATATCTTCTCTGGAGTTGGGTTGTTGTTTCTGTCGCTAAAATTTATTGTCTGATGTTTATAAGGTATGCCGTCTGTAAGCTATCAGCGGTTATAAAAAATAAAAACGGGAGTTAAGAATTGTCAGGACGTATCGTTGTTCTCTCGGAAGAAATAGCCAACAAAATTGCCGCCGGTGAAGTGGTTGAGCGTCCGGCATCGATTGTCAAAGAGATGGTGGAAAATTCCATCGATGCCGGGGCTGGCGATATCCGTGTGGAGCTGGTGAAAGGCGGCTGCGAATCAATTGCGATAATTGACAATGGGGCAGGGATAGAATACGAAGATGTCGCCCTGGTTTTTGAGCGGCATGCCACGAGTAAAATCAGGCAATTTGAAGATATCTACCGGGTGGCATCTTTCGGTTTCCGGGGCGAGGCAATGCCCAGTATTGCGTCTATTGCCCGGGTGGAATTGTTGACGCGGCGTCCCGAAGATATGGCCGGCACAAGAGCAGTGGTCGAGGCTGGTGTAATTAAAGAAATAGCGCCTGCCGGTTGTCCGGCCGGAACACAAATACGGGTGACTAAAATATTCGAAAATGTTCCGGCACGGCGCAAGTTTTTAAAAACAGAAACGACGGAACAGGGTTTATGTCTGGATGCGATTACGCGCCTGGCACTGGCCCATCCGGAAGTTCGCTTTAAAGTATTAGCCAATGGACGGGAGATATTTGCCGCACCGGAAGCAAAGGATATATCCGAAAGAATTTCTATGGTCATGGGTGCCGATTTTTCCGATCATTGCTTATCTGTCGCGGGAGAAAAGGAAAATGTTCAACTGTCCGGCTTTATTTCGCGTCCCGAGTTTACCCGGTCTAATTCCAAAAACATATTTTTGTTTGTTAACAAGCGCTTTGTCCGCGATAATACCGTAAGTCATGCAGTATTATCGGCCTATCGTCAGATCATTGAAGCCAGGCGCTATCCGGCCGCAGTTTTATTTTTGGATTTGCCCGGTGACGATGTTGACGTCAATGTCCATCCGGCCAAAATGGAAGTCCGATTTAAGGATTCCCGCAATATTCATGATTTAGTATCCCGGACGATTGGAGAAAGCCTAGCCGTAAGTGAAGCGCCCAAAGGCAGTTTTGTCTATCGTTTAGCGCCCCGCGACAAAGCACAGTTGCCGACTTTCCGGCGACCGGCCGAAAACATTCCACCTGGTATCGCCGGATTATATTCCCGACAAAATCTGCAACAGGCGATTTCAACTGATTTGTTTTCCCGTAAGCCATTGGAGGCGGCAGGAGTAAAGGAAACGCCGGCAACCGGCATTGATTACCATCAAAAGGAACCAATAGCTTTTGCCGACCTGAACTATTTGGGACAATTTGCCAATACCTATCTGATTTTTGCCGGGAACAGCGGTTTTGTACTGCTTGATCAACATGCCGCCCATGAAAGGATTGTTTTCGAAGAATTAAAAAAATCGGCCAGTGAGAAAATTATCAGTCAGCCGCTGCTTTTACCCGAAGTTGTCAATCTAAGCCCCGGTCAGATGGCTCTTTTCTCCGGCTACATTGGATTTTTACAGGAAATCGGCCTGGAAGTGGAAATTTTCGGCCGTGATGCCATTGTGGTCAAGGCCCTCCCGGCAATTTTACCGCCAATCCAGGCCCGCGAAATAATCGCCGACATCGCCGACCAACTGGCCGATCAAAATTCAGTGCCCGGTTTGCAGGAAAGAAAGGAAAAAATATTGGCGGCACTGGCCTGCCGGGCCGCCATCAAGGCCAATAGTCTTCTTAAATCGGAAGAAGTAATGGCGCTCTGCCGCGCTCTGGAATCCACGCCGCATAATGCCACCTGTCCGCATGGCCGGCCAATCATCGTCAATTTTTCTTTGGGCGAAATTGAAAGGATGTTTAAGAGAAAGTAAATGACGCCGTCCAGTAGTTGCTATCTTTAGACTTTTTAAGAGGAAGTAAATGAATAAATTGCCTCTGGTCATTATCAATTCGCCCACAGCTACAGGCAAAACAAAATTGGCAATGGATTTAGCTCTGGCTTTTGGCGGCGAAGTAATCAGCGCTGATTCTCTGCAAGTTTACCGTTATCTGGACATCGGTACGGCCAAACCAACAATTGAGGAAAGAAATAAGGTCAAACATCATCTAATTGACGTTGTTGATCCGGACGAGGAATTCAATGCCGCTGTTTTTACGGAACAGGCGCATAAAATTATTGAAAATGTGGCTAAGTCGCGAAAGCCTGTCTTTATTGCCGGGGGAACAGGTCTTTATATCCGGGCATTGCTTAAAGGTATTATCGAAACACCGAAAGTCGATGAAAACATCAGGAACTTTTTTCGAAGCCTGCGGAATTCGCAGGGCAAGGAGCATCTTTATAATCTTTTGCAGCAAAGAGATAAGGAGGCGGCGCTGCGAATTAATCCCAATGATTCAGTACGGGTAATCCGGGCACTGGAAGTTCTGGAGCAAACCGGCGAATCTATTGTGGATATACAAAAAAGGCATGCTTTTCGCGATAATAATTACAATGCTTGCAAAATCGGTTTGAAAGTAGATCGTGAGGAACTCAAGAAGAGAATTGCCGAAAGGTCCGACAAAATGATTGCTGCGGGATTGCTGGATGAAGTTCGGGGACTGCTGGCACGGGGGTATGGGGAAGATCTTAAGCCAATGCAATCATTGGGATATAAGCAAATGACGGATTTTTTAAGCGGAAAACATGATTGGGAAAAGGCTGTTCATCTGATCAAGCAAGAGACATGGCTCTATGCCAAACGGCAAATGACCTGGTTTGCCGCAGATAAAGAGATATCCTGGTATTCTCCCGAGCAGTCGGACGAAATAAATAAAAGTGTAAAATTGTTTTTAAAGGTGGCAGAGCGGGCTTAGGAACCGTTACGAAATAACCTGCTCTTTTTCTCTATTTCGTTACGGCTCCTTATCCCGGTTGCTATAATTTTATGATCAGGTTGTTTTTGAACAAGGCTTGCGAAAAATGCAATATTGCTTGACTTCGGAAGCCTCTGCAGCTAATTATATGGAGTATTTAAGAGTTAAAATGAATTTTCATCGTGTATACATTGAAGCCTTTAATGAAAGGAGAATTATATGATACGTCAAATGAGAATAAAAAAATCAGTCACTTTCTTCATGCTTTTTACTGCCATTTTATTATTGATTTCCTGCGGACCTAAAGCACGGGTGCCGACCAGTCAGTTAGACACTCCGGAACATCACACTTATACCGGTTTACGTCTTCTTGATCAGGCGAAATATGGCGATGCGCAGCGGGAATTTGAATTGGCCACGCAGCTTGATCCTAAATATTCCAAAGCTTATACCGGTATTGCTCTGGTTAAAACCGCCACCGGCGATTTTGCTGCCGCCTGGGATAACCTTAAAATGGGCTGGAAATATGCTCAGGCCGATGATGAAAAGCTTTTCGTCTATGTCAGCCGTATCCGTTACTTTACTCAAAGCAAACTGGAGAAGAAGTGGCTGGATCTGGCTAAAGATGAATTTGATAATGCCATTCTTACCGATGCTAAACATGCTCCGGCCTATTATTTCATAGGATTGGCCTATAAAGCCGGTTTGGAATTCGAGCAGGCCGGTAAGATGTTTGCTAAGGTGCTCGAGCTGAAAACCGATTATATCAGTGAAGCCGATGTTCAATGGAATTTGATACAAAAGATTCAACGGGCGATGCCGGGTACAATCAACGGGAAAATTATCGCTATTGTTGACCGCATTACCCGCGCGGATGCAGCGGCGTTATTTCTGGAAGAAATGAAAATTGACGTGCTTTATAAAAAACGGACACTAAAAACTTTTGACACGTCTTTCAAAGATCCGGAAAAGGCTGCCGCAGCAGGACCGGCCAAAATAACAGCGAAGGATATTGCCGATCATCCCCTGAAAGCTGATATTGAAGGCATCTTGGAAATCGGTGTGCGTGGTCTGGAAAACTATCCGGACGGCAATTTCCATCCGGGAGAAATAGTTACCCGGGCTGCCTATGCCATGATGCTGGAAGATATATTAATAAAGGTTTCCGGCGACAACGCTCTGGCTACGAAATTTATCGGTTCCACCTCGCCTTTCCTCGATTTAAGAGCTGATTTGCCCTATTTCAATGCGGTTATGGTGGTTACTACCCGCGGGATTATGGAGGCCAAAGATATGACTTCCGGTGAATTCGCACCTCTGAATCCGGTGCCCGGCGTGGACTCCCTTTTGATTATTCGAAAAATTAAGCAGGAATTAAAATTTAATTAATTTCTATTAAATAAAATGAATTAACTACAGGCGGGACATAGGTTATGCTCCGCCTGTGTTTTGATTAGCAGGCTATTGAAAAATGCTCATCTGCTGCGTTACGCTTCATATATCCGCTGCGCGATTTTCGCGATGCCTTGCATCTGATCAGCCTGCCGGAGCAAGAGTTTTTCAACAAGCCGTTAGTACCTCGAAAAGGGGTGCATAATAGGGGCGAAATGCCTTTTTAATTTTTATCAATTCGAGGGGAGAGAGTTATCTAAAATGGCAACAAGAGAGTTAAGCAAAGCATTCGAGCCGTACGAAACAGAAAAGAGATTATACGACTACTGGTTAAGAAATAAGCTGTTCCATGCCCAGGATAAAAGCGAAGCTGAGGCTTTTTCCATAGTTATTCCACCTCCCAATGTAACCGGAATGCTGCACATGGGTCATGCTTTAAATAATACTCTGCAAGATATTGTTATCCGCTTTAAAAGAATGCAGGGTTACAACACTCTCTGGATGCCGGGAATGGATCATGCGGGGATTGCCACCCAGAATGTTGTCGAGCAGGAGTTGGCCCGCGAAGGAAAAACGCGCCATGATTTAGGCCGGGAAAAATTTGTGGCCCGGGTTTGGGAATGGAAGGAAAAATACGGCGGCGTCATTATTAATCAGCTTAAACGACTGGGTTGCTCCTGTGATTGGGAGCGCGAGCGCTTTACCATGGATGAAGGCCTGTCCAAGGCGGTGCGGGAAGTATTTGTGAAGCTTTATAATGAAGACATGATTTATCAGGGTGATTATATTGTCAACTGGTGCCCGCGTTGTCATACGGCCATTTCCGACCTGGAAGTTGAATTCAAGCAGGATCAGAGTTTCCTCTGGGATATCCGTTATCCTTTTGCCGATGGCCAGGGGGAAATAATAGTTGCCACCACCCGTCCGGAAACGATGCTGGGCGATACGGCTGTGGCCGTGAATCCCAACGATGACAGATACAAAGATGTAGTCGGCAAATATGTCATTCTGCCTTTAGTTAACAAAAAAATTCCGATCATTGCCGATGAGTATGTCACTACCGATTTCGGTTCCGGTGCCGTTAAGATTACTCCGGCTTCTGATCCGAACGACTTTGCCATGGCTCAACGGCATCACCTGGAAATAATATCGGTTATTGACGGCCTGGGCAATATTAATGAAAACGGAGGGGTTTATAAAGGCCTGGATCGCTATGCTGCACGCGATAAAATTGTTGCCGATCTGGAGCAAGGCGGCTATTTGGTTAAAACGGAGCCTTATGCCCATAACGTTGGCCAGTGCTACCGCTGCAAAACGGACATTGAGCCGATGGTTTCCAAACAGTGGTTTGTCAAGATAAAGCCTTTGGCCAAGCAGGCTATTGCGGCTGTGGTTAAAGGAAAAACAAAGATACTGCCCGGTACCTGGGAAGCTACTTATTTTGAGTGGATGAATAATATTCGCGACTGGTGTATCTCGCGGCAGTTGTGGTGGGGACACCGGATTCCCGTCTGGTATTGCGGTGATTGCGGTAAAGTTATCGTATCGACAATCGATCCCGATAAATGCCCGGATTGCAGCGGCACATCTTTAAAGCAGGATGAAGACGTACTCGATACCTGGTTCAGTTCGGCGCTCTGGCCCTTCTCCACTTTGGGCTGGCCTAATAAAACCAAAGCCCTGAAAACTTTTTACCCGACTTCCCTGCTCATTACCGGCTTCGATATTCTTTTCTTCTGGGTTGCCCGGATGATGATGATGGGAATATATGTAATGAAAGAAGTCCCCTTCAAGGATGTTTACCTCCATGCCCTGGTACGCGATGAAAAGGGCGAGAAAATGAGCAAATCCAAGGGCAACATTATTGATCCGCTGGTGATGATCGACCAATACGGTACCGATGCGTTTCGTTTTACACTGGCGGCTTACACCGCGCAGGGGCGTGATGTTCGCATGTCTCCCGAGAGAATTGAAGGCTACAAATTCTTTGTTAATAAAATATGGAATGCCTCTAAATTGACATTTGCTAATCTGGAAGACTATAACGAGAACAGTAATGTGAAAGCGGAGGATTCTCTTTCCGATAAGTGGATTAAGGCCAGACTCAACCGCGCTATTTCCGAAGTCACGCACAGTCTGGATGAATATCATTTCAATGAGGCTGCTGCCACTATTTATCGTTTTGTCTGGCATGAATTCTGCGACTGGTATCTGGAATTAAGCAAACCGGCCTTCTATGGCAAAGTAAGCCCGGAACAAAGATTCGCAACGCAGCGCACCTTGCATGATGTATTTAAAAATATGCTGCTGCTTCTGCACCCTTTTATGCCTTTTGTCACTGAAGATCTCTGGCAGGTGTTAAACAGGAGTGATGAAAAATCAATCATGGTCACGTCTTTTCCTGTTGCAGATACGGCCTGGGAAGATAGCGGAGCCGAAAAAGAAATGGAACTCCTGATGGACATCATCACCAGTATCCGCAATATCCGCGGGGAAATGCAAATACCGCCTTCCCGCAAGTTGCAGGTGCTTATTTCCGTTCCCGATGAAAAAACAAAGAGCATTGTCAAAGCAGGAAGTAATTATATCACTAATCTGTCCAATCTGGAGACAATGGTTGTCGAAGTAAATCTGGCCGAACCCAAAGGAGTAGCGACCGGTGTAGTCGGCTCCCTACTGGTTTTTGTCCCTCTGGCCGGAATTGTAGATATCGCCGGTGAAAAGGCACGTCTGGAAAAAGAAATTGCCAAGGTGCAAAAAGATCTTGATCAGTGCTCGCGCAAGCTTGCTAACCGCGATTTTTGTGAAAAGGCTGCCGAATCCGCCATTAAAAAGGAAGAGGATAAATTAAAAGAATCCCGGGAGCGCCATGCTGCTTTGGAGAATGCCCTGAATAAACTCAAAGAAATTCAAGCGTAACGACACTCGTAAAAAGCCCCCGGCATGCGCCGGGCTTTGCATATGCGAAGTATCTCCGGCGCATGCCGGATGCGCTGCAGCCATCCCCGGCTTTCGCCGGGGCAGGCTTATTGCGGCGTACGCAAAAGTACGCCTCATTCCTCTGGCTTTGCGTGCCTTTCCTTTGGAGCTTTTTACAAGGTCGTTAAATATGAAGATTCAATAGATAGTTTTGTCATTCTCATTGAAAAATATTGAGTAGCTAAATGGTCAACAGACAAATTCGTAAGATTATTGAGGCAGCGCTTTCCGAAGATATCGGCACCGGCGATATAACGACTACCGCCATCGTCAGCCGCGAACTGAGCGGCAAAGCGCAAGCCGTGGCCAAGGATGATTTTGTCGTGGCCGGGATTGATATATTTCAAAATGTATTCCTCTTCCTGGATGAACATACTCAGTTTAACTTGCCGGTGCGCGATGGCGAAGCAGTAAAATGCGGAGATATTATTGCGGAAGTAACGGGCCGTTTGTTTTATATTTTGCAGGCCGAGCGTGTGGCTCTAAATATTTTCCAGCGGATGTGCGGCATTGCCACACTGACTCGGAAATATGTAGAAGCTGTCCACGGAACAAAAGCGAAAATTCTCGATACCCGCAAGACTATGCCCGGCCTGCGCCTGCTTGATAAAACGGCTGTGAGCATTGGCGGCGGAGTAAATCACCGCATGGGGTTGTATGACGGCGTCCTGATTAAGGATAATCACATTGCCGCCGCCGGCAGTATTGCCGCAGCAGTCACGACGCAGAGGCGCAGCCAGCCCCATGCCGGGAAAATAGAAGTCGAAACTAAAAATCTCCAGGAAGTGAAGGAAGCTCTCCATTGCGGCGTTGATATTATTATGCTCGACAATATGGCACCTGCGGATATGAAAAAAGCAGTAGAACTGGTTGGCGGGCGGGCGCTTATTGAAGCTTCCGGTAATGTAAGCTTAAACAATGTTGCGGCAATTGCCGCGACCGGTGTAGATTTAATTTCGATAGGCGAACTTACGCACTCTGTCCGGGCGGCCGATATTTCCTTAAAAATTACATGATACGTAATAATTTGATTAGTTTTTACCATCCAGTGGTGAGGAGCATATACCCCTGGATGGTAATTTACTTAAAAGCGACCAAGATTAATCTAGAATACAAACGTACTTTTCTTTACCATTGAAAAAATTAACATCTTCCTGGTTTTTTACTAAAGTATATTTTTGTCTTCCAAATTGTAATGCCTCCTCGTAGGAGAGCATATAAATGTCAATGTTGCCACGGTTTCGGCGATGTGTCCGATCTTTGACTACAAAGGTTCCCCTATCCTTTATTCTTATTTTAGTTCCTAATTTTAGCCCTTTACGTTCCAAGTCCGGTGAAACAGCTACTATCCCGGTTCTAACCATCTCTCCGGAAGCTGTCCGACCTTTATTATGGTAACACTCCTTCAATGTGTATGCCGTTACTGATATTTTGATTTCTTCTGCCCATACACTGGCAGATGAAATACACAGGATGCAAATTCCTAAAAGCACAACTCTTGCTACTAATAGGTTTATTCTTGTCATAATTACCTCCTTGTGTTGAAAGAGCAAAAATCACTCTTTACACAGATTGGGTTATGGCTACCTTAGCCTACCCGTAGCTCCTCTATATAGACACTCTTAATTAAAGAGTGGAATACTCTAATTGGCTCTTATTATCTCGTACTGATCTAGCTTGGGGATATTGTCAGAAGAAATAGAATTTTAATAAGAACTTACTTTGAGGCTGGCGATATATATGCAAACCACTCTCGGATGTCAATTATTTTTTTTCAATATTGGTTCATCGTTTATAAAGAAACAATTATGTCTTATGTATTTATCAACTGTGCAAAATTGTACCATCCGGCAGAAACCATTTCTTCGTAAGAACCTGTTTATAAAAGCAATTTAATAGTGGCAAGATTATTGCTCATATAGCTACAACTACTCTTCAGGAGGATAGACAATAATGGGTATTCAAATCAGCGCAGGTGACACAGCCTGGATTTTGGTGTGTTGTTCTCTGGTTTTACTGATGACGCCGGCACTGGCACTTTTTTACGGTGGCATGGTGCGCAGGAAAAACGTCCTTTCCACTTTAACCCTGAGTTATATTTTCATGGCATTGATTGGAGTACAGTGGATTCTCTACGGTTATTCGCTTGCCTTTGGTTCCGATATCGGCGGTCTTATCGGAGGTCTGAACTTTCTCGGATTTCAGGGGGTAGGAGCCGCACCAAATCCAGATTACAGCAAAACCATTCCCCATACACTTTTTGCCGCTTTTCAGATGATGTTCGCTGTTATTACACCGGCCCTGATCACGGGTGCCTTTGTCGAGCGGGTTAAATTCAAGGGTTTTCTTCTCTTCAGCCTGCTCTGGGCTACTCTGGTTTATGATCCGCTCTGCCATTGGGTATGGGGTCAAGGCGGTTGGCTGAAAACCATGGGTGTCCTTGATTTTGCCGGTGGCACTGTTGTGCATATTGCCGCCGGTTTTTCGGCTCTTGCCTTTGCCATGGTTATCGGCCCGCGGAAGGGTTACGGCAATTCACCGATAGAGCCGAACAACATTCCGCTAACTGTTTTGGGAGCCGGATTGCTGTGGGTGGGCTGGTTCGGGTTTAACGCGGGCAGCGCTCTGGCCGCAAATGGTGTCGCGGTTAATGCTCTCCTGACAACTAATACTTCCGCAGCAACAGCCGGTCTGGTATGGATGATGCTGACCTGGCTCGATGGACGGCCCAGTACACTGGGAATTGCCACAGGCATGGTTGTCGGATTGGCAGCCGTAACCCCGGCATCGGGATACATTACCCCGCTGGCCGCCATGGTTGTGGGAGCTGTGGCCGCTCCGCTTTGCTACTATACCATGCGTTTTCGAGAGAGGCGCAAGCTGGACGAGTCCTTGGATGTGTGGGCCTGTCACGGCATGTCCAGTGTATGGGGCATGATAGCCGCCGGACTTTTTGCAACGGTATCAGTCAACGCAGATGGGGCCAACGGCCTGTTCTTCGGTAATCCGGGTCAGATCGGTGTTCAAATTCTGGCTGTTATCGTCACCATTGTCTTCTCTTTTGTAGTGACCTATATCTTGGCCAAGCTGTTAAACGCCAGTATCGGACTGCGGGTTACACCTATGGAAGAGGAAGTCGGCCTGGATATCAGCTCACATGGTGAAAGAAGTTATTCGTAGGCTGAGTTAAAAGGAATATGTTCCATAACAACTTGCATCATTAAGGAGATTTTACATGCTGAAAAAAATCGAGGCCATAATTCGTGAAGACAAGGTCAATGACGTCAGAGACGCTCTTGCCGAAATCGGAATCGTCGGTCTAAATATGTTCGAGGTGCGGGGCCATGGGCGTCAGGGAGGAATTCAATTGGTCGGCCGGGCGGGTACTTATCAGGTTAACATGTTGCCGAAGATTCAGATCAACATTGTTCTGAACAAGCACAATCTTGATGCGGCAATTGAAGCTATTCTTAAGTCAGCTTATACCGGTGACCCCGGCGACGGGATTATCTTTGTTACTCCGGTGGAAGATGTGATCCGGGTCCGGACGCGAGAACGTGGAACGGAAGCCATGTCATATCCTGACGATATCGATACAAAAAAGGCCAAATCAAAGGATAATGCTAAAGTTACGTAGAAAGTTATCCTATTTGCTAGGAACCGCTATTCTTTTATAACATGGGAAAATGGCTTTTCTGTGGTTATATTTTCTGTGTTGAGGGGTCGTCTAACGGCAGGACGACAGGTTCTGGCCCTGTAAATTGAGGTTCGATTCCTCGCCCCTCAGCCACGCTATCCGAGACTGATAATCAGGTGTGCGATAAAGCGTCCCTGTTGTTGTTTTGCATATTATTTTCCTTTCCAGCTTTTGCCTGCATCCCAGGCCTTTCCGAGCTTCTCGCCAATAGACCAATAGTGATTATCCGGCATTGTTAATGTGAATGGTTTAATTTTTTTTATATCCAGTTTATTGTCGGTAAGATATCTTTCTTCCGTAAAAATTTCTTTCGGCTCTCCGATGTAAAGAGTATTAACCGGCAGTTGGACGACATCATATACGGAACAGGACATGCAAACCGGACATTCTTTAATCAAGGGAGCTTTGTCTGATTTACCATAAAAAACATTAAACACTTCAGATTTATCTGTTTTGCTGCCGGAAACCAGACCGCAATAATCAGTTTTCTCGATGAGGGAAACATCAGGAATATTAATGCTGAATTCCCTGTTTTCATCAATTCCTTTATTTGTATGGTGCGGTCCCAATGCTATAGCAAAAAGAGGAGGTTGGAAATTTACACGGGAAACCCAGCCTACAGTCATGAAATTAACTTTGCCCCCGGAAAGGGAACCAACGAGAACCATCGGCATCGGGTATAAAAAAGCCGCACTGCCGGCAATTTGAATTTTTTCCATTGCTTGTTCCTCCATTGCGGAATTCGGTCCAATCCGGATAGGTGCTTTACCTGCATGTATTTTCTACAGTAATGTTTTTTTTAAATCAAATAATTATTTATGGATTATAAGTGGATACTTTTATAAAAACAACTTGATCAATTTGCCGGAGGGTTATAAATCTGTGATACTATGAATTGGAACGAGAAACTTTTAAAGGAGAAGCTTGCCGGACAGTTTATCGGCCATAAGCTGCATTACTTTGCGGAAATCGGTTCCACCAATGATGAGGCATTCCGCCTGGGTATTGAAGGCGCTCCGGAAGGCACCGTTGTTATTGCCGACAGTCAGACCAAAGGCAGAGGACGTATGCATAGAATATGGCATTCGCCTGCCGGTTCCAATATATATACTTCCATTATCCTGCGTCCTCATCTTCCACCGGAGGAAGCGCCGCTAATTTCAATGGTTGCGGGTGTGGCTGTGGCCGAAACGCTTACGCAATACTGTCCGGGAAAGATTGAACTCAAGTGGCCCAATGATGTTCTGGTAAAGGGTAAAAAAATCTGTGGCATTCTGGCGCAAATGAAAACTGCAGCGGAAGATGTTGATTTTGTAGTGGTGGGCATAGGTATCAATGTGAACATTCGGGGAAATCAATTTCCGGCAGAAGTGCTCGAAATTGCTACGTCTTTAAGTTTGGAAACAGGGCAGGAAATTTCCCGCCAGGATTTGATAATCAAGCTGTTTGAAAATTTTGCAAAATGGTATAGAAAACTATTGCAAAATGGCTTTGCTGCCATTAAAGAAAAGTGGCTTAATCTGGCGCCGATGATCGGACAGAATGTTCAGGTAATACATTTTTATGAAACGATACAAGGCCAGGCTATTGGTATCGATGATGCAGGATCGTTGATTATAGTAAGTGTTCAGGGTGAAAAAATGGTAATAAACGCCGGAGACGCAACAATATTGAAAAAGGGGTAATGAATATGCTGTTAGTAATAGATGTCGGCAACACCAATACCGTCTTGGGTTTGTATGATGAAGATAAGCTGGTGCATGACTGGCGGATTCGTACGGAAATTGACCATACCGTCGATGAATATGGTGTGCTCATTTATAACCTGTATCAAACCAGCCGCATGAAAATTAATGAGATAAAAGCGGTCTCGGCAATTATAATATCTTGTGTTGTGCCGCCGATGCTCAATATTCTGGAACCTCTATGTGTAAAGTATTTCAATCTCAAACCAATGATTGTGGGGCCGGGGATCAAAACTGGGATGCCGATTTTTTATGATAATCCCAAGGAAGTCGGCGCCGATAGAATTGTCAATGCCGTCGCCGCCTATGATAAATATAAACGGGATGCGATCATTGTTGACTTTGGAACGGCAACAACCTTCGATTATGTGTCTCCCAAAGGCGAATATATGGGTGGTTGCATTGCACCGGGCATAGTGATTTCCAGTGAGGCTCTTTTTACACGAGCATCAAAATTGCCTCGCGTCGAATTTAGTACGCCGAAAACAGTTATTACCAAGGATACCGTCAGTGCAATACAGGCAGGCATCATGTTTGGTTACGCGGGACTGGTTGATGGAATTGTCGAACGGATGAAAGCGGAAGTAAAAGCCAATCCTATGGTGATCGCTACCGGAGGATTAGCCAAGATTGTCGCTCCGGAGACGAAGAGTATCGAAAAAATTGAAGAGATGCTGACTCTGGATGGTTTACGGATCATCTATAACTTGAATAAAAAGTCATGTTAAATGCAGGATTGACGGGCGGCATCGCCTGCGGGAAATCGACAGTAGCACGGATGTTTGTGTTGCGGGGTGCTCATCTGATTGACTTCGATGTAATCGCCCACGAAGTTCAGGAGCCGGAAAAACCCGCCTGGCAGGAAATTGTCGACTATTTCGGCTCTGATATTCTGGATCAGGACAAAAAAATTAACCGCGTTAAAATGGCGGCCCTAGTATTTAACCATCCGGAAAAGCTCAAAGCTCTCAACAATATTGTTCATCCGCGCGTCTATGAAGAGTGGCAGGCCCGTCTTGAAAAGATAAAAGCAAGCGATCCCCACGCGATTGTCTTGTCCGATGTCCCTCTTTTGTTTGAAGGTAGGATGCAGTCTTTATTCGATTTGACGATCCTTGTGATGATCACGGCCGAGGGACAGATTTGCCGTTTGATCGCGCGCAACGGTTTAACGCAGGATGAAGCACAGGCACGTTTAGTCTGCCAGATGCCTATTAATGATAAAATATGTCTGGCGGATATTGTCATCGATAATCAGGGATCAGTTGCCGATACAGAGAAAAAAGTGGAAGAGGTTTGGCAGGAATTGATCAGGCGCGAAAATACAAAAGCTAACAAATAATATTTTGCACGGACATTTCGACCTGAAGGAAAAATCTAAAAAGGCGTAATTATAACTAACAAGCCAAGCGGAAAAACGGCTTGAAGAGAATAAAATCACGGAGGCAAAGAAATGATTGAAAAGAATGTTGTAACTGATTTTAGCGCTCAGGCTGCGGAACCTGTTATCGATCCCACCTGCTATGTTCATCCCCTGGCAGCGGTTATCGGCAATGTCATTCTGGGAAAAAACATAATGGTGTCGCCCGGTGCATCGGTGCGCGGCGATGAAGGGCAACCCCTCTTTATCGGCGATGATTCCAATGTGCAGGATGGCGTCGTGATTCATGCTCTGGAAACGGAAATGAATGGTAAGCCGATAGAAAAGAATCTGATGGATGTCAACGGAAAGAAATATGCTGTTTACGTCGGCAGCCGTGTGTCTCTGGCGCATCAGGTGCAGATTCACGGACCGGCAGTTGTGCTGGATAATTCTTTTATCGGAATGCAGTCACTGGTATTCCGGTCGTTTGTCGGATCCAATTGTGTCGTGGAACCGGCATCGGTTCTCATGGGCGTAAAAGTTGCCGATGGCCGCTATGTTCCTGCCGGTTCGGTTATTAAAACCCAGGCCGATGCCGATAACCTGCCCGTTGTTACCGAGAGTTACCCCTTAAAAGATCTGAATAAGGGCGTTCTCCATGTTAATATCAATCTGGCGCGCGGTTATCTCGCGGCAACAAAGAAATAGCCGGTTTGAATGTTTAAAGGGAAGATGAATAGCCGTATATGGGAAAAGCAGCACTTACCAATGAGATTATTTTAACAGCGAATAAAAAAAATAATAGCTGCTTTTCCTGTGGGACTGCGGAAAATATGAAGAACCGTAAGTACTGTTCGATTCGCTGCCGACAGAACCTGCGGCAGAAGCTCAACATCAGAAGCGGTTTGTTGCAGGTTCTGAATGCGCGATATGCGACATTTTACTTTTCCGATACGGCTATTATTATGGATGTTCTTCCCCGCGGACATAAAGAAATATTCCGTTACACGCAAAAGCGGACATCCGGCCTGAAGCCGGCCGAGGACTTCAGCAAAATGACCAACAGCCTGGGTGATGCCTGGTGGGCCGAGGAAAAAAGAACAAACAAGAAATATTTGGCGTCGAGACAGGTCTTAGCGCTGGCAACCAGACATGCCGTGTCTCTTATGTCAGTCCGGCCGTCGGTAATTAAGATTCCGACTGTTAAAACAGAATCACTAGATTGCCTGCAAATTGATAAAGCCGATCTGCGCTCTGCCGATTTACGCAGAATTATTAAAAATGCTTACCGCAGTCAGGCGAAAGTTCATCATCCGGATAGCGGCGGCCATGCTGTTGGTTTTCGTAAACTGCATGAGGCCTACAAGGAACTGCTCCACTGGGCGGAGAACCCAGTATTTATTTGCCGGCGCGGCTTTCCCGATAAGTGGTTTTATGATGGAGATAATAAAAAATGGGTGCAACCGATGCCGGTTGGCAAATAAGTAATTCCATCAAGGCCGAGAATAATTGCCCCGATTGTGACAACGATACGCGGTCCATATTTGTCACTCATTTTTCCGGCAAGAAAAGTGGTAAGTCCAAAGACTAAAAGACAAATCGAATATGCCAGGGAAATATCCGCCCGGCTACAGCCAAACTCTGCGCGGAGAGGCTTGATAAAAACGCTCCCTGCATACAGGAGCAAGCAGTATGTTGTTGATCCCACCCACCAATAACATGTCAATATTTAAATAATCAATAAAACTTATATTTCTTATATTTCTATTGACACGGGAAATAGAAACCTATAATGTTCGCACTGTTTTCTGATTTACTAACATGGGGGTATTATATATGGGAAATGAAGAAAAAGTGTTTGGCATGCCGGCGGAAAGCGGCCGGTGGGGGTTCGTTGTTCTGGGACTCATTATGTGTGTATGTCTGGGAGCTGTATATGCTTACAGCATTTTTCTGGGACCGGTTAGGGCAGCGTTTGCCGGTGTGTCTGCTTTTCAGGCCAATTTTCCTTTTATGGTCTTTTTAGCTTTTTTTGCCGTTACCATGTTTTTTGGCGGGCGCATCATGGAAAAACTCGGTCCGCGTAACCTGAGCATCATCGGAGGTATAATTGTTGGATTGGGATGGATGCTCTCCAGTTTTGCGACGAACATCTGGATGCTGACGCTTACCTACGGTGTTATCGCCGGATCAGGTGTTGGCCTGGTCTATGGTTGCCCGGTTGCTATGGGTGCGCGCTGGTTTCCCGATAGAAAGGGTTTTGCTGTCGGACTTATTCTGGCGGGCTTTGGAGGATCAGCGCTTATCACGGGGAAGCTGGCCAGTGTGCTGATACCATCCGTCGGATTACAAAATACTTTTATGTATTTTGGAATCGCTTTCGGTATTATTCTTGTTGTTTTGTCTATGCCTTTCCGGTTTCCTGCTGCCGGTTGGGTTCCAAAGGGCTGGAAACCGGCTGCGGGAGCTGCTGTCGCCGTTGATTTTACACCGGGTGAAATGGTCAAAACCAGCACATATTGGGGCTTGTTTTTTTGCTTCCTGATCGGTTCGATTGCCGGACTGATGGCTATCGGTATCTCCAAGCCGGTGGGCAACGAAATCATTAAAATATCCGGTGAAACGGCGGCAACGTTGGTCGGCGTTTTTGCCTGTTTCAATGCTATCGGCCGCCCGCTTTTCGGTATATTGACAGACAAAATTAATCCTCGTAATGCTGCAATGCTGAATCTGGCGCTTATTTTCCTGGTTTCGATTTCCATGATTACTGCAGGCGAAGGCAGTAATTATGTTTATATCTTCAGCTTTATCGGTTTCTGGCTTTGCCTCGGCGGCTGGCTGTCCATTATGCCGACGGCAACCGCAGTATTCTTCGGCATGAAGAATTATGCCCGTAACTACGGCGTTTTGTTTTTTGCTTATGGCGTTGGTGCTATCATTAGCGGCATCATTTCCGGTCAGGCCAAGGACCTTTTTGGAACCTATACTTTTGCCTTCTATCCCACGGCTGTATTGTCAATTGTAGGATTGGTGCTGGCTTTCGTTTTTGTGAAGCCGCCTAAAAAAGCCTGACAATCTTTAATATTCTGATTGGATAGGAAAGGCCTCCTTATGCAATGTTCGCAAAGGAGGCCTTTTTATTTATATAAACTGCCGAATTCGTGTTGGGACGGCAAACAGTGAGGCAAATATTGAATTTGCCGAAGAAAAGGAAGTGATGTATAAGTAGGGTGAGGTAAGAAAAGATTAAAGCGAAAGGCTCGGTTAGGTGTGTTATTTCATAAAGGGAGGTTGCTATGAATATAGTTTCAGCGCCGGAACATGCAATCAAAGAACCAAAGGGATTATCAGAACGTGTCCAATGGCTGCGCGATTACTATTTTCGGGGAACCCAGCGCGCCTGGAACAATGAGTATACATCGTGGACTACGGGAACTCCCTGGGACATTATCTATAATGAACTGACTTTCTATATTGTGCCGGAAACATATACACTGCTCAACACGTTGGGTGCTTCCTATCTTCAGGCGGCAAGACCCGTGGCTTTGCCTGCAGATTTCTGGCAGTTGCCGCAGGTCCAGCGGCGGGCCTGGTTTGTGAAGGAAGTTATTGTCAATTATGTACCACAGGAAATATTGCCGGGTGATCTGTTGGCGGGCGCCAGATTTAACATTCAAACATCCCTGTGTTTGACGAAAGAGGAAAGCAGGCAGTGGTTGCATGAGGTGAAGGGTAAAAATGGCGCCAGAGCCAAGATGAAATGGTTTCACGATCATGGTTACGGAAATGCCGGTGCCACAAGTGGCCATCTTGTTCCGGGGTACGAACGATTGCTGAAAATTGGCTGGAAGGGTGTATATGCCGAACTTCTATCCCTTTACAACGCGCTGGAAGTTAAAGAGCGAGAGGGTGCAAAAGGAGCACAGCTTAAGGCCATGATGACATCCTCCACTATGGCGCGGGATCTGGCTTTAAAATACAAAGATCTATGTTTGGAACTCTCCCAAAAGGAGAAAAACCATGTTCGAAGAGATGAACTTTCGCGAATGGCTCAAATCTTAAGCAAAGTGCCCTGGGAGCCGGCGACGACATTCTGGGAAGCCGTGCAGGCGCTGTGGATTAACCACATGCTGGTGATGACGGATGAAAATTATCCCGGCGCCGGAGTTTCCTTCGGCAGATTTGATCAGTATCTCTGGCCATATTATCAGCGTTCAATTCATGAAGGTATGGACAGAGAGTTTGCCAAAGAAATCCTCAAATGTTTTTGGATTCACGCCAATACCGCCTATGATGCCATGATCCGCAACGGCAATCAGGGCATTACCGCCGGTTTTGGCCAGCTTATCACCCTGTCCGGTCTTGGTGCGGCAGGCTGTGATATGACCAATGACCTTACCTATACTATTCTGGAAGTGATCGACGAGATGTCGCCCATCCTGGAGCCAAAGCCCAACGTGCGGCTGCACCGCAACAGTCCGGAAGAGCTGTATGACAAGGTTGTGGAAATGATCGAATCCAGTCAGGGAGCTCCTTTTCTGCTTAATTTTGATGAACGCTCCATGGCCGGCATGATGCTCGAGGCAAAAAAAACAGGCCTCACACATCTTATTAACAAGGACAATGTTTATGATTACGCTCCAGTCGGCTGTCTGGAAAATACGATGGTGGGCAATGACCGCTCTGGCACAGTAGATAATAATCTCAATTTGCTCAAGGCTGTAGAACTGGCGATGACCGGCGGGAAAGATTTACTTCCTTTTACCGACCCTATGACCGGCAAGACCCAAAGCCCAAAACAGGATGGCCCCCGCACCGGAGATGCTGAATCTTTCCGAACGTGGGATGAATTCTGGGAAGCCTATGCAACACAGACTCGATATATCATTCAAAAATGCGTGAATTTGTACGAGACCTCGGAATCGATACGCGCCCGCTTCTTTCCCACACCTTATCTTTCCTGTCTGGTCAAAGGCTGTGCCGAGTCTGGCAGGGATGTAACGCAAGGCGGGGCGCAAATCAGCTTCACCACTCTGGAGGCTGTCACCTATGCCACTACCGTGGATTCACTGCTGGCAATAAAATATCTGATCTTCGATAAAAAAACCTGCACCATGAATGAATTAATTAGTGCACTGAAGGCTAATTGGAAGGGATACGAAGTGCTTCAGGCAATGGCAAAGAATCGCGCTCCTAAATACGGCCGCGATGACGACGAAGCGGACGCTCTGGCTCATAGAGTAATGACTCTGTGGTGCGATGCAACCTGGCGGCACAGCACAAAATCTACCGGACGCAGATTTCGTCCGGGAATGCTCAGTTGGAATTACTGGGCAGGTGACGGATACATTCTGCCGGCCAGCGCAGATGGAAGATCGAAGGGGCAATTTTTATCCAACGCGATATGTCCTTCCAACGGCGCCGATATTAAGGGACCGACGGCCAATGCAAACTCCGTGGGTAAGGTGCTCGGCGGCAAAGCCCAGGGTGACGGGGGCGACTGGGAAGATTACTTAAATGAGCTTCCCAACGGTGCCAGCCACACCATAACCTTCAATCCTTCAATTCTGAGAAGTCCGGAGCATAAAGATAAATTCAAGGCGTTTCTGAAGGGATACGTACAAAACGGCGGTACTGCTTTGCAGATAAACATGCTTGACCCCGGTATGCTCAAAGATGCACAGGATCACCCGCAAAACTACCGGCATCTCCTGGTGCGCATTACCGGCTACAATGCCTACTTTACAAGCGTGGGAAGAGAACTGCAGAATGAAGTGATCGAACGTGTCAGTCACAATAAATTTTAAGGAAGTTCCCCGCTAATGGAACACCAAACAAACAAAGACGCACAGGGCACTATACTCGAGATAGTCCGCATGTCCACCGAGGACGGCCCGGGTTTGAGGACAACAGTATTCTTCAAAGGATGCTCGCTCCATTGCTCCTGGTGCCACAATCCGGAGAGCATCAGCCCCAAACCGCAGATTCAATGGCTGGGGACAAGCTGTATTGGATGTGGTATTTGCACAAAAACCTGCAAGGATCTGGCACTGGAGAAGACCGAAAAAGGCATCATCATCAACCGGTCTTTATGCAAAGGATGTGGTTTATGTGCGGAGGAATGTCCAACAACCGCGATGGAACTTTTGGGTAAAAAATGGAATGTTCATGATCTTGCCTACGAACTGGTCAAAGACCGCGCGTATTTTGAATCATCCTGCGGCGGTGTTACCCTTTCCGGTGGAGAGGCCGCCCTGCAAAATGATTTCTGTCTGTCCCTTTTAAAAGAACTCAAAGTCAGAGGCATTCAGACGGCACTCGATACCTGTGGACAAGTGCCTCAGTCAGTGCTTACAAACCTTTTGCCCTATGTGGATATTCTACTGTATGATATAAAAGAAATTGATTCGGAGAGGCACAAAAAATTTGTCGGTCAGGGCAACGAAAAGATACTGGCCAATGCCATTTTCGCGTCAAATTATTTAATAACTCATGGTTCACCCCAAACATTCTGGATACGCACGCCGGTGATTCCTGGTGCTACAGATACTGCCGATAATATTCGGGGCATTGGCGATTTTATAAACACAAATCTAAAGGGATCTGTCGACAGATGGGAGCTTTGTGCATTTAACAATCTGTGCCGCGATAAGTATAAGAGGTTGGGGATTGACTGGCCGTTTGCGGATGAGGAACTCCCGGCAAGATCGCTGATGGAAGAGTTAAGCCTCATTGCGAAAAGCACAGTAGAGCCGTCGATTGTCTGCTGGAGCGGATCAACAAAACTTGATTCCAAAGATTATCATTCCGGCGAAGACAGCATCCAGCGTCTTTAAAAATAAAAAAGGAAGGATGTCCGGAAAATGAATAATAATTTTACCCAAGCGGACATGAAGTCTTTTGAGCCTGCCGAGAAGGTGGGAATTATTGCTACGGTAACGCCCGAAGGTCTTCCCCACATGTCGCTTCTTACATCTGTTATGGCGGCAAAGCCCGATCAGCTTACCGTTGGCGAGTTCTGTCAGGGCAAAAGCAAGGAGTACATGCGGCTGACCGCGAAAATTGGCTTTGCCATCCTGACACTGGACAAAAAACTCTGGCGCGGGAAGGCCGTCTGGACGCATTTAAAGAAAGAAGGTCCGGAATATGAGATATACAACAATCAGCCCATGTTCCGGTACAATACATATTTTGGCATTAACACAGTGCATTATCTGGATCTGAAGGAGACCACCGAAGGGAAAGCCCTGCCGCTCGCCTCCGTTGTAAAATCGGCTCTGCTGACAAAAATAGCCAAAGGCAGCGCGGCCAATGGAAATCAGGGAAGGGTGCTTTCGCATTTTGGAGAAAAATTATTTAATGGACTTGATTCTCTGAAATTTTTATCCTTCATCGACGCTGATGGCTTTCCGGTTATCATTCCCGTTATTCAGTGTCAGGCTACCGGCAGCGCTCGCCTGGTGTTTCATCCCGGCGCTTTTGGCGTGGAACTTAAAATGCTCCGGCCGGGCATGACGGTAGCCGTTTTTGGTCTGACCATGCAGATGGAAGACGTTCTGGTGCGGGGTATATTCAACGGCTATTCGCGCTATCGGGGTATTAAGCTGGGCACTCTGGATATGGACTGGGTCTATAACTCCATGCCTCCCAATCACGGGCAGATTTATCCGCCGGTGCCGCTGCAACGGGTAGTAAATTTCTAGCTACTTTGCAGTTGCCCGGTTGCAGCAGGACGAAAGGAGAGGATGAAAAACCACTATATTATGACTTGGATTAAAAAGCGGTAAATCGTTTTTCCCATATCAGTCCCCGGCTCGTGTGGCCTCGCGCGACCTTCAGGTTATTAGATTACGACCGGGAAATCCAGTATAGAGGAAAGGGACATGCCTGAAAAAAATAAGTCAGCGGGGATAAAAAGCTGGCCGCAGGACGACCAGCCCAGAGAAAAACTCCTTAAAAAAGGTGCGGGAGCGCTGAGCAATTCAGAACTTCTGGCAATCCTGCTGCGCACCGGCGTCCAAGGGAACAGTGCCATTGATCTGGCGCGGAAACTTTTGGCTAAGTTCGGAACTTTTCGCAATATGAGCCATATAGATATGCGCGAATGGAACGAATTCAAAGGCCTCGGCCCGGCGAAGATTGCGCAAATTCAAGCTGCTCTCGAAATCGGGCGCCGCTTTCGGGAAGTCGAAGCCAAAGGACCGCAGCAAAAAATTAAGGCTGCTCAGAATGTTGTTGAAATACTCGGGCCGCAAATGCGCGACCGAAAAACCGAAGTTTTCAAAGTTATTCATCTCAATGCTGCGAACCGGATTATTGACATCAGTGATGCCGCAGCAGGCAGGGTCAATTCCGCCCTGCCCATTGTGCGGGAGATTATTCATTTTGCTCTGCAGAAATTTGCTACGGCCATTATCTGCGTGCATAACCACCCCAGCGGCAACATTCTTCCCAGCCCCGAAGATAAAGCATTCACGCAGGAGCTTTCCGCTGCCGGAAAACTTATGGGCATCAAGGTGCTCGATCACATCATTATCGGTGACGGCAACTTCTTTAGCTTTGCGGAGGAGGGATTAATGGGGTAATGCTATCGTTATAAGCAAGCTTTCTAAGTCAGAATATAAAATAGGGAAATGGCATCTCATGCCTTTCCTCATCCCAGCCAATGTCTGGTATAAAACCAAGTATATCAAAAAGCAAAGAAGATATTGGCTAAATTAATCAGGAACGATTAAATATGGCTCTGGAGGTAGTCCATGTACACAAATGTTACTTCTTCCGAGAAAGACAAAAAAATGGCAAAGCGCTGTGTTGAATGCAAGGTATGTGCACATGCCCGGAAAAAACAGAGGGGTTTAGCTTACTGGTTTGTCAAGAATATCGAGAATGGCATATGCCCCTATTGTGAGGCGTATGAACGGGTTTACGGGAAGAAGGCCCATCAGCCTTAGAGTACGCCGACATTTTCCATTGTGGCACAGGACTGTGATGAAAAAGTCAGAGGTATGACATGAAGCTATTTGTGATGAGCGACATCCACGGTGCAACCAAGCCCATCGAAAAGGCAGCCAGGCTCATCAGCGAGGCGGATTGGGTCGTAATTGCCGGCGATATAACCAGCAAAAAAACGAGGGCCGAAGCAGCCGAGGTGATTGCCTGTCTGGAGCAATATTCAACACGCATTCTTGCCGTTCACGGCAATTGGGACAGGCTGGATGTCAAGGAATTTCTGGATGAGAAAGGTTATGGCCTGCACGGGATAGGCCGGATGATTGACGGAATCGGTTTTGTCGGTGTGGGCGGATCTTCACCGACGCCATTGCATACGGCCACGGAATACACGGAGCAGGAAATAGGTATTAAGCTCCGCACGGGATATGAGCAGGTGCGGGAGGCAGAAAAAGTCGTGCTGATTTCCCATACTCCACCCCGGGGAGTCCGTGACCGTTCATTTATCGGTCTGCGGGGCGGCAGTTTCAGCGTGAAAGAATTTCTGGAAACGAATCCGGTTAGTCTTTGCCTGTGCGGTCATATTCATGAGGCAGCCGGAATTGAACGCTTCGGCGGCACACTGGTGGCCAATTCGGGGAGTTTCAAGAAAGGCCGTTACTTGACCATCGAAATCGGTCAGGATATTATGGCCATACCGGGCAGAGTTGACTATTGATTAGATCAAGAATGAAAGATAATTTAATGCCCTCATTTTGCAGATAAGGAGATAGCCGGATGTCCAACATTAAAAATATTCCGCAGCGTAAAAATAAACTTATTAAAGCAATAAGGGGATTGCTGGAGCATAGAGCAACCTGGCTGTACCTCTTGCTGGATGAGGCTGGAAAGCGTGGTATCGATACGGAAGAATTTGCCAAGGCAGCCGTTATGAGATGCGGGTGCTTTCAGGGTGATCAACTGACTGCGCAGGCCGGAACTAAAAGTCTTAGAGGGCTCAAGAAAATACTTTTTACAATGCCTGCCCGGATGGTGTTTGAAATGAAGATACTGGCCTGTACCGATGACCGGTTGGATATAGACTTTCACTATTGTCCGTTGGTGGCAGCCTGGCAGGCACAGGGAGCAACTGATGAGCAGATAGCAGAGCTTTGTGATATAACGATGCAGGGAGACAGCGGCATTGCCCGGTCCTTTGGCTGTGAGCTGGAACTCGGTGATACCATTGCTAAAGGATTTGACAAGTGTCAAATAAGATTTATAAGAAGATAAGCGGGGGATGGTTAAAGGTTATCGGGGTTATGTCTTGTCAGTCTTAAAAAGACTTTAACCGTGGAATAAAACAATCTTGATTAATTAAGGAGCGACTCTGCTATGTATTCAAAACTAAACATAGGGGACAAAGCCCCCGATTTTAGATTTAGAGCACCCTGGGATGGTGAGACTAATTTTTATGATGCGGTGGGCAATAATCCGGCTGTTTTGATTTTTCTGCGCTATTATGGGTGCCCGGTATGTCAAATGGAAATGGCAAAGATAAAGCAGGAAATCGATCTGGTCAGGAAAAAGGGTTGTCGCGTATTTGTAGCTCTGCAAAGTGCGCCGGAAACGCTTACTTCTTTAACCAAAAGAGAAGATTGGCCATTCACTATCATCTGTGACCCTAAAGGTGAAATTTTCCAGCTCTATGGTGTGGAAGCCGGTGGATTTATAAGATATCTGCATCCTACCGGTTTTTTTGCGGCAATAAAAGCCGTTCTTCAAGGTTTCCAGCATGGTAAATTTGAAGGGAAGGAAACACAACTTCCTGCCGCGTTTTCCATGACGGCGGATAAGATGCTCAAATATACACATTATGGAGAAATCATCAGCGACATACCCTCGTTGGCAGAACTGACAAGCGTCATATGATAGATGATGCAGGACTCATGCCGGGTGTATTTGGAAGCAGATGAAGTCCCCAAAGGGGTTGGAGAGGGAGAGATGGCCACGGAGATTGAACGCAAGTTTTTGGTACGAGGTGATGACTGGAGAACAGATCAAGGCGTTCGCTTCATTCAAGGCTACCTCAACCGGGACAAGGAACGAACCGTTCGCTTACGGATTGCGGGTACGCAGGCTTTTCTTACTATCAAAGGCATAAATACCGGCGCGACGTGCTCCGAGTATGAATATGAGATACCGCTTATTGACGCCGAAGAATTATGGAAAATTTGCGACGGACCGTTAATCGAAAAGACCAGATATAAAGTTGCCTATGGGGGTATGATCTGGGAGGTCGATGAGTTTCACGGAGACAACGAGGGGCTGGTAGTGGCGGAAGTGGAACTTCAAAAAGAGGACCAATATTTTGAACGCCCCGGCTGGTTGGGGCAGGAAGTGACCAGCGATGCCAGGTACTTTAACTCCAATCTCTGTGCAAATCCATATTGTAACTGGCTCCGGAAGGAATAGATGCAGGTGTAATATTTTTATAAAGGATAAAGGTAAGAGAAATAAATTATGGAAGAGGCGCTTTCCTGTCTGCAATGCGGCAAATGCTGTTTTGTCGATTTAACGGCCTATGCCGAGCCAGGTGATTTTGAACGCTGGCATGCCGAAAGCAGGCAGGATATTCTGGACATTATTGAACACCGCCGTCTTGTCTGGGCGGGGGATAGAATGATTTCCACCGAAACCGGTGATTACCAGCGGGAATGCCCTTTTCTTTACAGTGCGGGAAATGCCTGGCGCTGTTCCATATACGGGACAAGGCCTCTGGTTTGCCGGAAGTACCAGCCGGGGTCGTCGGAACTTTGTCCGCAATGCAAGATCAACGGGAAAAACGGGAAATAGCATGTCGAAAGAAAGAAACCAGTAGCGTCATCTGCCTGCATAATTATGTTAATATTATTTTTCTGAACATAAGGAGTTTGCTGTGAGAGATTTAAATTTTATGAACATTACCGAGGATGCCCTCCGGAAAATCAAAAAAGGGGCTTTCTTGACTGTAAAAGCCGGAAACGCACTCAACACCATGACCATTGGCTGGGCCACTTTTGGAGTTATCTGGCGCAAGCCGATCATGATGGTAGCAGTGCGATCTTCGCGGCACACCTTTGGTATTATTGAGGCCGCAGATGATTTTACCGTCTCTGTGCCGGCAGGTGATATGAGCAGGCAAACTGATTTTTGCGGCTCGAAATCCGGCCGCGATCTGGACAAATTTAAAATGTGCAACCTGGAAATAGTCACAGGCCATAAGGTTGTGTCGCCGGTTATTAAACTCCGGGGTATCACTATGAGTGTAAGATAGTTTACAAGTCCGCCCTGAACCCGGCCCATCTGGACAAGAATTATAATGCTTCTCTTTATCCGCAAAAGGATTACCATACTCTTTACTTTGGCGAGATACTGGCCTGCTACGAAACGCAATAAGCTAATAACCGGGTACAGAAATAATCGGAGGGGTGTAATTATGGAATTATCTGATATTATTGCTTTACGCAGAAGTATTCGTAAATTCAGGCCGGAAGATATTTCGGCTGATACTGTTCGCCTGCTTCTCGATGCCGCGCGGCTGGCCCCTTCGGGATCAAATCTTCAGCCTTCGCGCTTCATTGTCGTTCAATCAACGGCCGCCAAAGTGGCCTTGAGCCGATACACTCCCTATAAGTTTATTGCCAGAGCGGCAGTTATTTTTGTCTGCTGTGCCGATCTGACGACCATTACATTCAGGGAGACGCGCATCGGAGAACTTCTGAATGATGGCGCCTTCGACGGCATAGACATAGATATGAACGACGCCGCAGCTGTCAGCCCCGTTATGGATGCGGCAGCAGTGCAGGCTTATTTATCCATGAATGTGGCGATTGCTGTTGAACACATTGTTCTTAAAGCCGTTGATCTGGGATTGGGCAGTTGCTGGCTGGGAAGGTTTGACCGCGATAAGGTTAAGGAGTTTCTGGAACTGGACGAAAGTATCTACCCGGTAGTGCTTCTGCCTGTTGGTTATCCCGATCAATCGCCCAAGGCAAGACCGCGCTTCCCTCTGGACAAGTACTTGCTGAAGACAATCTAAACTGATTTCCGAAAGGATTTATTATGACATCTAAAGACAGCGAACCGCAGATGCCGGATGATCTGAAAAGATGCGTAGAGTTTCACGGCCATATCTGTCCCGGGTTGATATACGGTTACCGCGTGGCA
Organism: uncultured Smithella sp.; assembly: GCA_964469905.1. Lineage (GTDB taxonomy): Bacteria > Desulfobacterota > Syntrophia > Syntrophales > Smithellaceae > MVRV01. The sequence continues at coordinate 38,102 of CAYXZW010000014.1, forward strand.
ATGGAGGCGATGAAACTGATGGAGCTGCGGCGGTCCGCCGACGAGGAAGTGGTGGCCATCTGTGAAAACGATTCCTGTGCCATCGACGCTCTTCAGGTAATGCTGGGTACTGTGGCGGGCAAGGGCAATCTGATCATCAGGAATTTCGGGAAGAATGTCTATACGGTACTGAGCCGCGCTGAGCGCCAGGCTTATAGATTTTCCCGCAAGACAAACTACATATACAATGGTAAAGCGAAGAGCGATTATGACCGGCTGGAGGCGGCAATGACCGACGGGGACGCATCGGATGATGACCGGCGGGAGCTGAAGCGTTTGAAGGTTGCAGATCTGCTGGCGCGGCCTTTTGCGGAATTATTCACTACTGCCGAGGTGCCCTTTGAGCAGCCCCTCTATGCGCAGTTGGATCGTTCTGAGGCTTGTGTCCTATGCGGCGAGATGACTATGGCGGCAAAGATGGTGAAGTTAAGTGATGGACGGCGGGCCTGCTTTCCCTGTTCGCAGAAAAGCTGAGCCGGGCTTTGCGCTGGGCCTGATATTGGCGGTTAATGTTTATTGCTTTTTGTAGTGTCGCAGTACTGCTTTCAATAGAGAAGCACTGTGACCGAGCTGGATATAAGCTTCTTCCGGCATCATGTTGCGATTTTCGGCTTGCAGTTTGTAGCCCAGCAAGCGGGAAATGTTGGCTATCCGGACAATTTCCCGGATCAAGTCGTCTTCAAAACTATTATTTCTTAAAGTGATCCTATACATATGCTTCTCGATTTTTTCGGTGTGTTCCAACACCTCCTGATCAACGATGCCATCGTTTAGAGCATGATGATTCCTGTTATAATCGTCATAGGGAGTATTATGTAAAGGCATGGAGAGATCGCCGATATAATGTGCGCAATAGGCAAGATGATATTCGGCGTACTTGCCTGTTTCAATAGTTGCCTCGTATTCTCGCAGCGATGCAATGATCGCACCATAGAGGTGCCCTTCACTATCTAAAAACACATTCGCTTTATTATAGCGGTCGACCTGATTTGTTACGGTTTGAGTTGTGACCTCGGATTTCCAGTTGTTGTTGTACCAGTGATTGTAGCTTTCAACATCTCCCGCTTTTATTTTGGCTATGTCGGGACCGGCAGCATTGTACCACATCGGGTATTTTGCCACTTTGGCTACGGCCAGATGAGTTTTATCATGCCATCCCAGCGCGGTTCCGGCCAGTGCAAGCAGAGAGAAAATAATTGTTGTGCAGACCAGCTTTTTCATAATTATCTTTGTTGTTTTGAAATTAATGAATTATTTTTCGGTCTATTGTTATCTGCTGAACCCCTTCGCTCTCAATCATGTTATTGGCATCAGGATTCCCCCGGAAACGCAGGACATTGAGCATGAATATTTCCAGCTTATTGATAACATTCGGCGGCAGAAGATTGCCGTCTATTTCAATGGAGATGGCCGGATATTTCCGTTCCCGCGCCCAGGGTGTAATCAATCCTTCGATTACCCGTCCGATCAGGCAGGCAAAAGGAGAAATATTAACAATGCCGGAATATCCATCCATCATTGCCGTTGCTGCCACCCCGCTGGAAATGCTTATTTCTGAATAAAGTTCGTGGCTGACAAAATACTTTTCGGTGTTTCTCATAATTTCGCTCATATCATGCGGTGTTTCCGGAATCAGGTTAGTGGCCCCCAGGGTATCACCGACTTTTTTTACTACTCTGTGTTTGTAGGCGTGTTCAATTTCCCAATTAATCAGGTCCAGGAACTCTCGAGCGAAAGCCCTCCGGTACCAGGGAATCAATTTCAATTTCTTTTTCAGTTCATACTTCCGGACGAAATCGCAATAATAAACCCATTCGGCGACATTCGATACTTTGCCGATGATTCCGCGCCGGCTGAAATGAGCAATCAATTCATCCACGGCAAAATCGTCACGACGCACATATATCTCGCCGACGATAAGCACTTTCGAACAATCTTCTATTTTCTTCTTGAGGGGAATCCGGGCAATCTCATCGGAAATTTCCTTTAAGACCGGCAGCACCTGGGTCACATTCTTCTCGGCAACACCGATCATTCGTCGCCATAACTTGTCGTACGTGGCCATTGCCTGCACCGGATCGACCGCGCAGGTTCTTAAGGAAGTTTCCACATCCTTCATATGATCGCCGATAGTAATAGACCACCAGGCATGTTTGGAAAATTCTGCGCCCAGTTCATTGTAAGAATTATCCGAATCCAGTGTGAAGACGACCACATTTTCCAGGCGCAGATCCTTAAAAAGATTTTCATAGAAAACGAAATACTGGCCTGTCCGGCAGGGACCGGTGGTTGTGGGGACGAATAAAATATATATTTCATCTTTACGGTATTTTTCCGACGAAAAATACTTCAGCGCGCTGCCTAAGACTAGATGTGATGGCAAGCACTCCTTGCCGGAAGCATGGTTGCGCGCCAATTGCAGTGTATGGATATCCGGTACGGGCATCGTTTCGGCATTGACACCCAAGCCGCGGATCGATGCTCCGATGAGTTCAGCCGAAAGTCGGCCCATGTTGGAGAGCAGCAGCTTTACCTGCGGGTTGTTTTTGATCGATATCTTTTCACCGGTGATATTATTTTTAATGTGAATCTCTTCGCCCGGATTGTTGATGAAGCGCAAACCATTGTCGTATCTCTCCTCGCGAAGACTGATAATCTTTGATCTGTATCCTTCAATAATATCCAGAAAGGCCTCAATGCGTGTATCAACTCCCGCGTCGGCTGTGTGTGAATCCATTTCCAGAATCAGGAAAGGCTTGGTGCCCATAATCCATTTCAGGTAATGCAGCATGAAAGAATCCGGCGCACAGGAAAAATTCGAAATGTAGGTAACATAGATATTGTCCTCATCCTTGAGGAGCGTGGCGGCCTTCATGTCCTGTTGCCCGTAATACCAGTACATGTTCGGATAGATGGACTGATCTGCAAAAGGCAGAATGTCGAAGGGAATTACTGAATAACCACGTGTGGCGAATTTTCGCGGCACACCCATATTGGCGTCGGCTGTAAAAGCATTATAAGGCCTGCCCAAAATCGCAATTACCGGACGTGAGGCGAGCCTGGCCTCGGCCAGCGCTGTTTTCCCCATCTCCTGCGCCCTGCTGAAATATTCCAGCTGTTTTTCATTGGCCAGTTCAAAAGCACTCCGGGATTCTCTTTCGGTGAAGCCCAGCTTAGCCCCCAGTTCGATAAAAGATTCCGCGGCCTTCTCCAGGCCATACATGAAGCTGATAACCGGCAATAAATATTTGTCTTCGGGGATTTCCGGAAAGGCCTTTTTGATATAATAGGGAAGGCCCTGCGTAATGGGACAGAGGTTGGCCGGGGCATCTTTTTCGTAACTTTCCATATCTTTGAAATGAGGCAGGAAGATGTAGTCCAGATTGCGGTCGAAGATGTCCTGAACGGCTCCGTGAGCGATTTCCGCCGGGAAGCAATAGCTGCTTTCCACCCGCGCTGTTCCTTCATGGGATATATTGTTCGAAAGAACGGCCTCGACGCCTAACGAGTGGAAAAACCAGGAATACAAAGGCCAGAGAGTATAAATGGAAAAGCAGAGTGGTACGCCGACAACGAAGTCTTTTTTCCGGACAAGATCATCGGGATTGGGAGCGCATTCCTGAAAAAGAAGTTTGTTGCGTTCTTCGATATAGTCAAAAACTTCGGCCTCGTTGATAACGTTTTTCTTGCGCATATTAGCGTATTTGTTACAACGGCCGCCAAACATATATTTGTTGTTGTTGACATTCAGAACCCGAATAGGGCAATAGTTGTCACAGGCCTTACAGTGGAATTCTTTTTCATAAATGATTTCCGTCGCAATAATCTTATCGATATCATAGGAGGATTTGGCTAATAAGCCGTCATTTAATTTCTGTCGGGCGAGGATGCCTACGCCGAAGCAACCCATCATCTCGGGATCAGGCGGAACTAGAATGTCCCTATTTAACAACATGGCGAAAGCCAGGGGGATCGCTTTGTTTTTAGCTACGCCACCTTGCAGAACTATATTCTTGCCAATGGTTCGATTGCCGACAACGCGGTTTAAATAATTGGAAACTATCGAGGTGACGATACCGGCCGTGATATCCTCACGGGATGCGCCCTGCAGAATGGCATTACGGATGTCGGAGTTAATGAAAGCGGAGCAGTGTTCGCCGAACTTCAACGGTTCATTGGCTGCAACGGCTATATCGCCGATTTCCGAGGCCCGGGCAATATTCAAATCACCCTGTGCCGATTCTTCCAGAAAGGAGCCGGTGCCTGCCGAACAGGCTTCATTCATGGCATAATCAATAGGAACCTTGTTTCTGAGAAGAACATATTTGGCGTCCTGACCGCCGATTTCGAAGATTGTATCGATGTCTTCCTTGTAGAAAGTAGTGCCGACGGCATGCGCTATTATTTCGTTATAGACAGCAGGTGTCTCCAGAAAAACTCCGAGAATTTCCCGGGAGGAACCGGTTGTGGACGCCAGCGATATGTTGATTTGTCCGTCGCCGATATCTTCGTGAATCTGTTTTTTCATTTCAGCAAGGCAATTTTTGAGAGCCGCCACCGGGTCACCATGCGTGCGGCCATAGAAGGAAGCGGTGACTTCGCTTGTTTCCATATCAATTAAGGAGGCCTTAGTTGTAGTTGATCCGCCATCAACACCCAGAATGTACTCCCGGCCGGCAACAACTTTCCCTTTCTTCGAGGAAAGGTATGTTACCCTGTTGGCAGCGGTCATTAAGTTTTTAAAGCGTTTAAATTGGATTTTCCCCGGTTGAAATAGTTTATTCAGGGGGGGCAGGGTACTGCCGGAATCTTTTGCTAAAAGGGCTGCTCCATAGGCTTCAAAGTATGCTGCCGGTTCGGGAACGATGAATTCGATCTGCGGCATCCTCTCGCGAATAAATCGGATTATGTATTGATTGCGGGTAACGCCGCCAACCAGCAGGACTTGGCCTTTGGATATTCTGGCTCTTTTCAGGAAATCAATAACTTTTGTGGCCATTACATCGGAGAGAGAAAGAACAATATCGCCTTTATTGGCTTCACCTTTATTCAGGCGGTGAGTGCAATCACTTTTCATAAAAACGGAACAGCGGGAGGACAGCTTTAATACGCAGCTATTACCGGGAATGTCATTGATATCAGGCAGGCTCATATCCATTCTGCCCAGCTGTTGCTTGAAAAATTCACCGGTGCCGGAAGCGCATTTATTACCGGAAAAGCTAGTAATAATTTTTTTTGTTTTCTTATCAATAGTGTAAACGACCAGATCCTCTCCGCCCAGCGAAACTACCGCATCTGCTTGGTAATTTAAATGTTTGAGCGCTTCTTCAAAGCAGAGCGGTTCAATCACGCTGTTGATGTTCAAAAGATGTCTTCCTTCGGTTCCGGTGGCCAGCGCTTTAATCCCGGTGGGAATCTTTTTTGCTGATAGAATTTCGGAAAGGGTGTCCAGAAAATTTCCTTCGTGCGGTTCAACATTGCTCCAGAGAATGCTGTATCCTTCCAACATGGTCACTTTAACATTTGAGGAGCCGATATTAATTCCCAGGCTGTGCATGAAAAATCCTCCAGAAGTAAAATGAAGTGGAAATAATAAAATAAACAATTATTAGTAATACGATCGAACGCCGGAGTCAAGGGGCAGATGCTGATATTTTAAAAAAATATAATGTAATTCGAACTCTTAATCAAAGATGATATCGAGGTGGTAATTAGGAGGCGACAGGGCATGCATAGGTGAAGGAACCGGCATTTGCCGGTCTAAGAGCCGACGATGCTGGCAAAAATGATAGCGCTTTGATATAGCGGTGAAATTAAGTGGTGGCAAGTTGATTGATTATGTTGAGCTTGTTGGTAGTAAATGATTGATTAGGAAAGAATTATCACTGCTCGGAGGGGTGGTAGCATTTTCCCCCCATCCCCCCGAGCATTAAAACAAATCAGGATTAATGGCCTTCTTCCAGTGCTCCAGCTATATACATCATAGCCAGCAGCATAAAAACCAATGTCTGAATAACTGATGTGAAGATCATTAAAACGAGAACGGGCATCGGAACGAGTAGCGGTACGAGCAGGAGAACAACACCCAGGACGATATCTTCTCCCATTATGTTACCGAACAGACGGACTGTCAGAGAAAGCGGGCGTGATATGTGACTGATGATTTCTATCGGCATCATCAACGGAATGAGCCAAGGAACCGGTCCTACGAATTGTTTGAAATATTTTCCACCATGGGTCATAACGCCTACCACATGGGTGGAAATAAAAACGATTATAGCCATGGCGGCGTTTGTATTAATATTGGCTGTTGGTGATTCAAATCCCGGAATAATGCCTATCAGATTTGATGCTAAGATAAAAATTCCCAATGTGGCAATCAGTGGAAAAAACTTCCGGCCATGCTCTCCCATGGTATTGGTGAGCAGTTCATACATAGCATCAATAATAGTTTCCATGACATTTTGCAGGCGTCCTGGATAGATATTCAGGCGCCGCGTGGCCATGTATGCCAATAAAGATAAAAGAAGGACCATAAACAATGTGTATGTTACATGAGCTGGAATAAAGCGATTTTCCAAAAAGAGTAGGGGATGCATACTTCAACTAACCTCCTCAAGAGTGTTTTTTTTTGAAATATTAGTAGCGAACAAGGTAATAGGAATGTTGATCACCACCACGGAAAGTCCAACAATTAAGCCGATAACGTCAACAGTGTCCCCTGTAATCAAAAGATACAGGATTATGCCTGTAACGGCCAGGCGGATGTAATACCGCGCCATAACGGGCGTTCGAATGTTGCCACTATCGCCCATACTTTGAAAAGCGCCCTTTAAACTTCGGCCCAGCCAGTGAAAATTGAGAATACAAATAAAGCCGCCGAGAAGTACACCCAGGGCAAATTTTAAGGGAGCAAAAATTAGAGATGGAATGAAAAGAAAAGCCAAAAAAATCCAGTTGGCCAGTTCAATTCTTTTCTGGAGAAGGTCTTTTTCGATGCTGTTCACTTTTTAAGCTCTTTATAATAGGTTCTTCATTCGGAAAATTTTTCTTAATTAAAACATACATGTTGCGAAAACCGGCACTAATTCCGATTACCAGAAGCAGAAATGTGAAAACGTTCCCTGAATCAAATTTCCGGTCTAAATAAACCCCCAGTAAGAGACATCCGAAAATCGCCAGAACCATTGCTATGCCGATGCTGCTGGCGTAAGCCATCTGAATGGCAGAATTTCGAATATCATTATTCATTTTGTCGAGCGCTCCTTAACATTAAAGCAGATCAATGTCAAATAAAAACACTGACCGCCGTTCATTTATTGTCAGGTAAATGGCGATTTTTTTTGTACCAGTCAATTGTTTTGGCAAGTCCTTCTGCCAGTTCAGTATTTGCTTTAAAGCCGAACTCCTCTGCTGCCTTGCCCGTATCGAGCATCCGGCGAGGCTGACCGTCGGGCTTGGTTTTGTCCCAGACGACTTTTCCGGCGAACCCGGTTATTTTTACAATTAATTCGGCCAGTTCACGAATCGATATTTCAAAACCGGCGCCGATATTAACCGGCTCACTTTTGTTGTAAAATGCGGTAGCCTGACAGATTGCTTCGGCGGCATCATCCACATAAAAAAATTCACGGGTTGCTGATCCGGTTCCCCATACTTCAATTTTATCTGCGGAATTATCCATGGCATCGATACATTTTTTTATTAATGCCGGGATAACATGGGAAGAATTGGGATTGAAATTGTCGCCCGGTCCATAAAGATTTACCGGCAGCAAGAAAATTGAATTAAAGCCGTATTGTTGGCGATAAGCCTGCGACTGAACCAGCATCATTTTTTTAGCGAGCCCGTAAGGGGCGTTGGTTTCTTCGGGGTAACCGTTCCAGATATCTTCTTCCTTAAAGGGAACGGGAGTGAATTTAGGATACGCACAGATAGTGCCCAGAGCGACAAATTTTTCAATTCTCCGTAGATATCCTTCGTGGAGCAACTGTGTTCCCATAATTAAATTGTCATAAAAAAGTTCTGCAGGCTTTTCCTGGTTAAAGCCAATGCCTCCCACTTTAGCCGCCAGATGAATAACAATTTCCGGTTTTGTTTGTTCATACATTTTTTGAATGTCAGCCAGATTCGTCAAATTATATTCAGGAAGATCAGCTATCTTAACCAGTCGGCAACCGCGCTTCTCCAGATTACTGATCAGATGGCTTCCCAAAAATCCTTTGCCTCCGGTAACAGTTATACGCTTTTCATGGAACATAAAAAACCTCAATTTGTACTAAATTATGTTTTCACTGCTGCGGCATTGAAAAGCCGGCATCAACAAGAGTTTTTTCCTTTTTAGCCAATTCCAGATCGCAAGCTATCATCATATCGATGAGTTTTTCAAAGCTTACTTTTGGTTTCCAGCCGAGTACTGCCTGAGCTTTAGTGGAATCACCAAGAAGCACATCTACTTCCGTCGGCCGGAAATACTGCGGATCTACTTCTACATATTTTTTGTAATCCAGATCCAGTTTGCGAAATACTGTTTCGGCAAATTCGCGCACCGAGTGAGTTTCACCGGTGGCGATGGCATAGTCATCGGGTTTTTCCTGCTGGAGCATGAGCCACATGGCTTCTACATAATCTCCGGCAAAGCCCCAGTCTCTTTTTGCTTCCAGATTGCCCAGATAGAGCTTGTCTTTGAGGCCGAGCTTAATCTGTGTCGCTGCCCGTGTTATTTTCCGGGTGACAAAAGTTTCACCGCGTCGCGGTGATTCATGATTGAAGAGGATGCCATTGGTGGCAAAAAGACCATAGGCATCACGATAGTTCTGGACAATATAATAGGCATAAACTTTAGCTGCCGCATAGGGACTGCGCGGTTGAAAAGGGGTGTTCTCTTTCTGCGGCGGTGGCGCTGCTCCGAACATTTCGCTGGAAGATGCCTGATAAAACTTTGTCTTGATGCTGGTTTTACGTATTGCTTCTAAAATGCGCAAAGTTCCCAGTCCGGTGATATCTCCGGTATATTCCGGCATATCAAAGCTCACACGGACATGGCTTTGAGCGCCGAGATGGTAAATTTCATCGGGTTCGATGGAATGCAGTAAATCCATTATCTGGCCGGAAACGCTCAAATCTCCGTAATGGAGGAATATCCGGGCATCAGGATCATGAAAATCGCGATAGAGATGATCTATACGGCCGGTGTTAAAAGAGCTGGAACGGCGGATTAGACCATGAACCGCATAACCTTTGGAGAGCAAAAATTCTGCCAGATATGATCCGTCCTGTCCGGTGATTCCGGTTATAAGAGCTTTCTTCATGAAAATATCCTCCGTTACTTTTTTATTTAGTTTTATAAGCGCCAATAGGTAATACCCAGCGAACGAGCCTGGTCCGGTTTAAAGACCGCTTTAATATCGATTAAGATCTGATGTTTCTTGCGACACAGAGACGCTATTTTTTCAATACCCAGTTCCCTGTATTCATGATGAGCCACTGCCAAAATTACCGCGTCCATGTTTTTGATCTGTTTTAAGGGAACAATTTCGATGCCGCAATGTTCGCGGGCTTCTTCCGGAATGGCCAGCGGATCGTGGGCCGAGACGGTTACTCCGTAGTCTTCTAATTCCTGAATGATGTCAATAACACGTGTGTTTCGTAAATCAGGAACATTTTCCTTGAAGGAAAGCCCCAGAACCGCCACACGGGATTTCTTGACCTGAATGCCGGCCGCGATCAGCATCTTGACGGTTCGTTCCGCTACATACTTGCCCATATTATCATTAATCCTCCGTCCCGAGAGAATAACTTCCGGGCGGTAGCCGATGCTCTCTGCTTTATAGGTCAGGTAATAGGGATCAACACCGATGCAGTGGCCGCCAACCAGACCGGGGCGGAAGTTCAGAAAGTTCCATTTCGTTCCGGCCGCCTCCAGGACTTCCAGTGTGTCGAGCCCGATTTTGTTGAAAATTATGGCCAACTCGTTCATCAGGGCGATGTTGATGTCACGTTGCGTATTTTCAATGACTTTGGCGGCTTCCGCAACCTTTATAGACGAGGCCCGATGCAGGCCGACTTTAACGACTGCGCTGTAAATGCCGTGGAGCAAATCGAGCGTGGCATCATCAGATGCGGAAATAATCTTAACGGTGTTATCAACGGTGTGCACTTTATCGCCGGGATTAATGCGTTCAGGGGAATAACCGACAGTGAAATCCCGGCGGAATTTCAACTTCGATTCGCGCTCCAGAATGGGAACGCAAACATCTTCCGTTACGCCCGGATATACGGTGGACTCGTAGACTACGCAGGAACCGGGTGATAAATGTCTGCCGATAATGGACGATGCATTCTCTAATGCACGCAGATCGGGAACGTGAAAGTGGTCAACGGGTGTGGGAACGGCAACGATAAAAAGTTTGCAGGTGGCTAGGTCTTCAGCCTTGGCTGTAAAATGAATCTTTGCTTTTTTTAATTCGGACTGGGTCAGTTCCATAGTGCGGTCATGGCCTTTTTTCAGTTCCGCGATGCTGGCTTCACTGATATCAAATCCGATTACGGTAAAATGATGTGACAAATGAGCCGCCAGAGGCAGGCCTACATAGCCCAGGCCGACAATAGCAATTTTGTTTTTCCCGGCATAAAAGGATTGAGCGGTCAGAGTTTTTTTCATATTCAGCCTCATCGATGGCCCTAGTTATTAGATAAAGGGGTAAAACTATTATCTTATTGATTGACGCTTGTCAATGAGCCAGTGCAGCGCCGGTTTAGAGATTTTTCAACGTATTTGCCAGGCCGGTAAGTGTTTGGTCGATGTCTTTATCGGTATGGGCAAAAGATAAGAATCCTGCTTCAAATTGTGACGGTGCCAGCCATATGCCGTTTTTCAGCATGCCGTGAAAAAATCGGGCATAAAGATCGGTATTTGATTTTAATGCGCTGTTCAAGTCAATAACCGGTCCTTCCTGGAAAAAAACGGTGAACATTGAAAATAACTTATTGATGCAAACTGCAACGCCATGCCGGGAAAACAATTTCTCGGTCTCCACACAAAGCCTATCTGCTCGATCAGTTAATGATGAAAAGTAATCAGATTTTGTTTTGAGAATATTGAGAGTAGCAGCACCGGCGCTCATGGCCAGCGGGTTACCGGAAAGCGTTCCCGCCTGATAAATATCTCCCTCGGGGGCAAGTCTCGCCATGATTTTCCTCTTGCCTCCAACTGCTCCCACCGGCATTCCGCCACCGATTATTTTACCCAGACAAGTCAGGTCGGGTTCAATGCCGACCAGATTCTGGTAGCCGCCGAAAGTAAAACGGAATCCCGTGATGACTTCATCAAATATTAAAACGATACCATTTTTTGCGGTAATTTCTCTGAGCTTTGTCAGAAATCCATTTTGAGGCAGGACGACACCCATATTTCCCGCCACTGGTTCAACGATAACGGCTGCCAGTTCTGATGCATGATGTGCAATAACTTTCTCCAGAGCGTTTATATCGTTGTAAGGCAGGCTCAGCGTAAGCCGGGCCAGCTCTTCGGGAATGCCCGGGGAGCCGGGGATGCCCATTGTTGTAACACCTGAACCGGCTTTGATTAAGAGAGAGTCGGCATGACCGTGGTAGCAGCCGTCAAATTTTATGATCATATTCCGTCCGGTGTAACCCCGAGCCAAACGAATAGCCGTCATGGTGGCTTCCGTGCCGGAGCTGGTCATCCTGACCTGTTCGATGGACGGTATGGCTTCGCAGATGAGTCGGGCCATTTTTGTTTCGGCTTCGGTTGGAGCACCGAAGCTTGTTCCTTTTTGTGCTGTACGGCAGATTGAGGCAATGACGTCCGGATGGGCGTGTCCCAGGATCATCGGTCCCCAGGAGAGAACATAGTCGATATACTCTTTTTCTGCGGTATCATATATTTTACTTCCACTGGCATGGCTGACAAAAAGAGGGTCGCCGCCCACCGATTTCCAGGCGCGAACCGGTGAGTTGACACCGCCGACGATAAATTGACTGGCATCAGTAAAATGATTTGTCTTGATTGCAATCATTTAAAAATACTCCGGTGATATTTTTTTATATTCCTGAACACTTTCCAGAATTAAATAGTCTTTGCTGTTTATTGATTGAGCCATTTGCTTGATGATTAATACGATGTTCTCGTTTTGTGTGTGCAGCATGCTGAAAAGATTATATTTATTTTGAAAGGCAGGATTCCTTTCATAGCAATGGGAGATGAACGGGAACGCAGCCAGTATTTTGCCTGCTTTTTCTATTTGATCCGGTGGCACCGACCAGACAAGCAGCGCGTTTCTGGTATAGCCGGCTTTCTGATGACGCAGTATGGCGGCAAATCTGCGGATATAGCCCTCCTGCTGGAGGCGTCTGGTAATATTTAAAACTTCCGCCTCGCTTTGACCGCAGGCCTTGCCCGTCTCCTGAAAAGGCCGTTTCACCACAGGGATGTCTCGCTGAATAAGGCGGGCAACTCTTTTTTCGGCAGCAGTTAATTTTCCCATAGAAGACTTTTATCCTGCCTGAAAAATAAAATCAAGTTATGGCTTGGAAAAGGATCAGAATATTTCTGCCCTTGCTCACACTCTTTCACTTTTTGATGTCATTAGGGAAGCATAATCTTGTCTTGCCATGACAGGCAAGTAAGAATGTCCATATACCGGCATTGCTTAACCGCACAGGATATTTATTTTTTACAATGCGGGAAATTCCTCTTGACATTTGCTCTTCGCGCCGCTAAAAATGCAACTCATAAATACCCGGATTGTTAAATTTTGAGAGAGGAGGTGTAGGAAAAGAGCAGGTATAATGATTACGGGCAATTTATAATCAGCTACATATTATATAAGGAGGATTTAAATGAAAAAGAGTTTGATCTATACAGTAATGGCGATGGTATTGGTGCTTGTTTCTGCTCCATTTGTTTTTGCAGCTAAAGAAGTGGCTCAGGCTTTACCGGCGGGGACCGTTGATTACACAAAAGCGATTGTCATCGGGTGCTCTTTACTGGCAGCGGGACTAGCTATAGCTTTTGGAACAATTGGTACCGGGCATGGTATGGGAGCTGGTTTAAATGGTGCTACCAATGCTGTCGGTAGAAACCCGGATGCACAAGGGAAAATACTCTTAACCATGATGATTGGTTTGGCGATGATCGAATCTCTGGCGATCTATGCACTTGTTATTGCGCTAATAGTGCTTTATGCCAATCCGCTTTTGAAGTTTATCAGCTAAAAACAACATTATTGCTATTATAGAAATCAGGGAGGGGGAGCGTACATCGACTTTCTCTCCCTTTTTTAATGCGACTCAAACAGGACAAGTGCAGCGCAGTCATGTTTGTTAGTCGCATTTATCCCGCAAAGCGCAGCGGCGCGGGGTTAGTACCGCAAGTTCTCTTTTCAAAAAGCGAAGCGCAGCGGCGCTGGGTTAGTTCCTCTAATTTATTCCTCAATATTAATTTTCCCGCGTAAAACCTTTTTTTCCGTCTGATGATGTTTATCCGTTAGAATTTTTTCTTGGGCACGTTTGGATCGTTTTCTTTTCTGGCGGCGGATTTTTTCGATCCTTTCTTTTTCTTCTTCCACGAAGCCTTTCTGTAAGCGTTCAATTTTGTCCAGCAATAAGCGCCTGGCTAAGTGGCGGTTTAAAGATTGAGATCGCTCCCGCTGACACTTTACAGCAAGACCGGTAGGGATGTGTAACAGATGAACGCAGGAAGAAGTCTTGTTAACTTTTTGACCACCCGGTCCGGAGGAGCGGACAAAAGTTTCCTCCAGGTCACCTTCGGCAACTCCTAAATCCAGCATTCTTTGAGTAATGGCTTTTTCTTTTTCTAAAGAAACAGGCATGTTCAGCTTTACGCTTTATCTGATTAAAGAATGGAATAAATTTCTTCAGCTATTAAATGAATCCAGTTTTGTTCCAGAACTTCCCGGGCTTCTTCCAACTTGTCCACACCGAGAATGACAATAGTTTCTTTGCCGATGCGATTGATGGTTGTGTAAAGATAGTGGATGTTAATGTCGGCATTGGCCAAGGGCTTTAATATCGCATTCATGCCACCGGTGTGCAGAGGCACTTCAACCGCCAGAACAGGAGTGATTTCAAAATTAAAATTATAACTGGACAAAAGAGCAGCGGCGCGTTCGGGATCGTTGACGACCAGACGAACCATGCTGTTTTCAGTAGTACTGGCGGCCAAGACCGCTTTTGTGCTGATGTCTTCCAAATCTAGAATATGAGAGAGTTTGGCAAAAGAACCGGGTACATTGCCTAACAATACGGAAATTTGTTTTACAGCCATGTGAAATATCCTTATTAATCTTTTACAAAATCATATCCGGCAGCAAAAGCCTTACGGTTGCCTTCGGCTGCCGATTTTTTCCTGCTGCCCATAATAGTTTCGAGACTCTTCAAGAAAATATCCGCCGGAATAACACCGGTTTTTTTAATGAACGCGCCCATCATAACGATATTTGCTACCCTGATATTGCCTACTTCCTGGGCCATATCTCCGCAGGGAACAGCATAGACTTTAATATCCTGGCGGCTGGGGCGGGCATCGATTATGGAAGAATTTAAAAAAATTATTCCGCCCAGCGTAACTTTATTCTGAAATGTCGTCAGAGAAGGAGAGTTCATTACAACCAGATTGTCCGGTTCCGATGACACAGGAGAGGTAATTTCCTCGTCGGCAACGGCCACGGTGCAGTTGGCGGTTCCGCCACGCACTTCCGCTCCGTATGAGGGCAGATAGGTAACATGATAACCGTGGCTCATTGCTCCGTGGGATAAACTATAACCCATCATTAATACTCCCTGGCCGCCAAAACCCGAAAAAATCGTTTTGATCATCATGATGCGGCCCCCGCATTTTTTTTCCCGGCAACCAGGTTATCTTTAAAAACACCGAGCGGAAATTCCTTACTCATTACTTCATCGATCCATTTGCAGGAGGCAACGGAAGTCATCTTCCAGTTAGTCGGGCAGGGTGAAAGAATTTCGACGAGTGAAAAACCCAATCCGTTCGCCTGGCATTGAAAAGCCTTTTTCAGGGCTTTTTTAGTTTTATTAACACTGGCCGGAGAAGTGACGGTTACTCTTTCCACGTAAGTTGTGCCTTGAAGTTGGGAAAAAATTTCGCTTACTTTAACCGGATAGCCGTCTAATATTTTATTGCGGCCGGCAGGAGAAGTTGTTGTTTTCTGGTCGACCATGGTAGTAGGGGCCATTTGACCGCCTGTCATACCATAAACAGCGTTATTAATAAATATTACGGTGATGTTTTCACCGCGGTTAGCGGCATGAAAACTCTCGGCCATACCAATTGCTGCAAGATCTCCATCGCCCTGATAAGAAAAGACGATACGATCCGGCAGCGCGCGCTTGATTCCCGTAGCTGTGGCCGGGCCGCGTCCGTGCTGAGCTTCCAGCATATCGATGTCAAGATAATTATAAGCTAATACGGCGCAACCGGCGGGAGGAACCCCGATAGTTATTCCGCGAATTCCCATCTCATCAATAACTTCGGCAACAAGCCGATGAGCAATGCTGTGACCGCAGCCGGGGCAGTAGTGAAAATAAGCTTCTTTTAAACTTTCCGGCCGACCAAATACTTTTTTTGCCATATTTTTTGTTCCTAATCGGTTTAATCAATCTTTTCGTAATGCCGGGCAATAACATTAGCCAGTTCAGCCGGCGTGGGTACGGTGCCGCCGGGACGACCATGAAATTCAATAGCGGCATAACCCTGGAGTGCAAGCCGCACATCATCGAGCATTTGACCGGTACTTAATTCAAAGACCAGATAATTTTTAACTTTTTTCGATAATGCCCGCAATTTTAATTCCGGGAAAGGCCAAAGGGTTATCGGCCGGAAAAGTCCGACTTTCATGCCGTTTTCCCGCAGGCGTTTGATGGCTCCTTTGGAGATACGGGCAGCTGTTCCATAGGCAACAATAACTAATTCGGCATCATCCGTTTGATATTTTTCATGAAGCGTTTCTTTTTCGGTAATAGCCTGATATTTTCGTGCTAATTTCCAATTGTGTTCTTCCATATCGATGGCATCGAGGATGAGGCCGCGGATAAATTTGCTTTTGCCCTGGCCAGCGCCCCGCAGCATGAATTTTTCACTGTACTGCCGCGGTTTTGGCTTTTTGAAGACGATGGGTTCCATCATCTGTCCCATCATGCCATCGGCTAGAATCATAACCGGTGTGCGGTAAAGATCTGCCAGATCGAAGGCATCCATGGTTAAATCCGCCAGTTCCTGGCAGGTGGCCGGTCCATAAACAATTGTCCGGTAATCGCCATGCCCTCCACCGCGCGTTGCCTGATAATAGTCACCCTGCGCCGGACGAATATTGCCCAATCCGGGACCGCCGCGCATAATGTTGACTATAACACCGGGTAGTTCACAGGCGGCCATGGAAGAAATACCTTCCTGCTTTAACGAAATACCCGGGCTGGACGATGAAGTCATGACCCTTGCACCTGTGGCACTCGCGCCGATAATCATGTGAATCGCCGCAATTTCACTTTCCGATTGAACAAAAACACCACCTTCCACATTGCGCATGTGTTCGGCCATGTATTCAGTAAGCTCATTTTGGGGCGTTATCGGATAGCCGGCATAAAAACGACACCCGGCACGGATTGCCGCTTCCGCAATAATATTGTTTCCGGACATTAATACTTTATTCACGATAGACCTCGATAGCCACTTCCGGGCACATGACGGCGCACAGAGTACAGCCGGTGCATTCCTTTCCCTCAGCGCAGCCAACAGGATGGTAGCCACGGGAGTTGTATTCATTGGTGGGAATAATGCAGCCTTTCGGACAGGCATAAATGCAAAGGTGGCATTCCTTGCAAAAATCTTTGTTTATCTTAATGTAACCTTTCAAAATCAATCTCCAAAACTATTTAATACAGCATATTAATCGCAATTTCAGAACACGCTTTCTGACGCAAAATGAAGATAAAGTCAAGGAATAATTGATGAGGCTGAAGGTGTTTAGGCCGAAGACTTGAAGGGATAATAAACTAGGCTGAAGTTATTTAGGCTGAGGGCTGAAGGAAATAATTTAGCTCTTCAGCCCTCAGTTCTCAGCCTTCATACTTCAACCTATTTTTTTATATCTTTGTAATTTGAAACCCTTCCAGTTTTATGGCCACCGAACGTTGCAGAAGTTCAATGGAGATAACAAAAAGCTCTTTTTCGGCATTGCTGGCAATTACAGTGCCTTCAATTCCGGCAAAGGGGCCGTCAACAATTTTTGCCGGTTCACCCACCTGGGGATATTGCAGGGAGAAAACTTCCACTTTCTTGTTTAAGAGGCGCTGGATTGCTTCAATCTTGCTGTCCGGCACGGCCACCGGTTCGGTGTTTTCCTTCTTGCCGAGAATTCTCACTACACCAAATGTTTTCAGGATGGTTACTTTTATTTCATTGTCAAGATGGGGTGTTTCCACAAAAAGATAGCCGGGGAAAAGGGGGATAAATATTTTCTTTTTCCGGTCTTTTCTCTTGCTCCAAACTTCTATCTCAGGTAAAAAAGTCGGTATATTTTTTTGCGCAAGACCGGTATTTGCTTTATATTCGTGTCTACTTCTTGTACTTACGGCATACCATGGCATGAAAACACCCTTAATTTATTAGGCTGATATTGAATGTATGCCCTCCTATAATAACTATAAAAATTTTGCAATGGGGATTTGATGAAGCTTTTGCGTATCGCGGGAATTAAGCTGGCTTTGGATGAAGACGAAGAGCAACTAAGCCAAAAGGCAGCAGCAATCCTGGCGGTGGCGCCATGTGATATTGTAAATTGCAGCATTATCAAAAAAGCCATTGATGCCCGGCGGAATAAACCTCCTCATTTTGTTTATGTTGTCCAATTAACCGTTGCTGATGATTTTCCGGTACCCGGTGATCTTACCGAAGGAATTAAAGTTCAGGAGATCGAAGATCACCTGCCGGAGCCGCTCTTTCCCGCAATATTTACACCAGCCGGGACTGTAGTTGTTGCCGGTAGCGGACCGGCCGGTCTATTCGCAGCTTATGTGCTGTCGGCAAGAGGGCTCCCGGTAGTTCTGCTGGAAAGAGGAACTAAGATAGAAAAGAGAACAAGCGATGTACATGCTTTCTGGGAGAAAGGCATCATTAATCCGGCGAGCAATGTACTCTTTGGTGAGGGAGGTGCGGGAACATTTTCCGATGGCAAGCTGACCAGCCGGAGCAAGAATCCCTATTCTTTCTGGGTTAAAAAGATTCTGGTGGAAATGGGCGCCCCCCCAGCCATCCTGACCGATGCCAAACCTCATGTAGGCACAGATCAATTGACAAAAGTGGTTGTCAATCTGCGCAACAAGCTTGCCTCAATGGGTTGTACGATGCGCTTTGAAGCGCAGATCACGGATTTTATTGTCCGCAAGGCTCAGCTGGCTGCAATTATCGTCAACGAAAAGGAAGAGATAAAAACGGAGCAATTGGTGTTGGCCATTGGCCAGAGCGCCGACGATACGTATCGAAAGTTACAGGTAAGTGGCGTCAAAATGGAAGCTAAACCTTTTGCCATGGGGCTGCGCGTAGAACATCCACAGGAATTAATTAATTCCCTGCAGTACGGAAAGTGGTCCGGACATCCGCATCTTCCTCCGGCGGAATATTTTGTGACCGCAGCATCTTCTGCCTGGAATCGGTCAGTCTATACTTTTTGCATGTGTCCCGGTGGAGAGGTAATCGGCTGCAGCGCTTTTCCCGGGTATGTTTTAACAAACGGAATGAGTAGAAGTATGCGCAGTGGCAGGTTTGCCAATAGTGCCGTAGTTGTAAATGTCCGGGTTGAAGATTTTGCACTGCAGGAAGAGCCATTGGCCGGCCTGGAATTTCGAGCCCGGTGGGAGAAAAGGGCTTTTGAAGCAGGCGGATGCAATTATCACGCACCGGTGCAAAGACTGACTGATTTTCTGGAAAAGAAAACGGCGGTTAAAAGCTTGCCGACAAGCTTTCGTCCCGGAACAAAGCCGGCAGCTCTGGATGATGTGCTTCCTTTGTTTGTTGCCGGTGCACTAAGAGAGGGCATTTATGAATTCAATAGAAAAATGCCGGGATTTATTACTGCGGATGCCCATTTGATCGGGGTGGAAACAAGAACTTCTTCGCCGGTGCGCATCTGCCGGAATGGTGACGGCCAGAGCGAAAACGTTCATGGTCTCTATCCTTGCGGGGAAGGTTCCGGTTATGCGGGGGGAATTATCAGCTCGGCCTTGGACGGAATCAAAGCGGCGCAAAACCTGATTGCCAATTTAACTTAAGCCGGCCTGATTGGGTGCTCATTTTTTCTGATATAAAGGTTCCTGTCCCCGATTCAGTCTCCTGATATTCTCCGCCACTACTTTCACTATACCGCTTATGGAAACGTCCGTGGAGCCGGCAATGTGAGGCGTAGCAAGAACATTATATTGGAAAACAGGATTGTCCGGATTGACCGGTTCCTCCCAGAACACATCCAGGCCTGCGCCGGCAATCTTTTCCGAGGCGAGCGCCTCCTCGAGCGCATCCCGATTGACCAGACCGCCGCGGGATAAATTGATTAAAAAGGCATTGCGTTTCATTGCACCGAAAGCTTGCTGTCCAATCAAATTCTGGTTTTCCGGAGTCAGCGGCAGGCAAAGCACCACATAGTCAGATTGGCGTAAAAGAATGTCCATCTCTGCGGGCGTCCCGGCCCATTCCAGACCAAGTTCCTCTTTTGCCTTTTGCGGATCATGGCGTTTAACACCGATGAGGCGAACGTCAAAGGCTTTTAGCTTTCTGGCCATTGCCCGGCCGATACCGCCCAGGCCGATGAGACCTACCGTCTTGCCGGACAAGGACCGTCCCTGTGGGGTTCCCGTCTTCCGGTTGGCCAGGCTTATGGTCATTTTACGGAAATCTCTCGATAGGCCGATCATCAAATAGATGCCCAGTTCAGCCACAGAGTCGGCATTGCCGGACATTTCGGTAGGAACGTTAGCCACTGCGATGTTCAGTTCCCGGGCGTACTGATGGTCAACGCCTTCCAGTCCTGCACCACATTGCTGAATGAGCCGCAAGCGGTCTGCCGTTGCGAGTTGTGCTCTGCCCACCCTGCTCATGGTAGGTATCAGGATATCAAATCCCTTCAAACTATCGAAACCAAAATGTCCGCTGGCTTCAAAATGATGCTGTGGTAGTTCGGCTTTTATTAACCCGAAAAACCCGCCCCAGGTGTTTTCCTCTGCGGCAAACAGAATATTCATTATTTCCACTCCGTTAATTTATGCCCGATTATACTATGATTGAAAGTTAACGTAAACGGCTGTCAATTGCTATGTCCGGGCCGAGTCTTTTTATTTTCTGAAAGGATAGTATTTTGGCATGTTCAAGGTCGCTGATCCGGAGATCTCCGATGGCCTCAATTCCGCTACCGATAATTTTCGGCGCAATTATCGCCACCAGACGAGTGACTAAATCGTTCTGTAATGCCGAGGTGATAATTTGAGCGCCGCCTTCCACCAGTAGGGAAGATATTCCTCGGGCGGCAAGTATTTTAAATAATTTTTTCAAGTCAACTCGGCCCTGAGTGTCAGCATCAATTGTAATTATTTCCACGCCGGAAGCAGCAATACGCTGGAAATGCGGATCGTCCGCCGTTTTAGTTGTGGCAATTAAAGTTTGGGCAGCCGACTGGTTTTGCAGAATTTTTGCCTTTAGTGGAATTCTCAGGCCGGAATCAACGACAACACGCAGGGGATTATGGCCGCGGACATGGCGTACTGTCAGCTCCGGATTATCTTGAATGACCGTTTGCGCCCCTACTAAAATGGCATCATGCTCAGCTCTCAGTTGATGAGCAAACTTGCGTGACGCCTCCGAGCTGATCCATTGCGACTGGCCGCTTAACGTAGCGATGCGTCCATCGAAGGTCTGAGCGTATTTTACCGTGACAAATGGCAGGCCGGTTTCCATATAATGAAAGAAAGTTTCATTCAGAGAGCGGCATTCCTTTTCCAGAATGCCTGTTTTTACTGCAATCCCCCGGCTCTCTAAATAATTTAAACCACCGCAGGAGACCAGTGGATTGGAATCAATGGAGCCGATGACAACTTTGCCGATTTTATGCTTGATTATGCTATCGACGCAAGGTGGTGTTTTTCCTTCGTGGCAGCAAGGTTCGAGATTGACATAGAGTGTTGCCCCGGCAACGTCTTCAGAGGCATTTTTAATAGCGTTGATTTCCGCATGATGGTCACCGTAGCGCTTATGATAACCCTGACCGATGATCCGGCCATCTTTGACAATGACCGCGCCGACCAGCGGATTAGGGCTGACGTAACCCTTTCCTTTCCGGGCAAGCTTTAACGCTGAGTGCATGTAGTGTTCATCATTATTCATATAGTTGACAAATACTCCATAATTTGCCGAGAAGTAAAGAAAATTATTGTTGATCTGTTCACGGATATGATATGGAAACAGTCAAAAGTTGCCATAATAAACGAAAAACCAAGGAGATATCATGAAAGGTGTTGTACTGGCAGGCGGATTGGGAAGCAGGCTTTATCCTCTGACCAAAGTAACCAATAAGCATTTACTTCCTGTCTATAATGAGCCGATGATTTATTATCCCATTCGAATCCTGGTGAATGCCGGGATTGATGAAATTCTGATTGTGACGGGCGGCAACAATGCCGGTGATTTCCTGAAACTGTTGGAAAATGGTAAAGATTTTGGTCTTAAGCATATCAACTATACTTATCAGCAAGGTGAGGGCGGTATTGCTGCGGCCTTGAGTCTGGCCGAATATTTTGCGGATAGGGATAAGATTGTTGTCGTCCTGGGTGATAATATTATTGAAGGAAATATTAAGGCGGCTGCAGAAAAATTCCGCGAACAGAAAGATGGCGCCCGCATACTGCTCAAGGAAGTTCCTGATCCGCAACGATTTGGTGTTCCTGTTTTTGAGGGAGACAAAATAATCCGTGTTGAGGAAAAACCAGCCAATCCTGCTTCCAATTTTGCCGTAATCGGTATTTACATGTATGATTACCGGGTGTTTGAATTCATTCGTTCCCTGAAGCCGTCACAACGGGGCGAATTGGAAATCACCGATGTTAATAATTTTTATATTCGAGAAGGAAAGATGCAATCGGATGTGATCGATGGCTGGTGGACCGATGCCGGCACTTTTGAATCATTGCAGCATGCCGGAAATATGGTGGAGAAGACAGGAGCCAATAAGCTATGATTGACGGTGTCATAATTAAAAAATTAAAAGTTATTGCCGATGAGCGCGGCCGTTTGATGGAAATCCTGCGCGGCGATGATGGCTTTTTTGAAAAATTCGGCCAGGTTTATATGACAACGGCTTATCCCGGTGTTGTGAAGGGCTGGCATTACCATAAGAAGCAATGCGATAATATGGCTGTAGTAAAGGGAATGATGAAAATTGTTCTTTATGACAGCCGGAAGGAATCAGCTACCTTCGGCGAAGTTAACGAGATTATTGCCGGTATCCATAATCCTGTTCTGGTGCATATCCCCCCCCTTGTTTATCATGGTTTCAAATGCATTTCCGAGGATGAAGCTATTGTCGTCAATACTCCGACTGAAGTGTACAATTATTCGGAGCCGGATGAGTTTCGTGTGCCGGCGCATGGCAGTGATATCCCTTATTCCTGGGAGAGAAAAGACGGCTGATTCCGTTTTCAAATCACTGATGATACCGAGGCGGCTAGAAGGACGCAACGACGCGTATATGAAAATACGTTGAGGAAGCCGACGACGAAGCCAACAAAGGTAGCGCTTGATTTGGATATGGAATGATATTGTTCTTGACTACGGCAAGGTACAATGGCTATAATTATAGCAAGCTTGAAAAGGGCAAACCGTCTGAAAAGGCGGGACGCAAAGTTACTGGCCTAAGTCCGTTTTTTATGGGATATGGTAGCAGAACTGCCGGGTAATTTCTGAAGAAGTCCCGCAATTCTGTTTAGCAATTCCCAGATTATATATCACTGACTTAAGATTGGAATAAAGCCATGCTTCTTAGTATTTTTGCTTTCGGTTTCGTTTTTGTTTTCGGTGCAGCAATCGGCAGCTTTTTAAATGTTTGCATTTTCCGCTTGCCGGAGCATAATTCCATTGTGCAACCTCTTTCCCAATGTCCTCATTGTCATCATCCGATACGTTTCTATGACAATATTCCGCTGATCAGCTATTTGATTTTAAAAGGCAAGTGTCGTGACTGTGGAGAAAAGATATCATGGCGTTATCCGCTGGTGGAATTTATCACTGCTCTGCTGGCTCTGTTGTTGTTCGGAAAATATTATCTCACGCTGAAGTTCCTGATATTTTTTGTTTTTACGGCGGTTTTAATTGTTATTACCTTTATTGATCTTGATCATCAAATAATCCCGGATGTATTAACCCTGCCGGGCATTCCCATTTTTTTTCTCGCGGCTGTTTTTATTGTGGAGGTGCCCTGGATAGAGGCTGCAATTGGTTTGCTGGTCGGTGGAGGAGTCCTTTTGGCAATTGCCTATGGTTATGAATTAATAACCAAGCGCGAGGGAATGGGGGGCGGTGATATTAAACTGTTGGCCATGATCGGCGGCTTTTTAGGCTGGAAATCTTTAATATTTATTATTTTATTCAGTTCTTTTGCGGGCGCCATCGTGGGTATTGCCGCAATGGTGATAAAAAAACAGGATATGAAATATGCTGTACCCTTTGGGCCTTTTTTATCGGCGGCAGCAGTAGCTTATCTGTTCTGGGGCGAAATCTTTATGAGATTTTTATTTCTACGCCAATATTAATTGCCATGAGGTGAAAATGACCGGCGAATATGTTTAAATCGCCATATTTGAATTATTAAATTAAACGCTTAAGAAAATTGACAGAAAAATAATTTAAGCGTAATATGCTGTAATAAAAACAATATTAATTGTTAAGGTACAGTCCGATTTGATCGGGCAACCAGATATCTTGATAATGGCATATGATTTGCGAAGCAAAATGGAGAATTTATCGAACAGCTTGAGGCCGGCAGGGAATGATGAATACAAACAAAGGCTTTAGTTTAGTAGAAATAATGATTGCGATCGCCATTGTTGGCATCCTGGGGACAATAGCGACTTTTTCCTGGCAAAGATACGTATCCAATACTAATCTGCGAACGGCAGCCAGAGATCTGGCATCTGATTTTAATAACATGAGACAAAATGCGGTTTCCAAAGTGGATACAACCCATACCATGGTTTTTGATAGCGCCGCTAATACCTATACAATGAACGGCACAACCGTACAGACTAAATCACTGATGCCCCCGGGACAAGAAGCGGGCAGCACCTATATTTTCAGCCTTCCGGGCGGCGGGGCAACCTACACATTGACCTTTCTGGCCAGGGGTACTTTGAGTCCTGCCGCGGGCACGATAACTTTAAAAAACAATCGCGGATCAACAGCAACAATAACTTTCAATACTACAGGGAAGACCTATGTTACGTTCAGTATGCTCTGAAAAAGGCCTGGGTTTGATCGAGGTGGTCATCGCCATGTTTATGACCGTTGTGGCTGTGCTGGGTATCTTCTCCCTGGTATCACCGGCCTGGAAGACGGCGTCCCGTTCGGACTATCTGGGCAGAGCGTCGGGGATAATGTATGAACAGTTGATGAGACACGAAGCGAGGATCATGAATTCCTGCTGCCCAGTCACGACAGGTACTTTGACCGCAACCGTAGTTAATGCCAGTGGTCAGACGACGGCTCAGTCGGGAGATGCGCAGTTTAACATTGCCACCACGATCACGAGCCTGGCAACGAGTGTCTGGAGAGTCACCGTTCGGGTAACCTGGACCGGCAATGCGACGGGGATTTCGGAGAGTCTGGTTGTTACCCGGCAAGAGGGGTTTACTTATCCCTCAGGGTGTGCCGCAGGAGGGAGTACCTGTCAATGAGACAAGCCAAAGGATTCACGCTGGTGGAATTGATGATTGCCGTGGCCGTGGCAATGGGTCTTCTTACTGCTGTCTATATGGCGATTAATTCCACACAACGTCATTCCACCTCCATTGAACGGAAAGTGACGGCCCAGCAGGATGTGAAGCCGGCCCTGGATCTTATGGCCATGGAAATCGGTATGGTCTCCTATAACCCCACAGTTGCCAGTAATCTCTGGGTTAATCCCACCGGCACCTGTTTAGGAACGGCAGCGAATCAGAGCTATCGCGGTATGCAGGAGGCAACAACCACTTCCATTGTTGCCGAAATGGATATCGGCCCGGGTAGTGACGGCGACGGTATGCTGGGAGATCCTAATGAAGTCATCCGTTACAACTACGATGCGGCCAATCAGTACATCACCCGGGCAACTAATTGCGCTACCGCCCAGCCATTTCTGGGCGATACGGCGGCCAGCGGCAGACCGCGGACGGTACTGGTGATCAATAACACCCTGGGTATTCCTGTTTTCCGGTATTTTGACGGCACGGGAGCGGAAATTGCCAGCACCGGCCTTCCGGCGGGGATTCCCAATATCCGCCGGATCGAGATTGTGCTGGCGGTAGAAACCGAGGATGTCGATGTCAATACCGGCGAACGCAGAAGACTCATCTATTCCACGAGCGTCATTCCGAGGAACCATGGGATACAGTAAAGGAATATTATCATCAGAGAAGGGTTTTATCCTGGTTACGGCGATTATGGCCTGTGTCATCCTTTTTGCGCTGGCCATAATGGTCATAAATTTATCGACCGGTGATCTGCGGGTCAGTTCCCAAAACGTGGGCCACAAAAAAGCCATGACTGCAGCGGAGACAGGTATTCACCGGATGATTCAGAATTTCAATCCCCAGAGTCTGGCATCGTCGGCTGCAACCAACGTTCAGGTCGATTCGGCCAATGATCCCTATTCCGTCTATACCATTTACACACCTACAACGCCGACATCCGGTCCGGTCTTTCTGCCCATGACCGGATACTCCATCGGCGGCGGCCAAACCTGGGGGCAGAGGCGTTTTGTAGTCAACGTGGATGGGCGCAATACCGCCTACAGCACCAAAATGACTATCCAGACCGGCGTTGGCTACGGTCCCGTAGAAATATCCACCATGTACCAATAGGGAGGATTCCATGAAAAAGACAATTAAAACAGTCTGTCTGATCCTGTTTATTCTTTTGGTCGTAAGTCTCTTTGCCGGCAATGTTTCGGCTACGGCTCCGGAAACGGGGGAAGAAGCACTCTTTACCAATTCCACATCGCCCGATGCCCTGATTGTGCTAGATTTGTCGGGAAGCATGGACTGGAATCCCGCCGGCGGCAGCCGGATTTACGGCAACAGCTCCTGTACGGCAGATACGACAAATTGCACGGGATCATCCTACGACTGCAGCGGCGGTTTCTGCGGTGATTCCGGCAAAACCAATTGCAGCACCAACTGCAGCCGTCTGGCCATTGCCAAGCGCTCCATCTTCAAAATCCTTGACGACACGGGAAACGGCACCATCGACAGCCAGGACGAGGGCAGCCTCGGCATCCGTATGGGCTACATGCGCTATTACGACTGCGGAGACAGCAGTGATGAACAAACAGGGACATACAGCTACACCGGAGGTTGCAACCAGATACCGGGCAGTTCCAGTTCCAGCAGAAGGTACATCGGTTCCAAGTACAGCCAGATTTACTGCAACAGCAACTCCAGCTGCACTGTTTCCAGCACCGGTTCCTATTCCGTCGGTGGGGCCAGTGCCAGCGGCGGCACTCCCATCGCGATTGCTTTACATGAAGCTAAGCTGTATCTTGATGCCCATAAGGCGGCAGATACCGCCAAAGCCTGCCGGAAGAAATTTGTGATCCTGGTAACTGACGGTTCGGATACTTATGCATGCGGTGCTAACGGATCGGAATGCGACGGGGGGCGTTACAAGAACAGGCGGGATTCCGTCGCCCGGGCCAAGGCCCTGGCTGATGCCGGGTACAAGGTTTTTGTGATCGGCTTCGGCGCGGCCATGCCCGACTATCTGGAAAACACACTCAACTGGATGGCCTATTACGGCGGGACGGACAA
>CAYXZW010000015.1:0-61500 GCA_964469905.1 uncultured Smithella sp.
ATTTTAGTGCCTGTTTTGGGGTTTCTTCCGGTGTAGGCATCATAATTCTTTACTACAAAGCTGCCAAATCCTCTTATTTCGATACGGCCACCTTTTTTTAATTCATCCGTGAAACCTTTAAAAACAAGATTAACTACATCAATGGCCTTTTTTTCCGTTAAATTCAGCTTCTGGCTTAGAGCTTCAATAAGACCCGATTTGTTCATACAACCTCCTTAAGACTATTCACACCTTACTTAATCACCAGATTAATAAAACAGGTTTATTTCAGATGGGCGTAACTATTATTTATTTTCTAACGATTGTCAAGAAAATTTTACCTTTTCTCTGTTACGGCATTATTTAGCAATTGACCGATCTCTTTTTTGTTCAAATAGCGCCAGGAACCTTCCTGGAGATGATCCAAAGAGACGACACCTATTGATTCCCGGACCAAGCGGGCAACGCGATGGCCGGCCGCTTCAAATCCCCGTCGGATTATTCTGTTTTTTCCTTCCCGCAGAGTGAGCTTAAGCCAGCAGCTTTTATCATTGAATTTTTCTATTTGCATATTTTCCGGTTTAAAGATTCCATCTTCCAGTTTAATGCCTTTGCTCAACTGCTTCAGTTCATCTTTGCTCAGGCGCCCTTGAATTTTCACACGGTAAACTTTGGGTAATTGAAAACGGGGATGCTGCATTCTCTGAGCAAAATCACCATCGTTTGTTAAAAGCAAAAGGCCTTCGGAATCATAATCCAGCCGTCCTACGGGATAAACCCTTTCCGGAACATCACCGATCAAATCGACCACAGTTGGCCGATGCTCCGGATCAGACATTGTCGTAACGAAGCCGGCGGGCTTATGCAAAACAATATAAATCATTGTTTTATCAACTGAAATTGTTTTGCCATCTACCCGGATAATATCTTTGGAGGCGTCAGCCTTTACTCCCAGTTCGCGTACAACAACATCATTGACGCTTACACGACCGGCAGTAATCAACTTCTCCGCATGGCGCCGCGAATCAACACCTGCTGCCGCAATAATTTTTTGCAAACGCTCTTTCATGTATCGGAGCTATCCTCGATGAGTTCCGGTTCCGTCACTGGTTCTGGTTCCTTTTGTTCATTCATTTCCTTCAATTCCCGAAGTGTCGGCAATTCAGAGAGATCCTTCAGATTGAAAACTTCCAGAAATTTTTTTGTTGTGCCGTAAATAATCGGTTTGCCCGGCACATCTTTACGCCCGACTATGCGCACAAGTTTTTTATCTAAAAGCCCCCGCAGCGGGGCACTGACATCCACCCCGCGAATATCTTCGATTTCCGCTTTAACAATGGGCTGCCGGTAAGCAACAATCGCCAGGGTCTCCAGTGCTGCCGGAGATAAAGAAGCTGGTTTCGTCCCTTTTAATTTTTTTACCCAGGGCCCCAGTTCCGGACGTGTACGGAATTGAAAGCCGCCGGCAATTTCCGCCAGACCAATGCCGCTCTGACGCTCATCATATTCAGCAATTAACTGTTCTATGGCTTTTTTAACTTCCGCTTTCTCCACATTTTCCAGAATGACACAGATTTTTTCTAAAGCCAACGGAGCTTCGGATGCTAAAATAAGTGCTTCAATAACTGCTTTGAAATTTTCCATTTATGACTCCACAGCCGGAAATATCCGGATTACTCCAAAAGCTGATGTTTGATAAGCCTTGATCATTTTCATCTTAATCAATTCCAGTACCGCCAGGAAAGTATAAATAACGCGCCGGCGATCGATTCTTTCCCCTAAGAGTTCTTCAAAGGTAAGGTTTTTCTCGCTGGTCAGCCGCTCCATGACTTCGTTGATTATATCAGTTAGCGACAGCTTTTCCAGATCAATTTCTAAAAGCTCTTTCTTATCGATACGGGAAACAAGGCGATGAAAGGCTTCAATAAGTTCAAAGACATTAACTTCAATGAGTTCATCCTCATCCTCAGTCAGCTTCTCTTCCTTATCCTCCACCGGTGCCGAGCGTTTAAACACATCCCGCTCCAACAGCGGTCGCGCCTCCAGAGCAGTTGCCGCTTCTTTAAAAGTCTGATATTCTAGAAGTTGACGAACCAGCTCGGCGCGCGGATCTTCCTCCTTCTCCTCATCTGATGGCTCATCCGGAACAGGCAAAAGCATCTTCGATTTGATATGAATAAGAGTAGAGGCCATGACCAGGTATTCCCCAGCCAGATCAAGATTCAGTGACTTGATTATTTTGAGATATTGAAGATATTGCTCGGTAATCAGAGCAACAGGAATATTATATATATCGATTTCATTTTTCTTAATCAGATACAAAAGCAGGTCGAGCGGACCCTCAAAAATATCCAATTTAATAGCATATTCTGTTGTTTCGTCAGCCAAGATAAAGTATTCCCCGTTTGCTTTATTTATATTTTTACTGCCGAGCGGACCTCTTCCATCGTCCGGCGGGCGATCTCCGCTGCTTTGGCGTTGCCTGCAGCAATAATCGAGTTAATTTCATCCATGTGATTAACATAATAATCCATGCGTTCGTGAACCGGCGCCAACGCCTCGCTGATACGCGAGGCCAGCATTTTTTTACAATCAGTACAACCGATTGATGCTTTACGGCAACCGGCATCTATTTCTTTTACTGCCTGAGCTGCAGAATATAAGCCATGAAAAGTAAATACATTGCATATTTCCGGATTTCCCGGATCGCTTTTTCTCATTCTTTGCGGATCTGTGAACATGGATGATATTTTTCCGGACAAGACTTTGCCGCGATCACTGATATAAATCGAATTATCATAGGACTTGCTCATCTTCCTGCCATCAATTCCCAGCAACTTGGGTACACTGGTTAAAAGTGGCTCCGGAATAGGAAATATTTCCTGATAGAGAAAATTAAAACGGCGTGCTATCTCCCGGGTAAGCTCCACATGAGGCAACTGGTCCACTCCTACCGGAACGCCGTAAGCCTTGTACATGATAATATCGGCAGCCTGCAGCACCGGGTAACCCAAAAAGCCAAAAGTAGATAAATCCTTATTGGCCAGTTCCGTTTTCATTTCCTTGTAGGTCGGATTACGTTCCAGCCAGGCCAGAGGAGTAATCATGGACAGCAAAAGAAATAATTCCGCATGCTCCTTAATGTTAGACTGTACAAAGAGAGTGCTTTTTTGCGGATCAAGGCCAACAGCCAGCCAGTCAATAACCATCCTGATGGTATTATCTTTGATCCCTTCTGTAGTGCTGTATTCACTGGTAAAGGCATGCCAATCGGCTACGAAATAACAACAATCATATTTACCGCTGTTTTGCAGCTCTACCCAGTTTCCTAAAGCCCCGTGTAAATTGCCGAGATGCAGTTTTCCGGTCGGACGCATTCCGCTGAGAATTCTTTTTTGTGCCAAAACAAAAACTCCTTACAATTATTCGATAAGACAATGCAAATGCACTAAGGCCTCCGATTGTTTTTTCAATAATGCGGAGGCCTTAGTTGTAGAATGACTGATTAATTATTATTTTACTTTGTCGGACAGAGCCTTACCAGCTTTGAATTTTACTACTTTTTTCGCGGGAATCTTAATTGCTTTACCAGTCTGAGGATTCCGGCCTTCTCTGGCCTTCCTTTTTACTACGGAAAAGGTACCAAATCCCACCAAGCCGAGCTTTCCATTCTTTTTGAGCTCTTTGGTGACTGCTGCAATATAGGCATCCAATGCCAATGCACCTGCTGCTTTGGTGATACCTGCTTCATTCGCCATAAAACCGATCAATTCTGCTTTCGTCATTCCTTAAAATCCCCCTTTCATAAAAATTAGGCTATAAATTTTATAAGTAACCGCTCATGCGGCCAACAACCCACTGCGGCATCCTTCTCTTTCTTTCAATACACCGGATAACAGTATATTAACTTGGCTCAATCCCGCTTGGTTACTGGTCTGGAAAGGTATTTTTTCTTAAAACTGGCGCTACGCCTAACACAAATAAAAACAACAATCAAGAAAAAAAGTTTTTCCCCAACAATTTTTATCTATGAAATACTTTCCTGTCGAGACTACTGGCAACACCCTAATTTATCCCATTCCGAAGAACAGAATCAGGCTCAAACTGGCGATAGACAGCACCAATGAAACGCATAGTCCTAAAGTGAATGGTTTCAGGCCGATTTTTAGTACGACCTTAAGCTGCGTGCCCAGACCAACAGCCGCAAGCGCAGTAAGAATGGCGAATTTTGCCATCTCGTCAAAAGCCTTAAGGATTGACGACGCTACCGGCAATGCTCCGGGGTGATTGATGTCCTGCGGCAGGATACCCACACTAATGCCAAACGTGCGGATGAGCGACATGGTGAGAAAGCCGATCACGAACCAGGGGATCAGGATTCCCTCTCGTGGAACGGTTGACGGCCAATCCTCCCCCGAGATTTTCTTGTTATTCAGAAGCAATCCGATCAAGATAATGAGGGGCGCCATGATTGTATTGCGCATCAACTTGACAATTGTAGCCACATTCAGCGCAGCCGGGCTATGGGCAGCCCCCACGGCCACGACCTGGGATGTATCGTTTACAGCGGTGCCCGCCCACAATCCAAACGCGGTGTTGCTCAGACCAAGTGTCTGACCGATGATCGGGTAGATGATCACCGCAATCAGACCGAAGAGCGTAATAACCGCAACGGCAAAGCTGACTTCCTCCTCTTTTGCCCCGATGGCAGGCGCAGTGGCCACAATGGCGGTATTACCACAGATCGCGGTTCCGACTCCGATCAGCGCCGTCAGGCGGGGCGGAATCCTGAAAAGGCGGCCGATGATAAAGGCAGTGGAGAGCGCAACGGCAATACAGGCAAAAACAAGCAGTATTGCGGCACCACCGGTTGCCGCTACATCCTGCAGACTCAGGCGTAAACCCAGCAGAATTATTCCCAAACGCAGCACCCGTTCCAGAGCAAATTTAATGCCCTCTTCAAAGCTAGCGGAAACTCCTATAGTATTGCGGATAAAAAGGCCCAGCAGAACCGCTAGTAAAACATCACTAATCGCCTTGCTGAGCAGCTGCCCCGGGATTAGCTTATGCAGCAACCGGGTAACAACGGCAACGCCGATTGCCAGAAACAGGCCTGGCAATATAAGACTCCAGCGCCGGGCAAGTTTTTTCCAGCTGGTGATTAACAAACGCATATTTTTTTCTCCTGTGAACATAAAAAGTGCAGTTAGCAACACAATCCTGAAAGCAAACTGATATGCCGACTTTTCGTGCTTGCTCTATAGCGCCTTTTAATGATAAATAATAATTAGTAATATTTGCATTAATCATCAGTATGTTTTATGAAAGGATGAATATGACGATAACCCTAAGACAGCTGGAGATTTTCGAAAAGGTTGCCAGTGGCAGACATGTTACCCAGGCCAGCGAACAGTTATTTATCACCCAATCGGCAGTCAGCATGGCTATTGCCGAATTGGAAAAATTCATCGGCGCTCCGCTTTTTGAGCGTCACGGCAGACGCCTGTTGCTCAACGACCGGGGCCGCTTGATTGTGCCCAAGGTACAGGATGTACTGCGGCAAGTTTCTACGATAGAGCAGATGCTCCTTGAATCAGTAGGTGAACCGATCGGCATATTGAGAGTAGGAGCCAGCACAACCGTCGGCAACTATCTTCTGCCGGCAATCGTCGGGGAATTTTCCCGGCAATACCCGCGGGCCAAAGTTTTGCTGCAGGTCGGCAATACCGGTCAAATCGAGCATGAGGTGGAAACCGGAGCTCTGGACCTGGGAATTATCGAGGGACCTCCTCATGCCGGCTCGCTGCACTCGACACTCTGGCGTAGCGATGAACTTGTCGTGATAGTTGAAAAAGGCCACCCGTGGGCAATGCAAAAAAAAGTATCCACCTCTATGCTGGAACAAGCGCCCTGGATTATGCGGGAAAAAGGATCAGGAACCAGAGAGGTATTTGAATCTGCATTGAAGAAGAAAGGTATAACATGTACCGTATACATGGAACTTGGGCACACCGAAGCAATAAAAAAGGCCGTCGAGGCGGGCCTGGGAATCAGTTGCATTTCCAGGATGGCCATAGCCAGAGAGCTTGACCACGGCTGGCTTATGGAAGTTGCTACCAATCTTGATCTGCGTAGAAATCTGATTGTCCTGACCAGAGATAGCGGATATCGCACGGCGCTTTTGAGCGCATTTCTCACCCTTCTGGAGGCGAGCCGCTAGTTTCGTTTTCTCAGCAATACCCTAAGCAACTAAAAGTTTTCGTATGATGACGGTTACCTGCATCATTACGGAAATATCCACCGGTCTCAGGATAATCGTCATATCCAGTCTTTCATAAATAATACTTATGAATATTATCAAAATTATAAATTGTTATTTATTAAAAAAAGGGCATATAAAGCAATGCATTAAAGTCCGGCAAGGCAGTCTAGAATCGGCGCCCATTCGGACTTCAGTAACAGGCTAAGGGCATTAAAAAAAAGTATGTATACTGGAAATATCGACATGATCCAATTTAGTATTCAATCGTAGAATTTATGTGACATTGAACCAGATTTTTTACTGAACAGCAGTTAATAAGGAGGTATTTTATGGAGAAATCAAAGACCCCGCTCCTGGACGAATTGGAAAAGGGCAAGTGGCCCAGCTTCGTTACGGACATGAAGCAGGCGGCGCAAAAGAATCCCATGGCCGAGGATCTCCTTCGCCAGTTGGAACTTTCCTACAAAGACAAAATAGGCCATTGGAAACACG
This sequence comes from uncultured Smithella sp., assembly GCA_964469905.1. Classification (GTDB taxonomy): domain Bacteria; phylum Desulfobacterota; class Syntrophia; order Syntrophales; family Smithellaceae; genus MVRV01. The sequence goes on from CAYXZW010000015.1 coordinate 6,734, forward strand.
GGGGAATTGTCGGCGTCAAGGGCTACGGAGCCGGTGTTATTGGCCGCTATTCGGACCGGCCCGACCTCTTCCCGAACGTTCAGGCCTTCCACACCATGCGAATCAACCATCCCACGGGGTGGTTCTACAAAACGGACGCTCTGCGCAATCTCTGTGATGTCTGGGATAAACATGGCAGCGGGCTCACCAACATGCACGGCGCCACTGGCGATGCCATCCTCCTGGGCACAACGACAGAACATATTCAGCCTTGCTTTGACGATCTTTCCGCAGCCGGATTTGATCTCGGCGGCTCCGGCTCGGCCCTCCGCACGCCCAGCGCCTGCGTCGGACCGGGACGTTGCGAGTGGGCCTGCGTCGACAGCCTGGATATCTGCTACAACCTCACCATGGAATATCAGGATCTGATTCACCGCCCCATGTTCCCTTATAAATTCAAGATTAAGGTTTCCGCCTGCCCCAACGATTGTGTCGCCTCCATCGCCCGCTCCGATTTTTCCATCATCGGAACGTGGAAAGGGAAAATACTCATCAATCCGGCGGAAGTTACCGCCTATGCCTCTTCAAACCTCGACATCCAGAAGGAAGTTTGTGATTTGTGTCCGACAAAATGCATGGAGTGGGACGGCAAGACATTGAAAATCCAAGACGGGGACTGTACCCGTTGTATGCATTGCATTAATCTGATGCCGAAAGCTCTGCGCCCGGGCAAAGAAAAGGGTGCTACCATACTGGTCGGTGGCAAAGCGCCTATTGTGGAAGGTGCACTTCTTTCCTGGGTTATTGTACCTTTCATGAAGCTGGAACCTCCTTACACGGAACTCAAAGAACTGATCGTGCGTATCCAGGACTGGTGGGATGAAAATGCCAAATCACGGGAGAGACTCGGCGAACTGATCAAACGCCTAGGCATGAGGGTATTTCTGCGCGGCGTGGGACTGCCCGCCGTTCCCCAGATGATCAAGGCGCCAAGAACCAATCCCTATGTGTTCTTCTGGCCTGAAGATATTATCAAGGAGGTGAAGTAAAATGGCAAAAACAGATATTGGTCCCCCTGACTATAAAACCATGCTGCCACCCGTCATTCAGAGAAACTACGGGAAATGGCTCTATCACGAAATTCTCAAACCGGGCGTGCTCATGCACGTTGCGGAATCGGGAGAAGCGCTCTATACCGTACGCGCTGGATCACCGCGACTGGTTTCGACTGATCACATCCGGGAAATCTGTGACATCGCCGAAAAATACTGCGACGGTTATCTGCGCTTTACCAGCCGCAACAATATCGAATTTCTTCTGGACGACAAAGATAAAGTCGAACCATTGATTGCCGAACTGGCGGTGCGCAACTATCCCGTCGGCGGCACCGGACACTCGATATCCAACATTGTTCACACTCAGGGATGGGTCCACTGCCACACCCCAGCCACTGATGCCTCGGGACCCGTCAAGGCTCTCATGGATGAGATCTATGATTATTTCATCACCTCGACCTTGCCGGCCCACGTCCGGATTGCCTTGGCCTGCTGCCTGAACATGTGCGGCGCCGTCCATTGCTCCGACATCGCCATTTTGGGGATTCACCGGACAGTTCCTAAACCCGACAACAGCCGTGTGCCCAATATGTGCGAAATACCTTCAACCGTCGCTTCCTGCCCCACGGGTGCCATTCGCGGCGACATGAAAAACAAGACCGTCACGGTCAACGATGAAAAGTGTATGTACTGCGGAAACTGCTATACTGTTTGCCCGGGTATGCCCATTGCCGATCCGGAAAATGACGGGATATCCATCTGGGTTGGCGGGAAAGTTTCCAACGCCCGCAGCGCTCCTAAGTTTTCCAAATTAGCGATACCGTTCCTTCCCAACAATCCGCCGCGTTGGCCGGAGGTTGTGGATGCCGTGAAGAACATCATTGAGGTCTATGCAAGTCATGCCCGGAAGCACGAAAGAGTCGGCGAATGGATCGAGCGCGTAGGCTGGGAGAGATTCTTTACGTTGACCAAGATTCCCTTTACAGACAAGCATATCGATGACTTCGATATGGCAACGGAAACATTCCGGACATCAACACAGTTTAAATGGGGGTGAACATGAGTGAAGAACTGAAAAAGCGAATCACCGATTTATTCCATGAAAAGTCCAAAGGCGACAAGAAGATGTTCTACATCCGCGATGTCACCAAGTGGTTGCCCGATGAAGACCGGCATGCCGTTCAGAATGCCGTAAAGGTACTGCTGGATGAAGAAGTGCTTGTATATTGGTCGAGCGGCAGTAGTTCTTATATAATGTTGCCCGAGTTTTTTCCCAAGGAATAAGGAATATGATCTTCAGAGGTAATGGATTATGAACCGATCATGCCCGCGGCTGGTTGTAGCCGCCCTGCGGGGCGGGGCCGGAAAAACAACTCTGTCGGTGGCGATGGCTGTTGCCATGCAAAAGCGGGACATTACCGTCGTGCCGTTCAAAAAGGGGCCGGATTATATTGACGCGGCGTGGCTTTCCCTAGCCGCATCGAGACCGTGTTGCAACCTGGATACTTTTTTGATGAACCAGGAGCAGGTTGTCCGCTCTTTTTCACGCCATGCCACGGAAGGAACGGTTTCTCTCATTGAAGGTAACCGGGGGCTCTTTGATGGGGTTAATGCCGAGGGCGAATTCAGCACAGCCCAGCTCGCCAAACTCCTCAACGCACCGGTTATCCTGGTTGTCGACTGCGACAAAGTCACACGGACAGCGGCAGCAATGGTCCTGGGATGCCAGATTCTGGATCCCGCAGTGGATATCCGGGGTGTCATCCTGAGCCGGGTGAATGGCAGCCGTCATGCGGCAGTCATCCGGCAATCCATCGAGGAATCCTGCCACCTGCCCGTTTACGGCACGGTACCGCGGATGACGGATCTTCCCTTTACGGACCGGCACCTGGGATTAATTCCGCCACAGGAACACGACCGCATTCAGAGGGCATTAGACCGGGCAGGGGTTATCGCCGAAGATCACCTGGACATTCCGGGATTGCTCCGGATTGCCGAAAGTGCTTCCCCCTGGGGGATTGATGCCTTCCCTCATCAGGCAACCTCCGGCAAAACCGGTGAGAAGCCGGTAAGAATCGGAGTAATCAAAGATGCGGCCTTTCAGTTTTATTATTCCGAAAATATTGAGGCGCTGATCGATTGCGGAGCACAAATAGTGCAGATAAGCGCTCTGGACGAAAAAATCCTGCCGGACGTAGATGCTTTGTACATCGGCGGTGGTTTTCCCGAAACCCAGGCCAGACAACTTGCTCAAAACGAAGCTTTTCGCCGTTCCCTGCGAACGGAAGCGGAGGCGGGGCTGCCGATCTATGCTGAATGCGGAGGGTTCATCTACCTGGGCGAATCCCTGACTATCGGCGATGAACACTATCCGATGGTTGGCGCTTTGCCTGTCACCTTCGGAATGGAAAAACGACCGCAGGGACACGGTTATATTACATTGGCCGTGGATCGGGAAAATCCTTTTTTCCCTGTCGGCACGAAGATCAGCGGCCACGAATTTCATTACTGCCGGATCCTCTCCATGCAGGAGGAAGGACATACAGCCTACCGGGTCCTCCGGGGAACAGGGATGGACGGTCAAAGAGACGGTTTGTGCCGGAAAAATATACTCGCGGGATTCACACACCTGCACACACTGGGGACACCGCAGTGGGCTGAGGCCATGGTTGGAAAAGCCAGACAGTACCGCGCCGCGAGACAAAATGAAGCAGCTTATTCCCCTTTAAAAAAGGGAGATGCAGGAAGATTTTGAAAAATAATTAATCAATATTTAATATAACAGGAGGTTTCTCACATGCCACAAATAGAATTAGCAGGCAAAACTTACGAAGTGGATGAAGATGGATTTCTACAGGAGCTCGATAAATGGACTGAAGAGTTCGCCCAGGCCTACGCCCATACAGAGGACATTGAAGGTACTCTTACCGAAGAACACTGGAAACTAATCAATTATCTGAGGGGTTACTTCCAGCAGTTCGGCATTGCTCCCATGGTCCGCAAAGTCTGCAAAGACAACGGTATTGACATGAAAAAACTCTACGAACTCTTTCCCACTGGTCCGGCGAAGGGCGCCTGCAAGCTGGCAGGTTTGTCGAAACCGACCGGTTGCGTTTAAGAAGAGGTAGTATCTTAATGGGATTCTACGTTTTGTCATATTTGTGTATCGCTGTGTTTATAGGGGCAACAGGTTGCCTGATTTACAGGCAAATCACCCTGCCCCTGCATGTCCGCTGGGAAATATACCCGGTCGGACATGAAACAACAGCCCGGTTGGCCTATGGCGGCTCCTATATGGAAGAGGTGAACTGGTGGAACAATAAATATGAAAGTTCGCTCATCAATGAACTCAAATATATGGTACTGGAAATCTTATTCCTCAGGGGATTATGGAAGGAAAACAGAAACCTCTGGTGGGTCTCTTTTCCTTTTCATTTCGGCATGTATCTGATGATTGCCACCTTCGGGCTGTTGCTGCTTCATGCCGTCATCTCACTTGGAGGATTCCCGACTTTCACAGCAGGCGGCACTGCCGCAACTCTGCTTTCTGTCCTGATCGCCACCACGGGATGGAGTGGCCTGATCCTGGGAAATATTGGCAGCATGGGCACTCTCTACAAACGTCTTGCCGATCCGGAACTGAGAAATTATTCTTCTCTGGCCGATTATTTCAATATCCTTTTTATCTTTCTTTTTTTCCTTGCCGCTTTAATTACCTGTCTTCTTGGCGATCCGTTGCTGGAGGGCGCAAAGGCTTACACGTTTGGCCTGCTGACAGGGGGACATTATCTGAATCCCTACTTACCGGGACAAACATTCTTCGGGAGTGCGACCATTGTTCTGGCGTCGCTTCTGATCGCCTATATCCCGCTTACGCACATGTCTCATATGTACATGAAGTATTTCCTCTATCACAATGTCAAATGGGATGATGCCCCGAACCAGCGGGGAGGCAAGATCGAATCTGCCATCATGCAGAATCTGGATTTAAAACCCACCTGGCAGGCCAAGCATGTTGGAGCTGACGGACACAAATCCTGGCGCGACATTGCGACTTCGGCACCGAAGGATATGAAATGAATAAATCTCTGAAACCGTCGGACATCGCTAAATCGTCGGATTGCTTATGTCACATTGAGCAAGGCGAGCTCTCGCCGCTTCCTCCTCCCTATGAGGATTTTAATCAGTCGACCATTACCGCCCTGAAACCGGAAAAGATCAAGAACATTGAGTCCTCCCTGGATGACACGGTCGCCATCGGCATCCCCAAGCCCGCAAGCCCGGAAGAAGAGGAGAAGTTGGTAAACCAGTTTCTCTCGGGGCTGAAAAAACTTTTTGAGAAAGATAATAACTGGACTTTTTTGCAGCCACTGATGCTTTCCATGGAACACTGCGCCAAATGCCAGACCTGTTCCGCTGCTTGTCCTGTCTATGAGATGAGTGGCCGGAAGGAAATTTACCGGCCCATCTTCCGGTCAGAGGTATTGCGGCGGATTTACCGGAAATATCTCAAACAGGGCGGCAGAATTATGTCCAAACTGACCGGAGACATTGATCTGAACTGGACTGCCATTGCCCGTCTGGCCGAATTATCCTATCGCTGCACTCTGTGCCGGCGCTGTGCCACGGTCTGCCCGATCGGCGTGGATAACGGACTCATCAATCACGAAATCCGCAAGCTCTTCTCTCAGGAAATGGGCATCGCTCCCAAAGAGATCCATGAAAAGGGTTCTCTCCAGCATCTGCGCGTCGGCTCTACCACCGGCATGAACTCCCTGGCGGCAAAAGACAGTGCCGAGTTCATCCAGGAAGAGATGGCAGAGATTACGGGTTATAAAATAGAAATCCCCTGGGATATCGAAGGTGCGGACATTCTACTGCTCCACAATGCCGGTGAAATGCTGGCCTGGCCGGAAAATGTCGGAGCTTTTGCCATTATTTTTCAGGCGGCCGGTATTTCGTGGACACTTTCTTCGGAAGCAGCCGGTTACGACGCCGTCAACTACGGTCTTTGGTATGATGATGTTCAATTTTCGCGTGTTGCCGTTAAACATGCCGATATCGCCAGGAGACTGAAAGTCAAAAAAATTGTCCTGGGCGAGTGCGGACATGCACATAAAGCATTGACAGTCATTGCTGACCGTCTGTTGACTGGCGATCTTAATATTCCAAGGGAATCGGCAATGGTCACACTGGAGAATATTGTCCTTGGCGGGAAATTGCAGTTTGATCCTAGTAAAAATAATTTCCCCGTGACCCTGCATGATCCCTGCAATATTGTAAGATCTATGGGAATCGTTGAACCCCAGCGGCGGATCCTCCGCAAGATCGCTCCGCAATTCCGGGAAATGACGCCTCACGGGGTAGAAAACTACTGTTGTGGCGGCGGTTCCGGTTTTGCCATCATGTCGGGATATAATTTTGCGCAGTGGCGCAATCTGGTCAGCTCCCGCAAGAAGTTCCTCCAAATACTGAATGCCTTTGAGGGCGAACAGCAGGATGTTCCAAAATATATCTGTGCGCCCTGCTCTAACTGTAAAGGCTCTATCCGGGATATTATCGACTATTACCAGGCAGAAGAACGCAGCGGGCTGCATTACGGCGGGCTGGTCGAATTGATTGTCAATGCGCTGGCGGGCATGAAAAAACCGATGATCCGTTTCGGCGAAAAACCATCGAGGGAAGCATGATCAGCAAATGAGGAAGGCCAAACATCCATTATGAATCTTTTAATGCCAATCATCGCTATCTTGATCCTGACCCTGCTGGCACTTGGTGTAGCCCTGAGTCAGAGCATGGCCTATCTTCTGACCGTTATTCTGCCTTATGTTGCCTTTACAGCTTTTGTGGCCGGGTTTGTCTACCGCATTATAAAATGGGGCACATCCCCCGTCCCTTTCCGCATTCCGACAACATGCGGCCAGGGAAAATCTCTACCCTGGATCAAGCCAAGTCCGCTGGAAAACCCATCCGGATATTGGGGCGTGATCGGAAGAATGGCTCAGGAGATATTCCTGTTTCGGTCTCTTTTCCGCAATACGGAAGCAGAGATTGTCGACGGGCGGCCTGTTTACGGCAGCGCCAAATGGCTCTGGTTCTTCGGTATTGTGTTCCACTGGTCGCTGGCGATTATCGTGCTACGCCACCTGCGTTTTTTCATTGAACCGATAGCCTCCTGGATCGGCGTTCTTTCGGCGTTAGACGGATTCTTCGAGATCGGCATCCCTACCCTGTATCTGAGTGATGCCGCAATTATGGCCGCGCTCACGTTCCTTTTCCTGCGCCGGGTGGTTGTCCCGCAGGTGCGTTACCTTTCCTTGTTTACGGATTATTTTTCTCTGCTGCTGATCGCCGGCGTCGTTAGTACTGGCCTTCTGCTGAGGCACTTTTTCCCCACCGATCTCAACGCGGTAAAAACTCTCGCTCTGGGATGGATCACCTTTTCGCCCGTTGTTCCTAAAGAGGTCGGCGCCGTTTTTTACATCCATCTGTGCTTCGTTTTCACTCTACTGGCCTGGTTTCCCGCAAGTAAACTCATGCATGCCGGAGGGATATTTCTTAGCCCGACCCGCAATATGATTAACAACAGCCGCCGGCAGCGGCATATAAATCCCTGGAATGCTCCGGTTAAAGTCCACACCTACGAGGAATACGAGGATGAGTTCCGGGATAAAATGAAAGCGTCGGGATTACCAGTGGAAAAGGAGTAGCCGTGTCGTTTGCCAAGATACCAAAACCGGATCAGTTAATTTCAATAAGCTATACGCCGCCGCAAACCGGTTGGATGGACACACCTGTCGATTTCCGGCCGGGAACATGGAGCTACAGCGGAGCCGCGAAGAACCTGACCTACCTGGATCTCCCCAATCCCCGGGCCTGGCAGCCCTCAGACGTTGATTGGAAGCTGCCCGAAAACTGGCAGGACATAATCCTGGCGGGCATGAAGGAGCGCCTGGAAAAATATCGCTCCTTCCGCCTCTTTATGGATGTCTGCGTTCGCTGCGGCGCCTGTGCGGATAAATGCCATTTCTATATCGGCTCCGGCGACCCCAGGAATATGCCCGTATTGCGGGCGGAACTTCTGCGCTCGGTCTATCGGCGCTACTTTACGACAGCGGGCAAGCTTTTCGGCAAACTTGCCGGCGCCCGCGACCTGACTGTCGATGTTTTGAAAGAATGGTTCTACTACTTCTATCAATGCACGGAGTGCCGCCGGTGTTCGGCTTTCTGCCCCTTCGGCATCGACCAGGCGGAAATTACCATGATGGGCAGGGAACTGCTCAATCTCGTCGGTTGCAATATCAACTGGGTTATCGAACCGGTAGCCAATTGTTTCCGGACAGGCAACCACCTGGGCATTCAGCCCGGCGGCATTAAGGACATGCTCGAATTCATGGCCGATGATATTGAAGACCGCACAGGCATCCGGGTGAATGTGCCGATCAATCAGAAAGGCGCCGACATCCTTTTTGTCACGCCGTCCGGTGATTACTTTGCCGATCCCGGGACGTTTACCTGCATGGGCTATCTGATGCTTTTCCACGAAATCGGTCTGAATTATACCTTCAGCACCTATGCCTCCGAAGGGGGAAACTTCGGTCTTTTCACCTCCGCCGAAATGGTGAAGCGCCTCAATGCCAAAATCTACGCCGAGGCCAAGCGGCTCGGCGTCAAATGGATCATCGGCGGCGAATGCGGCCACATGTGGCGGGTGATCCATCAATACATGGACACCATGAACGGTCCTGCCGACTTTCTGCAAGAACCGGTTTCTCCAATTACGGGTACCCGCTTTGAAAATGCCCGGGCCACCAAGATGGTTCATATCACTGAATTCACCGCCGACCTGATCCGCAACGGCAAACTGAAACTCGATCCTCAGCGCAACGAACATCTGAAACTTACCTTTCACGATTCATGCAATCCCGCGCGGGCCATGGGACTTTTTGAAGAACCGAGATATATAATTAAAAACACGTGCAATAATTTCTTTGAGATGGACGAAGATACGATCCGGGAAAAGACTCTGTGCTGCGGTGCCGGGGCCGGGCTGGGCAACGATGAAAATATGGAGATGCGGATGAGAGGCGGAATGCCCCGGGCAATGGCCGTCAGGGATGTCGTCAAAAAATACGGCGTGAATCGCCTGGGTTGCATCTGCGCCATCGACCGGGCGACACTGACATCGCTTATGGATTACTGGGTACCGGGCGTGACGGTTATGGGAGTCCACGAACTTCTGGCCAACGCCCTCATCATGACGGGAGAAAAAGAACGTACAACTGACCTGCGTGGAGATGAACTGATAAGATGAAACTATATAATGGAGGAAAAATCGTCGCCGGAGTGGTGGTCTTTATCATTTTGATTACATTCCCCTTCTGGTACAGCAAAGGGAAAACATCCCCGCAGCCGACGCTGAGCCTCGATACGCCCACCATCGCTCAATTGCAGGAAAAGCGGTGCGTGGAAGATACAGCTTTTATGCGCGAAAACCATATGAAATTTCTCGGTACCTGGCGCGATGAAGCAGTCCGCGATGGCAATCGTCTTTACACTGCCCGTGACGGTCGTGTTTTCGAGAAGAGCCTTTCCGGCACCTGTCTGAAATGCCACAGCAATAAGGAACATTTTTGCGACCGGTGCCATAACTTCGTGGGAGCCAAGCCTACTTGCTTCAGTTGCCACAGCATTCCCGGGGAGGTAAAAAAATGACATCAAGCCGCAGAGAATTCCTGAAAATAACGGGTGTATCCGCACTCTCCCTGATTGCGCCGGCGATCCTCTGCCGCCCGGCTTGTGCCAAAGATAAATTAGTAAGTACCGGGAGCGAATTCCCGACCGCATTGTCTCCGTCAAAGGCGCTCACTGCGAAACGCTGGGCCATGGCGGTAACCCCGTCCAAATGCCCCAACGATTGCACCGCCTGCATCACCGCCTGTCACGGGGTCCATAACGTTCCTACCTTCGGCAACCGCAAGGATGAAGTCAAATGGATCTGGCAGGAGCCTTTTGCCGCCGCCTTCCCTAATGAGAAACATGCGTATCTTGGAGAATCTCTCCAAAAACTGCGATTGCCGGTTTTATGCAACCACTGCGCTAATCCTTCTTGCGTCCGGGTTTGTCCTACCAAAGCCACGTTCCAGCGACCCGACGGCATTGTGATGATGGACTATCACCGCTGCATCGGCTGCAGGCTTTGCATGGCCGCCTGTCCCTATGGCGCCAGAAGCATGAACTACCGCGACCCTCAGCCATTCATTGCGAAAAGAAATCCGGACTTCCCGACGCGAACCAAAGGTGTCGTGGAAAAATGCAACTTCTGTGAGGAAAGGCTGGTTAAGGGAATCCTTCCGGCCTGTGTCGAAGCCTGTAAGGAAAAAGCGCTGATCTTCGGCGATGTAGACAATCCCCAATCGGAGATCCGGCTTCTTCTCGGAAAACATTTCAACCTGCGCAGACGGGCACAATTAGGAACCGGGCCGCAGATTTATTATACGATATGAGGACATTATGCTGGAAAAATCTCTGAAAGGCAGCCGCGGATACTGGATCTGGATTATTTTTCTACTGGTCGTCACCATGATCGGGTTTTTCTTTTATCTGCAACAGTTGGATTACGGCTTAGGAGTAACGGGAATGAGCAGGGACGTCTCCTGGGGACTTTATATCGCTCAGTTTACGTTTCTGGTCGGCATTGCCGCCTCCGCAGTTATGCTCGTTTTACCTTACTACCTGCATGACTATAAGGCTTTCGGCAGGATCACCGTGCTGGGCGAGTTCCTGGCCGTTGCCGCCGTAATCATGTGCGTGCTTTTCATTTTTGTCGACCTCGGCCAGCCCTCGCGCGTCATGAATGTTCTTTTGCATCCATCGCCGAACTCCATCCTTTTCTGGGACATGATCGTCCTCTCCGGCTATCTCCTGATCAATATATTTACCGGCTGGATAATTCTGTCCTGCAATCGTCAGGAAGTCGCGCCGCCTGGCTGGATAAAACCGCTGATCTACCTCTCGATCCCCTGGGCCATCAGCATCCACACTGTGACCGCCTTCATTTATGCAGGTCTTCCGGGGCGGAGTTTCTGGCTGACGGCGATTATGGCCCCCCGCTTTCTGGCTTCCGCCTTTGCTTCCGGCCCTGCGCTGTTGATTATCTTCTGCATGATCCTGAAGCGCTACGGAAATTTTGATGCCGGCCAAAAAGCGATCCAGGCACTGGCTAAGATCGTCGCCTATGCTCTCGCAGCCAGCATCTTTTTTGTATTGATGGAAATTTTTACCGCTTTTTACAGTCAAATTCCGGAACATGGCCATCATTTTCAATACCTCTTCGCGGGACTTGATGGACATAATAATCTCGTTCCCTGGATGTGGACTTCCACGGGACTTGCCTTTGCCGCTCTCGTCATTCTGACGATCCCCCGGATTCGCCGCAACAATGTGTGGCTTACCGTCGCCTGCCTGGCGGTATTTGTTTCTCTCTGGATTGAAAAGGGACTGGGACTGGTTATAACCGGCTTCATCCCCTCTCCTCTGGAGACGATAACCGAATATGTTCCGACCGGGGCGGAAATCGCCATCACTCTCGGCATCTGGGCAATCGGCTTCCTTATCCTTACTATTCTTTACAAGATTTTCGTCAGTGTGCGCCGCGATATCGAGGGCGCAGATAGCCATTGTGCTACCCAAGTGAAATCGTAAAGCAGTGCAGGAATGTTGCTCCACTTTAATGGTTTATTATAGTTCTCTATTTTGTGAGATTAAATTGAAAGTGGCAATTACTTTATCCGTGAAGTCAAGATGACTAAACTGATCAGACGCGGGAATATCGGCCGGAACTTCTGATTCCATTTCTTTCCCTTCTCGATGCGAACTGATCGTATCGCAGGCTTCGCAACTGCATTTTCAACCGTTACCCTTACCTGTTGAACGGAAAAAGGCTATTCCAGCAATTTTTAAAGAATTTAAAATACAACTGTATATAAATTATCACCAAGAAATTGTTAATAGTGGGCTGAAAAAATGATTTTTTTCTTGACATATTTTAAAAATCGAGTACCATTCAACAAAAATGATGCATTCCATACATGACTTGTTTAAACGCCATAACCCTGAAAAGTAGTTTAAATATGAAGATACTGGTCTTGAATTGCGGTAGTTCATCCCTCAAATACAAACTTTTTGAGATGACAGGCAATGACATCCTGGCCCAAGGGCAGGCTGACCGTATCGGCATGACCGACTCCGTTTTTCAACATACAGCACGAAAACAGGACTCTTTTATAAATGTTTTGCCTCTAATGAATCATCATGAAGCAGTACATGCCCTGCTGAGCCATCTTGTCGACGGTAAGTGGTCGATACTGAATGATTTTAATGAAATCGGCGGTGTCGGACATCGGGTGGTGCACGGAGGTGAACATTTTCAGACCTCAGTTGTCGTCGATCCCAAAACAAGAAATATCCTCGAGGACACCAAGAAACTTGCCCCCCTTCACAACCCGCCCAATCTGATAGGAATCGACATCTGTACCAGCCTTCTGCCGGACGTGCCTCAGGTGGCTGTTTTTGACACGGCCTTCCACCAGACTATACCGTCATACGCCTTCACCTACGCAATTCCCTACCGTTATTACCTGAAAGATCATGTCCGTCGATACGGCTTTCACGGCATTTCTCACCGCTATGTAGCTCAGCGGACAGCAGAAATACTGCAGCAGAAGCTGCATGATTTGAAAATCATTACCTGTCATCTTGGCGCAGGCTCCAGTCTGTGTGCCGTAGCCGGAGGTAAATCTCAAGATACTTCCATGGGTTTTACACCCCTCTCGGGGCTCGTCATGGGCACACGCTGCGGCGATATTGATCCGGCCCTTGTTTCTTTCCTTACCGAGAAAGAAAACTGTTCCTTAGAGCAGGTTATGGAAATTCTCAATCGACAGAGTGGCGTTTTCGGTATCTCCGGCATATCGCCCGATTTTCGCGATCTGGAAAAGGAAGCTGCCCTCGGCAATAAGCGGGCACTTCTGGCGCTTGATGCCTATGCCTACAGTGTAGCCAGGGGAATCGGTTCTCTGATTCCGGCTGCAGGCGGCCTTGATGTTCTTGTCTTTACCGCGGGAATCGGTGAACACTCGCCGAATATGCGGCGGCGTATCTGTGCATTTCTTTCCTGGCTGGGCATCATGCTGGATGAAGAGAAAAATGTGGCCGGCACGGTCGAAGGGATCATCTCCCGTATTGAGGCGACAGTCCAAGTATTAGTTGTACCAACGGATGAAGAAAAGATGATCGCTCAAGAGACGCGGGCGGTTTTACAAAAACATTAACAAGTGTTCCTTCAGAGAAGGAGCTTTTTCTAATAATACAATTAAACGTTAAATACACTGGAGGTTTTAAAATGAAAAAAACAAAGATGACGCCCAGCGAGGCAATCGTCGAAACCCTGCTTGCGGAGGGTGTCGATCATGTTTGCGGCATTGTAGGTTCCGCTTTTATGGATATGCTCGATCTCTTCCCGACGGCCGGAATCAAATTTATCCCCGTACGTCATGAACAAAGCGCGGCTCACATGGAGGATGCATACTGCCGAGTATCCGGGCGGTGTGGTGTTGTCACAGGCCAGAACGGCCCTGGAATAACCAACATGGTAACTTCGGTGGCAGCGGCTAATATGGGCCATACACCTATGGTGATTATCTCTCCTTCAGCCGGAACACCGACCATCGGCTGGGACGGTTTCCAGGAGTGCGATCAGATGTCCATCTTTAAGCCCATCACGAAAGCGGTCGTCCGCGTTCCCCATCCTAAAAGAGCAGCCGATTGCCTGAGAACGGCGTTCCGTATTGCTTACGCCGACCGTGGCCCCGTCCTGTATGATATTCCGCGGGACTATTTCTACGGCGAACTGGAAGAGAAGATCCTCCAGCCGTCTCAATACCGCGTAGACGCCCGTGGCTGCGGCTCCATAGAACAATTGAGCAGAGCTGCCGAACTTCTGGCCAAAGCCAAAAATCCCGTCATCGTTTCCGGACGTGGCGTGGTTGATTCAGATGCACTGGACATCGTCAAAGCCATTGCCGAACACCTGACGGCCCCTGTAGCGGTCACCTATCTCCACAATGACGCTTTTTACGGCAATCACCCCCTGTCCCTGGGTCCCATCGGCTATATGGGTTCCAAAGCGGCCATGAAAACTCTGGCCAAGGCCGATGTCATGCTGGCCATCGGAACGCGTCTGTCTGTTTTCGGTACCCTGCCACAGTATGACATTAATTACTTCCCGGAAAACGCCAAGATTATTCAGATCGACATCAATCCCAAACACATCGCCCGTACTCATCCCATTGAGGTTGGAATTATCGGAGACGCAAAAGAAGCCACAGTGGAAATCCTGAAACGTCTGAAGGCCGCAGATGGAAAACGCAAGCCGGACACCAAACGCCTGGAAGCAATAGCACGGGAAAAGAAAAAATGGGAAAAAGAGATTGTTGATTTAGCCATGGTTGACGGCAATCCAATCAACCCCCGCCGCGCTCTGCTGGAAATCTCCAAAGCTCTGCCGGAAAATGCCATTGTCACCACCGATATCGGAAACGTTGCTTCGACAGCCAACAGCTATCTCAAATTCAATAACCCGCGTCAGCACATCGCCGCTTTGACCTTCGGCAACACCGGGTTTGCCTATCCCGCAGCCCTGGGAGCACAGATCGCCCGTCCCAAAGCACCTGTCGTTGCCATCATCGGCGACGGCGCCTGGGGCATGAGCCTCCACGAGGTAAGCACAGCCGTAGAGCATAACCTGCCCGTCGTGGCCTGTGTTTTCCGCAATATGTGGTGGGGTGCCGAGGCGAAAAACCAGGTGGACTTCTACAACAACCGTTTTGTCGGCGTTGACATTCCCAACCCGGAGAGCTTTGTCCCCGTGGCGAAAGCCATGGGCGCCCACGGCGTCCAGGTGAGCCGTCCCGAGGATATCCGGGAGGCTTTCGAAGCCTGCATTAAGAGCCGCAAACCGACAGTCCTAGAATTCCTGGTGGATGGCAAGCAGTTGGCTCCTCCTTTCCGGAAGGACGCTCTGGCCCTGCCGACCAGATTCCTGCCGAAATATGCCCACCTGGCCCATGAGAACTGGTACAAAGGAGGCGTCAATGACTTATAATGATCTGCAAGGCAAAACAGCAATCGTTACGGGGTCAGGTAAAAAAACCGGCATCGGTTATGCGATCGCGGAAAAGCTGGCTGCCTGCGGCTGCAATATCATTATTGCCGATCTGGGAAAAACGCCTACACCGGGAGAATCTCTGAAGTCGGCCACAGGCGAAGAAATGGAGGCCATTGCCGCCGAATTGTCCCAGACTTATAGCGTCAGGACACTGGCCGTGGCAGTAGACATTACCGACACCGCTGCTATCAGCGCTATGGTGGAAAAGATTAAAGAAACTTTTGACCACATTGACATTCTTTGCAACAATGCGGGGGCATCTTTCGGCGTTCCGAATACAGTCTTGGGTTATGATGAAGCAGCCTGGATGAAGACCATCGATGTAAATCTCTTTTCCGTCTTTCGCATCTCGCGGGCTATCATTCCCCTGATGGCGGGCAAACCGGCGGCAATCATCAACACGGCGTCGCGGGCCGGCAAGGTTCCTCCCATCTTCAACAGTGCCTACGCTGTCGCCAAAGCCGGTGTTATCATGCTAACCAAAACAATGGCTAAAGAACTGGGAGGCACAGGAATACGGGTTAATGCCATTTGTCCGGGACAAATTGCTACCGACCTGGAGAAGTGGCGCTTTGGACTGGAAGCCTCGTTTTTCGGCACAACTATTGAGGAGCGGGAAAAGGAAATGTGTAAAACCATTCCTCTGGGATACATCGGGTTACCGAGGGATGCCGGCGATCTCGTCGCATATCTCGCTTCCGAGGATTCACGGTATATTACTGGGCAGGCCATCAACCTCGATGGCGGCCAGTGCATGGAACTATAACCACGGGTATAATTCCAGGGCTTGCCTTGGAATTATACTCTACGCTGAAAGCGGGATTGTTCGAATTACAAATTTCAATACACTTCGTTTTTGAAATTTGAGTCTCACATACAAAACAAACGATTATTTCAGGAGGAAAGTTCATGGAAAAAATTATTGGCGGCCAGCTGGCCGCGGAAGCGCTTCTCGCGCGGGACATAGAGTATATTTTTACCCTCAGCGGCGGACATATTACACCCATCTACCAGTTTCTGGAGAATACCAGAATCACTCTCTTCGATACCCGTCATGAGCAGTCGGCGGTCTTTATGGCCGAGGCCTGGGCAAAGATGACCCGCAAGCCCGCCGTAGCTATGGTTACTGCGGGTCCGGGATTCACCAATGCCTTATCCGGAATCGCCAGTGCCCGACTGTCCAACACGCCGGTGATCCTCATTTCCGGTTGCGTGGGACTGGAGAGTGTCGACAAGCTGGATCTTCAGGATATGACCCAGCTTCCCGTAATTGCACCCATGGTTAAGAAGGCTCTGGTCTGTCAGGTTGCCGAGAGAATCCCCGAATATATCGATATGGCTTTCCGGGAAGCCATGAGCGGCAGGCCCGGTCCGGTTTACCTGGAGCTGCCGGTCGATCTGCTCAACGCAAAAATCGATCCGGCCAAAGTAAAGAAAATGCACACCAAGATCACATCCAAACCCGTGGACCGGGAAAACACTCAAAAATTCTTTGAACTCCTCAAGGCGGCTAAAAATCCTGTCGTCATTGCCGGCAACGGTGCCTGGTATGACGATGCCGGAGCGGAACTCATCGAGTTTGTTGAAAATGCGGGAATCCCGGCCTTTACGGCAGGTGCGGCAAGGGGCATCATTCCCGACACCCATCCCCTCTGTTTCGAATCATCCATGGCAATACGCCCGGGCGGGAGCATGATGGCCTTTTTCAGCACTGACCTGGTACTTTTCCTCGGCGACAGCTTGAGTCTCTTCTATATGTTTGGAGAAATATTCCCATCTTCGGCCAAATTCATTCAGGTGGACATCGAGCAGGGCGAAATCGGACGGAACCGCACCGTCGACCTGGGTATCGTCAGCGACATCAAGTCATTTCTGACAGAATTGAATGGCATCCTGAAGGAGAAGGCCATCGGCGCCACCCTCCGGGAAAAGTTCCTGCCCTGGGTGGAAATCGTCCGGAATGCGGAAAAGGACGGCAAGGAACAGGCTAAATCCCAGTGGGAATCCGGCGCCCTGCCCATTCATCCGATGCGGCTGGCCAGAGAGGTCAACGATTTCATGAATCAGCAAGACGACATCGTTGTCGCCGACGGCGGAGATACGACCACCTGGATGGGCATGACCAGAACGGTCATCAAGGGCGGAACATATCTGGATTACGGCCTGTATGGTTGCCTGGCTGTCGGCATTCCTTATGCCAACGCCGCCAAGTTAAAAAATCCGGACAAACGCGTGCTGCTCATTACCGGCGACGGATCGGTGGGCTTCAATTTTATGGAATTCAACACCGCCATTCGCAAGAACCTGCCCATCGTTGTCGTCATCGCCAACGACGAGTCCTGGGGCATGATCAGGCACAGCCAGACGTTGCGCCTGGGGCACAATATACCTAACGGAACGGAACTGAACTGGGTCGATTACCATAAGATGGTGGAAGCTCTGGGAGGTTTTGGAATATGCGTGGAGAAACCCGAGGATATCCGACCGGCTCTGGAAGCTGCTTTTGCTTCCGGCAAAACGGCGTGTATAAACGTTAAAGTTGATCACTCGATAATCAGCCCGGGCAGCGTGGCCCTGGCCAATATCGGAGGATACAAGGCCGGTTAAACCACCAAAAGGGCATTCGTCCTTCAGCAAGATCGAATGCCCTTTTATCTAAAAGTATAAGGAGGATATTCTATGTCTGAAGCATCTGCAACAAAGGAATACAAGCTGTCAACACGAAGTTCCTATTATATCTTCACGCTGCTGTTTCTGCTGTATTTCTTCGATTATGTTGATCGGACAGTGGTCACGTCTCTTGCTCCCTTTATCCAAAAGGAGTGGGGCCTTACGGATACTCAGTCCGGGCTGCTCATGTCGGTAGTCTATTGGTCCATAGTTGCTTTTGTCTTTCCCGTTTCGATCCTGGTGGACCGTTGGAGCCGGAAAAAAACCATCGGCATCATGGCCCTTGTCTGGACCGCCGCAACGGTTGCCTGTGCTTTCACGAAAACATTCCCTCAGTTGCTCGCGGCACGCTCTGCCATCGGCATAGGTGAAGCCGGATATGCGCCCGCCGGAACGGCTATGCTCTCCGGTTTGTTTCCTGCGGAAAAACGTTCCCGCATGATGGGCCTTTGGAACATCTCGATTCCTCTGGGCATCGCCGTGGGAATTGGTCTAGGCGGTTTCATAGCAACACATTGGGGATGGCGCCATGCTTTCGGTCTGGTGGCTATTCCCGGAGCGATTGTGGCTATTTTGTTTTTCTTCGTCAAGGATTATAAAACTGTAGATTTGGTCAAAACCAATGAAGCCGGCAACAGCAATCAAAAACAAGTCAAGATGACTAAGATGGATATCTTCCGGGAATTTATTAATACTCCTTCTCTGATTTTTACCAATCTCGGGTTTATCGGTTGCGTCTTTGCCAACAACGCGATCATTTTTTGGCTTCCGACGTATTTTCATCGCACATCAGGCATCTCCATCAGTGAGGCCGGCATGAAAACGAGTGTGCTCATGATCATGGCGCTCATCGGCCTGCCTCTGGGAGGCTGGCTGGCGGATATGTGGTTTAAGAAACGCGTGACTGCACGGCTGCTTTTCCCTGCAATTACGACAGTCCTGAATGCCACTTTCATCTTTATCGCTATTTCCTTCCTTCAGGGACAGGCACAATATCTAACTCTTATAGGAATGGGCATCCTGGCTTCTGCATTTGCTCCGGCAGCCATCACCGCCACCCAGGAGGTAATTCACCCCGGGCTTCGGGCGATATCATATTCTGTTTGTGTCATTGTT
Source organism: uncultured Smithella sp. (assembly GCA_964469905.1). Lineage (GTDB taxonomy): Bacteria > Desulfobacterota > Syntrophia > Syntrophales > Smithellaceae > MVRV01. The sequence goes on from CAYXZW010000015.1 coordinate 25,781, forward strand.
CAGAATCTCCTGGGAGCATCCCTGGCGCCAATTGTGATCGGGAAGATCTCCGACCTCTATGGCATCCAGGTGGCTATGTCTATCCTGCCAGTTTTTCTTATTGTCTCGGGCCTGATGTTTTTTGCGGGATCTTTTTTTTACAAGAAGGATATGGACAAAGTGGAAAACATCGCTCTGGAGTGTGAAAGTTAGCAAGGCATCAGAATTAAGAGAGGGTTACTATGAAAGCTGTTGTTTTTCGTCAGGGTTTGGGGCTCGTTTATCAAGAGGTTCCCAATTATAAGATCGGAGACGACGAAGTACTGGTCCGGGTCGCCAACACGGGCTTCTGCGGATCTGATCATTCCCTTGTAGCCGGCGGCCTGGTGCAAGACGGTTATATCCTGGGTCACGAGATTAGTGCTGTCGTCGTTGAAAAAGGGGCGGCAGCCGGTGGACCGGACTTAGGCACAAGGGTTTGCATTCGTCCTACTTACTGCGGTCAGTGCGCCAATTGCCTCAGCGGCAAACAGCAGCTCTGCCGGATTAATCGGCGAACCGCCGGTATCGGTGACTTACCCGGTGGCTTTGCCGAGTATGTCAAAGTTTATCCCCAGATGCTGATTCCCATCCCCGCAGGAGTAGATTCCCGCAATGCCGCCCTGGCGGAGACTTTTGCTTCGGCCTTGCATGCCATCAATTGCACGGGAGATAAAACAGGTTCGGCCCTCGTAATGGGAGGCGGTCCCATCGGCCTTTCTGCCGTCCGAATCCTCAAAATTCTCGGCTATAGCCCTATTGTTCTCTTCGAACCGGTGAAGTCAAAGAGAGCTATCGCCCATCTCTATGGAGCTGACCATGTCTTCGACCCGGGAGAAAAGGAACTGAACTCGCAGGTCATGACGCTCGTCCCGGGCGGGTTTTCCAAAACGTTTGAATGTTCCGGTGTAACGGCTAACGTCAGCCGCGCTATCACTCTTGCGGCGGATAACGGCCAGGTATGTGTTGTGAGTGTTATTTTTAAACCACTGGAGATCGCCGAGCCCTATCTCATCAATTTTAAGGAAATCCGTCTTACGGCTTCCATCTCCAATACACATCAGGAGAATATCCAATGCCTGAAGTGGATGAAGGAAGGATTACTGGACGCCCGGCCCCTTATCACCGATCTGGAACCTTTGGCGCGACTGCCTGAGGTCTATCGAGAGAGAATCGACACCGGTCTGGCCATAAAAGTGCTGCTGCGGATTGGCGAGGAATTCTAGCGGCAAGATACCCCGGCTGGGCCAGGAGGTGTTTGGCATGAAAGAACAATTTGAGCTGATTTACGGCTTCGTCCACTGTCGCGGCAGAACAACATACTCCGCCGGATTCGTGGACAAGCGGGAGGAAGCGGAAGCATGGATACGCAACCACCGGAATGGGACGGCACCGAAGATGAAAATACCTGCCGATGATCCGGTTCGCTACTGCCCGGCAACGTCGTGCCCCCTCAAGAGGCAGAAACCCTGGTTCGACATGATGGCGATAAATTCAGATCCGCATAAGCAATGAAGTTATCAACAATAACTCTTTGATTTAATCGTCGGGGGATGGTAGTAGTCGCAAAAAAATTCACACTAAAATCATGCAGGGAGGATAGAATTTATCTATGGGCGTTAAGGAGAGGCGGGAAAGAGAAAGAGAACAGCGTAAAAGCCACATCCTCGATACGGCCAGAGCACTTCTTCTGGAAAAGGGACTGGACGCAACATCAATCAATCAGATAGCGAAACATTCTGAAATGAGTGTCGGCGCCATATATTTTTATTATAAGAATAAGGAAGAACTCTATGCAGAACTTCAGGTAGAAGGGCTGGAGATTCTGTTTCGCCTGAACCAGGAGGCTATTCAAAATCTGTCATCTGTGGAGGAAAAAATCCGGGCGCTTGCCTTGTCCTATCTGCGCTTCAGCGAAGAGCATAAAAATTATTTCGATATCATCAATTATTTTCTGACGTCGCCGGCAACTATCTTTCCACCGGATTTAAAGAAGAAAATTGACGAGCAGGGCAATGCCAGTATTTTAATTCTCACAGCTGCCATCAGTGAAGGCATTAAGCAAAAACTGTTCAAGGATGTTGATCCCCGAAGACAGGCTGTCATCATCTGGGGTATTAACAATGGATTAATTCAGCTCAAGAAAATGGGTAAGACCATTCTGGCCGATATCAACCACCACGACCTCTATATGGAGGCCGTAGAACGATTTCTGGACGGACTGCGCACCGGTTAACGACTGCCGGGAAACAAGACTGCATCGCCGTCGGCATCCTGCCAGGCAGCAAAGGTTTCGCGGTATTCTCTTACCCTTTCGTAATTCAGCGTAGTTGTGTTTATGCAGGAAATATCCGCCTTTTGAAACAGGATGTTTCCGAGAGGATCGATAACGGCCGAATCGCCGCTGTAAGTAAAGCCGTTGCCGTCCTGGCCCACCCGGTTTACGCCGATAACATAGCTCTGATTTTCGACGGCTCTGGCCGGCAGCAGAAGTTTCCAGTGGGGAGCCCTTCTGCCGGGCCAGTTGGCAATGTAGATCGCCGCATCATACTGGTTATTAATGTTCCGGCACCATACAGGAAAACGCAAATCATAGCAGATGAAGAAACGCAACTTCCACCCTTTTACATCAACCGTGAGGTGACTGTTTCCCGGCGAAAACACCTTGTGTTCGCCCGCCATCCGGAAGAGATGTTTCTTGTCATAAGTAGCAAGTTCGCCGTCCGGTTTGGCTAAGATAAGCCGGTTAAAATATTTTTTATCTTCCTCAATAATCACGCTACCCAGAATATGGGCTTTCTTTTGCATCGCTTTTTGGGTGATCCAGGAAACAGCGGAACCGGTCATGGGCTCGGCCACCTTTTCCGCGTTCATCGTAAAGCCCGTGGAAAACGTCTCCGGCAGGATGATAACGTCCGTCTTTGCGGAAATTGAATCGATCTTTTTGTCAAACATCTCGATATTGGCCGTGATGTCTTCCCAGAAGAGTTCCGTCTGAATCAATGTAATGGTTAAATCATGCATAATCTCTCCGCAGCTTTATTCAGGGTTTCATCAGTCTTGGCAAAACAAAACCGAAGTACCTTGTGGTCGTCTCCATTGACATAAAAAACAGAGGGAGGAATGGCCGCCACTTTATGTTCGGTGGTGATACGCCTGGCAAAATCAATGTCCCGCTCATCTGTAATTGCTTCATAGGAGAGCATCTGGAAATATGTTCCTAGGCAGGGCAGAGGCCGGAACCGGGAATTCTTGATCAGGGAAAGAAACAGGTCCCGTTTTTTCCGATAAAAATCAGGCAGGGTAAGATAATTATTTTTTTGCTCCAGAAATTCCGCATAGGCCAATTGGGTCGGGGTATGGGAAGCAAATGTTACAAACTGGTGGACCTTCTGAAATTCGACGGAAAGTTGCTTGGGAGCCAGACAATAGCCCACTTTCCAGCCCGTGGCATGATAGGTCTTGCCGAAAGAACTGATGACAAAACTCCGCCGGGCGAGCTCCGGATACCGGGCTATGCTTTCATGCTGTTTGCCATCGAACACGATATGTTCATACACTTCATCGGAAATAATCAGGATATTCGTGTCCCTGGTGATTTCCAGGAGGGCCTTCATGTCATCAGGACCGAGGACAGCGCCGGTGGGGTTATGCGGTGAATTCAAGACCAGCAGCCTTGTCTTCTTAGTGATCGCGTCTTTCACCTCATTCCAGTCAATGTGGTAATCCGGATACTTCATTGTCACATAAACCGGTATACCTCCGGCCAGCAGAATGTCGGGAACATAGGCATCATAAGCCGGTTCGAACAGGATCACCTCATCGCCGGGGTTTACCGCACAGGTGACAGCGCTGAAGATGGCCTCGGTTGCCCCGGAGGTCACGGTTATTTCCGTGTCCGGATCGTACGAAGCTCCGTACAGTTCCTTGGTCTTTTGAGCAATGCGCTGCCTCAGGGCCGGAACACCCTGCATGGGGGCGTATTGATTCTGGCCTGCGGCCATGTATTTGGCGACCAGCTCACGGAGTTCCGGGGCCACATTAAAATCCGGGAAACCCTGGGAAAGATTGATGGCACCTGCATCGTTGGCCAGTTTGGACATTACGGTAAAGATTGTAACGCCGACATTGGGTAGTTTGGAAGAAATCATCCTAGTTTATCCTTAAGATTTACGTAATTGAGTGAATATTAAAGAAGTATTTCGTAATAGTCCAGTTTTTTATTGAGAAAAACCTGGTATGATTGTATTGACATGTGCTCCTGCCCTCCCTATACTTCCGGCATGCAGAAAAATATCCGGAGCGGACAAATTTTGACATCATACCCCATCGACGACATCCTCCCGGAGTTGATCGCGGCCATTCGTGAGCATCCCGCTGTGGTCCTTCAGGCCCCGCCCGGTTCCGGCAAAACGACCAGGGTACCTCTGGCACTTCTTGATGTCATCGAACCTCAGCAGGGACGAATACTCATGCTGGAACCACGGAGGATTGCCGCCGTCTCCGCCGCACGGTGGATGGCCAGTACCATAGGCGAGGAGATCGGCCAGACTCTTGGTTATTCTATCCGATTTGACTCCCGGGTCTCGAAGCAAACCCGCATTGAAGTAATGACAGAGGGGATTCTCACCAGGCGTATCCTGGCCAATCCCGATCTTGCGGGTGTCGCCATGGTTATCTTTGACGAGTTCCATGAACGGAGCCTTCAGGCTGATCTGGCGCTGGCTCTTTGCCTCGATATCCGCCGCGCCCTGCGGGAAGATCTGAAGATCCTCGTAATGTCCGCCACCCTGGACGGCGGGCCGGTTTCCGCCCTTCTGGATGGTGCGGCCGTAATTACATCGGAAGGCATTGCCTACCCTGTGGAGGAGCGTTACTGCAGGGACAACCCGGACAAATACGTGACGGCGCGAATGACCGATGTTGTCCACAGGGCGCTACGCGAGACATCAGGCGACATCCTCGCCTTTCTGCCGGGGACCGGGGAAATTCGCACCGTGAGAGACGCCCTCGCCGAGACGATCAAGGACAACGCGATGGGAAACATATCGCTCCATCCCCTTTACGGCGATTTGCCTTTTGAAGAGCAGGAACGGGCGATCCTTCCGGCGCGGGAGCGCAAGATCGTCCTGGCTACAAATATAGCAGAGACCAGCCTGACCATTGAAGGCGTCCGTGTAGTGATTGACGGCGGATTGACCCGGAGGCTCCAATACGATCCCGCAACCGGCATGAACAGTCTGGTCACCGTCACGGTTTCACAGGCACAGGCCAAGCAGCGTCAGGGCCGGGCAGGCCGTCTCGGGCCGGGCACCTGCTATCGACTGTATAGTCAACACACATTCCAATCCCTGATTCCCTTTGCACCGCCGGAAATTGCCATTTCCGATCTATCGTCTCTGGTTTTGGATCTGACCGCCTGGGGCGTCCAAGAACCAGGCAGCCTTTCCTGGATGGATCCGCCGCCACCGGCGGCCTGGCGTGCGGCGCAAGAACTGCTCAAAGGATTGGGCGCCCTGGATGAAGCAGGTTCAATTACAACTGTCGGAGAGGCCATAGCGCGCCTGCCACTTCATCCCCGCCTCGGTCGCCTGCTGCTGAAAGCGGCAGAGCTTCGCTGCCCGTCACTGGGCGCGGATCTGGCGGCAATGCTTTCCGAGCGGGACATTATCCGCCAGCAACAGTCCTCTTACACCCAGCCACCCGTCGGGGTTGACCTGGACGAACGTCTGGGCCTTTTACAGCAATGGCGTCAAAAGAAAAATATTCCCGGAGGTGCCGACATTTTTGCATTGCGTGCCGTGGACAGAACAGCGCAGCAACTCCGACGCCTGATAGGCAAAACAAGTGAAGCCTTCGAGGGAGCAACCGACAGCATGATCCCCCGTCTATTGCTTTGCGCTTTTCCCGACCGCATCGCCAAGCGGCGCGAAGACGACCGCGGCCGTTATGTTTTGCGTCAGGGAAGAGGGGTGAGGCTCTCCGCGAAGATTAACCAAAGCGGTAGTTCCTATATTGTTGCACCAGTGGTCGACAAGGGCAAAAAGGCAGAAGGCACGGCACATATGGCCGAACCGCTGACCGAAGAGCTTATCCGTGAGGTATTGGGCAATCAGATCGAAACCCTGCGGCGAGTCGTTTGGGATAAACAGGAAGGCCGGATTATCTCTACTCTTGAAGAGCGTGTGGGAGAGATCACGCTTTCGGCTAAGCCGGGAAATCCGGCGGACGAAGAAGTCGCTTCAGTCCTCTGTGCAGCCATCCGTTCAAAGGCTGTCAATATCACCTTCAGCCGGGAGGCCTTGCAGTTTCAGGCCCGGGTGCGCCTGCTGAGACAAACCTTTCCTGAAGAAAACTGGCCGGACCTCTCCGATGAAACACTTCTTGCAGCGCCGGAAGATTGGCTTTTGCCCTGGCTCAAAGGCATCCGCAGCGCCCAGCAACTGGCCGCCCTGAACATCGGGCCCGCGCTCACAGAGAGGCTCACGTGGAATCAACGACGTCTCCTTGCCGATCGTGCGCCCGTGACTATCACAGTACCCAGCGGCTCCAATATCCCGATTGATTATATTTCCGGTGATATCCCGGTTCTGGCCGTCAAACTCCAGGAGATGTTCGGACTCGCCGACACCCCGGCCATAGCCGGCGGAAGGATAAAATTACTGCTCCATCTTTTGTCGCCCGCCCGCAGGCCCGTTGCGATCACGCGGGATCTGAGCCAATTCTGGAATACCGGTTACACCCACGTGAAAAAAGAACTGAAGGGCCGCTATCCGAAGCATCCCTGGCCCGAAGACCCCTGGATAGCCCCTCCAACCAGAAAGACAAAAGGACGAAATGGATGACGGGGAAACAGGTCAATATGACCGCAGGATCCTAGAGTGTAAGAAAAATGGGAAGGCAACTGGAATGATCAAGGCAATTTTCTGGGACAATGACGGAGTTCTGGTCGATACTGAAGGCCTTTTTTTCCGAGCAAATCAGGAAACACTGGCGGGTGTCGGAGTTTCCCTGAGCTGGGAGCAGTTTGCAGAAATATCTCTTGTCCGGGGCGAAAGTGTTTTGCAGCTGGCGGCAAATCCGCGGACGGATCAATTTTATAAACTGCGTCGCAAGCGGGATGCCCTTTATGCCAACTTGCTTACCCTTGAGCCGCTTGTAATTGACGGTGTCCGGGAAGTACTGGATGAACTCCGGGGAAAATACATCATGGGCATTGTAACGAGTTCCGGCCAAGAGCACTTCGATATAATTCACCGGCGATCGCAATTACTGACTTGTTTTCAATTTGTTCTGACCCTGAAGGATTACATGTACAGCAAGCCGCATCCCGAGCCGTACCTCAAGGCTCTGGAACTCTCCGATTTCCCTCCACAGGAGTGCCTGATCATTGAGGATTCGCCACGCGGTCTTGCCTCCGCCCTGAGCGCCGGAATCCGGTGCATTGTGATCCCGAGCAAATTAACGCGCGGCAACAATTTTACTGGGGCTTTCAGAATACTCAACAGCGTTAAAGAACTTCCTGCGGCAATAATGGATGTGGGATGTTAAATTATGGATGGTGATAATCGGCAGTGGATACTGAATTATTTCTTGATCAGAAAATACAGGGCGCCTTTTTCTTTTAGTGTCTCGGCAATGGCTGCGGCAGTATCACCAAATCCGCAGAAAAGGTCAACCCGTCCGGGACCGCGAATAGCATCGCCTCTGTCCTGATTGAGAACAAAGCGCGAAAAGTGAACTCTCTGACCCGTGAAATTGCCATCCCGATCGAAAACAGGTTTGCTCAGGCGAATAAAAGCCAGTGCACCAGTAGGAAAGTATTCGGGATCGGTAGCAATGGTTCTGCCCGATGTAACCGGTACCCCCAAAGAGCCGGTTGGCTTTTCCACAAATCGGAAAAATATATACCGTTCATTATAGCTTAAAATATCGTAGAGACTTTTCTCATCTTTTTCTTTTAAAAATTTTTTAACATTTTGATTGGAAGCACTCCGGCCACCGAGTATACCATTATCTAAAAGGTACTGGGGCACACTCCGGTAAGGTCGGCCGTTAGTCTGCAATGCACTGACAGTTAAGATGGTATTATCTTCCAGTCTTATTTCTCCGGAACCCTGGATATGCAGAAAAAATAGTTCTACAGGATCAGCCACCCAGACAATCTCCAGATTTTTCCCCCGTAAAACACCCCCGGCATCAATTTCTTTGCGGCTGTAGTAATGACCTGACTTGGAAGCATTTTTTGCCACCAGATCGGGTGGCGGTTTATACAAAGGATATTTATATTTTTCCGTCCTCGTCCGCGATCCATCCAACAGAGGGACATAATAACCGGTAAATAACACCGAACCCAAACCATTCTGGCCTGCGGCCCGGTAAACGTCAAAATCAATTTTTATCTGCTTGTTTTTATCTGCAATGCTGCTGCCATTCTGCATAATTTGACGGAATTTTAGCAGCGATTCTTTCATCTGGGAAGCACGCACCAATCGATCAGCCAATCGGTAAACATTGTTTTGCCCGACGCCTTCATAATAGGAAATACTTCGCTCAATGGCTTCATCCAGTGATTGCATATCAAGATCATCGGTAAAATCTATAGCGGAAGCGGCAACGGCAGAAAGCGCTTCGGCCTTTGGCAGCGAAGGTTTAGGCGCTCTTGCGGCACATCCGTTCATCACTACCAGGATTGATATCAATAAGAATAAATTACACCAGAATTTCATAGTTCTATAATCATGGCTACTTCGTCGCAATAATCAGGATATTTGGAGCAGCGGAAGCAATCCGACCAGATCTTTTCCGGTAATGTCGTACGATCAACTTCTTTAAACCCAAGTTTAGCAAAAAAATCTCTTTTATAGGTCAGTGAGAATATTCTAAAGAGATCCAGGGTAATCGCCTCTGAGATGCATGCTTCTACCAGTTGTTTACCTATGCCTTTTTTCCGGTAATTATCATCAACATAAAGTGAACGTACTTCGGCCAGGTTTTCCCAGATGATATTCATCGCACAAATGCCGATAACCGATGAATCATCCTCATCGTAATAGACAAAAAAATCACGCAATGAATTATATATATCCATTAAGGAGCGGGGCAACATTTCACCTTTACCCGCCGATAGATTTATCAGGCGGTGAATGGTCTTAACATCACCGATGCGCGCTTTTCTTAACATTTTTTTTCTCCTCTCCGCTCTCCCGGTAGGATGCACAGGCGCCCTCCAGCATTTCCCGCGCATGATCCCGTGTCATTTCCGTTAAATCCACGCCGCCCAGCATCCGACTTATTTCTTCAATTTTTTGCTCATCTTCCAGCTTATCTACCACAGTCGAAGTTCTGCCGGCGGTAACTTTTTTGGTCACCCGCAAATGGCTATCACCATAACAGGCAATCTGCGGCAGATGAGTAATGCAAATAACCTGATGGTTGCCGGAAACCTCTTTTAATTTACGCCCGACTATTTCCGCCGTGGCCCCGCCAATACCACTGTCCACCTCATCAAAGACTATTGTATCCACGGAGCCGGCGTGTGATAAAACATTCTTCAGAGCCAGGACAATCCGAGACAATTCACCACCGGAGGCAATTTTATTTAATGCTTTCGGTTCTTCGCCAATGTTGGCGGTCAGATAAAATTCCACTGCGTCGCTGCCCCGTGGTCCAAACATTTCAGGGCCTGTCCCGGCAGCAATTCTTTGAATATTTACCTCAAAAGATGCGTGGGGCATATTTAAAGCGCGAATCTCCTTATCTACGGTTTCTTTCAGTTTTACTGAGGCTTCGGCCCTAAATATCGAAAGTTTTTTTGCTCTTTGCTGCAGCAGATCGTAAACGGCAAGTTCTTCTTGCGTAAGTTTTTGCAATTCTTCTTCAACATTGGAAACGGTAAATAGTTCTTTTTCAATTTCCTGCTTCTTCGCGAATACGCCTTGCAGGGAACCACCATGCTTGCGCTTCAGCCTGTTTATCATTTCCAGGCGCTCTTCGATAACGGCAAGCCGAGCCTCGTCAAAAAAAAGATTTTTGGCGTAATCTCTCAGGGAAAGCGATGCTTCCTGCAGCGTAAAGAAACTGCCTTCCAGATCTGTCTCCGACAATTGCAATTTTTCATCAATTTTTTTAATTTCTTTTATCTGATATTGAACATCTTTTAATTTTTCAATTATGGAACCTTTTTCTCCATAAAGCAAATCATAGGCACGGCCGGCGGCATCAAGAAGTTTCTGCACATTGACCAGCACCTTCTTTTCTGCGACAAGGGCATTGTCTTCATCAGCCTGCGGCGCAATATCATCAATTTCTTTTAATTGAAATTTTATTAATTCCGTCTTTTCTTCCCTGCCCAGGCGTATTCTTTCCAGTTTTTCTCTCTGAGCTTTAATCTGCTGATATTGATTATACGCTTCTTCGTAAATTTGTCTCGCCGGCAGACAGCCCCCAAAGTCATCCAGTATATCGATATGATTTTCGGCATTCAGAAGCATCTGATGTTCATGCTGACCGCAGATGTTGATCAGCGATTCGCAGATAGCCGCCAGATTGGCTAATGTCGCCATCTGCCCGTTAATCATTGCCTTGTTTTTACCTGTACGGGAAATTACACGGCGGATAACAAGCTCGTTACCTGCTTCGAAACCCATTTGTTGAATTTTTTCTTTCAGGGCTTTATTGGCGGCAATATCAAAGAGCGCTTCTACAGTTGCTGCGTCAGCCTGTGTTCGAATCATGTCGGCTGTCGCCCTGTCTCCCAAAAGCAGGTTGACTGCTCCAATAATGATCGATTTCCCGGCGCCGGTTTCACCGGAAATAATGCTCAGGCCGTTATTGAATGAAACGTGGAGTTCATCAATAATGGCAAAGTTCTTAATGCTCAAATCATTAAGCATTTTTTCGTCTTTTAGCTCCTGAAGGTAAACCGCCCCAGCCGAGTTTGGAACGCAGTATTTCCCAGTAACTGCGGTGCGGTGACAAAACCAGCTTGGTTATGTGATTTGATTTTTTCACATCTATAACGTCACCTGATCTGACCCGGTAAGATTCCTGTCCGTCCAGAGTCAAGGTTGCACCTCTTTCCTTGGACCACAAAGTTATCTGCAAACTGGAATTCTCCGGGGAAATAATAGGTCGATTAGTCAAGGTATGCGGACAAATTGGATTAATAATGATCAAATCTTTTTCCGGATAAACAATAGGCCCACCGGCGGAAAGTGAATAAGCGGTAGATCCTGTGGGTGTCGAGATGATCAGACCGTCCGCTTTATAAGTGGTCAGGTACATATTATCGATTGTCATTTCCAGTTCAACAATCCTCGACAGGTTGCCCCGGTTGATTACAACATCGTTTAAAACTGTTCCGGAAGCAATAACCGTTTTACCGCGACTGATGGATACATCGAGCATCATCCTTGTTTCGGAAACATAATTACCGGCTAAAATTAATTCCAGCGCCGAATGCATTTCATTGAGATTAACTTCAGTCAGATATCCGAAACTGCCCATGTTGATACCGACTATCGCAATATCGTGCTTAGCCATTCCCCGCGCCGTCCGCAACATTGTGCCGTCTCCACCCAATACAGCAATAAGTTCCGTCCTCCGGGCAAGGTCATCCCAGGAAAGCCCACCGGTGATGCCTATTTTAGCGGCAATTTCCGCTTCGATAAACACTTTAATGCCGCGGTTCTCCAGCCATTCTTTTAAAAGTTTGGCATACTCGGCTGTTTTTTCTTTTTCGGTGTTGGCAACAATGCCGACCGTCCTGATTTTCATAGCTTTATACCCCAAAAATATGAAGCTCAGTAACATAAATAAAAGCTGCTGTCTATGGATAATTACTGTACCTGCCAAGCAAGAAACTATTTGATTTTTCAAGGTAATTTTGGAACATAAATTCTTGACAGAATCATCACGAATAATATAGGGTAGCCGCCGTGAGGTGCTGAATATGGGTTTACTTAAGGGCAATTTTTCTTTTACGCGATTTCATGTGGAAGGTCAATTACCACAGGCATTTTTAAATTTCGTCAATAACCGGATTAAAGCCAATTCATTTCGGGAAACAGCCAAATCAACGGAAGAAAAAAGATTAGGCTGGGTTTCTGTAACCGATATACTTGATGCCGATTTTACCGAGGCGAATTATGTACTGGGCGATTATCTTATTTTTTCTTTGCGGATTGATCGCAAAATAATTCCACCCAAACTGATGAAGATTAAAATCATGGAAGAAGAGCGGAGCTTTCTTGCCGAAAGCGGGAAAAACCGCATTAACAAACAAATGGCTGGTGGCATTAGAGATAAAGTAAAATTGGAACTTCTGTCTCGTATTGATCCTGTACCATCTTTTTATGATGTTTGCTGGGCTCTGGGGCAGAATACAGTTTATTTTTCTTCGCTTTCCGACAAGGTCGCCGATGACTTCGTTGATTTGTTCAAAAAAACTTTTTCTTTAAGCCTTACTCGAATATTACCTCAAGACAATAAACAGATCGGGGAAAAAATTGCCGACGATTCCATAAAAAAAGGAGACGCTTCCGACATCGGCCGTGAATTTTTGACCTGGCTCTGGTTTAAATCCGAAGAACGCAACGGCAGAATAAGTTTGTCCCCGGGTGATGAAGTCGAGCTTAATTTTCTCAAGAGAATTGTCCTGGAGGCGGGTGTTGGTGAATATTCGCAGGGTGTCGTCTGTCATGGAATACACGCCGAGTTAAAAGAAGGCAAGGAGGCGATCCGCCAGGGGAAAAAAGTTAAAGAAGCAGGAATCAAGCTTATTTCCAATCAAAACGAGTGGGAATTTACTCTGAAAGCCGATAATTTTCATTTTCAGTCTTTAAAACTTCCTGTGGCCGAATGGCAGGATACGGAGGATGAACCTTCCGGTAAAATGCTAGAGCGGATTTACCTTATTGAAAATGCCGCCAAAACAATTGATCGGCTTTACGATTCTTTTGTGAAAATACGTTATTCAGCGCAGTGGAATGAAAAAGAAGAAAAACTACTGGCAAAATGGTTGCATTAATTCCGGATGCATTTTGTTGGGAATCGAAATAATTTATTTTTTTCCGGACTTGATGTTTTTTTATGTTTGTTATATCATTAAGGATATTTCGAGTAACTGCTATCAGAGAACATTATTGATATGGATCAGCAGCATAAACCGTTTATAAAGAGCTTATTAGAAAAGTTATTAAACCATTAACGAACGCTGGAAAGGAGATCATATATGGATCAGAAACAAATTGCCAAGCAAATGATGGAGTTCAACAAAACAGCCTTTGATAACACTTTCAACGCCATGACCGTTTTACAGGACCAGACCGAAAAGCTTGTTTTCCGGTTTTTAGAGAAAGCTCCCTGGTTTCCGGAAGAAGGGAAAAAAGCTGTGAATGAGTGGGTCAATACCTACAAAAAAGGGCGTGAAGATTTTAAAAATACAGCCGATGAAAGCTATAAAAAAGTAACCGATTATTTTGCCAAAGCAGAGAAGGAAGAAGCACGAAAAGGCGCAAAGAAATAATACCTAAACGAAATTTTTTATCTTGGAGGTCGTGATGGATCCGAAGCAAATCGCCAAACAGATGATCGCTTTCAATAAAGCTGCTTTCGACAATAATTTTAATGCAATGAACTCATTACATGAACAAACGGAAAGACTCATCAACAAATTCTGGGAGAAGTCGCCAATGTTCCCCGAAGAAGGCAGAAAGGCCATATCCGAGTGGATCAAAACTTACAAGAAAGGCTGCGAAGATTTCAAAAAAACCGTCGATGACAATTTCCAAAAGGTTGATGATTTTTTTGCCGAGAAGAAATAATCATAGCCTTTCATCCGCAAACAGCCAGAGTGTTTATACCAAAAGCTCTGCTATGCTTTAATGTATGGCTGCATAATTTTCTCCAGCATCAGCCGTTGGTTCTCAAAGTCATTCTCTTTCTGCAGAGGCGGCAGATTTATCATTTCTCCAAAACGCATGATCACGCGGGAAAATGGCTTAGGGAGCATAAATTTATCCCAGCTGTTAAAGTACCATGTCTTTTCTGCATCTATAAAAACCGGCACAATAACAGCGTTGGCTGCATGAGCCAAGGTGATTATACCGGGCTTGACTACTCCGGCCGGACCGCGGGGACCATCAAGGATATGCCCTGCCAAACCATGTATTTTTAATCTCTCCCTCATCTCTTTGAGGGCAACACTACCGGCACGCGAAGAAGAACCGCGAACTGCATGCCAACCGGTTCGCCCGGCAATATTTGCAATAATCTGACCATCAAGACTTTGAGAAATCATCAGACTGGGATGATATTTTGCATATTTCTGATAATGGCGAATAAGAGGAAAAAACTGCTGATGCCAGGAGCAAATCAAAACACGGCCGCCCTGTTCCAGATAATTATGCCACTGGTTTTCATTAACTATTGTCAGGCGAAAAGTTGCACAATAGCAGCGCACTATTATGTACATAAGGTTCCCGACCCATTTTGTCGCCGCCAGCATCCTTAGTTTTTTAAACATTTTATCTTATCCCGATATTAATATTTCTTTTATATAATTGAGTGTAGCTGCCCCGATGAAATCGTAAAAAAGAGACTCGATAAGAGAGAACAGGAAAAAAACGGATGCCTCTGATGGAAGCTGCGAAATATTTCAGGAGCAGAAAAAATACTTCGATGAAATTAACGAAATATCCGCAACTGATTATTTTAAAATTGATACTTCAGAAAATCCGGAAATGTAGAGGCAAGAAATTGTGCAAAAAAATAAGCGGGAAAAACAATCTGCTTCCGCTTTTTCTAAAAACCAACAATAATCAATATATTATATTAAAGGCTCCATAAAGACTTACCGAAGCGAAGCTTCAGCTATTTTTTCACAGCTTTTTGTTTTTGCTTCTCCTCGGCATCTTTCTTTAATTTTTCTTCCTCGGCTATCTTTCTCTTCGTTTCAGCAATATAGTACTCCGTTTTATAGTCCAAGCCGATGTTGGCATAATTGCGCGCGACCATCTCAAATCGGCTCAAAGCTGCTAAATATTTTTTCTGCCGGAAATAGTATTGCCCCACATAAAACTCCTGTTCGGCAATCTCCTGCTTACATTCACGCAACGGCTTTGCTGCGGCCATGGAAAATTTGCTTTCCGGAAAACGGGCAATCAGCCTTTCAAATTCCTTGAGGGCTTTTCTCGTTTCGGTCTGATCGCGGTCAATTGTCCCTTTCAGGCTGTAATGGCACATGCCGAGTTGATAAAGAACATAGGGGATATTTTCATTAGTCGGATGCATATTAAGGAATTCGTTATATGAATTCTCTGCTTCGATGTATTGTTTATCGGTAAAAAAAGAATCGGCAATACCCAGTTCCGCCAGTATCGCCAGATTATGCAGGGGATATTCATCTTTCAGACGAGTAAAATATTCCCGGGATTTTTTGTAATTGCCGTCTTGAAACTCTGCCGAGCCGCGCACGTAAAGTGACTCCGGTGTATTTTTCACCGGTAAATCTTTTTTGAAAAACGAAAAGAAAGAGGACAGAGAACAACCACTCAGGCAAAATAACATTAATATCGTACAGGCAACTATTTTAAGCTTAACCTTATTTTCAACCATCTTAATATTTACAAACCTTTCTTAATGAAATTTTCCAGCCTGTCTTTGGGAACAAGACCGATGATTGAATCCAATATTTTACCGTCTTTAAAAAGAATTATGGTGGGAATGCTGCGCACACCATAATTAAGCGCTGATTTTTGACTATCGTCGACATTTAATTTCATAACTTTGATGCTGTCTTTATATTGCTCCGCCAATTCTTCCACAATCGGGCTGACAGCTTTGCACGGACCACACCAGGGCGCCCAAAAGTCAACCAGTACCGGTTTATTGCTTTGGAGCACCTCGGCATCAAAGTTATCGTCGGTAGCAGCGGTTATATACTGATTATTCATTACAGGCATCCTCCCTTTTTTATTACAGCGTTTTATGTCATACTGCCTTAAGAAATGTCAATTGCTATTTGACGACACTTTTTGATTGCTAAATGGCCATTTGTTTTATATTAATTACCAGGGGGAATTATGGGTATTCTGGGAGTCATTTCCGGCACAATAATCATGGAAAGAAGCGATCTTTTGATGAATTGCCGGTCAGTAACAGTAAAAACTGATTATGGAACATCATTTGCGCTCGTTACAGATAAAATCGTTTTGATTCCCCGGCATGGCATTGATCCGCATCAGCATATTCTGCCGCATTTAATCAACCATCGCGCTAATTTAAAAGCACTCCAGGAACTTGGAGCATCCGAACTAGTGGGAATCAACTCTACGGGCTCTTTAAAGACTGATTTATGCCCCGGCATGATCGTCATTCCGGATGATTTCATAACGCTGACAGAGACTCCAACGATTCATCAAAGCACTGCCACCCACATTACTCCGTCATTGAACGAAAAAGTAAGGCAAAAACTGATTGCCGCGGCCAATAATTGCCGTATCCCGGTTGTGGAAAAGGGAATTTACTGGCAGACATCTGGTCCACGACTGGAGACAAAAGCGGAAATTCGCCTGATGTCTGATTATGCAGATATTGTCGGTATGACCATGGCCCACGAGGCCATAACTGCTCTGGAATTGGATTTACCTTATGCTTCGGCCTGTTCCATTGATAATTATGGCAATGGGTTAATGGATAAGCCGCTGAGTATGGATGAAATCATCGCCGGCGCGAGAAAAAACGCCGATCTAATGATCCGCCTTTTACAAAGCTACTTGGGCATTTACGATTGATGACCTTGTAAAACACACTAGAAAGCACCCAGCTGACACGGCTTAATCTTGATTTGCAGCGCCTCGCAGGCGGCGGATAATTTCATCCGGGGCAGATTTAATTTGCTGGCAATTTCCCAGGCGGCAGCGCACGGAAGACGTCCGTTAATGAGCACCTGCTGGATTGCAGAGTTTAATGAAGGAACAACTTCTTTGGACGGCTGTACGATTTTCTTCTGCTGGTTATAACCAAAAAGACCCAACTGGCACTCAACGATGTTGATATTCAAGATATCCAGAGCAACTCCCGTTTCCGCCAGAGATGCTCCAGTGATTTGGGCAATTTCCTCTGCCACGGCGCAACTCATTTTATTATTATTTACTTTGTTTAAAATATTCTGACGTAAGATATCGGCAACTTTTGTCTCGCTGGGATGCTTTTGAAAATATTTATCTTTATCTGCATGCGTCATGATCTAATTTCCCTCTGTATTTTATAACATTAATTTACAGTTACCCTGGACAAAATTATTAAGCCTTTTTGCTTGCTGTCTGGCACCGAGCTATGGCTACATTGCCGAAAGCGCCGTTGTATCCAGCGTCTGAAATCCATTTGCCTCCAGAACTTTTTCTGTTTTTTCCATCTGGTCCACATCGACTACAAAGACTGCTTTTTTAGAACTCTCCAGAATAAAGCCGTAAGCATTATTAATATTGATTTCCTCTTTTAACAGCAATTGAGTCAGATTGTCGAGCCCACCCGGTTTGTCCGGAATAAGGACAGCCAGCACACCGCGCAGATGCACAGTCATTCCTGCTTTGGTCAGTGCGGCTTGCGCCCTCTCGGGATCATCAACAATTAAACTGATGACGCCGAACGTATCCGAGGTCGATATTGTTGTTGCCCGGATGCTGATGTTTTCGTGCGCCAGCACCGAAGTCACGTGCGCCAGTTTTCCCGGCTTATTTTCGGCAAAAATGGAAAGTTGATAGGCAATCATATTTTTTCTCCTTAATTTACAATTTCAGTCTTTGCGGTTGTCTATAACTCTTACGGCTTTGCCTTCTCCTTTGGGAATACTATCCGGTTCGACCAGATCAACTTTTGGTGTAATCAGTATATCACTTTTCAATTCTTCGACAATATTTTTGCGCAGCGCTTCCAGTTGCTTTAACTCGCCGGAAAATAATTCCTTATTGACTTCCACCTTGACCGTCAGGGAATCATTAAATTCTTTTCTGTCCAGAATAATCAGAAAGTTCGTTCCCACACCGGGAATCTCCATAAGCTTCTTTTCAATCTGCAGGGGGAAGATATTCACACCCTTGATGATCAACATGTCGT
This sequence comes from uncultured Smithella sp., assembly GCA_964469905.1. Classification (GTDB taxonomy): domain Bacteria; phylum Desulfobacterota; class Syntrophia; order Syntrophales; family Smithellaceae; genus MVRV01. The sequence continues at coordinate 43,919 of CAYXZW010000015.1, forward strand.
CAGTCCGGCCTTTGATCCTTTCAATGCGGCGATGAGTGCGGCCGCAGGCGCATGGTTCGGGAATAATCCTGGTCAGGTCTTTGGTGCGATACCGTAAGATGGGCATTCCTGCACGCTGTAGAGTTGTCATCACCAGTTCGCCTTCTTCACCATCGTTAACCGGCTGCAGTGTTTGGGGATCAATTATTTCCACGATAAAGCTGTCTTCCCAGATATGCAGTCCATCCTGATTAGGACACTCAAAAGCTACGCCCGGCCCGTTCATTTCCGACAGGCCATAGGAGTTAAATGCTTTGTAGCCGTAAATTTCCTCGATCTTCCGGCGCATTTTTTCCGTGTGTGGCTCCGCTCCGACAAAAGCGATTTTGACTTTAGTATCTTTGCGTGGGTCCAGTTTAAGCTCGGCGAAAACAGTGGACAGATGCAAAGCGTAACTGGGAATGACATGAACAGCAGTTGTCGCAAAATCTCTCATCAATTGAATCTGGCGTTTGGAATTCCCCGCGCCGGCCGGAATAACCAATGCGCCGATTTTTTCCGCACCATAGTGAAAACCGAGCCCGCCGGTAAAAAGACCGTACGTCATCATATTCTGAAAGACATCACTCTGGCGCATGCCCGCCATGAACATGCAGCGCGCCAGCAGATTGGTCCACACGGCAAGATCATTGGCGGTATGGAAGATGACTGTGGCACGTCCCGTGGTGCCGGAAGATGAATGCATGCGGACAAGTTCATCTTTGGATACGGCAACAAAACCATACGGCCAGTGTTCGCGCAAATCCTCTTTCGTGGTGAAAGGAATTTTTTGAATGTCCGCAAGCGATCTGATCGAAGCGGCATTAATTCTTTTTTCTTTATACGTTTTTCCGTAATAATAAGATTTCTCCGCATAAGCCAGGGTATCTTTGAGCCGGGCTAACTGAAGTTCTTCCAGTTTCCGGCGATCCATTGTTTCAATATCTTTTTCCCAGTACACTTTCTTCCTCCGGTTCCTTCTAATATTTACAAATTTTTACAACCCTGATGGTTTTTTATCAAGTCAATTCTAAGAGATTTGTTTGTTTTGATTATCTTAAAATTACTTGATCAAACAATAATGATTGTTATCGAAAATAATCCTGTTTTGCTTTTCCAAACGTTGCAGATGTTTTGTAACCAGCGACCGTTCACCAAATTCATAGAAGAAAAGCGGTTCGCGCGCCTTGCCGTAAATCAGCCAGGCGGCAATTATTTCTTGGAGAGTCCTGGGCTGTTTTAAATATTCCAATACTTTATTGTCGCGCTCATAGATAATGTTCTCATATTTCTGCCAGAATTCACCGGGATTTTCTTCAAAAAAACCTTTCTCATGGCTGGTAATCCAGATGTCTGCGGATATTTTCTGAAGACGGCGCACCGATTTAATGGTCTCATCAATGTCCGAATAAACATCACCATACCATGGCCCAAAGGATGTCAAATCGTAATCTCCCAGAAAGAGAACTTTTTCTTCCGGGAAAAAGAAAGATAAATGACCCGGAGTGTGACCCGGAGTGGCAATCACTTCCACTGTAACCGAGCCGCAATCAACAATTTCACCATCCTGGAAAAAATTGCCATTATTGATCGGGGTATAGCGGAATTGTTGCATCATCATTTCACGCCAGCTCTCGCGGTTACTTCCCGCCTCCACGCCATACCAGTCCAGAAAAATATTAATGTCGGACAGCGGCGGATAATCCCGTGGAGAAATTCGCACCGGACAATTCTCAAAAAGATATAAAAAGGCGAAATGATCTTCATGGCTGTGCGAAAGCCATACAGCGTCAACACCTTCATTTTGCTGCAATAATTTTAGTTTATCGAGGCTGGATGCAGGGTCAATGACAATCCGTGTTTTTTCACCTTCAACATATATGGAATGGCAAAATGGATATCGCCCCTTATTATCCCCGTAAATAAAACGCACTCGGCCCAACTGACGATCTTTCATTCCGACACAAACCTCTTTTAATATGATTTTGCCCGATTAATATAGGAAATTACCGGAAATTTCCATCATTATTAATAGAAGATTCCCCGGGCATTTTTATTGACTGGACCGGCAGAATTATAGTAAAAACGGTCGCAAATCTTTTATATAATCTCCGTTAAATATTGTAATGATTATTTCAACCGCATAGAAGGAAAAAGGCAAATCGATGAAAACTATCAGAAGGCAACATGGTTACTTTGCGCTATTGACTTTTTTATTTGTTGTTTTTTCCCTGTCAATTTCCCCGAACATAGCAATCGCAAGACCAAGTTGGGCGGAGGAAGAACAAAACTTTCAGGCACGCGAAAAGGAAATTGCCCTGCAACAGCAAAAGCATGAGCAAAAATATGGCGCCGGCAAGGATGCAAAGTATTTTGCCGAAGAGCTCCAGAAAATTGCCGCAGACCGGGCCCGGATGAATGCCGAAAAACAGCTCGCCTCTGAAAACAAAATTCTTCTGGACAAAGTTGCCGATTATTTAAAAAGCCGGGGCTTTAAAGTCGATCTGCAGGCCAGAGAAGAGAACAGGGTCATCGGAATAAAATTTTCCAAGGAGGGCAATGACTTCGATATCCAGAGCGGCGAGTTGCACTCCACAACCTTTAGGCATACTGTCAGTGCAACCGGAGATTTCGATTCCGCATATAAATATGAACAGGAAAAAAGATCACAACAGGAAACAAACAAATTTAAAAAAGGGGCAGAAAATAGCTGCGGCGAAGCCGGTTGCTGGATGAGAGCTTCTCAATCCATCAACCTTCTGCAGGAATTGCCGCTGCCGACGGCGAAAGCCTTTTTTGCCGGTGAGGAGAAAAGCTATCAAACTGAATTCTACAGCCGCGGGTTTAAGGCTAAAACCGGCAAGTGGAGTTTTGGAGATGAATCATCATTTCACTTCCGACTAACATTCGGCGCCTTATACATGAATATCTACTACAAAACGAATCATAGCTGGACGGACGACACTTGTTGTTCAGGTCATAACAATGTATCTTCCGCCGACAAAGTTTTTCGTCTGAGTGAAAACAAGTACCCGGGATCTGGGTTCGGCATTGCTCTGGCTAAATTTATCGACGCAGCCATGAAGAAAGATAATTCCGGAAATGCCGCGGCGCAAACAAAACTGGTAATCGAGCCGACTGTCCTGGAAGTGAAACCGGATGGCCTGCAGCAGGTGGCGATTAACTTTTACGCCGCCGGTAAATCAAATGAATCCGCCTCTCTTGCACCTGTCGCCACTGCCGACATTAAAGCGGAAATTCTGCCCGACCAGGGAAAAGTACTGGGCAACTTATCAGCTAAAGAAGTTATTACCGGAACCGACGGCAAGGCCCGGATTATTTATACTGCCCCGGCAAAAGAACTATGGCAGCTAAATAAACCTGATCGAATCGAAATTAAAGTAAAATCGGAAAAACTCGGCATTACCGACTCGGTTTATGTTTCTTTTCCGCGGGAAAATAAAATTAATATACTCGCACGGCATGCAATATTGCCTGCCCACCGCGATTTTGCAAATGACCTGACGATCTCTTTTGAAGATGCGCATAAGGACTGGGGAAAGAAATACAAAGCACTCGCCCGCTGCGCCTCCAAAGACGGAAGGATCGTCTTCAACGGCAATGAGTTAACTGAAGTTCCCCTGGAATTAATATCCGGAGCATCAAACAGCATTTCTTACCGCTGGGCAGGGGAGCAACCAAGTGAGAAAGCTGTGGAAGAGACAATAGAAGTAACCATACCTGATTTGGGCTTGCAGGGAAAAATCAATTTCTCGGTCGGCATCGATTTAATTATTGATGCCGCACTTACAGATACCAAAGGTACGCTCCACCCGAACCTGTTTATTCCTTTTAAAGTATATATTCGCGACAAATTTCATCCGGACGCCGATCTGGGATTGCTTTTTAAGGACTTCGGCATCTCGCCCCAGCTGGCAATTGAACAGATTTCTTACACCCCCATTGCCGCAGGATCGCCGTTTGGGGAACGTTTTTTGCAGAACTTCATTGGCAGCATTGAAGGCGCTGTACTTCCTCACGGTCACCATGTCCGAGACATACCCTTGGGATCCGGAAACACAATGAAAGATCAAGATGGCCGCTGGCTGCTTGTCAACCGTGACGCCGAGCCCGCGGATCGCTATCCCGGCGTCATTCCCTACGATATGGGGAATTACCTGTTCCGGATAAAGCTTTTACCGGGATGGAAAGGAGACGCAGGACTTGCCCTCCAGGATATTTCTCTCCAGCTCACAGTGGATGATATCAAACCGGAAGAGGAGATGTTTTTAACATTCCTACTCCCGACTATGCAGGCTTACATTACGCTTTATCCTGGTGTGGATGCTTTCGCTTTAACCGCCAAAATTTCCGCTCTGGTCTATGAAGGGAAATATAAAACGGCAGCGCGCGAGCTGGCTCAGGAATTGATCTTAAGCAAAATTGGTGAAAAGGGAGGAGCTATTCTTAATGAAGAGTTCGTAAAAATTATGGAGAAAAAACTTCCCCGAGCCACCTATGAAAAACTGGCGGCAAAATTAAAGACGTTCACAGATAAAGACGGCGCTGATTTTCTTATTGATCAGTTGAACCTCGATATTCTGGGAACTCTGGCAGGATCGCTGGTTGACGGACTCGAAGAAGCAACCATCGGCAGGCTTTTCAACGATGCAGAAAACGTTGGTAAGCCCACCGGCAAAAAACAAGAAGCCCCCAAGGCATTCGGCAGCGTTTCCTATATCCAGGAGATTATGGGCGGTAGTAAAGAATATGGATTAATCCTGCTGCCGCGCAAGGGAGTTACCGCTGTTGAGGCTGCCGGCACAGACGGCAGAGCGTTTAGAGAAGCACCGGCAACAATCCTGACTGGCGGCAATCCCGCAGAAAGGATCCATAAAAAAGAGAAGGTCTATGTCCTTCCTTTCCGGGATAAAGAAATGTTGACCATGAGTGTTGCCGGAGATGGCAGCGCACCGGTCCGCATTTTAAAAATCACGCCGGAAGGTGTATCGAGCAAAGACTACTCTCAGCAGGGGGAATGGAAAAAGAAGCTTACCGTAAAATAGTGCTGCTGTAGGACGAAGTTTTCTTGAAAGCAATTGAAAGATTAACTGCAAAACTTTCTTCCTGAAATAGGCACTAAAAACGCCCGACGACAAATATAGGATGTGCCTGCCGGTTTCAGCAACCTCCCAGATAGGCATGAATGACTTTTTCGTTATGCAACAGATTGGCGGAGGTGTCTTCCAGAACGATACGTCCCGTTTCAAGCACGTATCCTCGCTGGCTGATTTCCAGTGCCATTCGCGCGTTTTGCTCAACCAACAAAATACTAGTACCCTGTTTGTTTATCTCCGTAATAATTTGAAAAATTTCCCGCACCAAAATAGGTGAAAGACCCATTGATGGTTCATCCATCAACAAGAGCTTAGGTTTGGCCATCAATGCTCTTCCCAAAGCCAGCATTTGTTGTTCACCGCCGGAAAGATTTCCTGCCGGGAGTTCCGCCTTTGACCGGAGTACGGGGAAGCGAGCGAAGATGGCATCCATATCCTCTTTCAGTCGGTATTTTTTTCGTGTAAATGCTCCCATTTCGATATTTTCCCTCACTTTTAATGTGGTGAGAATAGCCCTTCCCTCCGGTACTTGGACAATGCCGCCCCGGACAATGGCTTGAGGGGAATACCCTGTAATATCTCTCTTTTCATAATTAATACTTCCGCTGGTTATTTTCAACAAACCGGAAATAGCATTCAAGGCTGTACTTTTGCCTGCACCGTTGGCACCGATGAGAGCCACGATCTCTCCATCTCCGACCTCGAGTGATATACCTTGCAGCGCCTGGATGTGATCATAATTTACATAAACATCTTTTAGTCCCAGGATCATAATTTAGCAGGCATCCTTTCCCAGATAAGCTTCAATTACCAGAGAATTGCATTTGACTTGCTCCGGCGTGCCGAGAGCGATCAACTTCCCGAAATTCAGCACCGCTACCTGCCGGCACAAGCCCATCACAAATTTCATGTCATGTTCAATCAGGCAGATAGTGTAGCCTCTGTTGTTGATCTGAACTATTTCGCCCATTAATTCTTCTGTCTCGGCGGGATTCATCCCGGCCGCCGGTTCATCAACCAGCAGCAACTTGGGTGAGGTGGCCAGCGCGCGGGCCAATTCCAGTTTTCTTTGTTCCCCATAGGAGAGGCTTTCTGCCTGGCGCTGCGCTTTACCGGTCAAATGAAAAATATCCAGTATTTCCATTGCTTTTTCGCGCATAACCTTCTCTTCCTGCCGCTGTATAGGAAGATTTAACAGCATTGCTAAGGGAGAATAGGTGTAGAGGCCGTGCATGCCGGCCAGTACATTCTCCAGTAAAGATAATTCTTTAAAGATTCTGATATTCTGAAATGTTCGTCCCATTCCCCGTGCAGCAATGGAAGGTGGGGGAAAATTGGTTATATCGTCTCCGTTAAAGATAACCCGTCCTGCAGTGGGGCGGGAAAGGCCGCTGATAATGTTGAACAGAGTGGTTTTGCCGGCGCCATTAGGACCGATCAGACCGAAAATCAGCCCTTCCTCAACTTGCAGAGAGAGCGAGTCCAGCACCCGCAGTCCACCAAAATCTTTAACTATGTTTTCCAGTTGCAACATCTTATCTTCCTGTTAATCTTTTCTCTTAACCGTTATGATTCCGTTAGGCAGGTATATCACTACAAGCACCAGAATCAGACCGTTGAGCGCCAACCTGTATGGTCCTAAGAATCTGAGCATTTCCGGCAGAATGGTCAGTATTGTACTGCCAACCAACGGCCCCCAGAATGTTCCGGTCCCGCCGAGAATGGCAAAGGTCAGTATATCTACCGCAAAATCGAAGCCATATTCACGCGGTGAAAGAAAAAATGTGAAATGAGCATTCAGGCCGCCGGCCACGCCGGCTATAAAAGCCCCGATAGCAAAAGCCCACACTTTAAACCAGGTTGTATTGATCCCCATGACCGACGCGGCCACTTCATCTTCCCGAATGGCTTCCATCGCCCGGCCGAAACGGGAATTCTTAAGTTTCAGGAAAAAATATATCAATACCCCCATTACAGCTATGAGATGCCAGAGCTCAGTTTTTGAGGGTACGCCGTTTAGTCCTACAGAACCGCCGGTAATGGTCATATTTAAAAATACTACCCGGACCACCTCACCAAAACCGAGAGTGGCCATGGCCAGATAAACACCTGACAGTCGCAAAGTAGGTGCACCAATAATAAGGGCTACAAAGGCCGGCAGCATACCACCGGCAAGCAGGGCAAGGCCAAATGGGGCATTCAACTTCATTGTGAACAGGGCGGCCGTATAGGCACCAATTCCCATAAAAGCGGCATTCCCCAGCGACAGCTGCCCGCAGGCAAGCGTAATGTAGATCGAAAGTGCCAGCATCCCATGCACCATGATGCTATAAAAAAGTGTATTATAGGTTTGCCAGAAGGACATCATAAATTCGATCATGCCGTCTTCACCCTTTCCGCTCTATGTTGCTGCCAAATATGCCTGCCGGTCGGACCAGCAGGATGATAAACAGCAGGCCGAAGGAAATCGCATCGCGAAAATCAGAAGAAAGATAGGCAACGCTCATTATCTCCGCAAAACCCAGAATCAAACCGCCCAGCACGGCGCCTCTGATATCTCCCATACCGCCTAGAATGATCACGGCTATTCCCCGGTGCATAATCGGACCACCCATAAAAGCATGAATGGCATTGAAATTAATACCGGTCAGTACTCCCGCTGCTCCGCCCAGAGCCGAAGCAGTAAAGGCGGTAAGTAAAAAAACCCTTTCCACAGGAATGCCGAGCAAAGCAGCAGTGCGGGGACTTTCCGCGACAGAGCGCACGGCCTTACCCCATTTCGTTCTGTTGAGCAGGAAGATAATGATCAACATCATGGCAAGGGCTACACCAACGATAATTATCTGTAACAAGGTCAGTTGTATGGCCCAGAAATTAAAGGACGTAGCCGGCATAAAATCGAAGGGAAAGCGATAAACCTCAGCACCGAAGATACCCTGGGAAATACTGATGATAATAGTGGCACAGCCAATGGTGGCAATCATGGGGGCAAGGTGATGAAATTTTCTTTTTCGAAGAGGCCGAACAGCCAACAGATCTATCAGACAGCCGAGTAAACCCGAGGCCATCATCCCGACCAGAATGGCGGTGATAGGGCTGGCATTTAATTTTGTTACCACCATAAGACCGGCAAAGGCGCCAATCATAAAAACGGCACCGTGCGCGAGGGTTACAACTTCCAGAACACCGAAGATGAGAGTGAAACCGAGGGCAAAGAGGGCGTAAACCGAACCCAGTGCCAAGGCATTGGCAAATTGTTGTAGAAACACCTTTCCCCCTCAGTAAACGAAAATAATATTGAACATTTAATACCTCACCCAATTCTTATCATAATTGGATTAGGGCATAGTCAAAGACAAATTTTAAGCATAGAAGGTTCCCCGCTTATCGCCACGGGGAACCTTTAATAAAATACAGATTAAATAAAATTACTCGGCAAAAATGGCAAACTTACCATTTTTAATGGTCAACACACGTCCCTTCTGTTCAGCATCACGATTCTCGTTGAAAGAGAAAGGTCCGCCAACGCCTTTAAAGTTTTTTACCTTGGCCAGAGAATCCCGCAGGGCTGTCCTGTCCTTTTCCAAATTGCCGGATAGTTTTATAGCCTTTATTCCTTCCGCCATGATGTACAATGCATCATAAGACTGGGCAGCGAATTGATCCGGAGCCATGCCATACTTTTTGGTGTAAGATTTTACAAAGGCCTGGTTTTTCGGGCTGGGATCATCCAAAAACCACGGGCTGCCGCTGATGGATCCTTCTGCAGCCGGACCTCCAATTTCAATAAGTTTTGCCGAGTTAAAACCGTTGCCACCGATAAATCGAACCTTGTTGGGTAATCCCAATTTTCTTGCCTGCAGGATGATGTTCGATGCCTCTTCGACTAAGGCGGCACAGAAAACGGCATCAGGGTTAAAGCTCTTGATCTTAGTCAACTGAGCAGAAAAATCGATATCTCCCTTGGCAAAAGTCTCTGTGTCGACCACTGTCAGCTTTTCGGCGTTAATGGAGCGCAGAAAGATTTCATAAGTGGACTTAGTCATGGAATCGTCATTGCCATAAATAATGGCAACTCTCTTCAGCCCGAGTTTCTTTGTTGCTACTTTAGTGACTATGGGCAGGATGTCGGCTTCTGCTACGGAATTACGGAAAACATATGGACCGATGGCAGTGATGCCCTCAGCTGTGTTGGAAGTACCAAAAACTACTGTTTTCTGAGCATTGGCAATGGGATCAGAGGCAAAAGCCGAATTAGAGAGGGTCGGTCCGAAGATAGCGAGTACTTTATCCTGGAAAATAAATTTTTTGAAGACGTTGATTGCTTCTTCTTTTTTCGCCTGTTCATCTTCCACAATGAGGGTGATTTTGTTCCCTTTTATACCGCCTGCTGCATTAATTTCTTCTGCAGCAAGCACAAAACCGTTTTTAATGGGTACGCCATACTTGGCAACAGGACCTGTCAATGCCTCGGCAACGCCGATCTTGATTTCCGCAGCCTGAGCTGTGAAAGCTAAAGAGAACAGCAACGCAATAAAAACAGTAATTCTCAGAAATGACTTCATCTTTTCCTCCTTTTGTGAGACTAATAGATTTATAGTATGTTGGCCGACAACATGATTCAATTGAAAAAACTTCCCTTTTGCCGCCAGAGTATACGAGGGGTCATCTTGTACGTCAAGGAAATTCTGGAGGATTAGCAGAGAGCGGGATAAATGAAACTATCGCTTCAAACTGCGCTGCGCTTGTTTTCAGCGTTTCACCAGCACAGCTGTTCTGCTGGTAAATAGTTTTGGTCTTTCACCAAGTGTAAATCCTGCTTTTATGGCTAAATTTACCGTTTCCGCAAAGTTAGCCCCTGTAACGTGAATGGATGGTTCTACTAATAAAAAAGTACCTTTATCTTTCAGAACAAAGAAAAGGTCATTTAAAAAACGCTGCTTATCCGGAACTTCGTGCACCATCCAAAAAGCCAGAATAAAATTAACTTTTTGCTCAATGCCTAATGAATCCGGCGAACACAAATGCATAGTAATGCGTTTGTCTACACCGGCCTGTTTCGCCCGCTGCGAAAGTGCCAGCAGCATCTTTTCCTGGATGTCTGCCGCAATTACCTGGCCTTTTTCACCAACCATCTGCGCCAGGGGAATCGTGAAATAGCCCATGCCCGGGCCAATATCCAAAACCGTGTCACCAGTTTTAATGTATGGCCGGAGAATTTTGACCGGATCATGAATCAATTTGCGAAACACATTGTCAAAGGTAAAACATAACCACCAGGGACAAACATGCTTGTTTCGGCCAAAAATAAAATCTGCAATTTTACTCATAGATATCCTTATTAAAGGGAAAGCAAGATTATTAAGCTGGTATATGTCGGGAATTATAGATCACGTATCCGCAATTAACAACAATATAATCACAATATAATCGGAATTTCACACAACTAGATAATGCAATAAAGAACAAATCCCTCATGGTGAATATTCCTTAAAAAACAACTGGATTTATTTCTTTAATTGCCGGAATATTCCCAGAGGGCTTAATGTACATTTTGTTCATCAGTCAACAAAAATGATGCTTTAATAACGAGGGCCTTTTGCCGTGGAGAAAATACATGATTAAAAATAAAAAATATTTTCATGTTCTTATCACAACATTATTCTTCACGGCGTTAATATTACCGGTAACCTTCGCCCGGGCCGAAAAATCCATAATACAAGAAGCTATACCCCTAATCACTGATAATTATATTGATCAACCGGAAATGTCCTTTGTTGTTAAACAGACTCTTGAAGGCGCCCTACTGAAGTTGCGCGAAGGTAAAAAAACAGCGCCAGTCGCCGACGATACCCCGGCAAATTTAGCAAAAGACCAAAAAGACGCAATCAAGATTATCGAAGAAGGTTTAGGCATTCTATCAAATCAATTCGGAATCCCCTACAAAGATATGGAATATGCCGCCCTCAAGAATTTAGCTGTCTCCCTCGACCCGCACAGCGATTTCTTGACACCATCCGAAATGAACGAACTGATAACCGCTCAAAAAGGTGTTTTTGCCGGAGTAGGCATGGAAGTTGGCATAAAAGACAATATCTTGACCGTTGTGAGTCCCATTGATGATTCTCCGGCTCTGGCGGCCGGTGTTTTAGCCGGAGACCAAATCTTGCAGATTAACGGTACACCAACAAAGAATCTCACCCTCATACAAGCCGTTAATTTAATCCGGGGTGAACCGGGCAGCATTATCAGAATTCTGGTGATGCGCAAGGGGTTTGACAAACCGCTAGAATTGGCCATCAGACGTGCCATAATCACTGTAAAAAGCGTCAAATACAGGCAGATGGAAGACGGAATCGGCTATCTGCGGATAACTTCTTTTCAGGAACAGACTGCGGAAAAAGTAGAAGAAGCACTCAATGCACTGGGCTCCCGCCAGAATAGGCTGAAAGGTTTAGTCATTGATTTGCGCAACAATCCGGGTGGCCTACTCGACCAATCCGTGAGAATCGCCGATAAATTTATTGATAACGATCTGATTATAACCGTCAAGGGAAGAGCTGCCAATTCAGAAATCAAACATACCGGAAAGACTCTGGGCACGCATCCTCCCTACCCTATCATTGTCCTGATTAACAGTGGCAGCGCCAGCGCCGCGGAAATTCTCTCCGGCAGCCTGCATTCATATGGCAAGGCAGTACTCGCCGGAGAAAAAACATTCGGGAAGGGATCTGTGCAGACAATCTACAACTTATCGGACGGTTCCGGATTGAAACTGACAACCCACCGTTATTATCTGCCGCAGGGTCAGCCCGTCGGCCAGGGCATTAATCCGGATGTTATTCTTGCTGAAAAAGAAGGGGAAGACTATCCCCTGGCTATCGCTAAAAACGTTCTGCAAAAAGGGATTAAAAGCGGATATTCTAATAACATTGGACAGTTAATCACTGTCGCCCGACAGTTGATTACGGCTTCCACTCCTGCGGTGCAGGCTCCTGCCTCAGCGGAAAAAGCCACTGCTCGGCAATCCATTATTACGGCAACAACCCTGGAAAAACCATCTTTTACTGCTGCCGAAAGAATCTGGACGGAAAATGATCTCGCTGTAATTATCGGTGTGGACAAATATCAGGATTTGCCGGCCGCCGAATATTCGGCCAAAGACGCCAAGCTTGTTAAAGATTATTTGATTTCTCTAGGATTAAAAGAACGCAATGTCGAGCTTTTGTTAAATGAACGGGCAACCCTCTCCAGTATTAAAAAAACTCTGGAGAGCTGGCTACCCAACCGTGTAAAGAAAAACAGCCGTGTGCTTATTTACTATTCCGGTCACGGGGCGCCGGATGCTTCATCAGGTGATGCCTATCTGGTTCCTTATGACGGTGATCCCAACTATCTCAGTGATACCGGTTATCCGCTCCAACGCCTGTATGAGAAGCTGGGCCGCTTAAAGGTTGCGGAAGTAATCCTTGTGCTTGATTCCTGCTTTTCGGGAGCAGGCGGCAGAAGCGTTTTAGCAAAAGGCGCCCGCCCTCTGGTGATGATGGCGGAGATGCCGATTATCGGCGCCAACATGGTTGTTCTTTCCGCTGCGGAAGGAAATCAGATCAGCACCTCTTCTCCTGATAAAGGTCACGGCCTTTTCACTTATTATTTTCTGAAAGCTTTAACTGACGGCAAGAGAAACATCGCGGATATTTATGAATACATCAAACCGCAGGTTGAGGACGACGCCAAAGCGCTCAACGTCCGGCAAATACCGCAAGTAAGCCCCAAAGTGGAAAAAATTTATAAGAAATTTTATCTGAGGAATTGATATGAAAAATAAATTTATATCTGTATTTATTCCGGCCGTCATAATCATTTTATTCCTTTTTTCTGCTTCTTTTTCAGCAGCTGCCGAAAAAGCTCTCTGGGTAACAGCCACAGGGGAAGCAGCGCAGGGAGAAACGGAAACGCCCAAAGAAGTTATTCAAAGAGCGAAGCGCGATGCCCAAAGCAAGGCCATCGAACAGGCAACTGGAGTATTCATAAAATCACATACATTAGTCCAGAACAGCCAGATCGCCGATGATTTGATCTATGCTGCCGTCCGGGGAAAAATAAACGAAATGATCGTTTTAAACTCGGGTTGGGATAAGCAGGATCGCAATTTATACCGGATCAGGATCAAAGCCCTGGTGGAACCGTTATATCCCGAAAAGGGAACGGGGCTCTTAGCCAAACTCAATCTTTCCAAAACAAAACTTACCGAAGGAGAAGAAGTTAAAATCTATTATGAAGCAAACAGTGATTGCCACGTTTATCTTTTTTCCGTTGCGGCTGACGGCTCTGTGACATTACTATTTCCTAATTCCCAGAATCAGGAAAACAAAGTTACAGGTGGCAAAGTTTATGAATTTCCACCAGCGGAAAGCTCTGTTCGACTCAAGGCAATTTTTCTGCCAAGCTCCCACGACAGAATCGCTGAAGAAAAGATAAAATTAATTATTACAAAGAATAAGGAAAATCTTCTGCCGCTGGGTTTTAAAGAAGGGATGTTTCAGGCTTATGATGCCAAATCTACCGGGCTGATCAGTGATCTCGTTAAAAAACTAAATACAATTGAACCATCCGAATGGGCGGAAGCTACCGCTGAATATGTTATCCGGCGGTAAACATCCGTTGTGCTAAAAAGTAAAAATCAGCAATGGAGAAACCGGGGCTGTTTTTAAATTTTTCGGGTTTATGCCGTCTTTTATGTCATTCCATTCTTTTTGATCAATGTAACCGTCATTGTTTTTATCCAGAAACTTAAATCTTTTTTCAGCGGCCCCGGTAAATTCTTCTTTGGATATTTTACCGTCTTTATTGATGTCTGCTTCTTTCATAAACTTTTCTACAGCAACCTTATCAGTGGCCTGGAGCTCATCACTGGCAAGATAACCATCTTTGTTCTTATCCAGTTTATTAAAAGTTTTACCTACAGCATCAGTGTATTCTTTTTTGCTTATTTTACCGTCATTATTCACATCGCTTTTTTTAAAATCATCGTCCGCAGCAAAACTTATCGCCGCGCAAGTAAATACGATCAAAAGAGACATTAATACTTTCTTCATGTAAAAAATCTCCTTTCTGTTATGCCGTTTGAGTACAAGTTAACAACAGACAGCTTTTTAATTACTTTTTCGCCAAATAATCGTGGATTGCCTGGGCGGCTTTGCGTCCTGCCCCCATGGCCAGAATTACTGTTGCCGAACCGGTAACAATATCGCCGCCGGCATAGATACCCTCACGGCTGGTAATCCCTGACTCATCCTTAGTCACAATATAGCCTTTTTTGTTTGTCTCGAGACCGGGTGTAGTTACCGGAATGATGGGATTGGCCATTGTTCCTACAGCAACAACGACGGTATCAACATCAATTATATATTCGGAATCTTTGATGGCTACGGGGCTTCTCCGGCCGGAGGCATCCGGTTCACCCAGTTCCATTTTGAGACACTTCATGCCCGTTACCCATCCGGCATCATTGCCGATGTATTCCACCGGCGCCGTCAGCATCAGGAATTCCACACCTTCTTCCTGCGCGTGATGGACTTCCTCTTTTCGGGCGGGCATTTCCACTTCGGTACGGCGGTAAATGATCATTGCCCTCTCGGCTCCCAGCCGTAATGCCGTCCGCACCGAATCCATGGCCACATTGCCGCCGCCGATAACGGCAACGCGCTTGCCGCGGACAATCGGCGTATCATACTCGGGGAACAGATAAGCTTTCATTAAATTGGAACGAGTCAGATATTCATTGGCGGAATAAATACCGCTTAAATTTTCACCGGGAATATCCATAAAAACGGGAGCTCCTGCGCCCACGCCAATAAAGACGGCGTTAAACCCTTCGGTAAAAAGCTCATCGATTGTTTTAGTGCGGCCAATGACGAAATTTGTTTCGATCTTCACACCCAGCTTACGCAGGTATTCAACTTCTGATTCGACAATAGCTTTCGGCAGACGAAACTCGGGAATACCGTAAACCAGCACGCCGCCTGCCTTATGCAAAGCTTCATAAATGGTCACATCATAACCCAGTTTTACCAGATCACCGGCAATTGTGAGTCCCGAGGGACCGGCACCGGCTATTGCTATTTTCTTGCCATTGGATTTAACCGCCGGAGGAATTCCGACATTGCCGCTGTTGCGCTCAAAATCGGCAGCAAAACGCTCCAACCGGCCAATAGCTACCGACTCGCCTTTCTTGCCCAAAATACAGAATTTCTCGCATTGATCTTCCTGCGGGCAGACACGACCGCAAACTGCGGGCAAGCCGTTTGTTTCTTTTAATTTCAGAGCTGCCTCGATAAAACGGCCCTCGGCAATTTCTTGGATAAACTCGGGAATCTTTACATCCACCGGACATCCAGCAACACATCCCGGCTTTTTGCATTGTATACAGCGCTTGGCTTCCGTTATTGCCGTTTCCACCGAATAACCGAAAGGCACTTCTTCAAAATTGCGTATTCTTTTTTGCGGTTCCTGCTCGGGCATTTTCTGCCGCGGCACTTTTTCCTTTTTTTCCTTTATCTCTTTAGTTTCCATCGCACCCACACTTATGATTTTCATACGCCTCGCGTTCCGGATCGCAATACATTTTCAGGCGGTTAGATAATAATTTAAAATCAACGTCATGCCCGTCAAATTCGGGACCATCGACACAAGTAAACTTTGTTTTACCGGCCACGGAAACGCGGCACGCACCGCACATTCCGGTGGCATCGACCATAATGGAATTGAGGCTGACTATCGTCTTTATTCCCAGTGCTTTCGTTACATCACAGAGCACTTTCATCATTGGCACCGGACCGATAGCAAAGACCCGATCAATCTTTTCGCCCTTGTCAATAAGTTGCTGTAAAACCGCGCTGACAAAGCCATGAAATCCATAACTGCCGTCATCAGTGGCGACAATCAATTTATCGGAGACTTTTTCCATTTCCTTTTCCAGAATCAATAAATCTTTGGTGCGTGCACCAATGATGGAAATAACTTCGTTGCCCGCCTTCTTCAGAGCTACAGCCAACGGATAAACAACTCCGACTCCGACGCCGCCGCCGATACAAACAACTTTGCCGTAATTTTCAATTTCGGTCGGATTGCCCAGCGGCCCCTGCAGATCCTGTAGTGAATCTCCGGCTTTAAGTTGCGTCAAGGCCGCCGTCGTCTTGCCGACAACCTGATAGATGATGGTGATTGTTCCGGCTTGAGCATCGGAATCAACAATGGTCAGCGGAATACGCTCACCCTTTTCATTAATTTTCAAAATAATGAACTGGCCGGCCTGCCTCTTTTGCGCAATTACCGGAGCCTCCAGCACCATTTTAACTACATTTTCGGATAATTTTGTGTTTTCAATAATCTTATTCAAAGCTTCTTCTCTCCTGGTGTTATCAATCCCTGTTTAATATTATCGATGTTTCTTTGAATCTTTTCTCTCTTAACTCGCCTGATTAATGCGCTGCTTCCTAACATATCAGAGCAGAAATCGCAATTTTAATTTGGCCTGATGCTGAGGCTGTCGTAACAATGAAAAAAAAGGGAGCACATGGAAGGCTCCCTTTTATAATGTTTTCAAAAATACTGATAATTTCTAGTATTCCGGTGTCAGTTTATCCAGCTCCGCCAGAGAAAATACGGGGCCATCTTTGCAGACATATTTGCTGCCTACGTTACAGCGACCGCACTTGCCGATGCCGCACTTCATCCGCATTTCCAGAGAAGTGATAATGTTCTCCTTGGAGAAACCAAGATCAAAGAAAACCGGCAGTGTAAATCGAATCATGATCGGTGGACCGCAGATAACAGCAACCGCGTTTTCCTTGCTGGGCGCAACGTCTTTACATACTGTGGGGACAAAACCTTCTCTGCCCTTCCAGTTGGCATCGCCTTTATCGACTGTAACGTTAATATTTAAATCGTCCCGTTTTTGCCATTCAATCAATTCGTCTTTGTAAAGCAGCAAGCCCGGAGTTCGTGCGCCGTAAATAACCGTAATATTACCGAAGCGTTTGCGGTTATCGCCGTAGATCATGTAATTGATCAGAGATCTGAGCGTGGTGAATGCAAATCCACCGCCAACAATTACAATGTTCTTTCCTTCGAGAAATTCCAGCGGCCAGGAATTACCGAGAGGCCCCCGGAGTCCCATCACTTCTCCCTCTTCCATTTCATGGAGCGCCGAAGTGACCACACCGGCTTTCTGGACGGTAAACTCAACATAGCCTTTTTGTGTCGGGGAAGAAGCGATACCGATAGGCGATTCCCCTTTTCCGTAAATAGACAGTTCACCGAACTGGCCGGGGATATAAGCATACTTTGCTTCGTCCTCAGGATTAATGAACTTAAAACGAAAAGTTTTGATGTCTTTGGTATCGACTTCAGTAATGATTTTATCCACCACAACCGGATAAGGTA
>CAYXZW010000016.1:0-60956 GCA_964469905.1 uncultured Smithella sp.
AAACTCCAATTCCGAAAGCGAAGCATAGCGGAATTGGTAAGTTGAACTATCCTGCACTAGCTGTGGCTAGGAGAAGGCGACGAGGCGTATTATACATACGTTGAGGAAGCCGACGACCCCGGCCTGCGCCGGGGCAGGCTGTGCCAAAAAAGGTAGCGCGAGATAAGGAAATGGAATCATCCGGCAGCCATTCCTGCGGCTATTTCCTGAACAATGTTCCGGCAAGCTGCCAGAGGATCGGCGGCCTGCCGAATCGGTCTGCCGACGACCACGTAATCAGCGCCCAATTGCACCGCCTCCTGAGCGCTGAGTGTTCTTTTCTGATCATCCTGGACAGCTTCCTGCGAACTACGAATGCCCGGCGTCACCAGAATAAAATCATTCCCCAGGCGGGCACGCAATGCCGCAATATCCTGCGGTGAAGCAACTACACCGTCCGCCCCGGCTGCCTTAGCCATTGAAGCCAGATGCAGGACCTGATCACTGGTAGTTTTGGCAATTCCTATTTCCTGAAGATCGGCATCATTAAGACTGGTTAATACCGTGACGGCCAGAACAATTGGCTTAACCTTACCATTTCTCGCAGCAAAAGCATCCACAGCATTAACTGTTTCCGAGATCATTTTGCTGCCGCCGGAGGCATGCACGTTAAACATATCAACTCCCAATTTAACGGCAGATTCGGCAGCACGGGCAACTGTATTCGGGATATCATGAAATTTGAGATCCAGAAAAACCCGCTGGCCTCGCATCTTGATGCAATCGACTATTTTCGGGCCGGTAGCTGTAAATAATTCCTTGCCGACTTTAAACATGCCGACATGTCCGGAAAGAAGATCAATCCAAGACAATGCCTCGTCAAAACCAGCGGCATCGAGAGCAAAGATTAATTTATCGCTGGCTTCATTATTCGAGATATTCTTCATCGCCGATAAACTCAGTATTATCAGGTATTGGTTTGAAATCTTCCTTCGTCCCTTCCAGATATTCAGGATGGGCATAAGTGACCTTACCCGCGGCAATTTCCCGCAGTGCCACGACGACTTCCCTGTTTTTGCTGTCCAGCAAAGGCTTGGCCCCCTTTAATAAAAGGCGCGCCCGTTTTGATGCCAGCGATACCAGACCAAACCTCGTCTTGGCAACCAGCAAAGAATCTTCCACTGTAATTCTTGCCATATCTTTTGAACCTCCCCGCAACTACTTTTTAATTATTCATAAATTTTTTAATCTTCGTCTGCAATTTGCTTCTCTTACACTTTTGGGCAACATAAATCGAGATCAATTGTTGAGCAGCGGTTTCCAAATCATCGTTAAAGATCACATAATCATACCAGGAAACTTCTCTCAACTCATTTTCCGCCCGAGCATATCTGGCCCGGATGATTTCAGCGGATTCATGTCCCCGCCCTTCCAGGCGCTTGAGAAGCTCTTCCCGTGACGGCGGCAGAATAAAAACAAAGACACCCCCGCAGAAATTTTCTTTTATTTTTTTTGCGCCGCGCGGCTCAACATCCAGCAAAAGTGTTGTGCCTTTTGCCAAATATTCTTTCATCGTACTAATGGATGTGCCATACAGATTGCCGTAATTTTCCGCCCATTCCGCAAAATCACCTTTTTTTATACGTTTCTGAAATTCTTCGCGGGAAACAAAAAAATAATCTTTCCCATCAACCTCGCCGGGACGCGGCAAGCGCGTAGTATAAGAGACGGAGAATTTTATTTCCGGATAGGCCTGTAAAAGACGCCGGCAAATGCTACTCTTTCCGGTGCCCGATGGCGCTGAAACAACAATAAATGTTCCTTTATCCATAATTACTCTATGTTTTGTGCCTGTTCGCGTAACCGACTCAGCTCACTCTTGGCCTCAATCACCTGACGGGCGATTTCCGCATCGTTACTTTTTGATCCTATCGTATTAATCTCCCGATTCATTTCCTGCAGGAGAAAATCAATTTTCTTTCCTTCGGCATCGACGCTCTGCAGCAGCTCAACAAACTGATTAATATGACTGTGCATTCGCACAATTTCTTCGGTTATATCACTTTTATCCGCCAGTATTGCCGCTTCCTGAGCGAGCCGCGATTCATCCAAGGCAAATCCTGCTGTCAGCTCCTTTATTCTTTCTGTTAAACGCTTTTGATATTCAACAATAACTTGTGGCGATCGGGCATTGATCGTTGCCAGAATTCCTTTGATGGAATCCAGCCGCTGCACCATATCCTGATAGATGGCAACACCTTCCTCCTGCCTCATCCGAATGAGCAAATCCAAAGCTTCTTCCAGAGCAGCAGCAATTTGCTTAATAATATCCGGGTCTATTTCAGTGTCAGCAGGTTGAGAAAAAATATCACGAAAGCCTACCAGCGTTTTCAGCCCTATTTCTTCTGTCAGACCGAGCTCATTTTTTAATCGTTGCAATGCCGCAAAATAATTTCGGGCAACTTCCAGGTTAATAATCGCCCCCGGAGTATTAGTGCTTTGAGCTTCCAGCCGGATAAATATTTCTATTCTTCCCCGCTTTACTTTCTCACCGATTTTCTTTTTAAATTCCAGTTCCAGGGGAAAAAGAGCCTGAGGCATTCGCAATGATATTTCCAGAAAACGGTGATTGACGGATTTAATTTCCACAACAATATTTCTGTCTTGTCCCGTTGTTTCCACCCGCCCGTAGCCGGTCATACTTTTGATCATTTTTACACCTATAGTTTTATTAAAAAAACAAACCTCTGGTTCCCGAATAGCTTCATCCTGTAACTTCGCTTTCGGGATCAATTCCACTTACGCCTCAAGCATCGCTATTCTTGCTTTCAGCGAGTCTCATTGACTTTAACTGTAACAAATATGCTGCTCTAATATTCCCAAGCATTAAAAGCTGCTTTTCACCGGCATAGTCAGGATATGTCCACGGCAAAGAGCAAAACTTCTTGTTCTGATAGAACAATGTCAAATCAGCATAAATACCATCGCGTAAATATGGCCGGTGGGCATAGCCTTTACCGGTAGCCAGAATTAAGTTGGCCTTGGATATGTAACCTGGATCAATATTGACCAGGCGCTTGCCTTCCTCAGTAAATTCGTTTTCGATATCATTGGTAGCAAGTTTAATATCAGGCAATGATTCCGGCCTGACCAGTTCTTCCATCGACAAAAAGCGCCGGACTAAATTTGCTCCCATTTCCCGGCAGTAATAATCTGTATAATCAAAAGTCACCAGATCGCTGAGAAAATCCGGTTTGCCATAATGTCCGGACAACCTTGCAATGGTTTCATCCAACTTCTCAGCAGTTGCCGCTAAAACACTGAATATCAATTTTACTGGCTCGGCGGGAGTCGGCTTGCTCATAAAACCCGTAATAATTCTTCCTGTGAAACTGTGGCGGTTCCCACTTTACCCACAACAATGCCGGCGGCATGATTAGCAAGACAGGTTGCTTCCCGCAGATTGGCGCAAGCTGCCAGGCTTAGGGCAAGCACACCGATAACAGTATCACCGGCACCGGTAACATCATAAATTTCCTTGGCTTGAGCCGAAAAATTAGTATGAGTAATATTATTATGACCTCTTTCAAAAAGACTCATACCTTCTTCGCCCCGGGTAATCAGCAGTGCCTGAAAATTGTGCTTGCCTAAGAGTGCTTCCCCCACTTGCCGCAGATCATTCTCATCGGTTATTTCCATCCCGGCCGCACGCTGTGCTTCATGATGATTAGGGGTAATAACATAAGCTCCTTCATATATGGAAAAATCACTTTGCTTCGGATCGAGACAGATGTATATTTTTGCATCCTGCACAATTTTTCCAATTCCTTCAACAAGCTCCCGCGAAATCACACCTTTGCTATAATCGGAAATAACCACAGCACCAATTTTCTTCCGCAAAGATTTCACATATTCCAGTATTTTCCTGGTGCTATTGCCCGGAATTGGCTTTCTGCTTTCCTGATCGAAACGAACCATCTGCTGGCCATGAGCTACGATTCTTGTTTTCAAAGTGGTTGGCCGCCCTTTTTCCACTACGATACCGCTTGTCTCAATTTCCCGTTGCCGTAGTTCTTCCAGCAGCAGTTTGCCGATATTGTCTGCGCCGATAACTCCAGCCACATAGACTTTACCACCCATGGCATAAATACTGTTAAGCACATTAGCGCAGCCACCCAGCAGAATGCTGTCTTTTTGCACATCCACTACCGGAACAGGTGCTTCCGGTGAAATGCGGGATACCTTGCCCCAGATAAAATGGTCAACCATTATATCGCCGACCACCAGAACACCCGCCCTTTCGAAATTATTGATAATTTCCAAAGCCCTTTTTCTTTTTAAAATTCGATGCATTTCCCCGCAACCAACAATGTTAATTATTTAATCCTATAAATGAAAAAAGCGCCGGCAGCGCTTAAGCTATTAAAAATTTTGGTGATGTTATTACCTGGGCCGCAATTTGTCAAATATTTTCTATGTTTTTATTATTCATTATTGACTTCATTAGCATTATCAAGTAAAAATTTACTAACAAATTTAACATAATAAGGAAGCGATCGATGATACGTTCTGCGCTGCTTGTTACCTTAGGTGTTGCCATTACCGGTTTTATCTCTTTTTGGTGTGTAATTATTTCCATCATTCCCAATTCCGAAAACAGAATTCACAAAATTGCCACACTCTGGGCAAAAATGTTACTTTTAATATCCAATACAAAGGTAGAGGTAATTGGCAGAGAAAATGTTCGCCGCAGCAAACCGCAAATTTTTATGGCCAATCATCAAAGTGATTTTGACATATTGATTGTTCTGGGGCATATACCAGGCCAATTCCGCTGGATCGCCAAGAAGGAGCTTTTCTCCATTCCGATTTTTGGCGCCGCCATGAAAACTGCCGGATATATTGAAATAGATAGAGACAATCACGAGAAAGCAATGCAAAGCCTGGATGAAGCGGCGATACGCATCCGGGAAGGTAAATCGGTAATGTCTTTTCCTGAAGGCACAAGAAGCCGCGACGGGGAAATCAAATCCTTTAAACAAGGCATATTTCATCTCGCCATCAAATCCGGCGTACCCATTGTCCCTGTATCAATTATTGGAAGCGGACAGATAATGCCCAAAAGATCCCTGAAAATAACTCCAGGCAGAGTAAAGATGGTCATTGGCAAACCCGTTGAGGTGAAAAGCTATACCGTTGAAACGCGCCGCGAGCTGATCGACAAAGTCAGAAAAGTCATTATTGCCAACCATGACACCTGGAAAGAAGCCAGTGCCGCCAGAATTAAAGACGTGGAAGGGAATCAATCTAGTTAACTCTTTTCGTCATGCTGCTGGCGGGCCGATTTTTTACTTTACTTGTTAAATCATCTTTTTTCTGCAATAAACACTAACGACTGAATTATTTATTAACGGCGGCTGATGGAAGAAAAACAAACTGATAATAAACGAATACGGGAAATAAAAGGTATCGGTTGTCTGGCCCTCGCTGTTTTTTTACTTTTGTGCCTGATCTCTTATCATCCGCAAGATCCATCATTTACGCGTTTTATTGCCGAAGGAAAGACAACACATAATTTTATCGGGCCGGTGGGTTCCTATACCGCTGATTCCATTATTCGTTTATTCGGAATCAGTTCATTTTTTTTACCAATGATTTTCTTGTTTTGCTCTTTTCAATATTTTTTCCGGAAAGAATTTACCCTAACCAAAAGCAAATTTTTCGGCATTATCTTTTTTGCCGTTTCCTTTGCCGGCCTGATTACTGCTATTGTTAAAACCGTTACCGTCTATGGCGAAAAATTGAAAGTCGGCGGATTAATCGGTGCCGTGGCAGTACAGTTGCTACTCAATTATTTTAATATTGCCGGAACATATATTCTTTTAGTACTGATTCTAATTGTATCATTGATTTTTATGATCGATTTTTCCATAGTAACAGTTACCGGAAAATTATCCCAGAGCATCCTGACCATTTTACAGACAATGAAAGCCCGAATTGCCAGCATTTCTTCCCTGGTAATCAGTAAAATTAAGACAGAAAGGAAACCCGCACCGGTTATTGAAGACCATACGGCAACAACAAAAAAAGCCAAAAACAAAAAACCGGAACAGACGCATTTTGAATTCACCAAAGCTGACGGCAAATTTCAACTGCCGCCATTTACTCTCCTGGAGGAATCTCCGCACAAAGACACGCGCATTAAGCGGGATCACCTCATCACCAATTCCCGTATCCTGGAAAAGAAGTTAGCTGATTTCGGAGTGGATGGACGTGTGGTGGAAGTCATGCCCGGCCCGGTAATTACAATGTATGAGCTGGAGCCGGCACCGGGAGTGAAAATTAATAAAATCACCAACCTTACCGATGATCTGGCACTGGCACTCATGGCGCCAAGCATCCGTATTATTGCACCGATTCCGGGGAAATCGGTAATTGGCATTGAGATACCGAATGTAAAAAGGGATTCCGTTTTTCTCAAAGATGTTCTCGACAATGATGCTTTTACGAGTTCGTCATTACGGCTGCCCATAGCTCTGGGTGTTGATTTTGTCGGAACGCCTGTTATCGCCGATTTAACCAAGATGCCACATCTGTTAATTGCCGGCACTACCGGCTCCGGTAAAAGCGTCGCTTTAAATGCGATGATTTGCAGTATTCTTTTTAAAGCTCAGCCGGCTGACGTTAAATTTCTCATGGTCGACCCCAAAAGACTGGAACTATCTTCCTACGAAGGCATACCGCATTTGATGCATCCGGTCGTCGTTGATCCTAAAAAAGCCTCGCAGGTATTGCGCTGGACTGTGGAAGAAATGGAACGACGCTATCGTGTCATCAGTGATCTGGGTGTGAAGAGTATCGACGCCTACAATGAATTCCTATTGAAAAATCCCAAGGGCAAAGCGTCAGCCAAAGACCAGGCGGGAACGGAAGACCATGATGCCTCCGCAGCAGGAGCGGACAACTTCACTCACCAGATAAAGCATGCCCACCTTCCTTACATCGTAGTAATAATCGATGAACTGGCCGATCTGATGATGGTGGCATCGCGGGACGTGGAAGAATCACTGACAAGGCTCGCACAAATGGCGCGGGCGGCCGGAATTCATTTGATTATTGCCACTCAGCGGCCATCGGTGGATGTCATTACCGGTTTAATTAAAGCAAACTTCCCGACACGCATGTCGTTTCAGGTTTCCTCCAAGATCGATTCCCGCACAATTATCGACCAGCCAGGAGCCGAGCAGCTTCTTGGCTCCGGAGATATGCTCTTTATCCCGCCGGGCACTTCCAAGTTATCTCGTATCCATGGTGCATATGTATCCGATAAGGAAATCGACCGTATTGTTGATTTTATTAAGATGCAGGCACAACCGGCCTATGACGTCTCTATTGAGAATTTTGCCTTAGAAGCGGCCCATGATAAGCAAAACGAAGAAGATTTCGATGAAAAATACGATGAAGCCGTTGCCCTGGTCGGCGAACTGGGACAAGCATCCATCTCACTGGTCCAGCGATACATGAAAATCGGTTATAACCGGGCGGCACGGATGATTGAGCAAATGGAACGCGAAGGAATCGTCGGCCCGTCCGATGGCGCCAAGCCCCGCAAAGTCTTAATTAGAAAGCTACCCTCTTGAAATTCAATAATAAAGTTCATATTATCAGTCTAGGCTGCTCGAAGAATTTAGTCGATTCGGAAGTAATGGGCGGGCTGCTCAGTCAATCCGGCAGCCAGCTCGTCAACCGCCGCGAGCTGGCTGATATCGTCATTGTCAATACCTGCGCCTTTATTAATCCCGCCAAAGAAGAAGCTCTCGATGAAATATTGCAGCTTGTCGGCGAAAAAAAAGAAGGCAGTCATCCCTTTTCCATTGTTGTTGCCGGTTGTCTGGCGCAGCGTTACGGCCGGCAGCTTCTTGCCGAGATACCCGAAGTTGATTTATTTATCGGCACGGGTGAAGTAGGCAATATCGCCCGGCATCTGGGCAAACTGGATAGCCTGAAGATGAAGAAGGAAGCCATCATCACCAAACCGGACTTTTTGATGACCTCGCAGCATCCGCGGGTTCTCTCCAATACATCGGTGAGCACTTATTTAAAAATTTCCGATGGCTGTTCCAATTGCTGCACTTATTGTGTCATTCCGTCTATTCGCGGTAAAGCCCGCAGCCGGCAGCCGGATGATATTCTCCGGGAAGCGGCAATGCTCGCCGGAAGAGGCATCAAGGAAATCATTATTACCGGCCAGGACACAACTGCTTACGGCCGGGATTTGCCGGGCCATCCCGGACTTGCGGATTTATTAACCGACATGGCTAAAATAAAAGGCATTAGCTGGATCAGGCTTTTATATTCGCATCCGGCTCACACAACTGCCGCAGTAATGAAGTCGATAGCCGTCGGGAAAAAAATATGCCGCTACATTGACTTGCCTGTTCAGCATATTGACGATGATATTCTAAAAGCAATGAACCGCAAAGTCACCAGCAGCCACATTAAAAAAATCATTGCTCAAGCAAGAGAGATTATTCCCGATGTCGCTTTACGCACATCCATCATTGTTGGCTTCCCCGGTGAAACGCAAAAAAGATTTGACCGGCTACTCGATTTCATTCGGGAGGCCAAGTTCGATCACCTCGGCGTTTTTCCCTACTCGCGGGAAGAAGGAACAAAAGCCGCTCTCCTTTCATCGCGCATTTCGGATGCGGAAAAGGAACGCCGCCGGGACATTATTATGAATGAGCAGGCAGCCATTTCGAACAAGATTAATCAGGGTTTGATCGGCAGCATTCAGGAAGTCCTGATCGAAGGGAAAAGCGAACGCAGTGATTATGCGTATGCCGGACGCTGCCGCAGACAGGCTCCCGAAATAGACGGCGTAACCTACGTTAAAGGTAAGCAAGCCAAAACCGGCTCAATCGTCCAATGCAAAATAATTGCCGCTGATGATTACGACCTGTTTGCCCGGGTAATTGATTAATTGCCATTTGACAAGCACCACTACTTTAAAATATAGTTCAATTCATCTTCAATAGAGACAAGGTATTAATTCAATGCAAATTCAAGACGTTTTCACCGCCTATAAAACAGACCTGCAACAGATGGAAAAATACCTGGATAAATATTTAACTTCGGAAGTTAAATTAATCCCCGAAGTAGCCCACCATCTGATTGACAGCGGCGGAAAGAGATTTCGTCCGCTCCTGCTCCTCATCAGCTCCCGACTTTGTGATTACAATGGCGACCACCGTTTCCCGATGGCTGCTGTCATGGAATTTATCCACACGGCATCCCTGCTGCATGACGATGTCATTGATCAGGCGACAATTCGTCGCGGCAAAACTTCCGCCAACAACATCTGGGGAAATGCCGCCAGCGTTCTGGTCGGTGATTTTCTCTATTCCAAGTCATTCAAGTTGCTGTCTGAAATTAGTGATATCGCCCTCATCAAACTTATGTCCCGAATCACCAACGTCATGTCGGAGGGCGAAGTTTTTCAACTTATGAAGTGCGGTGATGTCAATATTACGGAAGAAGAATATCTGGCCATTATTGAAAAAAAGACTGCCGTTCTGCTGTCCGCGGCCTGTGCTGCCGGAGCTATTCTTGGCTCGGCATCTGAGGATAAGGTCGACGCCCTGTATCAGTTCGGCTATAAGATCGGCATGGCTTTTCAGATTACCGACGACACACTGGATTACATGGCCCAGGAGCAGGAATTCGGCAAATCAATCGGCAAAGACCTGGAAGAAGGCAAAATGACTCTGCCGCTAATTTTTGCCCTCCAGAGTGCTACCAAAGATGAAAAAGACAAAGCCATAGATTTGATTGCCGGCAAGGAGGGCCATGAAAAAGTCACCCCGGTGATTTTAAGTCTGATTCAAAAATATAAGGGAATTGATTATTCCCTGCAAAGTGCTGCCAGATATATTCAAGAGGCCCAGGAACTGTTGCGTGTTTTCAGCGATAACCGTATTGAGATAGCCCATCTCAATGCGGTGTCCCAGTACGTTCTCGCCCGCCGGATTTAAATTATATAAGCTCTGACGGCGAGGTCAGTGCGGCAGCGTGGATTTTGTAACCGAATAGAAGTACGCACCAAACACTGCGCCTATCAATGTCATAATCGCCGCCCATTCGCCGGCACCTATCTGCGCAAAGATTGGTCCCGCGCAAGCGCCGGTTGCTGCCCAGCCGATACCAAACATTACTCCGCCAATAACGGTTCCTTTGTTCAATGCCTTCTTTTCTATTATAATCTCTTTTTTCTCCAGCGTATTCAGCTTCAAATACCTGATCAGTAAAACTGAAATTGTCGCCGATGAAATGGCAGAAAAAATCACCAGATAGAGGTGTAATTCTTTAAAGAGAAACATATCGGAAATTCTGAACCAGCTAATCAATTCCGCTTTTGTTAATAGGATACCGAATATTATTCCAAAAAGAATATACTTTATGTCTTTCATGTTTCACCTAACGGAGAAGAGGAAAAAGAAAATGCGTGTAGACTAATCCGCCAACAAAAAAAGAAATTGTTGCAACCACTCCCGAGAACTGCAAAGTTGAAATGCCCGAAATGGTATGACCTGCCGTGCACCCGTTCGCATAACGCGTTCCAAACCCGATCAGAAGTCCGCCGGAGAAAAGGATTATCAATCCTTTCCAGGTATAATATTGCCGGGGAAGAAAAGCAGCGTCACCGGCACCCAGGAAGAGCTTTGCAGCCAACCCGCCGAGCGTAATGCCAATTACAAAGAAAAATTTCCAGCGGTTTGCTGATGCGCTGTAACCGGAAGCGGCAAATTTTTTTGTGTTCAGCACAATAGAACATATATGCTGAAACGAACTGGAGATACCCAATAACTTATTACCGGCAATTAAAAGGAATGGAACAAACAAACCAATCAAAGGACCGGCAATGTACCATGGCCAGACACTCGAAATTGCTTCCATCAAACCTCCACAAGCTGTTCAAAATTTGCTGCTTTATGAAATTACCGGCGGTTCATAATATTCATCAACATTCCCGGCACGGTCATTTTTCATGGCCTGCGGCAGGAAATCCATAATATCTTTTGCAGTAATGCCGTCGGCACCTTTTTGGGCGGCGGCCAGATCACCGGCGTAACCATGCAGAAAAACTCCTTTGCGCGCTGCTTCTTCGGGTTTTAAGCCCAGCCCGAACATTGCCGCAATACAGCCGGTCAGGACATCGCCGGAACCGGCTGTAGCCATTCCGGAATTGCCGCTCAAATTAACATAGACATTGCCACCCGGCAGGCCGATCAAAGAATGAGCTCCCTTCAATACAATAATTGATTTAAGCTGCTTTGCCGTCTCCTGCAAAATCGCAATTTTATTGGCATTGATTGCGGAGACTGGTTTTGCCGTAAGTCGCGCCATCTCACCTAAATGCGGCGTCAGGATCGTTGGCGCTTTACGCTTCCGGAGAATGGAAGGATCAGCAGCAATGGCCGTAAGGCCGTCACCGTCAATCAATAGAGGAACCTTGATTCCGCGGGCAAGTTCCTGCACCAGCCGAACTGTTTCCTTCTGCAAGGAGAGGCCCGGCCCAATGACCACCATATCAACACCCGCTGCCGCTGCCAGTAATTGCTCCTTGTTCTTCAGGGCAATGCTCCCGTCAGCCGTTTCTTCCTGCGGCAGATAGACAATTTCCCGGCCGCCCTCCGCGATAAAAGGAACCATTGATTCCGGTGCGGCCAGGCGAGAATAGCCGCCGCCGGCCTTCAAAAACGACATGGCTGAAAAATAAGGGGCGCCAAAGTAATCGGCCCCGCCGGCAATGAAAAGCACATCGCCCATCGATCCCTTATAGGCTTCTCTTGGGCGCGGCGGCAGAACCACATCCTTGTTAGTTTCCACCTGAAGCTCACTGCGATTATAAAGCGCCGGGGGAAAAGAAATATGCGTAAGAAATAGTTTCCCGCAAAGTTCGTAGCCGGGATAAAGCATATTGCCGATTTTCGGCAGACCGAAAGTCACAGTATAGTCCGCCTGAACTGCCACGCCCATAATTTTTCCGGTATTGCCGTTAACCCCCGAAGGAATATCCAGCGATATAATTTTCCGCCGGCAGGAGTTGATGAGCTCAATGACATCAGCAGGCAAGCCTTTTATTTCACGATCGAGCCCGGTGCCGAAAATGGCATCGATTACGGCGTCACAGTGCAGCACTTCCCTGCGCGCATCGAGAGCTGCCGCTAGTTTGATCACATCAATGGGCAATTTACCGATAATATCCAGATTTGTTTTCGCCGCGCCGCGGTATTTCTTTCTGTCACCGAGTAAAAATACTTTGGGCATGCCGCCATTCGAATGGATCAGGCGGGCAACGACCAGGCCATCGCCACCATTGTTGCCGGAGCCGCAAAAGATGACAAATTTTTTATCCCGGATGCCGATTTCTTTTTGCAGCAAATTGACCGCCGCCAGACCGGCATTTTCCATCAGGATTTCTTCACTAATGGCCAGTTTTTCCATGGCAAAATTATCCATAAAACGCATTTCAGCGACATTCGCCAGTTTCATAAATGCACCCCTTTAATTGTAATGCCGAGTTGCATTCAAAATGATAACGCGGCGGCAAGGCGGAGGCGACGAGGCGTATTATACATACGTTGAGGAAGCCGACGACGCTGCCAACAAAGTTAGCGTTTGAATGCGACTTGGTATAAATGCTTTTTGCAAAACACATTCCCTTTTCCATTAGTTTATAGTACATCTACACAATATATTTGCAAATAAAAATTTGGGGATGTTTTTATGACGGTAATAACTGAGGTCATCAAAAAGCGCTATTCCTGCCGCACTTACGCGGATAGACCGATTGAAGAGGAAACGCTGCAAAAACTAAAAGAGATTATAAATTCCCTGCCTGCCGGTCCGTTTGGCGGGAAACCACGTCTCACGCTGGTAAACGCCGACTCATCGTCACCGCAGGAATGGAGAAAATTAGGCACCTACGGCGTTATCAGAAATCCCCGCCTGTTTGTCGTGGGCGCAATCAAAGACGCGGCTAACGCCATGGTAGATTACGGCTACTGCAAGGAATTATTGGTTTTGCGGGCAACTCAACTGGGATTGGGAACATGCTGGCTGGGCGGAACTTTCAGCTCCGGCAGTTTTGCCAGGACAATTAATCTACAGGAGGGCGAATCACTGCCTACCGTAGCTCCTATCGGCTATCCGGCACTGAAAAAAGCATTGGCCGAAAAAATGATGCGCAGCGCTGCCGGCTCCGATAAGCGAAAACCGTGGTCGGAACTATTCTTTGTGGATAATTTTTCCACACCTCTGACACCAGAGCAGGCCGGAATTTACGCCGAAGCTCTGGAAAATGTCCGCCTGGCCCCTTCTGCCGCCAACAAACAGCCCTGGCGCATTTTATATGACACGCAGCGAAACGTCCTTCATTTCTTCATTGCGCGAACTTTCAGTTATAAATTAATGGGGATGAGTTCATTACAGGATATTGATCTGGGTATTGCCATGAGCCATTTCGAGCTAACAGCCCGCGAACAGGGCATCCGTGGTAAATGGCAGATCAGTGAATCTGCCCCTGAAATAAGATCGCCGGATTATATTGTCAGTTGGCAGGAAAACAGTTCAGTGGCATCTTCATGATTGATTATTGGCTTATATTCAATATTTAACGGGTTGACCAAAAACTATCAGCCGCAATTAGCCCGCATTATTGCGCAGAAACATTTCCCTGTTGGCATCACAGACTTCATGCTGTCGTGGTTTTGATGGATAATTTCTACAAATCACCGATCTTGCTTCATATACGCCACAAGAATAGTCACCATTATTCTCCTTTAAGAAAAAACAATCTCCGTTTTCTTTAAATTGGAGAAAATATTCTTCAACTGCTTTGCCTTTAGTGTTGGCAAACACATCACGACACAACCCCGACATCTTTCCTAACTCAATAATTTCGTTTTGAGATAATTCTATATAGGGAAAATGCTTACAGCATTCAGCACATTTCCTACATATCACGCTTAACATAATATTTCTCCTGACTTAACAAATTCCCCAGCAACTAAGTGGAAATTATCTTCCGGTCTTCCTGCCGCCTTGGACTTATTAAAATATTCGGAAAGATTGGTTTTAGATTGGATCATCTTCAAGTCCCCCAGGCAATTTATTATGCATGTCCAACTTGAATATGAAAGATAAAACACATTAAGAGATAGAAGCACCTCTTGCCGTCGTCTGTCAATGTCTTTTATTCTTGTTATCGTTCGCCGGCGACCCGTTATCAGCCTTGCGTCTTGATATGAAGCAAGGGTAATCCCAGATGGCGGCGGCGGGTTTCGCCCGTAAGAAGTGTTTGCTCGCGCACCGTGGGAGCACCCCGGCGACCTTTGCCCAGCTTTTCAATAGGATGGGAGGCACCAAGATATAAAGTGTGCTTCCCGAATTTTTTCCCCAGCGCATCGGCAACACCGTAGAGCTCTTTTATTTTTTCCGCCTGCGGCGGATCGTCAAAAAGAGAATATTGAGTGTCGGCATCCGGTTGAAGGTCGAGAAGAATAACTCCCGTAGCGCGATAAATTTCCGCCGGCCGGAAACAGGCGTAAAAAAGATCGCGGACAATCCCGGAAAATTCCAGCGGGCAGGCGCAGGGGCGCGTAAGCACAACTTCGCTGCCTTTCGTCTCAAAATCATTTTTCTTCAGGAAGACGGCTATTTTCTGCGGAGCAAGCCGGTAGCGCCTCGCCTTGATGCAGGCCGATTCCATATTGCGCATCAGGTGGGCAAAAAGATACTCGGCATTGTTTGTGGGCGGGGCAAAAGTTTTTGTCTTGCTGATCGAGGCATAGGAGCTTTTGTCCTCGGCGGTTACCGGATAAACCGATTTACCGCGCAACTCCTGCCAGATTTCCACGCCTGGTTTGGTGAACTTGTCCAGCAGAGTTTTTTCGGGCAACCGGGCAAATTCCAGCGCAGAGGAAATATTCATCTTGGCCAGATAGTTCGTTGTAGCAGGGCCGATGCCCCATACTTTTTCCACAGGCAGATTGGACAGGTATTGGGCAATATCCCTTCCCTTAATTATCGTCAGGCCCGCCGGTTTCTGATGCTTGGAGGCCACCTTTGCCAATACCTTAGTGATGCTCAACCCCACGGAAACAGTAATTCCCAGCTCTCTTTCAATGTCCTTTTTCATCCGGAGGGCAATTTCTTCGTATGATGAACGCAGGGCGCGGCGCATGCCGGTAATGTCGGCAAAAGCTTCGTCAATGGAATATTCTTCTACGTCGGGCGTAAAACGCCGCATAATGCCGAACATCCGCCGGGAAAACAGGCTGTAGGTTTCGTAATCGGAAGGTAGGATGATCAATCCGGGACAGATTTTTCTTGCCTCCTGCAGTGGAACGCCACGCTTAATTCCCATGTTTTTGGCGGCATAACTGGCACAGGCGACAATGCCGCGTTCACCGCCGGTAATCAGCGCTTTTCCTTTGAGTTCCGGATGAATGGCCTCTTCGCAGGAAGTGAAGAAAGCATCGCCGTCAATATGGGCAATAGCCCGCGGCCAGGAATGAATACTGAAGATAAGATCACTCATAATAACACAAAAGGCTAAAGACCAAGGACTCGAAGACCGGCAGGGAACCCCGGCGCATGCTTGGGTATGCCGGTGAAAGCAGAGGTGATATATTAATTATTCTACCTTGTGGCATAACATTGGGAATCAACAGCACACGCAGCAGCGCTTGCCCGCCTGCCTGCCTGCACTGGTCGCACACCACCCCTAGCGTGGAACCCAGCCACCACATACCGGGAATACTTGCCCGACAAAACAACCGGCCGGATCGCTGCAAAGATAGGCGGCAAATTCGGCATCTTCCCTTGCTCCCACTAGTCGTCCGAGAGGAACTTCTCGTTTCAAGCGTTCCTGGAATCGCGGATTGTCCTGCACTTCTGCCGGGAAGTACGTCGGGTTATCGACGAAGTTCTGTGCAATTGCATTTACCTGAACGTTATGGACTGCAACTTCGACACCGACAGCCTGCACATAAGCAAGCTGAGCACCACGTGCGGCACTGTAGGTCGATGTACGTTTCATTCCACGCAACGCGGATGCGCTCCCCATGACGATAATCTTGCCCGCACGCCGATCTATCATAGAAGGCAGCACTGCCTGAAACAGCCGGGGTAGCGGGTCGACAAGGGCGGCGAAGGTGCCGCGCCATTCCTCCTCTGATACTTCAGTTACGGCCGTCGTGGGAGCTGGAACTGCCAGGTTGGCGACAAGAATATCAATATGACCGGCAGCAGCAACGATTGAAGCAGGTGCACCAGGACTCAAGAGAGGATCGGTGTTGGCAATTACGGTGGCACCGTGCTCGGCAAGCACCTCACATAAAATCGGACCCATGAATGCGTCCGCCTGGGTGACAAGCACCCGTTTATCTCGAAGACTTTGACCTGACATGATTCCTCCTGTAAACTAAATTGCCTAATCTTCTCTTCCAGCCGTAGTCTTTACGGATTAGACGCGGGTGGCTTGGTGAACCAACCGACGTAAGTCAGCCAGAAACCGATCAGGACGAGTGTGGAAAAACCGATCCGCACAGCCGGCACCATATTCATGGATGCGGTGCCCCCGCGCTGGATCAACTGCGGGGCAACAAGGAGAATGAGGCCGCGGAGCGCAAGGAACCAGCCGAACAGGGAGATCACGACCGCCGCCGGACTCGACCAGTATTGGTGATAGGCGATAATCAGCAGACCGCAAAAGAACAACAGCGATCCCATCATCCACACCAGCGCTTCGTTCTGAAAAAAGGCGGAAAGAATCGTCCCCAGGCCGGGTGCCCGAACAACAAGGATGCCGGGCACGATGACGAGGAACGGACCGATGATACGAGCGAATGCTCGTGTGCGGACTTTGGATTCTAATGTAGCTGACATAGGCATTTCTCCTTTTGATTAAGTATGACCATAATGCCTGGGTTCAGGGGGAACAGCCGCGATGCGGTTGCATCCCCGGAAACTCATTGTTGGGAAAACTTCTCGCCAGTCGCACAAGTTCACGCCAACCAGCCTTGCCTGGACCGCCGCCTACAGAAGGTGGAGCGCATGGGACGCCGCGAACAGCACAAGCGCTGACACACCCAGGACGGCAATCAACAGCTCTCGTTTAAACCGCATATACTCTCCAACCTTGGCGTTTACATAGTTGGCCAGAACTTTCCGATTCAGAATTACATGGACGACAGCCGCTATTAAGAAGAGCAGGGAAGCGGTATTATGCATGGTCATGAACAGATGGCTCCACCTTGTGGCGCCTTCATGCGAGGCAAAATGGAGTGCTATGCCGGAAGGCACTAACCACACTCCCGCACAAAATAAAGCCATCGCTGCTAAGGAGCGAGCACTGATCACTGTCCTTTGTGAAACTTTGTCACCCATCTTTTTCATCCTCCTCTTCCCTTTCCCCGTTTTCAGCATATCGTAGAGTTCACCGGCGCTGCCGCCGTAATTCAATATTTAACTGACATAACGAGCCGGGATAATACCGTGTTTAAACATTTCGTACAGTTCTTGAGTTTCTTCTCGGGAATAAATATTCAACAGACTGACAATCTCACACGCGAACTCAACGCTGCCCAGTCCGCTAGCGGTTATGATGTTCTTGTCAGCAACTGCCAACTTGTCCACATAAAAATCAGCATCCCGATAACCGGGCAACATCGCCTTGAGGTAACCTTGGGAATTGCTTGTGTGTAAAACCCCTTGCATTAGTCCTGCCCTTGCAATCTCTAATGTTGCGCCGCATATTGCGGCAATGATAGTGCCTTTTGCATGAAATTGGTGGAGGAGTTTGATCAAATCTTCATTCGGTCCCTGCTCCCACATCTCTCCACCCGGCATGATGAAAATCGCTGCTTCTTCGGGATTTATGGCATCGACTATAATGTCCGGGCTGACTTTGTAGCCGCCCATTGTGATGACCGGGCTTTCGGAAAATCCGACTGTGACCACATCATATTTTCCTGATTTTTTAATCTCGCACAGTGCCAGAGCAGGTTCCCAATCCGCGAGACCATCGAAAATAAGCAGATACGCTTTCTGTAGCAGCAAAACTTTCCTCCTTTACGAGTCATCTAAAAAAACTAAGCTAAGCGACCCACGGTACGCTGGTCCGGTGGATTGCTTTGCTATCTCTTGTGCTTATCTAAATTTACTTTTGCCTCCGGCGCATTATCTAAAATAAATTTTAAATCACTACAGGGAAATGTATTGCATTCCATGCACGTATCATATTGTTTATCAATACAACATTGGCGAATATTGCATAACGTAGAACAGTGAAATGACTTTTTCCCCCCGGCCTTACAACCGTCACAAATAACATGTTCCGGCTTAATATCAGCTTGAAATTGTTCCGACCATTTTATTGCAACTGCCGCGATTTGTTTTTCATCATTGGATTGAGTTGCAAGATACCCGTCACACTTCCGACAATCTAAACCACAAAATGCAATCATCTTATGCTCCTATTTTTTAATTTTGTAAAATAAGAATGTTTATATGGATCATTATTGATGAACAAAACTCAGCTATTATATCTATTGGAATAATATTTGTTTACGAGCATAAGCATTATTGCGTTCCTTAAAATCGCCTTTACCGACATTGCGTTACAACCTGGAGTGCCGTGGACATTTTTCCGGCATTATCACTGCTGATATTTTCGCACTACCGCGTTTATTACCAAGGCATGCGCCTGTTTTCCCGAAAAAAAGTGGCAATTATTTTTCCCACATCTGCTAAAGTTCGCTTGACTTTCATGGATGGCATGGTATAGAACAATCGTTCTATTGTCAAGATTTTTTGTGGAAAAAGTTTGACACACGGGCAAAAAGAAGATAGCTTGCACGAACTTAACTCGTTGAAAAAAGGCAATAATTTCTGTTTTACAAAATTGAGGAACGGCTTTTGAACCAAAAAATCGTCAAGTTTCTGGCCTGCGGTTTTGGCTCCGGTTTATTACCGGTTGCTCCCGGCACATTCGGCACTTTAGCCGGTGTTCCGATTTGCCTGCTTTGCCTGCCGCTGCCCTGGTTTTTGCGCCTGCTGTTTGTACTGGCCTTGACGGCTTTATCCGTCTACGTAGCCTCCCGCGCCGAAGAAATTTATCAGAAAAAAGATGATCAGCGCATTGTTATTGACGAAATAGTCGGCTTTCAGGTGGCGATGCTGCCGGTGGCAATTACGGGCCTTCATCTAGGCGTTGCCTTTGTTCTGTTCCGGATATTCGATATTTTAAAGCCTTTCCCTCTTAACCGTTTACAGAGCCTGCCGGGCGGCTGGGGTGTTGTGATGGACGACGTCGGAGCCGGTGTTTATGCCGGGATATTGATGTTGTTGCTGGTATATGTAATAAAATTTTAGCAGAATTAGAACAAGCGAACTGAACGGCTGTTTATGAAATATTTTAATGTAGGAAGTGATGCGATGAAAATCGGAATTTTAACGATCGGCAACGAACTGATGAGCGGGCGGACTGCTGACACCAATTCTTCTTTTATTGCGAGGGAGGCCAACCTGCAAGGTTGGAGCGTGGAAGCAATGCTGTCGGTGGAAGATAGTTTTGCCGCAATCAAGAACCGTCTGAACTATCTGCTTACGCTTACCGATGTTGTTGTCTGCACCGGCGGATTGGGCCCGACAGCCGACGACATTACTACCGAGGCCATCGCTCAGGCTTTTGGTCTGCCGCTATATACCGATGAAAAAGTTTTAAGCCACATCAAAGGAATCTTTACTCAATACAATCTGGTTTGGGTAGAAAACAATACTAAGCAGGCCATGTTCCCCCAGGGGGCGGAAGTCATTGCCAATCCGGTGGGTACGGCGGCAGGCTTTGCGTTGCAGTCTGCGGGAAAATGGATTTTTGTCATTCCCGGAGTTCCCCGGGAGACGCAAAAAATGTTTCCGGAAGGCGTTATACCGATTTTGCGCAGGGTTTTTCCGGAAAATGAGCAATATATCGCCAAGCAAACCATCAAGACTTTTGGCCTCGGAGAAGGCGCCGTTGATAAAACTCTGGCAGATGTTGATTTTGCCGCCCTTGGTGTCAATATCGGCTTTTACCCTATTTTCCCGGAAAACCATCTTGTTCTGGTCTCACGTCAGACAACGCGTGAGGCCGCCGAGGAAAAACTCAAACTGGCTTGCGACGAAGTTACTGCCCGTTTGCATAAATACATTTTTTCCTATGGCGAAAAAACTCTGGAAGAAATTGTGGCGAGCCTTTTGAAAGAAAAGAAATTGACGATAGCTGTGGCGGAATCCTGCACCGGCGGATTGATCACCAGCCGTCTGACCGATGTTTCCGGCAGCTCGGAATATCTGGAACGCGCTGTCGTCACTTACAGCAACGCGGCCAAAGTCAGCCTGCTTAAAGTCCCGGCGGCAATAATTGAAAAGCATGGCGCGGTAAGTGAAGAAACGGCGCGGCTCATGGCCGAAGGTGTGCGCAAAATGGCCGGAACATCTCTCGGTTTTGCTTCCACAGGAATTGCGGGACCGGACGGCGGCTCGGATGCCAAACCTGTCGGTACCGTTTATCTGGCCGTAAGTGATGCGAAGCAAACTATCTGCCGCCATTATAATTTCCGGTGGGACAGAAAAAGAAACAAATTGATTTTTTCCCAGGCGGCGCTGCTGCTGTTGAAAAACTATTTAGAGGGAAAGGATAAGCCTTAGTGGATGCGGAAAAGAACATCCGGGCATTTTTAGCCATCGAACCGTCCTCAGAAGTATTGGCGGCCATTGCCCGCTTGCAGGAGAAGCTCAAAAGGGAAATCAGCGGCGCAATCAGCTGGACACGCCCGCAGAGCAATCACCTGACTTTGAAGTTCTTCGGCAACATTGATTCTAACGCTGTCGAAAATATTTGCGCCGCCGTAAAAAAACAGGTGGCGGCAATACCACCCCTGCTGCTGAGAGTTGAGCGGATGGGAGTTTTTCCCGATTTAAGAAAGCCGCGCGTCCTCTGGGTGGGCACAACCGGAGACACACAAAAGCTGGCCACGCTGCAAAGCAAACTGGAAGCGCAGTTCGAGGTACTGAGCATCCCGCGGGAAAACCGGCCCTTTCGCCCTCATCTGACCCTGGGGCGCATCAAAGACAGCCGGGCCGCAGCAGGAATCGAGGCAGCGATAAAAAAGCACAGCGGTTTTGCGGCGGGAGAATTTAAGGCTTCCGAATTGATTTTATTCCAGAGCAATCTAACACCGCAGGGGGCAATTTATACAAAGCTGAAAACATTTCAGTTGGGCGGGGAAGGATGATTGCAGAAGCGAATAATTATCAACTGGTGGAATGAATGGTAATTTACAATTTAATTCCTGAGAAGTAACCCTATTTTCCTCAAAAATACTGGGTTACGGAAAATAAATGTGCCGTAATTATAAGACATTAGAAATGTCGAATTTTGCCATTTTGCCCAAAAAGGCCGTTATTTCTCAGGAATCACAATTTTAAGGGCGTCCCCAATGGGCCACATAGAATAAGAATAAGAAAAGATGATAAAGATCCGTGTGCTGCCAAATAAGGATGAATTAAATGACCGATGAAATGAAAATTATAATTGCAGTTGCCCTTATAACATGCGGCATTTTGTTATTTGTCTTTCATATCTATGAATATAAAGAAGACAGGAACAAAGCTCTGTTGTTCGAGATTTTAGACAGCATTGTTTTTGCCCCTCTGATTGATTTCCTCTTCCCACTGGGGCTGATAGCAATGGGTATCGGTTGGTTGGTTTACCTGTTAAGCAGCTAGGTGTGGCGAAAAGATGCGAGGATGAAACAGCCGTCACAAATTAAACCAATTGACATTATGCACATACTGATTTTGGAATTGTGATATGTTTACAAAAGTTCAAAGATGGGGCGGAAGCCAGGGAATAAGATTGCCGAAAAAAATAATCGACATGTTGGAAATTCAGGTGAATGATTCGGTGGAAATAATTGCCGAGAAAAATCGCATAATCATCCAGAAACCTAAAAAAATGATCTGAAGGCTTTATTTGCCGGTTATAAAGGCGGCAAACCGGAAGAGCTTTGGGACGAACCGCAGGGACGGGAGGAACTTTAAATATATGCAATATTGAGGACGGTTCTATTTAAGGGCTAAGACTGGATTACCCGGTCGCGCCGGGTAATGACAGAATGATAAATCCTGTTCTTGCCGGCTCGAAATACATAGTATGTTTTAGATTGGCGGAAAATATTATTGGGACAATAAACAACTAGAAACAAATTGGTATTTTATAAATAATTTAATGGAGGTTTTATATGTGCGCAGATTTAGACAGATCGAAAGCGGTTGATTTGGCCATAACCCAAATCGAAAGACAGTTCGGCAAGGGATCGATAATGAGATTGGGTGGTAAAGAGCGAGTCGCCGATGTTCCCGCGATATCCACCGGATCGCTGAGTCTGGATATAGCTCTGGGTACTATGGGTGTTCCGCGCGGCAGAATTGTCGAAATTTACGGGCCGGAATCCGGGGGCAAAACGACGCTGGCCCTGCACATTGTTGCCGAAGCACAGAAGGCCAACGGCCTGGCCGCTTTTATTGATGCCGAACATGCTCTTGATGTGACCTATGCCAAGAAAATCGGCGTCAATACGGATGACCTGCTCATTTCCCAGCCGGATACGGGCGAACAGGCCCTCGAAATTGCCGAAACGCTGGTGCGCAGCGGCGCGCTGGATGTTCTGGTAGTTGACTCCGTTGCTGCCCTGGTTCCCAAAGCGGAACTCGAAGGCGACATGGGCGACGCCCAGATGGGCTTGCAGGCCAGACTCATGTCGCAGGCGCTGCGCAAACTTACCGGCAGTATCAGTAAATCCAAAACAACCGTAATCTTTATTAATCAACTGCGCATGAAGATCGGTGTCTTTTTCGGCAACCCCGAAACCACAACCGGCGGTAATGCCTTGAAATTCTATGCGTCCCAGCGTCTGGACATTCGGAAAATGACCTCGCTGAAAACCGGCCAGGATGTCACCGGCTTCAGGACAAAAGTTAAAGTAGTAAAAAACAAACTGGCACCGCCTTTCCGGGAAGCGGAATTCGATATTATTTTTGGCGAAGGCATTTCCCGCGAAGGTGATGTTCTGGACTTGGCCGCCGAGCAGGGCATCATTGAAAAAAGCGGCGCCTGGTATTCCTACAAAGGCGACAGAATGGGACAAGGGCGCGATAATTCCCGTACTTTCCTGAAAGAAAATCCCGATATTATGCAGCAAGTGGAAAGCGAAGTTAAGGATAAGCTGGGATTGAAGGTTGCCGATCAGGAAGAGGCCAAGTGATTCGCTATTCCCGGTCGCGTCATAAAAGCTGCCGCGGCAACAATAAATCTTTGAATAATAAGGCCTTGCCGGATGATTCTGATTCTGATAATGCAGTTCTCCCGGCAAAAACGGCTGATTGTCTGGATTTACATTCTGCCCGGCAAAAAGCATATCGTCTTTTGTCGTTAAGAGCGCGCAGCACCGGAGAAATAGAAAAAAAGCTGCGGGAGAAAGGATTTACCGCAGCCGTTATTAAAGAAGCACTGGAAAAACTCTGCGATTTGAAGTATCTCGATGATACATCTTTTGCCTCCCAATGGGCGCGTAATCTGGCGGTTAACAAACTCTGGGGAAATCGAAAAATTATCGCGAGCTTGAAGGAAAAAGGCATCGCCGCGCATTTGATCGGCAAGGCGATAGAAGAAGTACGGCAGGAAATTCCGGAAGAAGAAGCCATTGACGGTTTGATTAAGAAAAAGATGACCGGAAGAAAGATCGACTTGCAGGACATTAAAGAAAAGAAAAGAATATTTCAAAATCTGCTGGGCAGAGGATTCCCGGCGGGTTTGATATTAAGCCGTTTAGGAAATATCTTGGTTGAATAAATGCTGAGAACGGCATAAGGAGCCGTAACGAAATACAAAAAAACGTTATTTCGTAACGACTCCTAAGTAAATTAGGAAAGATACCGGAGGAAGATTTGCATGGCGAAGACGGGCAGTGAAATTCGGGAAAGTTTTTTAAAATATTTTGCAGGAAAAGGGCATACGCTAGTGGCCAGCTCATCGCTGATTCCCAAAGATGATCCGACGTTGATGTTTACCAATTCGGGCATGGTGCAATTTAAAAATGCCTTTTTAGGTTTGGAAAACAGGGGCTACACCCGGGCGGCGTCATCACAGAAATGTGTCCGCGCCGGCGGCAAACATAACGATCTGGAAAATGTCGGCGTCACCGCCCGCCATCATACTTTTTTCGAGATGCTCGGCAATTTTTCCTTCGGCGATTATTTCAAGGAAGAAGCCATTGCGTGGGCGTGGGAATATTTAATTGATGTGGTCAAATTGCCTAAAGAAAAACTCTGGGTGACTGTTTTTCAGGATGACGATGAAGCTTACGACATCTGGCAAAAGAAAATGAATGTACCCGCCGAGCGCATTGTGCGGATGGGCGAAAAAAGCAATTTCTGGATGATGGGCGAAACCGGCCCCTGCGGACCATGCTCGGAAATAATTTACGACCAGGGCGAAGGCACGGGCTGTGGCCGTCCGGAATGCGATATTAATTGTGATTGCGACCGCCATCTGGAAATCTGGAACAACGTCTTCACGCAATTCGACCGCGATGAAACAGGGAAATTAACACCGTTACCCAAACCAAACATTGATACCGGCATGGGTCTGGAGCGCCTCACCGCAGTTATTCAGGGTGTGCAAAGCAATTACGACACCGACCTGTTTGCCCCGATCATCAGTTTTGTCGAAAAAATCAGCGGGAAAAAATATGGGAATAATGCTGACAACGATACCTCGATTCGCGTTATTGCTGATCACAGCCGGGCTGTGACATTTCTAATCGGCGACGGCATTCTGCCTTCCAATGAAGGACGTGGCTATGTCCTGCGGCGCATTTTGCGCCGGGCGGCACGTCACGGGAAAATGCTGGGCATCAACAAACCTTTTTTGAACGAAAGCGCCCAGGTGGTCATCGACATGATGAAAGATGTCTATCCTGATCTGGAATCCAAGGCCTCCTTCATTACAAAAGTTATTATAAATGAAGAGCAGCGTTTCATGGAAACACTCGATGCCGGTTTGCGCATTCTGCAGGAAGAAACTGCGGCGCTGAAAAAAGCGGGGCGGTCGGTTCTCCCCGGTTCGTTGATCTTCAAACTCTATGATACTTTCGGCTTCCCTACGGATTTGACGGCGGACATCGTCAAGCGCGATGGCCTGACGTTGGACAATGAAGGCTTTGAAACCGAGATGGAGCAGCAACGCGAAAGAGCCCGCGGCGCCTGGAAAGGCAGCGGTGAGGAAGCCATTGGAGAATGCTATTTGAAATTGTCCAGTTCCGGAATTGCCACTGACTTCTGCGGTTATGAAGGCGTCACTCAGGCGGACTCGCAAATTATCACTCTCATTGTGGACGGCAAAACAGTCGAATCCCTGTCGGAAGGGCAGGAAGCGGAAATCGTTTTGGAGACGACGGCATTTTATGGCGAATCCGGCGGCCAGATAGGCGACACCGGCTATCTGGAGGGCAGCGGTTTTGTCTTTGCCGTGCAAGATACTAAAAAACCTGTTGAAAAGCTTTTCGTCCATAAGGGCATTGTCCAAAATGGAAAAATCAAAACCGGCGATAAAGTTCATTTAATCGTTGATCTGGAAAAGAGATGGGCCATTCAGGCCAACCACTCCGGCACGCATATTTTACAGGCGGCACTCAAAGCTGTATTGGGCGATCACATCAAACAATCGGGATCTCTCGTTAATACCGAAAGGTTGCGTTTCGAC
This sequence comes from uncultured Smithella sp., assembly GCA_964469905.1. GTDB lineage: Bacteria > Desulfobacterota > Syntrophia > Syntrophales > Smithellaceae > MVRV01. The sequence continues at coordinate 25,853 of CAYXZW010000016.1, forward strand.
TTTTCTCATTTTTCCAAAATCACCGACGAAGAACTAAGTCGAATTGAAGAAATTGCCAATGACATAATTCGAAAAAATATCGAAGTGGTAACCGAGGTCTGCGCTCTGGAAGAAGCCCTGAAAACCGGCGCGACGGCGGTGTTCGATGAGAAGTACGGCGCCACGGTGCGAATCGTAAAAATGGGGGAAATGAGCAAGGAGCTCTGCGGCGGCACGCATGTTGCCCGTACCGGCGATATCGGTTTGTTGAAGGTGCTGCATGAATCGGCCATCGCCGCGGGAGTTCGCAGAATCGAAGCCGTTACCGGCAAACAGGCGCTCTTGCATATGCAGCAGGCGGAAGAAGAATTAAAAAAGGCCGCCGGACTGTTTAAGACCAGTCCACTGGAGCTGGCAGATCGCGCCGAAAAACTGCTCAAACACACCAAAGAATTGGAAAAGGAAATTGAAGCGCTCAAAGGAAAACTGGCCGCCAAAGACTCCGGTGATTTATTAAGTCAGGTTAAGGAAATTGGCGGCGTAAAAGTACTGGCCACGGAAGTCAACATCACCGATGCCAAAACACTGCGTGATTTCGGCGACAAAATCCGCGATAAGATGGCATCGGGTGTAATCTTGTTAGGCAGCAAAGCCGGCGAAAAAGCATTTTTACTTTGCATGGTCACCAAGGATTTAGCCGGAAAATTCCATGCCGGCAACATCATCAAGGAACTTGCGCCGCTCGTCGGCGGCAGCGGCGGCGGTAGTCCCGACATGGCTCAGGCCGGCGGAACCCAACCGGAGAATCTGAACAAAGTTTTTCCGGCACTGGAAAAACTGCTGACAAGGTAGTTTTATTCTGGATGTTCCATATTTTCCAGAGAAGGCCTCTCCGGAATATAACAACTTACTATCTGCATATACTCACTATTGCGAAGTCTCACCACGATGAAATCCATTTCAATATGGCATTGATTGCGGCATGAGAATTCTTCCGGGAGAAAGAACGAATGAAGCAGCTCGCAACAGGACGCATAAATGGCCACATCCATGTGGCAGGAAATCATTTCTATCCCGGCTATGTGCTGCAGGGCAAGGAGAAGAACCTCATGGTCGAGGCGGGGATGAACCTCATGGGACCTCTCTACATGAAAGATATCAATGCTATCCTGGGAGATTCGCAAAAGCTCGATTTTCTCTTCGTTACCCATTCGCACTATGACCACGTAGGCGCAGTCGCGTACCTCAAGCGCATGATACCAGGCCTTGGTTTAGGTGCGCATGAGCGCGTCAGCACCCTCATGCGCAAAGAATCGGTCATTGCCATGATGAACAATCTGAGTGATATCCAGCGAGGTTTTTTCAAGGACATCACCGCTGACGAGAACGTCACCATCACATCAATAGAAACTGAGCATGTCCTGAAGGAAGGAGACGAGATAAGCCTGGGCGGCCTCACCTGCCGAGTCTACGAGGTGCCCGGCCACACAAAGGATTCCCTGGCTTTCTATTTCCCCGAGATCAAGACCATCTTTGCGGGCGAAGCAGCCGGTCTTCCCGAGGACAAAGATGGCAGCGGCATCCACGTTAGCTTCCTTACATCCTATGACGACTACCTCACGTCCCTGGAAAAGATCATTTCCCTCCAGCCACAGTGCCTCTGCCTGGGCCACGGCGGCGTCTTCACAAATGGCGATGCAGAAGAGTTCCTCCGCAGTTCACTTATCGCCACTCCAGTCTACCGCACGCTCATTGAGTCCTATCTCGACCGGGCCAATAGCGACATTGAGCAGGCTACCCTAACCATGGCAAGAAAAGAGTACGACGAGCGCGGCATCATCATGCAGGAGCGAAACGCCTATATTACCAATCTTAGCGCCCAGGTCCGGCTCATAGCAGGGATGAAAAGCTGAGTTATTCTTCAAGCAATAATCCGGCCTGATCAAATCATTCCCCTGGCCCGAATATTGTTCCTGTTGAGCCGATATTACCGTGGATTCTCAATCATGATGGCAACCAGATCACTGAAAACATGCAATCCTGCACTAGTTTATCAGCAACGTCCATCAACTGCCGACTCCACCCGCAGGCATAATCTCAAGAAAATATAAATCTTGCAAAGACTCTGAAATTTGACATATTATCGAACAGCATACAGATTGTATCCGGAGGATTATGAAGAAGCTGGGCGTCTCATTGTTGCTGATCCTGTGCATAATGGCGGAGAAGGGGCTTGATTCCTGTTATGCGAAGCCATCCGTCAGCATGGTTATTAGGATTTATGTTTCGGCCCAAGGCAAACAATTGAATGCACTTTTTGATATTTCTTCCGAAAAAGTAATACTGCAACTGCCTGATGGAAAGACATTGACCCTGCCTGACACCAAACCTGCTTCCGGCACTCGTTACAGCGATGGTAAAACAACCTTCCTGGTGCATCAGAGAAACGCAACACTTTTCCGGGGAAATGTAGTGCTTTTCGAGGGGAAAGAGAGTGGGGCTGCCCCGGGAGATCCTGCCGGAAAAGGAAAGCCGCCAATATCCATGAATGACCCATCACATGATGCAGCTTTACTGCGAGAAGCAATAACCAATTATGCATCCTATTTGAAATATGGCGATAAAGACTATGGAGCTAAATATAATAATGACGGCTTTCCCTGTAAGCTTGATACCCAAACCGGGCTGCCACTGGCGGACGCTGATTGCACTAATATCCTCAGCAGAATTATAACTAACGGCGATTGGGCGTCAGCTATTTTTGTCCCTGTGGCTGTCGCCGCGATTTATAAAGAAATGCCGATTATCGGCGGCGACAAAGTCTATTTTCTGATGCACAGAGGCCAGTATGGAGAATGGCGCGGCGTCCATTGGTTCGTCAGCCCGGGTGCGCCGGTAATTGCCAGAAAAAAGATGCAGGAGATCGGCATATCAGGCCAGGTCCTGACTGCCCTCGGATGGAAGACAGAAAAATAGTTAAGAGGAATAAATGGGGCACAGGCTTTACTATTTATGCTTGCTGAAATGTGCCAGTTGCGTCAACTATTTTCCGATGGAAGTTGCCGCAAAGATCATCATGAAGGTATAACTTATTTTGGATGTCTTATACACTTGAATTAAATCGGATCACTTCAATACATTTTTGTGTAGAATAATTATGATTATCAGTTGCAGCCGACGGACAGACATTCCCTCATTTTACAGCGACTGGTTCTTTAACCGGATTCGCGAAGGATATGTTCAGGTACGTAATCCGCTGAATGCTCATCAGGTTCGCCGGATTTCGCTTAAGCCGGCGGATGTCGACTGCATTGTGTTTTGGACAAAAGATCCGGCACCCATGCTGGATCGGCTTCATCTTCTTCCAGGCTATTCTTACTATTTTCAATTCACCCTGACACCATATGACAACGACATCGAACCGCATCTGCCGCCCAAAACAAAAATCCGCGATACTTTTCTGAGACTGTCCGATAAAATTGGAGCCAAAAAAGTAATCTGGCGATATGATCCTATTTTGCTCTCGAAGATAATCAGCCCCGCCTATCTTATTGATCATTTCGGGAATATGTCCCAAAAGCTTTCCGGTTATACCGATAAATGCATTATCAGCTTCCTGGATATGTACCGCCACTTGCAGGGGAAGAGTGCCGGTCTGGCCATTCGACCGCCCGACGAATCCGAGATGTACACCATTGCCAACGAAATTGCCTATATTGCCCGCGGCCATAATATTAAAGTAGAAACATGCGCCGAAAAGATCGAGCTTACCGATCTGGGCATCGAGCACGGCAAATGTATTGACGATCGTCTGATTACAGAATTAACCGGAGTGGATCTGAAAATTGCCAAGGATAAAAATCAGCGGGAGCTTTGCGGTTGTGTCGTAAGCAGCGATATTGGAGAATACGATACATGCAGTCATGGCTGCCGTTATTGCTACGCCAATGTCAGTTCAAAGAAGATTGATCAAAACAGATCATTGCACAACGCTCAATCACCATTGCTGATTGGAGATGATTCATCATGCAAATCTCAGTAATTCTTGCTCATCCCGACCCCGCAAGTTTCAACCATGCGATTGCGCAGGTGGTAATTGAGGCGATAAAAGCAAATGGGCATAGAGTAGTTTTTCACGATCTATATTCGGAGAAATTCGATCCGCTGCTAGGCAGCCTGGAAATTGCCAAAAACGCACTTTTGCCCGACATCATTAAGCAACATTGTGAAGAGATTGTGGCGGCGGATGGAATTGTGATTGTTCATCCGAACTGGTGGGGACAGCCTCCGGCGATTTTGAAAGGGTGGGTGGATCGGGTGATTCGGCCAGGTGTGGCCTATGAGTTTCTCGAAGGAGATTCGGGTGAGGGCATTCCCAGAGGATTGCTGAAAGCGCGGACGGCACTTGTTTTCAATACCTCCAATACGGAAACGCAAAGAGAAAAATATTTTTTTGGCGATCCGCTGGGAACAATCTGGAAAAACTGTATCTTTGAACTCTGTGGTGTTGCCGGTTTCCATCGCCGGATGTTTAACGTCATCGTAACCAGTTCCGATACCGAACGTAAGAATTGGCTAAACTGTGTTCAGCTGGATATAGATCGTTTCTTTCCCAAGAAACCTGCTGTTATGATATGGTAATTAATATATTTTGCGGACTGTCCGTATTATGGTTATAAAATGAAAGAAGACATCAAACATCTTAATCTCCACGACGAGTTTTACACTCCGGAGCGGTGTTACATCACCGAATTGTCTAACACTCCCGACGATCCCGGTTTGTCCATTGCGCGGGCACGGGTGGAACCCGGTGTAACAACCAGGTGGCACCGTCTCCGCGGAATCGCCGAGCGCTATTTTATAATCCAAGGCCAGGGGCTTATGGAGGCAGGAGAGCTGCCGCCCCAGGAGGTAGCTGCCGGTGACGTTGTACTGATTCCACCGTTGTGTCGTCAACGGATCACCAATACCGGCTCAGACGACTTGATCTTTCTGGCTATCTGTACACCCCGTTTTTGCAACGATGCTTATGAAGATATTGATAATCAGCCCGCGGCAGATGAAAGGGATTGAATTAACTGAGCTCTTCTAAAAATTGCCTTCTTCCGTTATACCGGATGCTAAAACTCTGTCGTCATGGCTTTGCGAAGGTCTCTTGCTTAATCTCTTTGCTTTCTTTCTTTTTGAGCAAAAAGGCCGCATTCCATATTTGAATTAATATAAACATCGACGGAAGGCATGCGGGCTGATTTAAAACCAATACTGCGGCAGCCATACGGATAACGCTGTTCATAGGTTATATAAAAATGTTCACAGGAAAAGCAATTGATGTGCTGTATTGCCTCGTTGTCTTTTTCCGGCATGCCACTTACTCCTGAAAATCTATTCTTCCGATATATGCTCCAAAACAAGCTTTTCTTCCAGGCTCCTATTGGCTTCATTGATCTTTTCTTGCGCCGAATATACCGCTACTGCCGCCGATTTTGCGGCGCGGGGGAAATATTCGCTTAATGTTTCCTTCATCTTCTGCGGCGTTGCCGACAAGATTTCATCCCGGAATTGCTGACGCATCGAGTCGGTAATCCCCGCAATGCTGCGCATTAATGACACGTGGCCGCGACTCCCCGGATCCATGGGTTTGTCCAGCATACCGATTGTGCTGATGATGGCCTTTTCCATATCATCTGAGGAAATTTCATTATGAGCATAAAATGCCTCTGCATCCTGGAATACCTTAAGCGTCTCCACAAGGTGCGGATCGCGATAAGAAAGAAAAGAAAAGAGGCCCAGCGATGCATCACAGGAAGACATCCCGCCATACGCCCCGCCCTGAACACGGATATGCTTATAGAGATAACCGTTGGATAATTCTCTGGCCAGGATCATCAGCCGGGCAGCGGCCGGATCGACATAGGCCGGCGCGCTAAGCACCCGGGCAACATACGAAACTTGCGATGGTACAGCAATTCCCGCCCGAACCACAGGCAACTGCGGCGCCGATTGCGGCAGCTTTTTTGCTGCTGCCGGAAGTTTATTGAGCAGGCCGGCAATATTATCCGCAACTAACTTTAAGCCGCCGGCATCAGCGGTTACGTTGATAATCAAATTATCTGCGCTGAAAATCATTGCTTTTAACTGCGCAATTTTTTCGGCCAACTCCTGCTTGCCCGAGGGAAAGTCACGGGCGATAGCCTGGACAAAACGTAATTGTGTACGTCCGTTCCATTGCTCGTCGCGATACGCCGGCAAGGAGAGCGCCGCTCCTGCCGCCCTGCGGGCAAAAACATGTCCCGATGGGACAATTGCCGCTTGCAGGTTGTTTTTTCGCTCGGTAATCAAATCATACATTCGGGCTTCATTGTTTAAATCACCGGCACAAAGAATGTCGCTGATAATATTCACCGCCTCCGGCAGATTGCGATAAAGGGCGGAGGCGGAAAAGATCATCTTTTGCCAGCAGCTACTCGCATCGGCGGAAAAACCGGCACCCGGATCATAACCGAATCCTCCCATTTTCAAGGCAATGCGCTTGGCCATTTCGTCGTAAGAAAGTCCTGCGGCGCCCATACCGGAAATAATCTTGCCCAAAAGCGGCAGGTACTGCTGCAGTTCTTCAGGGATGTGAGATGTATCAAAAACCAAATCAAGATAAGCAATACCGTTGGTAAATATATCGTGTTCGAAGGCCGGAACTCCGCTCAGGACAACTTTTTGCAGAGGAATTGTTGCCACAGTGCGGGGAATATCGATGATGTTTAATTGGGGAATAGTGGCCGCCGCTTCCGGTGAATCAGGTTCGGACTGGAATTTCTTCAATTCCTTGGCCTGGGCGTTGATTTCTGCCAGTTGGGTATTACTAAACGATGCCTTGAGTTTGGCCATCTTTTCACGATAGGCTTTTTCTTTCTTTTCACCAAATTCAGGATCGGGCTCCATAATCGCGAGGATTCGATGCGGATTATCCAGAAGCCAATGTTTGGTCATTTTCTCAAATAAACGCGGATCGGCGGCCCAGAGCTCACGAATTTTCTCAATAATGACAGGAAAATCCAGACCGATTAAAGGGTCACCGTCGTAAAGCCAGGATTGAAAGACATGGCCCATTAAAGCAATGCCGTAAGGATAAGAGCCCCGGACGATTTCTTTGCCGTGAAACTCAATTTGATGCAGTATTCCTTCAATCAGTTCAGTGTCATATCCGGTGGAGACGATATCCTCTAAGGTGGCAAAAATCAGCTTTTCAATATCCGGCGCGGCGCTACTGTCCGTATTTCTTAAGCCCACCGCAAACAGCAATTGCTTCAAATCGCCTTCCATTCCGCTCACCGGTGTCAAATCTTCACCCAGGTCCGAATCGACCAGGGCCTTGCGCAAAGGACTGGCTGAGCTGCCCACCAGCAATCCCGAAATAATTTCCAGAATCAGTGAATTTTCATAATCCGTATTTTCGGACATCATCCAGGCCAGATTCACCGATGACTTGCTGACCAGAGATTCATTTTTGTCGATCGGATAAGTGCTGCGGATGACACGCGGTTTGGTCAGGCGCTTCTGACTTTCTATTAATGAATTAACTTTCACACGCTTGAAGTCCTTCAGCATTTCGGCAAGAAATGATAGATGCTCGGCAGTCGGGATATCTCCGTAAAGAAAAAAACGGGCGTTGGAGGGCGAATAATAAGTCCGATGGAACTGACAAAATTGTTCATAGGTCAGAGTGGGAATAACATCGGGGTCACCGCCGGAATCAAAAGCATAAACGCTGTCGGGATATAAGCCCTCCTGTATCGCTTTGTACATCAGCGAATCCGGCGAAGAGTAAGCCCCTTTCATTTCATTATACACTATGCCGGAGATCGTAAGTGGGCTTGTCAAATCATCCGGCACGACAAATTCCAGATGATGACCTTCCTGCAAAAATGTCTCTTTCAGCAGGCGGGGATGGAGAACCAGGTCGGTATAAACACGGGCCAGATTAAAAAAATCCCCTTTAATCTGGCTGGCCACCGGATAAATGGTTTTGTCCGGATAAGTAAAGGCATTGAGAAATGTTTGCAGCGTGGATCGCATCAATTCTTTAAAAACATCTTTGAGCGGATATTTTTCGGAACCGGCCAGCACGGAGTGCTCTAGAATATGGGGCAGCCCGGTAGAATCAGCAGGCGGAGTGCGAAAACCGACAGCATACAAATTTTCGCGATCGTCGCCATGCAGATGCAAAATTTTGGCACCGGTCTCTTCATGTTCGATTTCATAGGCAGTAATCCTTACCCCCGGCAATGTTTCTACCCTCAGCACTTTAAATCCGTGTAATACATCACCGGCCTGCAAAGTCGGCTCGGGGCATTTCAACTGATCGGTCATTCCTTATTTCTCCTCATACTGTTAATTACATTCCCCAGCCCGGCCAGCAGGTTCCTATTGAATATCTCTGAAGCGTTGTACTTGTGCTTGATAGGTCGCCAGCTCTTCAGGGGTAACTCTTTCCAATATACACTCCTCAACTATATAACTTGATACTTTATCATCGAATTGCATTCTGGCACTGGCTTTCCCCGTCAATTGTTGTCCTATTTCATCTTTTACATATAAAATAGTCCGCCCCCCCTCTTCCAGTTTCTGAGAAACGGTATCCTTTTTCGGGAGTGGGAGCCCCATCATTGTAACACGCTCTTCAAATTCCTGCCGGTCAATTTCCGTCTTGACACCTTCTACCAGAAATAAAATTATATTCAGTGGCAGCATCGTCACAACCCCTGCTACGGTTCCGGCGGTACCAGCAAGAATTCCGGAATAATTAGCAAATTTTCTGGAACTGATTTCGGAAGGAGTCAATTTCCGGAATTTCAAAATAATGCGACAACCATAGAAATCTTTAAAACTCTCCTGCAACTGATAGTGTTTTAAAGCACGCACAATAAATTCTGCAACATGACCAAGATATATTTTTTCATTCGGCGGTAATTTTATTGACTCCGGATTGACATCCCGCGATAACTTCAGACAACTGAAAAGAGTATCTTGAGCTCCGGGCTTGTCGGTGCACCCCGGCAATAAAATTGCATTGACGCTGCCGCGCGTCGCTCTTGCTTTTTCTTCATCGGCAGCAGACTCAACTTTTTGATTACTATAATTACGATAAACTGCATTGCATCCGGACACATTAATAATAATGGTCATGCAGCAAAACAGTGTAATTGCTAATCGCACAAATGCCGCCCCCCGTAAATTACTTTCACGCTTCCCGGAGCACATATGCAGAATTTGCAGCAACAATTTACTCCAGGCAGTCACTGATTAAAACATTACGGTTCTGTCTTCGTCCCTCCGGTGTATCATTGTCGGCCACCGGATTGAGGGAACCTGCTCCCCGCACATTCAGGCGTTGCGGATCAACACCCAATTGTTCCACAAGATAGTTACCGACACTTTGCGCTCGCCGCCGGGACAAGGCCAAATTGTACTCTTCAGATCCGATATTATCAGTATGCCCGATAATGTTGAGTTTTGCTTTGCCGTATTTCACCAGGTAATCAGCGGCGGCCTGCATTTCGTCGCGATAATCATCCTCGATCCTTGATGAATCCGTGTCGAATTCAATAGTGCTGCTGAGACAAGTCGGTATCGCAAGTATCTTCCCTGCCCGTTTTTTCGCAATTGCCGCCGGTTTAACCGCCGATATTCTGGCAACCTTTTTGGGAGGAGCTTCCTTGCCAGTTTCAGCCAGCGCAATATCAGCAGGCTCATTACTGAAATATATATCACCAATCGTGCTTTCCGCCGGACTTTTTGTGTGTTGAGAATTAATATATATCTGCAATCCGGTTGTTGTGCTCTGCGGTTCGCCGCCGTCAATATCGGCAAAAAGTGTTTTATAATCGCGATAAACGTTACGCCTTTCCGTGTACCATTGACCGACATTATCTGCTTTACTTCTTAAAACAATATATCTTATTTTATCACCCCCGGTCTGCTGGCTCCTGCCGCTCCAACCCCTGGGAGCTTCATTATCCCAAATATAGCCAATTACGGGAGTGTTCATTCCCATAAAGCCCGACTCTTTAAAGGCGACATAGACTTGCAGGGCCTGGTCATCGGTGGATGTTTTACGGACATCTCCGCCTTTGGGCAATTTGGTTACCCTCCAGCGCCAGGACAATATCGGATATTTCTTTACATCAACTCTGGCTTCTTTGCGAACGCCGAAAGAAGAATCTCCCCGGGAAATCAAATGCAGGTAGAAACTATCCCCATCTTTTTCCATACTCATCAGGGGTTGACCGACTTTCTTCTCCAGTTTCCAGCCATCCGGAATTCCCCCGGACATTGCCGGTGCGTTATATTTCATGACGGGAATAATACCGAGATTGGCCAGGCAATCGGCAGAACAAACAACAGACAAGACTATAACGGATAAAAAAATAACGACCGCATTTCTTCTCATTTAGCAGGCTCGCCGTTCATTTTCTGGGCGCGAATAGCCATGATTTCTGTTCTGGTTAAAACGGATCGAATGTTTTCGATGTGCTGCCGGATATTCTCCCTGCCGCCTTCTTCACGGTCAATTAAAGTAATCACGCCGTCAATGATTAATCCGGCCTTACGGGCCTGCTCGATGGCTGTTATTGTTGACGCACCGGTCGTAATAACATCATCAATAATCAACACCCTGTCACCGGCTTGAACACTGCCTTCGATAGCGCTTTTGGTACCATGATCCTTAACATCTTTCCGGACAATGAAGGACTTAATTGGTTTTCCTTTCTGATAGGATATGACGGAAAGAGCATTCGCAATAGGATCAGCCCCTAGTGTAAGCCCTCCAGCCGCAGTAATACTGGTGTCTTTGACCATATCAAAAATAATGGCGCCGATCAGGTTCATGCCTTCCGGATCAAGCGTTGTTGGTTTACAGTTAAAATAATAATTGCTGAGCCTTCCGGAAGCCAGCGTGAAAGGCGGATTATCACTATACTTGAAAGACCTCTCTAATATTATCTCGCCCAGCCTTTCTTTCATTGCACTTGTACTCATCCCAAATTCCTCCATATATTTATGATTGCGAATTATCATCATCCTGTAAAACAAATTTTATCGGCAGTTCCACCCAGACGGTCATTGGTTTGCCCGATTTCCTGGCCGGCTCAAATTTCCATGGCTTTACCGCTTCCACGGCGGATTTATCCAAAATGGCATACCCCGATGACTTCCTTATTTTCATATTACCCACACGACCGTCCGGCAATATTTCCGCATAAACCAGAACAACGCCTTCGTAGCCCCTAACCCTGGCAATCTCCGGATACACCGGCGGCATATTTTCCCGGTACAGCGGATAGGCATTGGCTCCCGGTGCAGACAAACTTCCGGTCGGCCGGCCGGCGATAGCTCCGGGCACATTATACACAGGCTCCTGGACTAAAGCTGTTGCAGCGCCTTTAGAATCGGAGATGATGACAGGGCCTGCAAAACCCGGTAACGGATTTGTTTCCTCCACAGCCCCATTGCTGTGCAGAATTCCCGGAGAATCTTTTACAGTTAGTTTCTGTGCCGGAATATTCCGCGTACGTTCGGTAACAGAACGCACATCTTTCGCCGTAATTCCCTTGATTGTGTTCGCCTCCAGCGCAACCCAAACTAGGTTTATTTTATTAGACATTTTCGAAAAGCTAAAATCATCGGTTAAATTATAGAATAATGCTGCTCCCAGGGTCAGATGGATTACCAGGGAAAATGCAACTGCAAATATTATCTTCTGCCGGCTTCTCTTCATTTTTTCGGATTTCATCGAGGATAAAGTTATTATCTGTTAATTATTTTTTCTACAACTCGCACGGCTTCCACTCCGTCCCTGGCATAAGCCGCCCCAATAGAATGTGCGTAATCTTCAGTAACGACAGCTCCACCCAGCAGAAAACTGGTCTGGACACCTTCAGCTTTCGCCTTATCAATAACTTCTTTCATATTAACCATTGTTGTCGTCATCAATGCGGAAAGGCCGATAACATCGGGGTTTTCTTTTTTCGCTGCCCCGATAATCTCGGCTGCGGATATATCTTTACCCAGATCAACTACATCGTAACCATAATTGCGCAAAAGCAATGCCACAATATTTTTGCCGATATCGTGGATATCTCCTTTAACTGTGGCAATCAATATTTTACCCTTGGTTGTGGTGGCTGATTTCCTTAAATGCGGCTCCAGATAAACGAGCGCCTTCTTCATTGTCTCGGCTGAAGCCATAAGTTGCGGCAGAAAATAAACTTTCTTTTCATATAAATCGCCGACCCGGACAATCGCCGGAATCATAACATTGTCCACAAGAGCAGCGGCTGTAATTCCCGCGGCCAGCACTGCTTCAATTAAGGATGTAATATTCTCCCGATTGCCTTCCATGATGGCAGCGGTCACTTTTTCCTGCGGCGAAAGTATCTCGATTACTGCGGTTTGCGGAGCACCATCTTGTTTGTCGGAAAAATGCTCGATAAATTTCTGCGCGCCTTTTTCTTTGGCAGCAAGCACATCTCCGGCTTTCTTTATGTTCATGAATTCCAGGCTCGCCGGATTGGCAATGGCCGCCGTCAGTCCGTTTAATTGCGCCATCGCCAAAAAAGCGGCATTGAGCCAGGGGCGCCCCGGCATACCAAACGACACATTAGATAAACCAAGAATTGTTTTGCTATGGAATACTTCCTGGCACCACCGCAGCGTCTTTAAAGTTTCCTGCGCCGCCCCGGAATCGGATGCCACCGCCATAACAAGACCATCGACGATAAAATCATCCTTAGTGAAACCATATTTCCGAACTGAGCTATAAATGTTTTTGATAACCGTCTGGCGTTTTTCCGCTGTCAGCGGAATATTCCCGTCGGTCAGCGGCAGCAGAATAAACATGGCGCCATATTTAGCCGCCAGCGGCAGCAGCCTGACCATTTTTTCTTTTTCACCGGAAATAGAATTAATCAACATTCTACCGGGATAAAGACGCAGGGCGGCTTCAATTGTTTCAATTTTCGAGGAATCTACAACCAGCGGCAGTTTCGTTACGGTCGTCAGCAGGCCGATTATTGATTTAATAGTTTTAACTTCGTCAATACCCGGTTGGCCGACATTTACATCGAGCAAATGCGCACCTTGCTTTTCCTGCTCCACTGCCATCTGACGAATAATCGATGTTTTTCCGTCCCGCAATTCCTGCTGCAATGCTTTTTTCCCGGTCGGATTAATTCTTTCACCGACGATATAAAGCGGATTATTTCCTTCAAAGATTAAATGTCCGCGCGATGAACTTACAGCGCCGATCGACTTCCTTACCGGCACTTTGGGTACAATTCCCTTCAGGGCTTTCGCCAGTTCCTTTATATGCGCCGGGGTTGTCCCGCAGCAGCCGCCAACCATATTAGCGCCGGCTTCCATAAGCCTGCTGCCCCAAGTGCCAAAAACCGGGGCATCCATGTCGAAAACAGTTTTCCCGTTCTCCAGGCGCGGCACTCCGGCATTGGGCTTGGCAATAAGGGGTACAGTGGCGTATGGTTTCATCAGAGAAATGAATTCCATCATCTTCACCGGGCCGGTAGAACAATTACAACCGACAGCATCGGCGCCGAGACTTTGCAGCGTAATAAGCGCACTGACCGGATCGGTACCGTTCAGAGTATGGCCATCTTCTTCGTAGGTCATGGACACGATCGTGAAAATGTCTTTTATTTCCTTGACGGCCAGCAGGGCAGCGCGGGTTTCTTGTATATCAATCATGGTTTCAATAACAATCAAATCACAACCGCCGTCAATCAGGCCGCGCGCCTGTTCTTTGAATGCGTCCACCGCATCCTCAAAAGCAAGAGAACCAAAAGGCTCGATAAACAACCCCGTGGGGCCTATATCCCCGGCAACAAGACCTTCCTTGCCGACAGCCTGCTTAGCCAAGCGGACAAGATCCCTGTTGATGGAATAAACATTGCCTTTATTGCCGTATTGTTCCAGCTTAAAGCGGTTAGCTCCAAATGTGCAGGAATAAACTATGTGCGCCCCTGCATGCTGATAGGAGGCATGAATATCTTTAATAATCGGGGAATTTTCCAAACACCAAAGCTCAGGACAAACTCCGCCCGGCAGACCTTTTTTCTGCAATTCCGTGCCGGTCGCGCCATCCAGAATGATTATTTCCTTTTCCCATATTCTTTGTATTCTATTGCTTTTACTCACAAAAACACTCCAGTATCCTGATTAATTGAGATGCTCCTATATCATCTTTGCTGCAATAAGTGTGATTTTTTTTAATGAGACTCCAATTATGCAAACGAAGCGCAGCAGAATTGGTTAGTCGAATTATCCCGCATAAGCGGCGGTAATGAGACTCCAATTATGCAAACGAAGCGCAGCAGAATTGGTTAGTCGAATTATCCCGCATAAGCGGCGGTAATGAGACCCAAATTTCAGAAACGAAGTGCATAACCTGAAGGTCACAGGCTGAAATTTGATGGTCGAATTATCCCCGAGGCGAAGCCCCGGCGGGATAAATTTTGGTATTATTCCCCGGAACACGATAGCAAAATTTATATCTATCAACTATTAATTACCGTCCAGAACTTCCCTGACTTTCAGGGAAATCTCCTCCAGACGGAATGGTTTTTGGATAAAAGCCTGACAGCCTTTATCCATTATTTTTCTGGCCTGGTCATTAACAATATAACCGCTGGAAAGTATTACTTTGATTTGAGGGTCCTGCAATCTCAGGGCGTCAAAAGTATCTCCGCCGCTGAGACCGGGCATAATCATATCCAGAATTACAAGATCAATTTCTTCTTTATGCACTTCAAATATTTCCAGCGCCGCTCTGCCATTGCGGGCCTGTAAAACATTATAACCCAAAGATATCAGGAGCTCTGCGCAAACTTCAACGATAGTAGACTCATCATCAACCAGCAATATTGTTTCATCACCCTTAATAATTGTTTTTTTCTTAATTGCATCTCTTGATATTTTCTTGGTGGAGGCGGGAAGATAAATACTGAAAATTGTGCCATGGCCCAATTCACTGACAACATCAATTATTCCGCCGTGCTCCTTAATAATTCCATATGCCGAAGCAAGACCCAAACCAACACCCCGCCCCTTTTCTTTAGTGGAAAAGAATGGTTCAAAAACCCGGCGGCATGTTTCTTCATCCATGCCAATGCCGGTATCAGTAATCATAATCTGTACATAGTTACCTTCTTTCCCATTCATTATCTGAGCATTGGCCGCATTCAAGACAATATTATTCGTCTCCAGATAAATGTCTCCACCATCACCCGGCATAGCTTGCCAGGCATTAACATAAAGATTAATCAAAACTTGCTCTATCTGGACACGATCAACTTCTACCGGCCAAATGTTTTTTTCATATTTCTGGTGTATCATTATTTCTTTTTTTGTCCGGCCGAATATGTTGGCGGTTTTGGAAACCAATTCATTTAAATCAGTCGGCTTCAGTTCATACTGACCGCCACGGGCGAACCCGAGAAGGTTGGCTGACAAATCGGCTCCGCTCTGCACCAGGGACTGCATGTTGATCAACTTACCAAAATCCGCATCACCGGAATCCCGGGATAAGAGCATTAAAGAAATATATCCCTGAATTCCCATAAGCAGATTATTAAAATCATGAGCTATGCCTCCCGCCAGAGTACCGATCGCTTCCATTTTTTGCGACTGGAGCAGTTGATCTTCCATCCGTTTGCGCATTGTTACATCACGCGCATTAATGATGATGCCGTTTATCGACGGGTTATCCAGACAATTATTGCCCAGCGCCTCCAGATAAACCCATGATCCATCTGCCTTGCGGAAGCGGAATTCAGAGGCAATACCATCATTCTCTCTGTTTACCACCTCGGAAAACTCATGAATTAACATTTTTTGATCATCGGGGTGAATAAATTCGAAACAGCTTTTACCTATTAAATTATTTTCCTGATAATCGGTAATGGATGTTAATGACGGCGAAACGTATTGGAAAATACCTTTTTCGTCGAAAACACAAGTGATATCCAAAGAGTTACGTAAAATCTCCTGCAAAAGAGCGCTGGACTTGCGCAATGCGGCTTCCATCTTCTTATGTTCCGTTATATCGACAATAATTCCCTGAAAATGGCTGATCTTGCCTTTTTTGTCGAAAATGGCAATAGTTCTGTCCTGAACCCAGAGAATATCACCGTTTTTGCAGATAATCCGGTATTCCTGAAAACGATCCAGCGTTTCTTCGCTGATATCATCATTGGGCGCTTCTTCCGTACGGACGAGATCATCCGGATGAGTGATATTCAGCCAGGAAATCCGTCCCGAGAGGAAATCATCCTTTGTATATCCCAGATTGGTGATGTTTTCGGAAATAAATTCGACCGGCCATCCCGCAGTACACCGCCAGATAATGACTATGGCCGGCCCTTTATTGATAAGCTGCTCTATCTCCGCTAACTGCTGGAGAGTGTTTTCTTGATCTTCGCTGATTTTTTTTGATTTGCCGGCTTTCTTCATTACCATTTCCTACAGGCATATATTTGTATGGGAAAGAAACCACTGATGGTTCCTTACTTCCATATTCCCGTAATCGCTGTAACTGTTTTTTCCGGGCGAAGAATGAAATTGGAGCTTATAGCCACACCTATTTTTTGCATTTCCAGCAGAGAATAAATACTTTCCTGGTTTTCCAGCTTAAAATCGCCATAACCGGCAGAAAATCTGCGGGGCAAAAGTTTTTTGCTCTCCCGCCGTAACTGGCTGTTGAAATAAGCCATCAGCCAGTCCAGTGCGGCATCAGTCATTTCACTGGCTGTGGCATCATATACCACAGCCGCGGAAAGATTGTCCTTCTTTGTTTTATCGGCAATCGCCTCCATAATCGCACTGCCGGCAGTCGCACCCATGAGCAAAGCCTCCGGGCAATCGCCTAAAAACCTGGCCAGTTGTTTGCTCTCCCAATTCAGGTCACCGGCGATTACCACATTACTGCCGTCATTTTTCTTGATGACTTCTCTGCGCATACTGCCTTTCAGTGCAATGAAAGACAGTGCTTCTTCAATAAAAATATCTGTTTCTTGTTGTTGTTGGGCTGTAAGCTCAGTAGTTTTTTTCTTGAAACCCAGTCGATGATAAATCTTTTTTAAAGGAGGATCAATATTTATTCTTTCAAATATAACAGGACTCACGATCAGCGCCTTTTTTGTCTTAACTTCAATATTGCTTAAGGGCCGTTACAAAATAACCTGTTCTTTTTCTGTATTTCGTTACGTTTCCTTATGCCGTCTCGCCACCCTTCAGTGGTGGTCACAGCGTTTGTTTGACCAAGTTATTTTTGATCAACGGTTTATTGTTGAACAACGGCTTAGCTGAGCAATCCTGACAATTTCCGCAAAGTCTGGTCGCCCATTTCGGTGGTACCGACAAGTTTATTGCCTTTCTGGAAAATATCCTGCGTCCGAAAGCCGTCTTTTAATACCGAGGCTACGGCTTTTTCCACCAGATCGGCTTCCTGCGGCATGGCCATTGAATAACGTAAAAGCATTGCCACCGATAAAATTGTGGCCAGCGGATTGGCTATATTCTTCCCGGCAATATCAGGAGCTGAGCCGTGAATTGGCTCATATAAAGCCTTGTCTTTGCCCATACTGGCCGACGGCAACATACCAATAGAACCGGTGAGCATCGCTGCTTCGTCGCTTAAAATATCACCGAACAAATTGGTCGTGACAATTACATCAAACTGCGCCGGATTGCTGATAAGCTGCATGGCGCAGTTATCAACATACATATGTTTCAGAGTAACATCGGGATAATCGCGACCGATTTCACTGACGACATTGCGCCAGAGCTCCGTACATTCCAGCACATTGGCCTTATCTACCGAAAGGAGATTCTTGTTACGTTTTTGCGCAATTTCAAAGGCCCGGACGGCAATACGCGAGATTTCCTCCTCAGTGTATACCATGGTGTTTGTGCCTTTGCGTTTACCGTTTTTCTCCATCGTTACTCCGCGCGGCTGGCCAAAATAAACATCGCCCGTTAATTCACGAACGATCATGATATCAATACCACGGACAACCTCTTGCTTCAGCGGTGAAGCATCCAGCAATTCTTCAAAAACAACAACCGGCCGTAAATTGGCAAAAAGCCCCAGTTTCTCTCTTAAACCCAGCAGCGCTCTTTCCGGCCGGAACTTATAATCGAGTGCTTCCCATTTAGGGCCGCCGACAGCCCCCAGTAAAACGGCGTCGCTATGCAGCGCCAGATCAAGGCTCTGCTGGGGCAGAGGTTCACCAAAACGATCATAAGCGGCACCGCCGATATAACCTTCCGCAAGATCAAGACGAACACTTTTTTTCCCGGCAATCAGCCTTAGAATCTTTAAGGCTTCCTGCATTATTTCTGTTCCTACGCCATCACCCGGAAATACGGCTATATTAAAGGACTTCTTTTCCATTATTCCCTCATTTTTTCGCAATGTGTTTCATCAAGCCGCCATCGGCAATTAATTGTTCCATGAATGCCGGAATTGGATTAATGTTGAATATCTTATTGCCGGTTAAAGTGGATATTTGACCCAGGGAGCTGTCCAACGATATTTCTTCACCTTCGGAAATTGCGCCCCACAATTGGACTGATTCAAAAATCGGCAACCCCATGTTAAAAGAATTACGGTAGAAAATGCGGGCAAAACTTTTGGCGATAACGCAGGAAATACCGGCGGCTTTGATGGCTATAGGTGCGTGTTCGCGCGAAGAGCCACAGCCGAAATTTTCTCCCCCCAGAATTATATCTCCCGGTTTAATTTTGCTGACAAATTCAGGATCAGCATCTTCCATGCAATGGGCTGCCAGTTCACTGGGGTCCGATGTGTTCAAATATCGCGCCGGAATAATGGCGTCGGTATCAATATTATCGCCGAATTTCCAAACTCTTCCTTTATAGATCATTTTTCAAACCATCCTAATGAGACTCCAATTATGCAAGCGAAGCGTATAACTTAAAGGTCACAAGTCAGAATTGGTTAGTCGAATTATCCCGCGCAAGCGGGGCTTGTACCGCTATTCCAGTTCCTCAGGAGATGCAATTCTTCCCAAAATTGCCGAAGCCGCACAGATTGCGGGGTTAGCCAGATAAACTTCACTTTTCGGATGTCCCATGCGGCCGACGAAATTTCTGTTGGTCGTCGCAATGGCTCTTTCCCCCTCCGCTAAAATTCCCATATGCCCGCCTAAACAGGCGCCGCAGGAAGGCGGACTGATTATAGCTCCGGCAGCCATAAATGTTTCCAAGAGCCCTTCCTGCAATGCTTGCCGGTAAATTGCCGGAGTAGCAGGAACGACAATCAGCCGCACGACATCCGCAGCCCTCCTGCCTTTTAAAACCTGTGCGGCAATTCTCAAATCTTCAATGCGGCCGTTGGTGCAGGAACCGATCAAAGATTGATCAATTTTGACATTCCCGGCCGCACTGATGCCTTTGACATTCGAAGGTAAATGGGGAAAAGCGACCTGCGGCTCAATTTTTCCGGCGTCAATTTCGATCACATCGCAATATTCAGCGTCCGCATCGGAGGAATAAAATGTGTATTTTCGTTTTGCTCTTTTTTCGACATAAGCCCTGGTAATTTCATCCGGCGGGAAAATACCGTTTTTGGCTCCTGCTTCAATAGCCATGTTGGCCATGGAGAGACGATCGGCCAGAGGCAATTTACTGATCGTATCACCGGTAAATTCCATGGCCTTATAGAGAGCGCCATCTACACCGATGCGTCCGATGATATGCAAAATCAGATCTTTACCGGAAACCCATTCTTGCAGAGAACCCCGGACAATAAACTTCATGGTTTGGGGGACTTTAAACCAGAGCTCTCCCGTGAGCATTGCCGCCGCCAGATCGGTGCTGCCGACTCCTGTGGCAAATGCGCCCAGGCCGCCATAGGTGCAAGTATGGCTGTCCGCACCGATAACCAAGTCGCCGGGCAATACAATACCCGCTTCCGGCAACAGGGCATGCTCAACACCGACATTGCCGCCTTCATAAAAGTGATATATGTTTTGTTCTCGGGCAAACTCGCGAACGAATTTGCATTGCATCGCCGAGTTGATATCTTTGTTCGGCGTAAAATGATCCAGCACCAGGGCAACCTTGTCCTTATCAAAAACTTTCTTGCCGCCCGCTTTGCGAAATTCCTTTATCGCTATAGGCGCAGTTAT
This sequence comes from uncultured Smithella sp., assembly GCA_964469905.1. Classification (GTDB taxonomy): domain Bacteria; phylum Desulfobacterota; class Syntrophia; order Syntrophales; family Smithellaceae; genus MVRV01. Next base: position 46,051 of record CAYXZW010000016.1, read on the forward strand.
GTCATTACCCAGAGCAATATCCACCCGGGCATTGATCAACTGACCAGGATAAATATTCGCCAGATCCGTATGCGCCAGTAATATTTTTTCAGTGATTGTACGTCCCATTTGTTCTCCTAGGCCTTAAGTATTAAATTGTGCTTATATTATTTCCGGCGTTTATTCAACTTTAACCTTTTTTACATTTTCCTTGAGAAATTCAAGACGGTTAAGAGCGTTGATGTAAGCTTTGGCCGAGGCAACTATTACATCCGGATGAGCACCGCGCCCCATAACAGAATACCCGTTATATTTCAATTGAACATTAACCTCGCCCAGGGCATCGCTGCCACCGGTTATCGCGTTTACTGCATATTTCAGTAAGGGATAATTGGTTTTCGTAATGTTCCGAATTGCAGCAAATGTCGCATCCACCGGGCCGTTGCCGAATCCAGCCTCGCGGATTATTTTCTTATCCACCTGCATTTCCATAGTTGCCGAAGGAATAGCTACATTGCCGCTGACAACATTTAAATAAACCAGAGAATATTTATCTTTGCCGCGGTAAACCTCTTCGTAAAGAATCGCTTCCAGATCCTCATCGTAAATATCCTTCTTTTTATCAGCAAGGTCTTTAACTTTCACGGCTATTATATTTAATTGATCCTCCGTCAGGATATAGCCCATTTTTTTATAATGATGTGCAATTGCATTGCGGCCGGAATGCTTGCCCATTACTATGTGGGTATCGCTTATACCAACCGATTGCGGTGTCATAATTTCGAAGGTACTTTTATCTTTAATCAAACCATCCTGATGAATACCGGATTCATGGGCAAAAGCGTTAGCGCCGACAATGGCTTTATTCGGCTGCACAGGTATGCCGGTAACCTGAGTCAAAAGACGCGATGATTTAAATATCTGCTCGGTTTTAATTTTTGTATGCAACCCGAAAAGATCTTTACGGGTATTGAGTGCCATGACGATTTCTTCCATAGCCGTATTGCCGGCGCGCTCACCGATACCGTTGATGGTGCACTCCACCTGACGGGCGCCGTTTTTTACAGCGGCCAGAGAGTTGGCCACAGCCAGTCCCAGATCATTGTGACAGTGGACAGAGATAATCGTGTTGCCCATATTTTTTACATGAGCAAACAGATAAGCGATCAGATTGCCATATTCTTCGGGAATGGCATAGCCGACAGTATCGGGAACATTTACCGTACTCGCTCCAGCTTCAATCACGGCAGAAACCATTTCCACAAGATAGTCTTTATCGGTACGTGTAGCATCCATTGCTGAAAATTCGACATTACCTGTATAAGCTCGCGCCTGCGAAACCGCAGCTATTGCTTCCTTGAGCACCTGCCCGCGTGTTTTTTTCAGCTGATATTTCAGATGGATATCCGAAGAGGAAATAAAAGTATGAATGCGCGGCTGGGCGGCATTTTTAATTGCCTGCCAGGCGCGATCAATATCAGTCTTATTGGCCCTGGCCAGTGCCGCAATCTGACATTTTTTTATTTCCTTCGCAATTCGTTTGACAGCATTAAAATCACCTTCGGATGCTATCGGAAACCCGGCCTCAATTATATCAACACCCAGGTTTTCCAGTTGTTTGGCGATGATTAGTTTTTCTTCCGGGTTCATGCTGGCGCCGGGTGATTGCTCGCCATCTCTGAGAGTCGTGTCAAAGATGTAAATTCTATTTTTATCCTTCTGCATATTCTTCTCCTTTAATGAGACTCCAATTTCAAAAACATAGTGCATTGAAATTGGTAAGTCGAATTATCCCGTAAGTAAAGCATTCCGGGAATGGTGCCTCCAGTCTTCCAAAACAAAAAGGCCGTGGGTCTTGCCACCCACGGCCTTTCAGGAAATCTGTTATTGCTGTAATTTACAGGTAACCTGAAAACGATGGGCGATTGGCCTTGTTTAAAAGGCACAACAAAGCGAGACCCGGCAGCAGGGGTAGAATATTAATTGCCAAATTCAGATCTCTTTGCGCACTAAACATCGTTTTTCGGGAACCTTTTCTTTCAAGATGATTTAAGTAATAAATCATCTTGAAATATTTGTCAAAGAATTTTAATTTTTAATTTTCAGTCCTGTAATGATTATTGCTTTCTGCTGCCACATATCTTAGGCAACAGCTTCTGCGCCCAATTATTGATTTCCTGCCAATTGCGCAGATCACCTTCGGGTACCTTGACCATGTTTTTAACGATCATTTTTTCAACAAAACCAAGCCGGGAATAATCCATTTTACCGGCAAAAAGGCCTGTTTCCAAGGGTGCAACCTCCGCACATAGAGGATCAAGGTAGGCTCGGACAATTTTGCGTTTTTCCGGCGTGTCCTCTCTCAGCGTCATGCCTACAACAAAATAAGCTACGGGTAGCTTCCTCAACTCTTCCTTATGCGCTTTCACAAAAGCTGTCACCTCCGGTAAAATCTTTCCGGCTCTTATTGCGCTGCCCAGAACAATGGCCTGATAGCCGTTCAAATTATTCACTCTTTTCACAGCTCTGACATCCACCGCGCATCCGCCTTGCGCAAGCTTCTTACCGATTACGTCGGCAACTTCAGCGGTAGATCCGGCCCGGGTACCATAGGCAACTAATATTTTTCCGGTCATGAATTTATCTTCCCCATATTTTGTTTCCAGCAGATTGATGTCTTCGGCGATGCATAAACTGAATAGAAACAGCACTGAAAGCATACTGAGACCAAATATCTATAAGAGCCCCATAATGTTACTACGCTTCCAAGCACAGAATTTATATTTTGATTTGTTATCCTTCATCGTGGTTATTATATACTGTTTTTAAAAAAAGAAAAGGCAACCGAGAGGCCACATCATCGCCTTCACCTTTTCGCCGCGATATCATCCTGGACTGAAAAATGGTATAAAGCATCCAATGGACTTAAAAGGAAATTATTTTTTAATATTATTGACTCCGGAAATATAAGTGATAACGTATCAGATTGAGTAGATACATGAAAACTTTTACCTCATCGATTTTTCGGAGCCATAAGCTTTTTCACCTGACCTGAAAAGGAGGTATGCACTTTAAAACCATGATACTGAACTGGCAAAACACTTATAAAGAAAGGTTGACTGACGCGAAAAGTGCTTTATCCAAGATCCGGCGCGGCGCACGGATTTTTATCGGCTCTGCCTGTGGAGAGCCGCAGCTTCTTATCAAAACACTGATCGAATCGGCGCAGAATCTTGCCGATGCCGAGATTATTCACTTTCTGGATATCGGGCTCGCCTCCTATACTGATGAGAAGTTCAATAAAGATTTCCGGCACAACGCATTGTTCATCGGCTCAAAATCCAGGGCTGCTATCAAGGAAGGCAATGCTGACTATACACCAATTTTTCTGTCCGAGATTCCCCTACTGATTCAAAAGGGCAGCATGCCAATTGATGTCGCCCTGATTACAGTATCTCCGCCCGACAAGAGTGGTTACGTCAGTTTGGGAATTTCAGTGGATATCACTAAGACGGCGGCGGAGATGGCACGTTATGTGGTGGCGGAAGTCAATCCTAATATGCCCAGAACGCTAGGCGACAGCTTTTTGCATGTCACTGATATTTCCGCTTTTGTGGAAAACGATGTCCCGCTTCTGGAGTTTGTTCAGCAATCACCGGACAACATTGCTAAAGCCATTGGTCAGCTTATCGCCGAGCTGATCGAGGATGAATCGACTCTCCAAACGGGTGTTGGAAGAATACCCAACTCGTTATTCCCTTATCTGATGAATAAAAAAGATCTGGGGATTCACACGGAAACATTTACCGACGGCTTTATTGATCTTATTGAGGCGGGCGTAGTTAACTGCAAAAAGAAATCTCTACATCAGGGAAAGATAGTATCGTCCTTCTGCATGGGCACAAAGAAATTGTACAATTATGTGGATAACAATCCCCTGTTTGAATTTCGCCCCTGCAAGTATGTCAATGATCCCTACGTGATTGCCCAAAATGACAAAATGGTTTCCATCAATTCCGCACTTACTGTGGATCTGACCGGACAGGTATGTTCTGATTCTTTAGGTTTTGAATTTTATAGCGGCATCGGCGGTCAGGTTGATTTTGTGCGTGGGTCAGCCATGTCCAGGCGCGGCAAGTCTATTATGGTTTTGCCCTCGACGACCGATGACGGGAAAATTTCCAGAATTGTTCCTTATCTTGCACCGGGTAGCGGCGTTGTCGTAACTAGGGGTGACATTCATTATGTAGTCACGGAATACGGAATTGCCTACGTGCACGGGAAATCAATCCGCGACCGGGCAATGATGTTGATTAATATAGCGCATCCCAACTTCCGGGCGGAACTGCTGGAAGCGGCGAAAAAGCAAGGTTATATTTATCAGGATCAAACCCTGCCGGTGGTGCTCTATCCCAAAGAATATGAAACTTACTGGACCGATAAGAAAGGAACATCCATTTTCTTCCGTCCGGTTAAGGCAACAGATGAACGGGCTATTCAGGATTTGATTTATAATTTACCGGAACAGGATATCTTCACCCGGTTTTTCCACAGCCTCAAGTCTTTTCCCCATAAGGTAGCCATGCCTTTGGCGGCCATCGACTATAACGATAAGATGGCCATTGCCGCGGTGACCGGCAAAGAAGCACCCGAAAGCCGCGAGAAGATTATTGGCATCGGGCGATATATTAATAATCCTAACACCGGTTTTGCTGAGGTAGCCTTTACAACCCATCAGGATTGGCAGGACAGGGGTATGGGCACATTCCTGCTGCGTTATTTGATACGCATTGCCCGTGAGAAAAATATCAGGGGCTTTACTGCTGATGTTTTATCCCGTAATAAACCCATGATGCAGGTATTTTCCAAGAGCGGATATCCACTAAAGACCCACATTGAAAGCGGTGTATGCGAACTCGAAATAGACTTCAGTAATGAAGCGCAATAAATGGCGGGGATCTCATAAATCATTCTCGCCTGGCTTGCTTCTGACCTTTCAGTGACCAATACTGCCGGCAGGATATTCTCTACAGGCGCGCAATCCCGTATTCGGCTAAATCCTCATCCCGGACAAAGGCCGACTCCCCCTAGCAAAAAAAGGGGAGCGGCAAGCGCTCCCCTTGAAGGAGGGAAGGAAGGATGATCTTAAAACATTTTAATAGCAAATTCCCGGGCCACCACCGCCATGGCCTCTCATGCCGCCGCGCGGTCCAAAGCCCTTGCCCCTGCCCCAACCGGAATTAGCCATTTTTTCCTGCTGCTCGGGTGTAAGCAACTTGCGAATTTCCAAACGCAGTAGAGTGGATTTATCCTCAACCTGATCACGCAGCATTCTTACTTCTTTTTGCAGGGCAAGAATCTTTTCTTTGTCTGGATTCTCCTGCAGCCAGAGCCTGCGCAGTTCTACCGATTTATCGAACATCTTTTCTCCAACCGGCCTGATTTCTTTCCGGTTGGCTGTAACCAGAGCTTCAATTTTTGTTTTCTGTTCATCAGAAAGATTCAACTTTGCCCAGGCTGCATCACGATAATAACCGGGTCCAATGCCAGGCCCCATGCCTTCTGCAGGCCCTCGACCATAACCAGGCCCGAAAGCAAATGCCGGCATGCTCATAAGCAGGCCAATACCAACGGCAATCAATGTCAATGTTAACTTTTTCATAATTAATCTCCTTTATTTTTTTAATCATTTTTCTTACGTTTTAATTAAAACCTCAGCGTCGCTGTTCAGGGATTGTCCTGATCTAAAAGACAGATATTGAATCGCAATATATTCCAGCAGTAATTTCTTGGACAAATATGGATAGTATCGGACCAATAGCAGGCTGACAATGGCACCCAGCAATGTTAACAGCAAGTTTTTCATAATCAATCTCCTTCAGGATTGCCTCATAACGCAATTTGATTTGATATACAGCAAGGGCTATGCCACCTACAAAATATTCATTTAACACGTTGAAGATATTAGACATTTTTGTAATGCATAAAATTAACATTTGTATTTTTTTCAGATAAGCGGATAATATATATCCACATGAAGATATCCAGGTGGTTACATAGTATCCAGCGCCAGCGCTAAAAAATTTTCTCAGAAAGCCACGGGAGCATTATTAATGAATAATGAAACCAGGAAAAAGCTCCGCTTTGATATTTCAATTTGGGTAGTAATCAGCGCCATTACAATATTAGTCGCAATCTCTGCCGTCTTGTCCTTCACCCATTTCCAGCGGCAAAAGGAACAGGCAGTCGAGTTGCTGACCGAAAAAGGAGTAACACTGATCCGATCATTTGAAGCCGGCCTGCGCAACACGGACGCTGAAAGCAAGGGATTCTTTCATTTGCAAAAAGCATTGATGGAAACAGCACAGCAACCCGATATTGACTACATTGTTATTACCGACAACAAGGGCAACATCATTGCCGACAGTGATCCCTCCATGAACGGCCGGCAATACGGTCTGGATTTGAAGACAGAAAATATTGCTCAAACCAGAGATATTAAATGGCGGCAGGCGGCAAATCCGGAAGGCGCCGGCACTTTTGAAGTATATCGAGGCTTCTTCCCGCAGGAAAGATATAGTGAAAGGCAAATTGCACCATCTGATTCCAAAAGCAATAATATGATTATTTATGTAGGCTTTAATATGGCTACGATAGAAAAAGCCAATAAGGAAGATACCCGAAACACAATCATCATTGCTCTGATCCTTTTATTAATCGGTTCGTCGGCAATTGTCTCATTATTTCTCGCCCAAGCCTATCGCACAGCGCGCACCTCGCTTTCCCGCATTACGGTTTTTTCCGAAGCACTGGTTAAGAATATGCCCATTGGCCTTGTAGCTCTTGATGAGAGCGGCAATATCATCACTTGCAATGAAAAGGCCGGCGCTATTTTAAATATTGATTGCATTGAAACCACGGGCCGACAAGTAAATATGGCAATACCAGAACCTCTACAAAAAATATTTACTGAGCTCTCCGCACATGACGGAATGGTGGAAGAAGATTTACAAATCATTTCCCGGCAGAAGGAAAGCAAGACATTGGAAATTGTTGCAGCCTCGCTTACCGACGATGGAATATCCACGGGGAAAATTATGCTGCTGCGTGATGTCACCGCTCTACGGCAATTAGAAAACGAAGTGGCGAAAAGCCGTCATTTAACTTCCATCGCTAGCTTGGCCGCAGGCGTTGCCCATGAGATTCGTAATCCGCTCAGCTCCATTAAAGGGTTTGCTGTATATTTCAAAGAACGATTTTCCGGGAATATTGAAGATCAGCAAACGGCGGACACCATGATCGCCGAAGTGGAACGCCTCAATCGCGTAATCAGCCAGCTGATTGAATTCGCGCGGCCCTTGGAGTTGAAACCGGAAAAAACATATTTGCCCGATTTAATCTCACATACACTGAGCCTGATTGCCGCTGAAGCAAAAAAGAATGATGTCACTATTACCACTAATAGCGCATTTGATTTGCCGCTGGCAGAGGTTGATTCCGATAAAGTCAAGCAGGTACTGCTTAATATTTTTCTCAACTCGCTTACCTCAATGAAAAATGGCGGGAATCTGACCATCCAACTCTTGCCCACAAAAGATGATATAGCAATAATCATTTCTGATACGGGCACTGGAATCGAGAAGATGGATTTGCCACGCATCTATGATCCCTATTTTACTTCGAAGCCGGCGGGAACCGGCCTGGGTCTGGCAGTTGTTCAGAAAATAATGGAAGCGCACGGCGGAACTATTGCTGTGGAAAGTAACATCGGCCAAGGGACTGCGGTATCGTTGCAATTCCCAATCAATGCCGCTGATAAAAAGGATATCTAAATGCAAACAAGTCAATCAATTCTGGTTGTAGATGATGATGTGGCCCATCGGCTTATGCTCAAAAAGCTGATCGGCAGCTGGGGTTATGAAATTTTCGAAGCCGAGGATGGATCAATTGCAATTTCCGATGTCCAGAAAAGGGCATTTGATTTGATATTAATGGATATTCGCATGCTTAATGTTTCCGGAATTGAAGCACTCGAGCAAATCAGAATCATTAACCCCGCAATACCGGTGATCATTATGACGGCTTATGCCTCTGTGGATACGGCGGTCAACGCTTTAAAAAAGGGCGCTTATGATTATCTCACTAAACCGCTGGATTTTGACGAATTAAAAATCGCCATTGCCCGCGCCACTGAACACATTCGTCTCAAAAAAGAAAATGCGTCCCTTAAAGAAAGACTGGGAGAAATGTTTGACCGGCAAAGCATTATCGGACAGAGCAAGACCGTAGTTAAGCTTCTGGATGCCGTCTCTCAGATCGCGGCAACTGATGCAACTGTCCTGATTACCGGTGATTCGGGAACAGGCAAAGAAATGATTGCCAATGCCCTCCATTACAACAGCCAGCGCAAGGGGTCGCCTTTTATAAAAATAAATTGTGCGGCACTTACCGAAACTCTTCTGGAGTCAGAATTATTCGGCCATGAAAAAGGATCATTTACCGGTGCAGACCGCAGGCGGGAAGGAAAATTCCGCCAAGCCGACGGCGGCAGTATTTTTTTAGATGAAATCAGTGAAATGTCGCCGGCGATGCAGGTGAAACTCCTGAGGGTTTTACAGGAAAGAGAAATTACCCGTGTCGGCGGATCGGAAGTTGTCAAAATTAATGTTCGCGTAATTGCCGCTTCCAATAAAGACTTGAAAAAGGAAATAGCAAAGGGACGTTTCCGTGAGGATTTGTTCTATCGGTTGAATGTTGTGTCCTTGTACGTTGCTCCTCTGAGTGAAAGAAGAGAAGATATTCCGCTCTTGGCACAACATTTCTTGAATCTCTTTGCAGGCAGGAATTCGAAAAACATAAAAGGTTTTACACCGCAGGCAATGGATAAGCTTTTAAAGTATTCCTGGCCGGGTAACGTCCGGGAATTGATGAATGCAGTGGAAAGAGCGGTCATCCTTTCCCGAACGGAATATCTGGATGCCGATGAACTGGCTCTGTTCATGTCCGATACTGCTGTTGCCGAGAAGGATAATCAAACCAACCTACCGGAAAATGTACCGCTCACAGAGATGGAAAAGAGGACCATTCTGGAAACTCTTAATGCCGCCGGTGGCAACAAGAGTGAAGCCGCGCGGCGGCTGGGCATCACCCGTAAAACTCTTCGTTCCAAGTTGGAAAAGTACGACGGCACAAGCTAACAACCAGGGGCAATCATGATTGCATACATGAAACGGCATGAGGGTTATATCCGAGAAATGCTCGGGAAAAATCTTTCGGAAGGTGCATTGCAGAAGCTGCTTGAGCATCACGACAAACAGATTCAATGGATGCAGCACGAAAGAATGGTTCACCTTGTTACTATGCTCTTTGTGTGCCTTTTCACGTTGCTCTCCGTGGGATTCGCATTTGTAACACCCACCATTCCCTGCATTCTTCTTTCTGCACTGCTGCTGATTCTAACATTAGCTTACATTATCCATTATTACCGGCTCGAAAACGGCGTGCAAAGATGGTATGATTTATCCAATGAAATTAAACAGCGTAACAAAATGTAAGCACAACCAATCTGCAGCTATTTCCCGCAGTCATTTTATAAATCAATAGAAACGGCCATTATTTCATTGACATGAAGCAACATTACACTTATATTCCGTGGCGCAAAAAGAAAAATTCAACATATCCAAAGAGGATATGACAAGTTTGAATTAATCATAACCAAGCCTTATCTCACGATGGTATCGGGAATTCGCCATGGGAATAAATTCTTTAACGAATGGTATTAAACTCTTTAACTATAATATCATCCGTCGCCTTTTTACGGCAGTCTTCATACTCCTTCTCTCTGCCACCGGCGCGTCGGGCGATTCCGCCTTCGTGCCCAATGATCCCTACTATCTGTATGATGCCGTCACCCGTTCCGGTTTTCCCGGCCAGTGGCACCTGAAAAACACGGCACCAGCCTCGTTTCTTTTTACTGATCCTTCCAACAGCAACACCTACACAATGACCAACGCTAATCTTAGCGCTAATCTAACCGGGGCATGGAATCTCGGATATACGGGCCGCGGCGTCATTATCGGCATTGTCGATGATGGTGTGGATGGAGCAAATTACGATTTGTCCCCCAATTATCGGGCTGACCTTAGTAAGAATTTCAGCGACAATGCCACCGTCGCCGGAGCCTCACAGGGGCCTCAGAAACTAAGCGACAACCATGGTACGGCGGTGGCCGGTGTCGCCGCTGCCCGGGGTGGAAACGCCTTGGGAGGAACAGGCGCCGCTCCCTATGCCCAGATTGCCGGACTCCGGATCAACATCGGCGATGCAACCGATGATGATCCCGATGTCTCGGCCCAGAACTACCGGGACGCTTACTACTGGCAAAGCGGCGTCAATACCGCCACAGGCGCCAGAGTATCGGCAGCCGCAATTAGGGTAAAGAATCACAGCTATGGTCCCAGTGTTCCTTTCCTGAACGAAGATCCCGACGGGAGCCTCCGGCTCGCAGTCAAGAGAACGGCATTAAACAACGTCATTCATGTCTGGTCGGCCGGCAACGACAGGAATACCGGTAATGAAGACGCAACCAAGCAGCAGATTATTTCCACACCCTATGTTATTACCATCGCCGCTTTGGGTAGCGACGGTAAGTTTGCCGACTACAGCAGCTACGGAGCAAATGTTTTCGTCACTGCGCCGTCGAGCCGAGCCGATCTGACGGGATTCGGCATTACCACCACCGACCGGACAGGTGCAAATTATGGTTATAATCTCTATTCGACACAGAACCCCAAAGGAGACAACACCGACGCTTTCCCCGATACGTCCTACACCAGCACGTTCGGCGGCACCTCTTCCTCCGCTCCTCTGGTAAGCGGAATAATGGCGCTGGGTGTGCAGGCCAATTCCAATATTGACGTCCGCATGGCCAAACATGTCCTCGTACGAACATCGGATATTGTCGACGCCAATGACTCCTCGGCTTCCAGCTTCGGGGGTTGGCGCACTAACGCCGCCGGTTACCGCTTCAATCCCAATTACGGCTTCGGCAACATCAATGCCGGCAAATTTGTGGAAATGCTCAAGCAAGTTGCTTACGTCACCGCCCAGACATCTTATTCCACAGGCACCGTAGCCGTCAATGCAGCCATTCCCGACAACAATACTGCGGGCATTACCCGCTCGTTCACCCTGACCTCAGCGGAACTGAATCAGCCTCTGGAGAGCATTGGCGTCGGGTACACCTTTACTCACCCCAAACGGGGCCAGTTGACGGGCTTCATCACTTCACCTTCTGGTATGGCCAGCCGTCTGTTCAACTCCACGACGCATCTCGCCGCCGATAAACAGGACAACACGTCAGTGACAAACTTTCAGTGGGACTTCCTTACCAATGCCTTCTGGGGAGAGTCAGGCATCGGCGCCTGGAACATCGGCATGTCTGACCTGCAAGCAGGAGATACGGGCACCTGGATCAGCTATCTGGTTACTCTTTACATGGGCAAGATGGTCCTCAATAACGGCACCAAAATCACCCAAACCAGCAACGTCCGGGCAAGATCATTTTCCATGATGGCCGACACGGCTTCCTTTGAGAACCCGGCCGGACTGACCCTGGACGTGGAAGATGATGTCCTGATGTCAGGTGGAGAATTAACTGTTAACGGAACAGTAAAAAACGACCCCGCCTTATCCGACACAGAATTTTCACTGGACGGTGGAACAGTCGGGGGAACAGGAACTATAAGCTTCTCCGGTGGTTTCTTCAATAATGGAGGAACCGTCAGCCCGGGAAACTCCATCGGCACGCTGACAATTACCGGCAACTACACGCAGGGAGCAAACGGAACATTACGTGCAGAAGTTGCTTCACCTGTTCTCAGCGACCTGCTGGCCGTTACCGGCACCGCCAGCCTCAACGGCACGCTTAGAACCGTTTGGACGGGAGGTAGCACACCGGATGTCTATACAGTATTCGGCAATATCCTCACCGCCGGCGGCGGTGTGACGGGATCATTCAGTACTCTACTGACCAATATCACACCGACGCGGGTTTTTAAACCCCGCTACCTGACCAACAGTGTCTATTTGGTCGTAGAACGCGATTACGCCAATGCCGTGCTTTCTTCTGTCCTTTCGCCGGACCAGTCCGCTGTCGGCTCGATGCTCACCAGCGTCGCCAACACAGCTGCGGGAACAACTGGTGATCTTAATACAGTCCTGAATGCCGTCGACAATCTTGCTTCCTATAGTGGCGTCGCTGCCGCCCTTGATCAGATAAAACCCAAAGGACAGGGGGCGATGTTCAACATGGGAATTCTGGGGGCATCCTACCAGGCGGGAAACGTTGCCGGAAGACTGGAAGAACTGCGGACCGGCAGCCGGGGCCTGAGCCTGCGGGGAGTAACACTGGCCATAAACAATATTCCCGATCCGGCATCAGAGTGGACACCGGCGGGGAACCAGGTAGCAACGGCGACGGACATTTCGGCCTTGAACGGCTTGCTGTTCAGTCCCGATCAACGCTGGGGTATTTTCGCCGCCGGAAACTACGGGACAGGTAACAAGCGGGGAGACGATGCCTATAGCTTCCGTTCCTACGGAGCCACGCTCGGCGTGGACTACCATTTCACCGATCGTTTCAGCGCCGGAATAACCGCCGGATCCTACCGGGCGCGGACGGATATCGATGACAGCGGCAGTAAGGCGGATATGGATCACACTTCCCTGGGCGCTTATGGAACATACAAACTGGGAGGCCTCTACGCCGAAGGCCACTTGGCCTACGGGTGGAACAGCTATGACAACAACCGGAAGATTATTTTCCCGGGAGTTTCCCGGACTGCTCTTTCTACCCCCAAGGGCAATCAGATCGAAGGATACGGCGGCATCGGCCAGGAGTATATATTCGGCAAGCTCAGCGCACTACCATCGGTTTCCCTGCAATATGTAAAGTATAATGTCGATTCCTATGTTGAATCCGGTGCCGATTCGCTAAACCTCAGAGTAGAAAGCCAGACGGCAGAATCTCTCCGGAGCAAGCTGGGCGGACGACTTTCCTATGCCCAGAACTACGGCACTTTCGCGGTAAAGCCTTCTGTATGGATATTTTATACTCATGAATTCGGCAATGAAACCACTTCCACGACAGCCCGCTTGGCCATGGGCGGAGATTACTGCACTGTTACGGCCCATGCTTCCCCGAGGAGAGATTCCTACCAGGCCGGAACCGGAATTTCCGCAGTGGGCCCAGCCGGCATCTCCGTCTATCTGAACTACAACGCCCATTTCGACTTCAATAATTATCAGGATCACAGCGTCGGCGCAGGGTTTCGTTGGGAATTCTAAGTATTTATTTTTTTAAAACTTTGGAGGAGCGCGGGTGACCCCAATTAAAACAGTATTGTTTGATCTCGGAAATGTTCTGGTGGATATTGATTTAAACGCTTTCTGGCGCAACCTCGGATTAACCCACCCGGAGGAAATTGCTCCTTTTGCAGATGGATATGCATCCTGGACCAGACAATATGAAAACGGACATGTTGCAACGGCCGATTACCTGAGCGGCCTGCAAATTGTTTTCAACAAAAAATTTTCCTGCGACCGGCTGCAAAGAGCCTTTTCCGGCATTATTCAGAAACCAATTGCCGGAATGTTTGATATTGTCTCGCGCCTATCTTGTACTCATCAGACTGCATTAGTCAGCAACACCAATGAAATTCATTTTACCATCAGCCAAAAGAAACTGGCTGCTGTCCGGATTCTGCATAAATACTACCTTTCGTATCAACTTCATGTAATGAAACCGGCTGCCGGTTTCTATCATGCTATTATTCAGGAACAGGGAACAAGCCCATCGATGTTGTTATTCATTGATGATCTTGCGGATAATGTAAAGGCGGCAGAAGTTGCGGGAATACAGGCAATACAGTTTAAAAATCCAGAGCAGTTGAACAATGATTTGCAAGCACTCCATATCTTTTGACAATTTTCAGAAGCACTTATATTGCGGCGGTGTTACAGCAGGCATCATTTGGGGGGATCGCCGTTGCTTTGATTTTTGCAATCCGATTTTTTTGAATTCTTTTTCAGAAGATGCAGCAGCTTTTCTTGGTAATAATATGCTGCAACGAAAATAATTATCCCGGCTCCAACAAAGCAGCCCAGGGCAAAATAGTGACCTTCACGGGCGGAACTTCCGGTTATCGACAGCCCTATGGTACCAAGCAGTCGGCCGGCGGCAGAAACGATAAGAAATGTCGCAACCGGCATCCGGCTGACACCCATGATGTAACAAAGATAATCCTTGGGAAAGCCGGGAATCAGGAAAAGAAAAAAAGATACCAGTATGCCCTGATGTTCCATGAAATGATCAAATTTTTCAAAAATTTCCTTTTTTACAACTCTCTCCACTAGAGGTTCGCCGAAGAAATGAGCCAGGATAAAAGCAAGCCAGGAACCGAGAGTCAGGCCGATTGTCGAATAAATAGTCCCCAGAACAGGCCCATAGATGTAACCACCGATGAATCCGGTTAACTCTCCGGGAATCGGAGCAGCAACGACTTGTATTATCTGGATAAGAATAAAAACTGCTTCATCATAAGGGGATGCCTTGATTAAATGTATTATCTTGCTTCTATCAGTGAATAATTCATACAGATCATAATGAAAGAACAAATAAACTGAAAGGGTGAAAAGCAAAATAAGCACTATTGCTCGAAGGATTAATGATCTATTGCTGGAAGCGTTTGTAAATTCCATTTCCTGCCTTAATTACCGGTCTTCTTTTCTTCCCAGTAAACTTCTATATTATTATTATTTTTCCGTCAAATTTAATGTTGAAGATAAACCGGCGCCAATCAGCCGATAAATTTTATTGACTTTGAACAAGCTCCATGCAAGAAAAACAGGCAATTAAATCAATGACA
>CAYXZW010000017.1:0-57859 GCA_964469905.1 uncultured Smithella sp.
TTGTTCAGATCATGCGCTACTCCGCCGGCCAGTTGCCCAAGAGCTTCCATCTTCTCTGCACGATTTAGACGATCTTCCAGGTTTCGTCTTTCTTCTTCCGATCTTTTCCGCTCTGTTACATCGCGGGAAAGACCACGAAATCCGATCGGTTTGCCTTGGGCATCTCTCATTAGCGATATCGAATCTTCGTGAAAACCTCTCGTCCCGTCTTTTCTGATAATTTCGACATCTACACCCTTAACTGGCTCACCTGTTCTATATATCGTGCTGAATATTTGATATGCTTTTTTAGCACTTGCTTGATCCTGAAACTGCCGGTTATTCATGCCGATCAGTTCATCCCTGGAATATCCAAGAATTTTGCATTCCGCGTCATTAACGAAGGTAAAATTACCGGCAAGATCAATCTCAAAATAGCCGTCTTCCATTTGCTCAATTATTGTCCGATGCTTTTCCTCGCTCTTGCGCAGCGCCTCTTCAGCGTACTTGCGCTTGGTAATGTCGCGATAGATGGACTGGTATGTGCCATCGGGCATCATTTTACTGCGCATTTCAACTTTTGCTTCAGACATATCTGGGCGAATGATTATACGCTCGTTTACAACTATTTCACCTTTTTGCAGCAAGTCAAACCGAAGAGGAGTTTTCTGGAGACTCTCCGGCGCAAATAAAATATCACTGATATGCTTTCCTATCATTTGTTCCCGCTTCATGCCGGCCAGTGCACACATGTAATCGTTAGCGTCAATAATGATACCATCTGGAGAACCCATCATTATCCCGTCTACGGCCAGCTCGACAAGGCCGCGATACCGCCCCTCACTTTCCCTTAGAGCCTCATCTATTCTCTTGCGCTCGGTAATGTCGATTACCTGAATAATGACTTTTGTTTTGCCCGATGAATCGAGGTATAGGGCACTGCGCACCTCTCCAATGCGCTTCTGGCCGTTTTTCTGCACAAACAAAAACTCATATTGCGTGGGGACATCCTCTCCCAGATGACGACGCCGGTTTCTTTCGGCTACCAATAACTTGCTTTCTTCGGCCAGCAGGAAAGTGAAATTCTTGCCAATGATCTCCTGTTTTTCATGGCCGGCCATCTTGCAGAACTCTTCATTCACGTAAGCATACTGGAAAGCGTCGTCGATAATGGCAATGCCGACGAGCGATCTTTCGACCACAGATCGGAATCTTTCCTCGCTTTCCCGCAGAGCCTCTGCAATCTGCCTGCGTTCAGTAATATCCCGGGCCACTGCCTGAAATCCTTTTACCTGGCCATCCTCGACAACTAACTGGGTATTTTGCCCAATCCAGAACTCATGGCCATCTTTCGACAGAAGCGGATATTCTAAATATGTATTTTGAATCCCCTTGACGAACTGACGACCGAAGAACCTGATGATTTCGTCATGCATGTCCTTGCGGATAAAGGATGTATAATGCTTTCCAATAATATCCTCTTCACTATAGCCCAAATGATTGAGCGCCGCCTGATTTACGAAAATGAAGTGTCCAGTGCTGTCTGTCTTGAGCACAATATCATTCGCATTTTCCACCAATGTCCGATAACTGACTTCACTCTCCCGCAATTTTTCTTCAGTTTGCTTATGCCCGGTTATGTCAAACTCGATTCCGTCCCAGCAGATGGAACCATCTTCCATCAGTCTCGGCGTAGATACCAGGGTGGACCATCTTATTCTTCCGGAGGGTTCCTTTATTCGCACATCAATATTGAAAGCCGCAAATGCTTTCAGGGCTTCATTTTCAGCTTTTACAAATGGTTCGATATCTTCTTTATAAACATTACCGTAAATCAGATCGGGGTTGGCAATGCCTTCTGCGGGCGATACGCCATGCAATTTCCGGACTGAATCGCTTAAAAAGGTGAATTTTCTCGTGCCATCGCTCCTCATGACAATCTGATAGATCATTGCTGACGGGAGATTATTGCTGATGGATTGAAGGCGGGATTCGCTTTCCCGCAGCGCATTATCCGCACGCTTACGGTCGGTAATGTCTTTGGATGAACATAACGCAGAAACGACTCCCCCTTCCGAATCTTTAACCGGCGTAATCGTCGTTATGTAATAGCGGTCTCCGTCGGCCCGCGGAACACGCACCTCAATGACCTTCTCTTCGCCCGTGCGAAACACCTGGCTCAGTGCAGCAAAGCGCTTGTCCGCCTCCTCCCGGGGAAACACATCCCAGATAAGCTTACCAATGATATCCTCTACCGGCTTGCCGACTCCATTGGCAAAGGCTTTGTTGACATACCTGTATTGCCCTTCCGGACTGAAGGAGAAAATGGGATCGGGTGATTCTGAAAGAAGCATGCGGAGCTTCTCCTCACTTTCCTGCAGCCCATTATTCACTAGTTTCAGATTTGCTTTCGCTATTTCCAGTTCCTGGATTCTCTGCTTTAATAATGCGTTCTCCTGTAGAATATCCTTATTTATCGTTGATTTTTCGAGCACCCGAAACTCCTTCTTCGATACAACCGTTAGATATTCGATATCTAATACTACCTGACTAATTATGCTGATTAAAGGCTAATTGATGCACTTGGAGTTGTCAAATAGAAATTATGGATAAAATTATTTAAATAACAATAACATGCTTTTATTATGACTAATAATTACAGCAAGTAATGCTCACCATTCGCAGAGCGCACTTTAATTTAGCATTGACATCGGCATAAAAAAACCCGCTTTAAGCGGGCTCTTCTATTTCTCGTATTCTGTTTTGGTGGAGGCGGCGGGAATTGAACCCGCGTCCGAAAACCTTCCGCTGCAGCTTCTACGTACGTAGCCTTCGTTTTAGAACCTTCACGCTGGATTGCTCCCTAAGGCCGGATCGTCACCGCGCTATCCTGTAAGTATTCGCCGCCCTCCCCCAGGCAAGAAGTTTGGCTATCCTGTCTTAATGACGTCCTAGTCCAGCCAACAGGCAAACCGGGTAGAACGTTAGCCGTCTAAGCGGCTAATGCGTAATCGTAGTTTTCTGCGATTATATGTTTCCTACCTGTTTAACGAGGCCTGTAGGAACCTCGGTACGCTTCTACAACTTCAAATGTCCCCGTCGAAACCGTTACGCCCCCCTAACTTCTAAGTTGTCTATAGTATAGACAGCTATTGCTTTTTTGTCAAAGGAAACAACTCGTCCGACTTGAAACCAGATTATCTATTCTATGCAAATACATTAGCAATATCAGATCTGTTCATGCTTTTTACAATTAACAACAAGTATTTTTACCAGTATTTCATTGACATAAGCGTTTGTTCTTTCTATATTTCCTCTAACAAGAAAATGGCCTGACCAGAGAGAGAAATCCTTCCACATATTCCATTGTGAGGCCGTATGAAAAAACAGCCCTTTCATTGCTATAGCTGGTGTGTTTTCACACTTTGTTCCTCCATGTACATCATCTCGCAGTTTTGGCGAGTCTCCAATGCAGTTATCGCCAGTGATCTGGTCCATGACTTGAGCCTCTCCTCGGAGAATCTCGGGCTGCTGGGTGGTGCTTTTTTCTATAGTTTCGGCTTGGCTCAACTGCCAATGGGACCGTTGCTGGATCGCATCGGACCCCGTATTGTTATAAGCTTATTGGCCTGCATCGGGGCGGTAAGTGCAATTGTCTTTGCCCTCTCCAACAATGCCGGGATGGCGATACTGGCACGTGCAGGACTTGGTATCGGCATGGCAGCCATGCTTATGGGGTCGTATAAAATATTTACCACCTGGTTTTTACCCCATGAGTTTGCCACTCTTTCCGGTATCTTGGTTTCAATTGGCTATCTGGGGGCCATTGGCGCCACGACCCCCCTGGTCTGGCTGAGCAATATATTTGGTTGGCGCGGCGCTTTCCTTTGTATGGCAACGATAACTCTTTTAATGGCGGCCGCATTTTACCTCGTGATACGAGATCACCCGCCACAAAAGGCCGGAACTTTACTTGATATCCCACCATCTACGACCAATATTTTCTCTGGATTGCGCACCGTATTCAGCAGCAGCCTTTTCTGGAAACTGGCGCCTCTGGCTTTCGCCTCCTATGGAGCATTGATAGCCATTCAGGGTTTATGGGGTGGCCCATACCTTATGCACACCTATGGCCTCAGCAAAGCGGCCTCCAGCACTATTTTACTGGCCATTCCTATCGGGGTCATTTGCGGCTCACCTCTGTGGGGACGCTGGTCTGACAAGCTGGGGGGGCGTAAATTGCCGATTCTGCTGGGACAAGCTGCCATGCTGCTGGTCTTTTCCAGTCTAGCCATAAACACGCAGTTACCTCGCTGGGGACTTTTGCTTCAATTCTGGTTATTGGGGGTGACTGGCGCCAGCAGTTTTATCTTGTATGCCCAGGTGAAAGAAACTTTTCCCTTATGCATCGTCGGAACCGCTCTTACCGCCCTGAATTTTTTTGTCGTCCTGGGTGCGGCCATGTTCCAGCACATGATAGGGATTATTATGGATAACTGGCAGCCATCAATAACGGGTATCTTGCCGTTTGTGGCCTATCAATGGGGTTTCGGCATTTCTGCCATCGTGCTCGCCCTGGCACTGGCAGTATATATGAGCAGTCGTGATACCGGGCCGGAATCAGCCCCCTCATGATTGCGGTGAATATTTTTATTCCCGAGGACGCACAGCCGTGGAAACCAGGATGGCCGATAGTCCTGGTAAGGCAAAGAAAATGATCCTCCAAAGTGATAACACTTCTACCTATCTTCGGAATGTCTTCACTACCTGAAAAAACGTTTACCTTGCCCTGGATATCGGAACATTCAGTTTATCTTTAACGGCATATTCGGACGGCAGCAGCATGGGTGTCTGATCCCGGTTCATTTCTAATGATGCCGTTTCCGCGACGTTTTTCCTGACAAACTCGTAGAGTCCGCCGAGTTCAACGGTTCCCTCTTTATCTCGGGACGCCTCCCCCCGCATGCCCCGCAGGAGATAGTAGGTAAATAGACCATGCCTGACCTTGTCGTAGTCGGAACTCATCTGTGCCCCGGAAGATGCCGCCATGACCATTATCTTACCACCAGCCAGAACGGGGTTTTCAATGGAAATGCTTATGGGCCTCGTTCCCTCTCCGGTGATACTCCGGCCCTTTGCTCCGGAAAAACAGCTGTCCAGCATAACAACAACCTCCCGGGCAGGCAGTTTGTTCAGAGCATCATACATCTTCTGCAGAGGATACAACTGGGAGGGATAATCTGGATTTCCTTCATAGGGAACAATGAACGCTTCTCTGCCCTGCGGTCCAGGAGCCCCGTGCCCGGCATAGTAAATAAATACAGTTGAATTGCCCGTCACGCGTCGGGGGAGCCAGTCGCTGATGTTTGCTTCCAGATCGCTCTTAGTGGCTTTATCGTCCGTCAAAACCTTTATATTGGATCTCGGGATGCCGCCTACATTTTCCAGATATCTTGCCACAACCTCCGCGTCCCGCACTGCGTACTTGACTTCCGGAATTATTTTATCCCTGTACTTGCTGATGCCTACGACAAGGGCAATATTGTCTTTCTTCTCATAATCCCTGACTTTCAGCGGGATATCATCTACATTGACCTCCGAGATCATTTCCACGGTTTCCTTGACCTCAACCGCCCTTAGAGCCACTCTCAGGGTCTTTGCCTCCGTCGGCGAAAACCCTCCGCCTTCGCTGACCAATATCCTGAGATTCGCTGTTTCCGTGGAGATACGTACCGGTATGACAGCTTTAAATACAATTGTTTTCTTTTCCCGCGCCCCGATATCTCCGATGAGACGCTTCTCGCCAAAAAGATTAACCAGCAATGGAGTTCCGGAAAGAGTAACAACAACACCGCGTGCCACCCCTTCGCCCTTGTTTTCAATGGTGATTATGAGCTTTACTTCTTCCCCGCTTTCCAGAATACGATTGTTGTTCTGATCGCTTAATTGCGTTGAAAAAGTGAGAAGCGGCAATTGTGATATGACCTCTTCCGTTTCCTTTGTTACAGATTTTCCCGGCTTCAGGGCAAGCTTCAGTGTTTTTATATCGGAGGCCGAAAAACCACCACTTTCCCCGACTTCTATTTTGATATCGGCGATTTCCCTTTGCAGATTAAGCGGAAGGGCAGCCTTGAACTCAACTGTTTTCTTTTCGCCGCGCGCCAGATCACCAAGCGATTTCATATTGCCCAGATAACCGAGCATCGCTTGATGGCCGGACAGAAGAACCTGGACGTCTTTAGCTGTTCCTTCCCCTTTATTTTCCACATCCACCTTCAACGAAACTTCTTCGCCTCCTTCAATGATGCCATCTCCGGAGCTTTCCGTAAAACTAACCTGGTAGACAAGAGATGGTTTCCTGGGAAGCGGTTTATCATCCGCCGCAACCACCGTAGCCTGTTGTCCAGTTTTTCCGCGAACCAACTGGTAGCCCTTGCCGCCTCCGATGTTCATCAGGCCGCCGCCGCCAATAGAGAAATTGCCACCCAGAATCTTGTTTTCGAAATCAACGTAGTCGATCAGCCATTCATATTTCCAGGCTCCAACGGCCACCAGCCATGATCCGATGAAAGTGCCGGCAAACCGGATTTCCTTGGCAGACTTGATACTAATGGTTCCTTCCGATTCGGCAGTGAATAAGGGCATACCGACCCAGGTCCCCTCCGGCTTAAACTTGAATTTGATTTCCAGATTTTCGCGGTCGATATAAATCAAATCGTTGAATTTCATTGTTTTAAGAACAGCCATCCCCGGCATCGGTCCTCCCTGGACATAGAAGGAAATCCCTTTGTCATATGCTTCGGGCTCTTTTTCCAGACGGAAATCATCTATCGAGGCAGTTTCAAAAAGAGGAATATCCGCGCCCAGGTTATCCTTGATAAACTGGGCCATTCTGACGAGTAATGTCTCCTTGACAGACCTGTCTTCTCCCAGCGTCTCACAGTTCTGTCCGCGACATAGCTTGACTGTCTGCGGATTCATGGTGGCGCAGCCGGAAACCCATAAAAGCATGGTTACAAGAATAACAGAAAGAATCATTTTTTTCATTTTAGTATCATCTCCTAACTTCGTAACCGATAACCGCATCCGCCCAAGAGGACTGCTCCAGCAAAGAAAGCTCTCCCATCAAATCGGAGAGCGTCACATCCAGGCTTCTTCCGGAAAGAAATTCCTTCTTCTCTTTTGTCGCGATAATCACTATTGTTTCGTATGCCCTGGAGAGATTTTTCGGTGTATGGACCCGGAGCTTAAATCCCGCTGCTCTCATGGCCTCGTCGGGGAAAATAAAGTCCTGACCGCTCGACAACTTTTCCAATTGCACATAAGGGTTGGGCAGAAGTTGAACAACCCTGCCGTCCTGGCTCACACTGAAGATATTTATATTCAGGTCGCCTGCGGTTTTTACCCTGATCCGTATCTCGTCATTATCCTGAAATACATTGAAGGCCGAGGAAAAAGGCCTGTCCGCTCTGGACACTTCGGCCGCGGCGATCCGAACGTCTTTTTGTTTCTTCTGCGGAACGGGCTTGATGGAGGCTTTAATCCGGCAAACATAGGAGACCCGCCCGTTTTCAGTCTGGAGACCTTCGGACAAGATATCCTCCCTGATGATCAGCCCTTTGGTGAAGGTCGAAATCAGGTCGCTGATGAGTTCGGAGTTATAGACAATACTGGAGCTTCTGACCAGAACACCCGCCGCCCTTTCCACAGCTATCCGTCTTGCCTCGTTCAGGGCCAGAGCTTTCGCCTGAGCGGGCGTTGTATCTTCACCGAGCATCGCCCTTCCTTCGGCAATGACATCCTGTATACCTTCCAAAGATGCTTCGGCAGACGAGCCCATCACAGGGAAAGAGAAAATAAACAAAAAGATCAGCAGAATGATACAATGATTATGGACTGGAGCGGGCTTGCTTTCGGGCATAATAGAAACCACTCTTGAAAAAAGGTTGATTTTATAATGCCAGTAAATACCAAATCCCCCTTCGTTAGGCAAGTTCTTATATTAACGGATAACCCAGCAAATATCTCCGTAAAAGCTTATCGTTTTTCGTATTCTCTGGATTAATTATCCGTTTACAATGGGTTTCTGACGCTCACTTTGAGCAAGAAGTGATTAACTCTGATGTTTCATTATATTGCGCCTAACCCCTTTTGTATTGGCTCCCCAGGACGCACAGCTATAAGAACTATTTAACGAAATTATTCATGGCTGTTGCAAAACAATCCAATATTAAAATATAAATATTAACAGCCAGTTGACATCGCCATTCTATCTCTTTTATCTACAAGTCAAGTATTTTCGATTTGGAATTGTTGTAGCGTCCCCCTGGTGGTTCTGGGGGTCAGTCGCGGTCCGCAGGTAGGTTTTCGGCGCGGAAGCAGTAGCCCGCAGGCATGGTGCGGCCTTCGATGATAGCCATGAGCGCCTTTTGGTCTTCCTGGGAAGTCAACTTGAATGACAGGCCTAGCTGGTAATTACCGTCCCCCACGGAAACCACCCGGCTCACCTGGGCGATGACGGGCAGGCTGATGCCCAGGACGCTGTCCGTCAGCTCAAGCTCGATGGTGCTGGTCTTGTCCACGGGTTTGTGCGTATCGCAGAGCAGCCCGCCGAAGCTTATGTCGCGTGCCACGGCGAAGATCTGACCAGTGTTGTCGCTGAGACGCAACGCGAGGGGGTCGGTCAGGACGTAGCGCGTGTGGTTGCGCTGGCGGTCGTTGAAGGGGCGCACGCAATTTCGCGTGACCTTGGCTTGGTAGAGCGCCTGATCGGCTCGCTGGACCAGGGAAGCCATGTCCAGGGCATCGGCTGGGAAACAGGCCAGGCCAACGCTTACGGTGATGGCCGGGAGCTCCTGTCCGGCAAAGACGATGTGTTTCCGCTGCACGGCCAGACGGATGCGTTCGGCCACGCCAATGGCCTCTTCTCTGCCGGCCTGGGGCAGGATGATGGCGAATTCCTCGCCGCCGTAACGCACGACCGTGTCCAGGAGGCGTGCGGTTTCGCCAAGAACCTTGGCGATGTCGCGCAGGGCCTGATCGCCAGCGGAATGACCGTAGGTGTCGTTGACCAGCTTGAAGTGGTCGAGGTCGAGCATGAGCAGGGCGAAGGGATAGCCAAAACGCCGGAAACGCTCCATTTCCCTCGGAATTTCCTGGGCGAACGAGTGGCGGTTGAACAACCCGGTGAGTTCATCCTTGTAGGCGCTTTCTTCTCTTTGGCGCAGCAGGTTCACTTCAATCAGCACGGGCTCGCGCAACATGGGGTTCACCTGCATGAAGTAGTCGCACATGGCCGTAACCATGCTGACGCTGCGCCCCAGGGTTTGGCAGAGCCCCTCCTGGTGCAGGAGGATTGCCTGGACCGTGTCCCTGGCCTCGGACGGGGGAAGCTCCAGGCGGCTCAGGCGGTACAAGGCCTCTGTGTAGATCTCGTCACCGCATTCGCGCGCAAGTTTTTTCCACTGCTCCTTGTTCAGGACACTGGCGGTTGTCGAGTATGTGATGAGTTCATTCAGTTGCCCAGAATAGTCTCCAGGCAGCTTCTGCTGGGTTGCCATGCGCGTCTATCTCACTGCTATTAATGAATATGAATATTCAACATTTGATCACTTAGCATCATAAGTAGAACGACTGCGACAGGAATTAATGATAATGTTCATCTTTGTGGGTTGAAGTATAAGAAACGCCGTCCTGGATGTCAAGGAAATATTGACCACCAAAATGTGGCGGTGTAAATATTTGTTTTAAAGTGCAAATTTTGTTTGTTACGGATGGAACCCATTAATTTTACTAATGGTTATGTTTTGTGTGGTTAAGGACGCTATACGTGTCATTTAAGCAGAGAAAACTAATCTTCAGGATGTGAACATTGCACATGGCAATAAATGAATTGATCGGATCAGAAAATACTCCCTTTGTATTTGTTCTGAGATGGACCGCATCTTTGCCTGAAGGTCGAATAGGCAAGATAAAAATCCGCATCACCATTGCCTCTTTATTTTTGCGCCTTGACGATTACGTAAGGACAGGTTCCCAGATTCTGCATCTGAATATTTTTAAATCCCGCCGCTTTGAAAAAAGCAACGATTTCCTGGTGCGAATAGCTTTCACCAAAAATGATATGGCGCAATCCCCAGAAGAGAAGGGGGTTCCAGAGATACCATGCCTTGAAGCGCGACATGAATCGTCTTAAGGCCTCGTCCGACACCTCTTTGTCTGTTTCTGAGATAACCGCCCAGCCTCCAATTGCGAGAACACGTCTCATCTCGGATACGCCTTTTTGCGGATCCGGCCAGTGCTTAATGGAACCGACACTAACGACGGCATCGAAGTTTTCTTCTCTGAAGGGTATCTCCATGGCATTTCCCAACTGATAACGGCAGTTCCCGACATCCCTTTTCTTTCTCAGCCGTTCTGCTGCCCGGATCTGCATGGGCGAAAAATCTATTCCCACAACGGATGTCATGGGGATGTGCGATGCCAATTGCAGGGCCATGTATCCCTGGCCGGTCCCGACGTCAAGAATTTGCGAATTCGTGTCAACATCGATATTCAAAGAGATATGCTCGTAGAGTTCAAAAATGGCGTTGTATATCTGCCGATTGTAGATCGGTCCGAACATGTCCCATAGCCATCGAGCATCTCTTGCTTTAACGAGGAGCTTCTTGAACATTGATAATCCCTATTACCTAAAAATACCTGGGGGTAACTGTGTTCATCAGGGATTCCCTTAAACATTAACCCACCCACGTGACAACCAAACATAATGAAAAATTATTTGAATCCGAACCGTTCGTTTATGAGTTCATCATTAGCCTACTCTCAAATATCCCAAAGTCAATATTATTCGGTGGCCGCCAGATGATCATTATAGCTTCAAATCAATAACTTTTTCTGATTTTGCCGGTGTGTGGATAGCAGGAGTCATTTGCTCTGACGCTTCCTTAGATTTCCACGATACTATTGGATTGGTGAAAAATGGTTAGCTTTGGGAGAAAGTTTTGGTCTATTGATGATTGTTGACAAAGCTGTACATTAATAAAATTTATACAAAAACTTAAGGGGCTAGGCATTACGCCTAACCCCTTAAGTATTGGCTCCCCAAATGGGCTCAATAAAATAAACCATTACCGGTTGAAATATTCACCCGTTTCACATGAGCAAAGGGTAAGACGAGACATTATACCGAGAAAGGCAACAGCAATATGTGGCGATGAAGATACATACATACATAAAAATTGATTAACTGTATTCGCAATAAAGTTGCTACCGACTTATTTAAGCTGCCTTCACAATTTAATGATTATCTATATTCCAATTGTAAAAAAGCCGTAACCCACGTTGGGTATACGGCTTTTTATTCCTGCGTATACAGCTGATCTTAATAAAGAGCCAGAAGCTGTTCTCGATAATTATTCAGGACATTACTTCTTTTGAGCTTCATGGTCTGCGTCAGCATGCCATTAACCACCGTGAAGTCTTCCGCAATGAAAAGAAACTTTTGCGGCACTTCATAACCGCCGAATGACTTTCGCACATACTCAATAATATTTTTGGCAAGATAGTTCTTTAGATCTTCGCTTTGCAGCGTTTCTTCCAGCGTTTCTTTAACCCACACCGAGGTTTCGGGATCGGATTTCAGTACGGCAAAGTCAGGAACAATAACTGCCACATTGTAATCTTTGCCTTCGCCATAGATCATAGCGTTGGCGACATAACGCATTAGCTTGATTTCATTTTCAATGCTTTCCGGATGCACATACTTACCGTTGGCCAGTTTGTATTCGTCTTTGAAACGGCCGGTGATGTGCAGAAAACCTTCTTCGTCGAACCAACCACGGTCTCCGGTGCGAATGCCCGCAAAGCCGTTCCATTTATCAGGCAGCATGATCTCTTCGTTGAGCTTGGGTTTGTTGAAGTAACCCATCATGATCTGGGGCCCGTAAACGCAGATCTCGCCGTCAATACTGTTTTTCTCCACACGTGATTTGTCAATCACGACATGTGTGTGCTGAATCGGCCTGCCCACCGTTCCCAGCTTATTGCCGAATTCGGTACAGTTCATGGTAATGCCGCCCGATGTTTCGGTCATGCCGTAACAATCATAGGTCGGCTGTCCTATATCATGGAAGAAAAGGGCGATTTCCGGTTTTAAAAGCGCGCTGGCGCTGACGATAAATTGCAGATTGCCGCCGAAAATGGCGCGGACCTTGGAAAAGACCAGATCATCATAATCTTTGAACTCTTTTGTTTTCTCCGGCAGATCTCTGTTTTTGGCCGCTACATCGAGTGCCGCTTCGAAAAATTGTTTTTTTACGGGATCGGCATTAACACCCTGCATGATGGCGTCGTAAATCCTGGTGATAATTCGCGGAACGCCGTTAATGGCAGTGGGCTTCGATTCCTGAACATTTTGCATGAATTTATCCAGTGATTCGACAAACGCAATCCCTCCTCCGCAGCAAGTATAATTATGCAGATCGCAGTTTTGTCCGTAAACATGTGCCCAGGGCAGAATCGAAATCACCTGTGATGTTTCATTGAGCTCGAACGTGTCGATGCTGGATCGGGCAGCCCAGGATGCGTTTCCATGGGAGATCATAGCGCCTTTGGGATTGCCCGTTGTACCGGATGTGAAAATGATGTGCGCGAGGTCCGACCAGTGAGGTTTGACGGAAGGAGCGGGATTCTTCCTGCCCATTTCCTCCAGGGCGAAAAGACTGTTAACTCCTTCGCCGTAAACAACAAAGATCTCCTGAAGCGTGCTGATTTCCTGCTTGAAATCTTTGACATTCTCATAAACGCTCTCGTCGCGGACAAAAAGGAATTTGATCGTGGCGTCGGTGATGATATATTTCCAGACTTTCGGGAGCTCCTGCAGATACATGGGAACAAATACCCCGCCCAGCCCGTGAACGGCCTGCTCACAGACGAACCACTCGACGCAA
This sequence comes from uncultured Smithella sp., assembly GCA_964469905.1. GTDB lineage: Bacteria > Desulfobacterota > Syntrophia > Syntrophales > Smithellaceae > MVRV01. Next base: position 12,930 of record CAYXZW010000017.1, read on the forward strand.
TTGTTGATGATGATGCCGACTTTATCGTCTTTGGCCAAACCTAGTTTCGCAAGAGCGCCGCGGAGTTTGTCGACCCGCTCGGCAATCTGCCTGCGCGAAAGCCATTCATACTTTCCAGATTCCGGATTCTTAGTGCCCAGGAATCTGATATCCGGAAACTTGGTTACACTTTGCTCGAATAAATCGACCAGGTTGTTCGGGTTGCCATAAATTGCATTCGGGTCCATTTCATCTCCTTAAAAATCTGTTTTGAGGTAAATTATCCGCCTTTTCAATAACAAACGCTCGTGAAAAAGGCCACTTCATTCATGACCTGCGATCATAAAAATGATACAGCAAATACGTTTTTCCCCGGCATAATAGAATTATTGAGGAGGATTTATCTTTTCAAATTCTCAATAATCGTGACAACACCCTGTCCACCACCGCAGCAGGCGCCGAAAGTCCCGAAGCGCCCCCCCCGACGAATCAGTTCCTTCATGCAAAGCAGGGCAATACGGGCACCCGATGCGCCATTGGCATGACCAAAGGCGATGGCCCCCCCATTGGGATTCCAGTTATCAATATTTGCCTTTTCTCCCGTTTGATTTTCCAGTTCCCGGATCACAGCCAGATTTTGAACGGCAAATGCTTCATTGCATTCAACAACAGCAAAATCAGAAAGTTTGAGTCCGGCTCTCTTCATGGCTATAGGTAGAGCATATGCGGGAGCAACACCCATAATAGCAGGATCGACACCCCATTCGGCACTGCAAATCCATTTGGCCATGGGTTCGTAGCCCAGTTGCACAGCTTTTTCTCTTGTCATCATCAGCACAAAGGCGCTTCCGTCATTCAAACCGGATGAATTCCCGGCCGTTACCGTGCCACCCTTCTTGAAAGCAGGAGGCAGGGCAGCCATCGCTTCCATAGACGTCAGACGGGGGAACTCATCCGCGTTAAATTCCAGCGGCGGTTTCTTCTTACCCTGAGATACCGCAACGGGGATGATCTCATCGACAAAATAGCCCGCTTCGATGGCCTTATTTGCCAGAGACTGGCTCCGGAAGGCGAACTCATCCTGTTCCTGACGGGAAATTTTGTATAAATCAGCCAAATTTTCCGCCGTCTGGCCCATCTCAAAGGGGAGATAAGTCTTGCCTTCCGTAGAAGGCGGCTGAAGCTGAAAGTCAAGGAGCTTTATGGGATTAAGCCGGTAAGGATCCACACTGGTGGAATATTTTCGGGGCAACTGGCTAAAAGATTCCATGCCGCCGGCAATAACAATATCCGCCTGACCAGCGATAATTTTCCATGCTGCGTGATTAATGGAGTCAATGGCGGAACCACACTGCAATTCAACTACGGAAGCCGATGTCGATTCGGGCATCCCCGCATATAAGAGCGCCCAGCGCGAAGGGTTGATAGCCTGAGCGGGATGGAATGCCATTCCCATGTAAACATTATCAACACGGGCGTGTTCACAAATTTTTGTCTTTTCCACAAGACCCTTCAGGCCAATACCTGCGAGTTCTTCGGCTGTGTAATCCTTCAAGCTGACGCCAATTTTGCCAAAGGCAGTGCGTACACCATCCACAAAAACCACTTCTCTTTCGGTCATTATTATCCTCTCTGTCTTCTTCTCGTAGTGTGATCCGGATGTTCAGCAATGTTAGTTTTCATCCCTTACTGTAATTATAGAAGCCCTGGCCGGTCTTCCTGCCCAGCTGTTTTTCGTCAATCATTTTTTCAAATAACAAAGACGGTTGATAGCGTTCTTCCTCGGTCATTTCAGACATGGCCTTTACCGCGTTCCCGCAGACATCAACACCAACAATATCCATGATCTCATTGGGCCCCATGGGCCAGTTGCAGCCGAGCTTCATGGCCTGATCGATATCTTCGGCCGAGGCAGAGCCGTTTAAAATCATATTGCAGGATTCATTATAAATCAGACACAAAAACCGATTGACGATAAATCCGGGGATATCCCTGACTACGATCGGCGTTTTGCCGAATTTTCTGCATATTTCGATTGCGGTTTTTTCCGTTTCCCTGCTGGTCTGATCGCCACTGATGACTTCAACAAGTTTCATCACCGGGACGGGGCTGAAAAAGTGGGTTCCGATGACCCGTTCCGGATTTGCCGTAACCGAAGAAAGGGTGGAAATGCGAAGGGTGGATGTATTGCTGGCGAGGATAACATGCTGGGGACAGATGGCGTCCAGTTTCTTAAAAATGTCTTGTTTGAGTTGAAGATTTTCAAAGACCGCCTCTACCACCATCACGGCGCCGGAAACGGCGGCCTCCATATCGGTTGTCACGGTAACCCGGGAAAGGATATCATCAGCCTGCGCTTGCGTCAGAGAGCCTTTGGTAACTTTTCGCCCGATGAAGTTTTGAATGTTTCTCAGCCCGCGATTAAGAAATTCTCCGGATGTGTCAACGATGGCAACTGTATAGCCTCCTTCCGCCGCGACCTGAGCTATTCCCGCCCCCATGGTTCCCGCGCCTATTACGACGATTTTCTCAGTCATCTTTTTCTCCTTATTTCAGCGATAGTTTATATTGATTGCCGGCAGGAACCTTTTACGCCAGTAACTGATTGGCGATAATGATGCGCTGTACCTGATTTGTGCCCTCATAGATCTGCGTTATCTTTGCATCCCGCATCATCCGTTCGACGGGATACTCTCTTGTATAGCCATAGCCACCCAGGCATTGAACGGCGTCAGTTGTAACCTTCATCGCCACATCTGAGGCGTACCACTTGGCCATGGAGGAAAGCTTTGGAATATCCGGAGAATCAGGTTCCGTATCGATCAGGGAGGCTGCCCGATAAACCATGGTGCGGGCCGTCTCCACAGCCAGGGCCATTTCGGCAATTATCCAACGCATGCCCTGGAACGAAGCCAGGGACTGGCCGAACTGGCATCGTTCTTTGGTGAAGCTGATCACGGCATCCAGTGCGCCCTGCGCGATACCCAACGCCTGAGCGCCGACCGCCGGGCGGGTATAGTTGAAGGTCTTCATCAGCACTTTAAACCCGTTGCCTTCGACACCGCCTAGCAACCGGCTTTCCGGCAAAAAGACATTATCAAAGACCAACTCCCGTGTTTCGGAACCGTGAATGCCCATTTTGTGCTCTTGTTTTCCCACCGTAAATCCCTTTTCTCCTTTTTCCACAATCATCATGCTGATGCCCTTGTTGCCTTTAGATTTGTCGGTATAGCAAACAACGACCACGATTTCCGCCACGCCGCCATTGGTGATAAATATCTTCGATCCGTTGAGAAGATAACCGCCAGCCACTCTGATCGCGACTGTTTGCATTCCCGACACATCAGAGCCCGCTCCCGGCTCGGTAATGCCCGTAGCGCCCAGGCATTCACCAGCAGCAAGCCTGTAAAGGTATTTCTTTTTCTGTTCTTCTGTTCCACCGATCAGAATAGGATCGCTGGTCAATGCCTGAGTCGTCAACATTACGGATGTTGCCGCGCAACACCTGGCTACTTCTTCCACCGTCAGAATCATGGAGAGCATCCCCGCCTCTGTTCCACCGTATGCTTCCGGAATCTGGATGCCCAGAAGACCGTTTTTTGACAATGTTTGAAAATTTTCCCAGGGGAATTCCTCTTTTTCATCTATTTCCGCGGCGCGCGGGGCAAACTGCTCTATTGCGATTCGTCTTACCGTATCCCTCAACATCATCTGATCATCTGCTAATCTGAAATCCACGGCATTCTCCTTTTATGTTCTTAACTTGGCTTTCCACAGAGCATTATTTATGCCAGTCACTTACCATTGCGTATTGGGTTGATTTTAAAAGGGAATTTTTTTATTGACGAATATGCTATTGACTGATATGTAATATTTTGCAACTTGTTGTGTAATTATATGATACACATGTAAAAAAGTGGGGTGCTCTCATGGTTAAAAGAAATGCAAAACAAGATAGATCACATAAGCAGGAAAACGGTTGGCTGGAAAAGAAACCTTTTGTCAGTCGAAGAGAGCAACTGGAGCCTAATTATTACGAAAAATTCCAAGCCATCGAACAAGAATGGAAAAAATTTATCTCTGGAGATGATGCTGTTGACCGGACCGTGGTATCTGATGAGGTTTTTGATTCTTGGACCAGATGTCTCCAGTTGGGCGTTGATCCCCTTGTTATTCCACATCATAAAATTCTCGCAGGGGAAGATCTTGCTAAACTATTAAAAGATAATGAATATTTTATCAACATCAGCCGTCCCTTTATGCAGAATCTTCACAAATTTCTTGCCGGTTCCGGATTCCTGGTCGCCCTATACGAAAAAGCAGGACATGTCCTCGAAGCCATAGGAGACGATGATGCAGTCAATCACGCACGGCGCGGTGAATTTGTCAGCGGCGCGCTGTGGACGGAGGAAAGTGCGGGTAATAACAATGTCGGCACTGTCCTTACCTTAAAAAGACCTATTCAGATTTTCTCAGCAGAACATTATCATCGTTATTTTCACCATGAAACAGATTCCAGTTCGCCTATTTTCAGTCCTGAAGGTGAATTCATCGGCGGCATATGTCTTACCGGCCATTATTTCCGGGCTACCCGCGATACCCTGGGCATGGTCATTGCCGCCGCCAAGGCAATCGAAAATGAAATGCAGACAAGAGAGGCATCGAGAAAACTGCAGATAGCCAATAGCTTTCAAAAAACAGTTATTACGTCTATTCCTGAAGCTCTTATTACAATTGACAATCAAGGGTGTGTGTCTCTCATTAACGACAATGCCAGAAAAATGTTATTTCAGCGCTTAGAAACAATCGAGGGCCAGCCTATTCAAAAGGTCATGGGAAGAGAAAATCAACAATTTCTCTCCATGATCAAAGACAAGGAAACAATCACCGATGCTGAAGTTAGAATATTTTCTCATTCCGGCGGCAATGATTACACCATGACGTGCAATCCTATTATCGATGGTGATGGTGAAACCATTGGGAAAATCATAATTCTTAATGAAATAACACGGGCAAAAACTCTAGTAACCAGGATGATTGGCGCTAAGGCAAAGTTTTGTTTTGAGGATATTTGCGGACAGAATTCACGTTTTTTGATGTCCATCGATCAGGCACGAATTGTTTCCCGGAACAGTTCCAATGTGCTTCTGCTTGGGGAAAGCGGCACTGGAAAAGATGTTTTTGCCCAGGCGATCCACAATGCCAGCAATCGTAGAAGTGGTCCTTATTTGGCTATTAACTGCGCGGCCATTCCCCGTGATCTTATCACCAGCGAGCTGTTCGGTTATTCCGATGGCGCTTACACGGGATCACGCCGCGGAGGGAATCAGGGAAAGTTCGAACTGGCCGATGGCGGTACGATATTTTTAGATGAAATTGCAGAAACACCTCTGGAATTGCAGGCTGTGTTGCTCAGGGTGATTGAAGACAAATCTATCGTCCGAATTGGCGGAAGCAGGGTCAGGCCTGTGGACGTGCGTATTATCGCCGCAACAAACAAAGATATCATGAGCGAGATAAGGAAAGGAACCTTCCGGAAGGATCTTTACTATCGTCTGAGCGTGTTTTCAATCCATATGCCTCCCCTGAGCGAACGTCTGGATGATATCCCTCTGCTCGTGGAACATTTCATTAAAAAATTCGAAAAAAATTCCGGAGAGAAAGTACACATGATCAGCAAGCACGTAATTGAAACATTTCAACACTACAACTGGCCGGGAAATATCCGGGAATTACAAAATGTCGTTGAAAGGATGATGAACTATGCAGACTCCGACAAACTCACCGTGGATCATATTCCTCCGGAAATAACAAAAACGTCCGTTTTCGCAAATGACCCGGAATCGATGACGTCGCTTAAAGAATTTGAGCATCAAGCTATTCTGAAGATGTTGCAGGGCAAACTGAAAAAAGCTGAAATAGCGCGAAAACTTGGAATGTCCAGGCCGACGCTCTATCGCAAATTGAAAGAATATGACATTTCCTGATAGAGAATATCAGAGGAATATCCGTATTTATAATAAATACTTTTCTTACTTTGGATGTTATTATATTATAAAAATAATTAAGGGGTTAAGCATTGTGCTTAACCCCTTTTGTATTGGCTCCCCAGGACGTACAGCTGTAAGAACTACATAAGCACATTATTCATGGCTGTTACGAAACAATCGAACAGAAAAAACAAATCTTAACAGTCATGAATTGTCATTTTATCTTTTTCAGCTACTAACAAATGGTTTTAAAATTTCTTAATATGCAAATTACTATTTGGAATGTGCAACGAAAAGCTAAGCAGGAGCAGTTTATTGGAAAATCATTAGGATGTATATTTTCTTTCCGCAAATTGTTTGAATTCAGGATATAGTTTCACTATACAATCAGGACAGATACTGTGGCTGAAATCTGCCCCGGAATGATCTTTTATATAACTTTCAAGCTGTTCCCAGTAACCATCATCATTACGGATTTTTTTACAGTTACTGCATATAGGGATAAATCCGCTGAGAGTCTTTATTTCACTCATTGCCTGCTCCAATAGCTGCTTTTCCTGAAGCAATGCCTTGTTTTTTTCTACCAGTAATGTATGGCTACGGTCTCGTGATGATTCCAGCCCGTAACCGACCATGGTAACTATACCAAGGGTGACGATAAAACGTAAAACAGTTGGATAACCATAAGAGTACCAGCCAAAAACGGATGGCGTTAGAATTACGAAAAACAGGCAGGAGGCAAAAACCATGAACCATATCAGTCCTTCCCGTTTGCCGAAAAAGAAAAAGAATAAAAGAGGTAAAATGTAAATCCAATACAGGGATGTTCCTTGTCCTGCTCCATTTGGTACCGAGTAAAATAAACTCAGACATAATAGGAATAGACAGATACGGTAAATTAATATGTCAGCATCAAATTTTTTCAGAGCTATGTAGGCAGTAACTATTATTGATACAAGAACTATGCTGATCTTTATTTCACGCATGCCATGGTTCATGACATTGTATATTGCAAGAACAACAATTGCGAGAATAGTTACAGAACTGCACAGGACAAAAAGGAAACGTTTCCGCTTCTTATCAGTATCTATTGATTCTTGCACAGGACCCCTTCCACAAATGGCATTTCAGATGTAACAGGCTAGGGTATTACTCGTAATGCTGATATCCAACTGTATAAATCTATATTTTTACTTGATAAGAACTTGTTTTGATATCTAAAAGTATAGAGATCTTGATTGGATGTCAATGAAAAATTGACCAAAAAAAGTGGCGCAGGACAGATAATTGGAGAGCGAGAATGGTGTTTATAAAGTATTGAAGTTCTCTGCTTTTGCGCAAGTTGGCTTTTTTGTGGATAACGATAACAGGAAGGATACATCAAAAAGGACAAGAGACAGAACTACAAGGCCTTGCTTTCTTAATGTTAGCGCACCCTGACGGTTATTAATAGCGCGCACCTATCTATTGGTACCTCAATAATGATTCCCCGGATACAGGCGCAGTTGATTAAACACAATTCCGCAGACATCACTCTTGGAGGCCCCAGGCTTCAGCTCTATTCTAAAAAATTGCTGCGGGTCATCAAAATGGCGATATGTGCCCGTGAATACACAATCGTATCTATCCTGGAAAATACCTCCGAATGTGCCGGCACCGTAGCTGCAGCGGTAGGGGGCAATTCTGTAGTCCGGAGACTTGCTTATGCTGTAAGTAAGGTAGAACCTTTCCCAACGACCCCACTGCCAGGGAAGATACCAGGGAGTCTGTGACTCGATAATTACCGTGCAGGAAAATGTGCCGTTGTCCCAATCTCCCGCAGCCTGAGCTGGTACTTGAGCGAATAAGCAGAGAATAAGTAATGCAGCAATAGACAGATTTTTCATTGCCTGTTCCTTTTCATCGTCGGGATTTTGATATTTAAGTCGTGTAGACCTGTTTCTTCCAATATTATGTATTGAGGTTTGTTTTCTTCATTACCATCTATTTTCCCACCAGTGTCATAGCATGGCAACACTTTATGTATATCATGTTTTCAGTGAGACAACATAAATGATTACAAGTTAAAGCCAAGAGTTTTTGCTGAGCATGCCGGCTTGTATGTAAAAGGAAGGAGTCATTTGCTCTGATGTTTCCTTAGATTTCCACGATACTATGGACAGGTAAAAATGGTAAGCTTTGGGAGAAAGTTTTGGTCTATTGATGATTGGTGACAAAGCTGTACATTAATAAACTTTATACAAAAACTTAAGGGGCTAGGCATTACGCCTAACCCCTTTTGTATTGGCTCCCCAGCGCGGACTCGAACCACGGACATGGTGGTTAACAGCCACCCGCTCTACCGACTGAGCTACTGAGGAACATATGTTTTCAAACAACATCTAAGCTAATAAATAATCCTTGTTTCCAACAGCATACGTTGTTTCAGCTATCGGGAAAATGCTTTTACCTGCAATTGGTGCAAACTGCAAGTTCTTTTAACGGAACTCCGGTTTTTTTACTTATATATTTTAACTGATCTTCGGGAGCAAAATAGCGGCCGCAAACATCACATGCCTTCATTTTAAAGGTTCGCCCCCAGATTTTTCTTGTCTCTTCGGTTGTTTCCATCTCGATGTGACCTGTCGGACAGATAAATGCACAGGCACCACAACCGATGCACACAGCGGAATCCTCGTTGAACGGGGTGCTGACAGCTTTATCCGCACCGCGGCACGAGAAACCGATGGCGCTGACACCGACTATTTCCTCACAGACACGCACACAGGAACGACAAAGGATACATTTACTCTTATCCAAGTCCTTCGCAAATCTCGGTTGCGGCTCAACTCCCAACTGGGCGGCCAGATCCCGAATAACATCCGATTCCGGACAGCGAGCCAGCAGCAGCTGCAACACCAGACGGCGGACATTAAGAACCCGCTCGTTTTTGGTTTCAATGATGATGCCTTCTTCGACCGGGTAGAGGCAGGAAGTTACGATTTTTGCTCTTTTGCCTTTTTTCGCTTCCACAACACAAAGTCTGCAGGCACCGGACCGGGAAATTGCTTCATGAGCGCAGAGAGTGGGTATATCGATACCGTTAGCACGGGCGGCTTCCAGAACCATTGTGCCTTTTGCTGCTGATATTTTTTTGCCGTCAATAATAAAATTTGCCATCTTATATCCTACCTTTATTCAACGGTTATTGCGTTAAATTTGCAGCTTTCCATACAGATGCCGCACTTAATACATTTCTTCTGGTTGATCTTATGCGCCTTCTTCTTTTCCCCGCTGATGCACTCCGAAGGACATTTCTTAGCACAAACACCGCAGCCCGTACATTTTTTCGCCACGATATCATAACGGATCAGTGCACGACAAACACCTGCCGGACAATGCTTTTGATTGATATGAGCATCATATTCTTCACGGAAATATTTAATCGTACTCAAAACGGGGTTAGGAGCACTGCCGCCCAGGGCACACAAGGAGCCGTCAACAATTCCGCGGGCCATGGATTCGAGCATTTCCACATCACCGACCTTACCGCGGCCCTCACAGATATCATGGAGAATATCGTTCATGCGGCGGACGCCTTCGCGACAGGGCACACACTTACCGCAGGATTCAGCAGCCAGAAATTCAATAAAATACCGGGCCAGATCGACCATACAGGTTTTTTCGTCCATGACAATCATGCCGCCGGACCCCATCATCGAACCTGCTTCCCAGAGAGCATCAAAATCAACGGACAGATCCATCATCTTGGCCGGGATACAACCACCGGAGGGGCCACCGGTCTGGACAGCCTTAAATTTCTTCCCGCCGGGAATCCCGCCGCCGATGTCATAAATAATGTCCTTCAGGGGAATGCCCATCGGCACTTCGACCAGACCGATATTATTTATTTTGCCAACCAGAGAAAAGACTTTTGTACCCGTGCTGTGCGGAACACCGATCTCGGAAAACCATTTGCCGCTGCGGGCAATTATCACCGGTACATTAGCCCATGTTTCCACGTTATTTAAATTTGTCGGGCGATCCCAAAGACCGTGTTCTACTGTATGAACATATTTAGCCCGGGGCTCCCCGGCTTTTCCTTCCAGAGAAGCCATCAAAGCCGTAGATTCACCGCAAACAAAAGCTCCGGCTCCCTTGCCGATTTTGATGTCAAAACTAAAATTTGTTCCGAAAATATTTTTTCCTAAAAGACCGGCGCTACGGGCATCGGCAATTGCCTTGGTTAAATTGGCAACAGCCAGCGGATATTCGTTGCGTACATAAATATAACCTTCCTGAGCACCGATGGCATAGGCACCAATAATCATTCCTTCAATAACACTGTGGGGATCACCTTCCATCACAGAACGATCCATATAGGCACCGGGATCACCCTCGTCACCGTTACAAATTACATACTTGATATCTCCCTTGGCGGCAACACAGCTCTGCCATTTAACGCCGGTAGGAAATCCGCCGCCGCCGCGTCCCTTCAGACCGGATTTAATCACATCTTCCACAATAGCCGCAGGCTCCAGGGAGGTCAGAGCTTTTTGAGCGGCCAGATAGCCGCCACGGGCAATATATTCTTCAATATTTTCCGGATCAATAATGCCGCAATTTCTTGTCGCAATCTTGACTTGCTTTTTATAAAAAGGAATCTCGTACATCGCGGGTATTTCCCGGAGATACTCCGGCAATGCCCCTTTCAGGTATTGCTTCCTCTCTCTTTTGGCGATGATGTCTTCTTCATCAACCCGGTAAATCGGCTTAATTTTATCAATCGTGCCTTTGACAATCTGATCAATAAGCTGCGATACTTTATCAGCCGTCATTTTCCCGTAGGAAAGACGCGGTTTGTCTTTTTCAATCACGTCAACCAGCGGTTCAATGAAATCCATACCCATCGAACCGGTCTTGGTTAAAATATAGGGTAGTTTCCTCTTTTTAATTTCGGAACTCAGCGCATCATAGACTTCACCGGCACCGGAAGCAATTCCGCTCGTCGCCATACCAACAACTATTTTTACGCTGCTGGGAAAAAGAGATTTTAATCCTTTGTCCCCGGTTTTTTTCAAATCATCAAGTGTGCTGATTTTCTTCACTTTCTCACCCCTGTTTTCTATAATTTCTCAATATCCCGGGAATTTCGTTCTGTGTGAGATATGGATGGATATTGCCGCCAATCCGCACAACCGGCGCCAGAGAGCAGCAACCAAGACACCTTACCTCTTCCAGGGTAAACATATTGTCCTTTGTCGTCTGGCCGCATTCAATTTCCAAATCTCTCTGCAGCCTATCCTTTAAATTGAAAGCTCCCTGCACGTGGCAGGCGGTCCCGGCACAAACCTCAATCAGATAACGACCGCGGGGATTCAAACTGAAAGTATTATAAAAAGTCGCTACTTCGTAAATGCGGCTGATGGGAACTCCCAGTTGTTCACCTACAACGGACAAAGCTTCTTTCGGCAGATAATTATATTCTTCCTGAATATCCTGCAATATAGCTATCAAGCCGCTTTTGTCCCGGCCGTGTTTTTTTACTATCTCTTTTGTTTTCGCCTCTGTTGTCGTGGCTTTTTTCATGCTTCAATCACCTCAGAATTCTTCAGAGTTGCCCCTCAATATGAGTCCCATGCCTTCAGGAATTCAACTTTGTTTAATAATTTCTTATACTCGCCCTCTACCCGGCCCTGAATCATAATAATTTCTTCTTCACTCAGATGGCGGTAGCGCCCCTGTGATTTGAAATAATTTTTAATCGGCTTCAGTTTTTTCGGCATTTCCGAGGAAAGCTTATATTTGCCGTTTTCGACTTCAAAGAGCGGGAAAACTCCGGTTTCCACTGCCAGTCGTCCTATAGAAACAGCCTGATCGGAAGGACAGCGCCATCCGGTCGGACAAGTAGAAAAACAATGGATATAAGCCGGTCCTTTTACCTTTTTAGCTTTTTCGACCTTGCGGATAAAATCCAGCGGATAACTGGCACAGGCAGTCGCCACGTAAGGAACATTATGCGCAACCATAATTTCGGTCATATTCTTTTTCCAGGTTTTTTGCCCCATGCTGACCTTACCGGCCGGAGCTGTTGTGGTGGATGCTCCCATCGGCGTACCGCTGGAGCGCTGAATACCCGTATTCATATAGGCTTCATTATCGAAGCAGACAAAAAGCATATTGTGGCCGCGTTCCATTGCTCCCGAAAGAGCCTGCATGCCGATATCCATTGTCCCACCGTCACCGGCCATGCCGACGACTTTAACATCGCGATCGGCAATCCTGCCTTTGCGGCGCATCGCCTTGAGGCCTGCTTCCACACCGGACGCCACGGCGGCCGCATTTTCAAAAGCTACGTGAATCCATGGCACTTCCCAGGCGGTTGTCGGATACATGCTGGAGATGATTTCCATACAGCCGGTAGCGGAAGCGATAACCGTATCTTCTCCCAGCGCCTTTAACATCAGACGCACAGCCAGCACTTCGCCACAACCCTGACAGGCACGATGACCGGATGATATTAATTCTTTTTTATTGATCAGCCGCGGGGCAAATAAATCAAAATTCTCAACAATATTCATTATTCCCTCACCCCCCAAAATTCATAGGTGCCTGCTTTTATACCTTCACTGGCTACTTTATTAATCATATCCACAAAATCCGTTACAGTTACATCCCTGCCGCCCAGGCCGATAATGTAATTGTATAATGTCGGACGCACCGCTTCACTGTAAAGAGCTGACCTGATCTCGGAAAAAACCGGACCACCGGGACCGCCGAACGAAACTGCACGGTCTGTTACCAGTACTTTTTTCGCTTTTATCAACACTTCCTTAATTTCAGCAAACGGGAACGGACGCCACAATCTCAGTTTAACCAGACCGACAGACAGACCTTTGGCCCGTAATTCGTCAATGGCCAACTCTGCTGTTTCACCCATGGAACCCATTGTCAGCAAAAGAATTTCTGCACCATCAGCTTTATAGGTTTCCACCGGTTTATAAGTGCGGCCAAACGTTTTAGCCCATTCATCCCAGACGGCCAGAATTGTTTTCTTCGAATTTTTGAGGGCTTCATCTTTCGCCTTCATTATTTCCGTAAAATAGTCCGCCATGGAGAAAGCACCCATCGTTACCGGATTGCTCGGATGCAGCGTAGCAAACGGAACCCGCGCCGGCAGGAATTTGTCCACCAGTTCCTGATCGGGAAATTCTACCGGTTCCACCATGTGGGTCAGCTGAAAGCCGTCAATATTCACACAGACCGGCAGATTGACATCCTTGTGTTCGGCGATCTTAAAAGCCTGAATGGATAAATCAATTGCCTCCTGGCCGTTTTCGACAAAAAGAGAAATCCAGCCGGAATCACGCTGCGGCATGATGTCCGAATGATCATTTAATATATTCAAGGGACCGGAAACGGCACGGTTGGCAATTCCCATAACCAGCGGCAAACGCATCGCTGAGGCAATGGGTAATATTTCATGCATTAACATCAAGCCCTGCGAACTGGTTGCCGTATAGACACGTGCTCCTGTTCCAGACGCGCCGATAATCGCGCTGATTGCCGAATGCTCCGATTCCACTGTAACAAATTCGGCATCGATTTTGCCGTCAGCTACCAGATCGGAAAGGTGTTCTCCGATGTGCGACTGCGGAGTAATGGGGTAAACGGCCGCCATATCGATATTGCACTGTCCGACTGCTTCGGCCACGGCAAGTGCTACTTCCATTCCAACACGTTTTGCCATGTTATCCCTCCTCCACCATTGCTATTGCCCGCGACCAGCATTCGTGAGCACAAATACCGCAACCCTTGCAGTAATCCAGGTTTGCTTTGAAATAACCGTCTTCCGATTGCGCCACACATCCTTCCGGACAAAATACGTAACAAATACCGCATTTGATGCATTTCTGATTGTTCCAGACGGGTCTCTGCGCCCTCCAACTTCCCGTATGATATTCACTGGCGCTGCCCGGGCGTAAAACAACACAACCTGTTGTTATTTCCTGCCAGCCAGCCGGCCCGCTTTTCTTCGTCATGATCTTACCACCTCAATTTTAATTGCTGCTTTTAATTTCTTCGTAGGCCCTTTTCATAGCCGTTAAATTCTTCTGGGCAATCCGGCCGAATCTGTGTTCTACGGCCTCTTTCAAGTCATCCAGTCCCATAAAACCGGTCATTTTGATCAAAGCACCGATCATAGTCGTATTAGCAATGGGTACACCCATTTCTTTGCGGGCAATACCGGTACCATCAACAGTTGCCACGATTCCGCTAAAATTAAGTTCCTTTTTTAATTCCTGAGGAGTCCGGGCTGTATTGACAATCAATATACCTTCAGGCTTAAGACCGTCTGTTACATTCACCAAACCGATTAAGCTGGAATCCAGCACTATTACCACATCCGGCTGATAAATCCCCGACCGGGATTTTATCTTTTTATTATCGATGCGGCTGAAAGCAGCAACCGGTGCACCCCTTCTTTCCGGGCCAAAACTGGGGAAGCCTTGAGCATACTTTCCCACTCCAATGGCAGCTTGGGCAAGCAGCTCCACGGATGTAACTGCTCCCTGGCCACCTCTGCCGTGCCATCTAACTTCTATCATGAATTATAATCTCCCCTACTGGATTAGTGATTACAGAATACTAAATTGTGGCGCATTCCTATTATATTTGGTTTTTTCTGTCAATATTTATTCGTCAGGCCGAAAAATGCTCAAAGTAGTTAATATTTTATACACCATTTTTCCCGGGCAAGCGAGTACAAATCATTCCCCCGGGCATCATTGACAACGAATAACGGCATGTTTTCAATAGCGATTTTCCGTATTGCTTCCGGGCCAAGATCTTCATAGGCAATAAGCTCAATCTTTTTAATACATTGCGCGGTCAGGGCAGCAATACCGCCGATGGCGCCAAAATAAACGGCACCGAATTTATTGATCGCAGCTAACACTTCGTCAGAGCGGTTTCCCTTACCGATCATCCCCTTGAGGCCGTTTTCGATTAACTTCGGCGTAAAGAAATCCATCCGGTAGCTGGTTGTGGGACCGATAGAACCAATAACCCGCCCCGGCGGAGTAGGAGACGGGGCTGCATAAAAGATAATCGCCGTCTTTAAATCGATCGGCAATTTTTCACCGCGTTCCAATGCTTCATAAAGGCGGCGATGAGCCACATCCCGGGCAGTATAAACATCACCGCTCAACAGGACCATATCTCCGGCCTTGAGCGAAGCAATGACTTCACTTGTTAATGGTGTTTGGATGTGTCGTGGTGTTTCCATTTTAGCAATTTCCGGATTTCTGTTTAAATAATTACTTCTTTATGCCGCGCAACATGGCACTGTATATTCACCGCCACCGGCAGCGAGGCAATATGACAGGGCATCATTTCGATATTTACTGACAGCACCGTAACACGGCCACCCAGACCTGCCGGTCCAATGCCCAATTCGTTGATACTACCGTATAATTCTTTTTCCATTTGCGCCAGACGTTCGTCAGCTTTATTTTCCTTGCCTACCGGCCTCAAAAGAGCACGCTTGGCCAGTATACAGGCCTGTTCCAGTGAACCGCCGATCCCGACTCCGACAATCACCGGTGGGCAGGGATTGGCTCCGGCGGCAGCCACTTTCCCGACAACAAATTTCTTGATGCCGTCGGCGCCAGACGCCGGTGTCAGCATTTGAGCGGCACTCATATTTTCACTGCCGCCGCCTTTAGGCATGGCAATAATTTTCAACTGGTTGCCGGCGACAATATCAATGTGAATAATTGCCGGCGTATTATCCTGGGTGTTTTTTCGCGATAACGGATCACAAACGGACTTACGCAAAAAGCCATCAGCGTAGGCCTGCCTTACACCTTCTTCCATCGCTATGCGTAAATCACCGCCGACAATATGCACATCCTGGCCTACTTCAACAAAGAGAACTGCCAGACCGGTATCCTGACAAATCGGCATTTTGTTGGTGCAGGCGATAGCGGCATTTTCGATTATCTTTTCTATTACCTGTCTGCCTATTGCCGATTCTTCCTTTTGCAGCGATGCCTTAAGCGCAGCAACCACATCGGATCCCAACTCCGTATTGGCTTCGATAAAAAGCTTCTTGACGGCCGCGGTAATGCGCTTACAGTTAATTCGTCGGATCATTTTTCTTAAATTCTCTATAGATGATTGTGTAATTTCCTTGGGTACACTTTGAAAATTGATTCAGGGAAAGCGAATCGAAGATTTTTCGGGCTATAGCGCGCCCGAAAAAGATTCTGATTTGGAATGAATCCATTTTCAAACTATCGACTACATTCCTCTACGAAACTCCAGCGACTTGGAAATCGTCATCTTATCAATATATTTCAAATCACCGCCCATCGGTACGCCAGTGGCAATCCGGGTGATCCTGATGTTTTTTTCTTTGAGCATGCCGGTTATCAACAAAGCGGTGGACTCACCGTGGACATTGGGATTGGTGGCAAGAATGATTTCCGTAATATTACCGTTCGCGACCCGCAGCAGAAGTTCACCCAGCCGCAGATGCTCCGGCCCGATACCGTCGAGCGGAGCCAGGGCTCCATGTAAAACATGATAAGTCCCACGAAAAACTCCGCTTTCTTCAATTGCCGCCAGAGCGTCCGGTTCTTCCACAACGCAGATTATATGCTGGTCGCGGTTCTCATCCTGACATATATAACAGATGTCGTCCTCTGTCGGATTCAAACAAATCCGGCACAGTTTTATCTTGCGCTTCACCTCGACAATGCTTTCGGCCAGTTTGCGGACATCATCTTCGGTGGCTCGCAAGATGTAATTGGCTAGCCTTGCCGCTGTTTTTTCGCCAATGCCGGGAAGCTTGGCCAGCTCGGAGATCAGGCGCTTAATTGGTTGGGCGTATGCTTTCATAAATAAACTTTACATGCCATTTCTAAATCTAAGATTATATAAGGACGTTGAGGCGCTTATTCCATTTCCAAATCAAGATGAAACCGAGGCGGCTAGGAGGAGGCGACGAGGCGTATTATACATACGTTGAGGAAGCCAACGACCCCGGCCTGCGCCGGGGCAGGCTGTGCCAACAAAGGTAGCGCTTGCTTTGGAAATGGGATTACATGCCCATGCCGGGGATATTCAACCCGCCGGTAATTTTTGCCATCTCCGAAGATGCCATTTCCTGGGCCTTGCGAATTCCTTCATTCACCGCCGCAGTAATTAAGTCTTGCAGCATTTCAATATCTTCGGGATTGACTACATCCTTTTCAATTTTCAACGAGACAATTTCAAACTTACCGTTGACCACTACCTTTACCATCCCGCCGCCGGCCTGCGCTTCAATTGTGCGCAGCTCCAGTTCCTGCTGCATTTGGCCTATCCGTTCCTGCATCTTTTTTGCCTGTTTCATGATATTGCCAAAATTATTCACTTTAATCCATACCTCCTGTTTTTGTTTTAATCTCTACTATCTCAGCGCCTTCAAATTCATCCAGAACTTTCTGTAAAATAGGGTTGTTCATTGCTTCTCGCTTAATATCATTCACATTACTGGCTCTACTACGCCCATTGCCGGAATTACCATTGATTTTATCAACTTCAATTGTTGCTATTTTTATCGTTACATCTTTGTTGAAGAATTTTTTTGCAATTTGTTCGAGCTGTTCCTTTTGTAATTTTTCACTGATATTTTCCAGAAAAATATAACCTCGAGGAAAAGTCAAGGTCAGAAGGCCTTCGGCATAATTAATGGTTTCCGCCGCAACAATTTTCGCCCCTAAAATCGGGCTTTCTCTCTTGATAAATTTTTTGAAATTATCACAAAGTTCAGCAGGATTTATTGCCGGCCGATCCTCGATAATCAAATTATCCGACTCGGCAACAGAGACTGTAATACTCTTTTCCAGACTTGATTTCTCTGACGCCGGCGACAGTTTCGTCAATGATTGCTCTGTTGATTGCGGCCGGGAAATATTCTCCGGAGCAACAAATCCGGACTGAAGTTTTTGCTCCAGTGCTTCGATGGCCGATACGATTTCCCCGATGGGAATTACCGGTTCCAGATAGGCCATCCGAACAAGGATTGTTTCCATTTTAAAACGGGTTTCCTGAGTGCGACGGAAGCTATCCTCTTCGGCGATGAGAATTTCCACATACCGCTGCAATGTTTCCCGTGTCGTGTTCATTACCTGGTTTTTCAGTGCGGCAATTTGCTCCGGTGCAATGTCAAAGGAAGAACTGCCGTCGGCTGCAATCTTAACCAACAGCATGTTGCGAAAATGCTTGAGCATCATCTGGTAAAACTGCCTCATATCCAGTCCGGCCAGATAAGCCTCTTCCAGAATGAGCAGACAGGTGCCGGCATCCCTTTGCAAAATCGCTTCCCCAAGGCGAAAAAGATATCTGCGGTCAACAAGGCCGAGAATATCCTCCACATCGACATCATTAATATTCATTCCGGCGTAGGATATAACCTGATCAAAAATACTCTGGGCGTCGCGCATGCTGCCGTCGCCGGCTTCGGCAATCCAGGAAAGCCCCACTGCGCTGATTGTGATATTTTCGGTCTTAGCCACTTTTCCTAAATTATCCGCAATCTCCTGGAGTGAAATCCGGCGGAAATCGTAGCACTGGCAACGGGAAAGAATTGTCGCCGGAACTTTATGGTTTTCCGTTGTCGCAAAAACAAATTTAACATGGGACGGGGGCTCTTCGAGTGTTTTTAAAAGTGCATTGAAAGCCTCGCGCGTCAGCATGTGTACTTCATCAATGATGTAAATTTTATAGCGGGCAGCGGCAGGAGCAAATTTGACGTTTTCGCGCAATTCCCGAATCTCATCAATGCCGCGATTGGAAGCGCCGTCGATCTCGCGTACATCCAGCGAAGTACCATCGGTAATTTCCCGGCAGTTCGAGCAGACATTGCAGGGGATCGGTGTCGGACCCTTCTCACAATTGAGAGATTTGGCCAGAATCCTGGCTATGGTAGTCTTGCCCACGCCGCGCGGCCCGCTGAAAAGAAAAGCATGGGCGACATGCCCCTGACTGATGGCATTGCGCAGAGTCTTGACAACATGCTCCTGACCGGCAACATCTTCAAAAGACTGGGGACGGAATTTACGGGCTAGGACGAGATATTCCAATTGAACTCCTAAAAAATATACATAGAATATTATATCATTTTATTTCCAAAGGATAACGAAGCAGCCAACAAAATCATTATCTTTGGTTTGATTACATCGTAAAATACCCTAAAGGGCACACGAGCTCCAGAGGCAAGGCGCGCGAGGCCTGAGAAGTGAGGCGTATTTTTCGCATACGCCGCAACGCCGAAGGTCGAAGCGGAACGCAGCATATGGACTTTTTACGGTGTAATCACTGGTGGCCAGGTTTACCGCAACACACGATGGACATTGCTGCCGCTGCTTCCTTCCGGACCTGACGGGGTTCACAAGCCTCCGTTGCGCGGGACCCGGCCACACTATTTTAGGTATACTTCACCGTGGCTTTTAATTGATAAATGAACAGGAATCAACTCAAATTTTTGGCTGAACCGGGCCAAGCAAAATTATACTGTCATTACCGGAGATTACGTATTTTTATTGCTTCTCGCCTTTGCCGCTCTTACCTAATGCTTCACTAATTTTTCGTGACATTTCCGCAATCCGGAAGGGCTTTTGTATGAAGGAAACAAAACCTTTTTTCAAAATATCCCCGGCCTGACCTTCGACGCTATAGCCGCTGGCCAGAATAACTTTCACAGCGGGGTCAATAGCCTTGAGGGCATCGAATGTTTCACTGCCACTGAGTCCCGGCATGATCATATCCAGAATAACTATATCAAATCTATTGCTTTCTGACCGGAATATTTCAATTGCTGCAGTACCGCTCCCCACACTGGTAACACGGTATCCTAATGCTTCCAGAAGCTCCTGCGTAACTTCGCGGACTGAAGCTTCATCATCAATTAACAAAACATTTTCATCTCCTCTTTGCAGCACGACAGAAGGTCCGGACTCTGTTGTTGTTTTTTTGTCTGTTGCCGGCAGATAGATATGAAAAGCAGTACCCATCCCTTTTCGGGAATAAACATCAATTATGCCATTATGGCCTTTAACGATGCCATAAACTGTGGCCAGCCCAAGACCTGTGCCGCGCCCCATTTCTTTTGTCGTAAAAAATGGCTCAAATATTCTCTCCTGAGTGGCCTCATCCATCCCGACACCGGTATCAGTAATAGATATCTTTACATATTTACCTGTAGCTAAAGAGTATTGTTTAAAATCATCTTCCGTCAAATTGACATTTTTTGTTTCCAGATGTAAATCGCCGCCACCCGGCATCGCCTGCCAGGCATTAACATACAAGTTTAACAATAACTGTTCGATCTGGCTTTGATCAACTTCAGTAATCCAAATGTCCTCTGCCAGATGCTGATGGATAAAAATCTCTTTTTTTGTCCGTCCGAAGAGAGATGCTGTTCTATCAATTATATTATTGACATTGCTTGGTTTGACTTCATAACGGCCCCGACTGGCAAAACCAAGTAACTGCTTGGTTAAATTCGCTCCACTGAAAACAAGTTCCTCAATGCTTTCTAATTTCCGGTAATGAGGGCTTGAAGGATCAGTATCCATTTGCATTAAAGATGTATAGCCTTGAATACCCGAGAGCAAATTATTGAAATCATGAGCGATACCACCGGCCAGAGTGCCGATTGCTTCCATTTTCTGTGCCTGCTGCAGGCGATTTTCCAAATCTTTCTTTACTTCGGCGGACTGTTTTGCTTCCGTCATATCCAGGATCAAGCAATCAAAAACCGTATCGCCATTGTCCTGCCGGCGCGGCTTAGCCATAAAACGAAGCCAGCGCCTGTTGCCGCTGGTGTTGACTTCACCTTCCCATGTCCATGGACTCAAAGAGTTCATGGAATCAAGAGCGCTCTGCCAAATAATTTTTTTATCATCCTTGGTCAGAAAATGATATGGATCCTTTAAGAAAGCAGCAATAAATTCTGTCGTATTTACACCAAGTTGGTTAATACCTGGGCTGATCCAGGGAATGTGGGCGGAGCCATCTCGATGGATTACAATCTCGTAGATAATTCCCGGAACATTGGCCACCATATTCTTGAATTTCTCTCGGCCCTCTCTTAACTCCTCCTCCATTTTCTTGCGGTCGGTGATATCATGTAAAATACCCCGGAAGCCGGACGGATTGCCCTGGGAATCAAAGATCAATGATATGGAAAGCTCGCCAATTCTTCTTCTGCCGGCTTTGTTTGTGACTGATGCTTCTATCCCATGGGCCGGCATTCCTGTTTTATAAACACTGCTAAATGCTTTTAAAATTTTATCAATATTTTCATCATCGAACAGAACCCGATAATTTTTCCCCAGCAGCTCTTCACGAGATCTGTCCAACATTTTCAAGGCAGCCTCGTTTAAAATTAAGAGTTTTCCTCGTAAATCAACCTCGTAATAGCCGTCTTCTATTGTTTCAATTATGGAACGGTATCGCGCCTCGCTTTGGCGCAGCGCAGCCTCTTTTTCCTTGTACTGGGTTATATCCACTGCCAGTCCCCGGACTCCTACCGGCTTGCCGTCTTGCATAATTGGCGCAGAGGAAAGATTAATGGGGAAACGGGAGCCATCCTTCCGCACGGCTGTTAATTCTACCGGATGCGTTAATGTTCCCGCCATCAGTTCGTCAATATATTTTATCAGAACATCCATTTCCTCCGGCGCTACAGTTTTTAATACATCAACCCCGGCCGTAAAATCTTCCTTGGTATAACCGTAAGTCTTTAAAGCTTTTTTATTGATGAATGTAGCCTGGAAATTCAGATCGCATTCAAAAGCACTGCCGGGCAGAAGCTCGGCAAATTGGTGGAACTTTTTCTCGCTGGCCTTCAGTGACTCTAACATTTGCTTATTTTCGGTAATATCCCGGGCAAAAACGATAACTCCCGCCGGCTTATTCTCCTCGGCAATAAGCGTAGTACTGATTTCAAACAAGTATCTTTCGCCCTTTTTATTGATCAGGGCGAATTCCTGCTGGGGAAGCACCTTTTCGCCGGCCCGGAGCCGGTCCATTCGCTCCGTCAGGAACGGCAGGTATTCCGCGGGCAGGACATCGGCTATATTCATTTTAAGGGCTTCTTCTCTGGTGTAACCGCCGAGGTGACAGGCGTAATCGTTAATATAGATAACATTACCATCCATATCAACGGCTAGTATGTATTCCCGGATATTGTCCGCCAACTCCAGATAACGTGCTTCATTCTTAATTAATCTCTTTTCGGTCTCTTTTTGCCGGGTAACATCTCTGATCACACCATGAATTGCCGTGCCGGATTTGTAGGGTACAGTAGCTGCGGAAGCCTCAACATAAATAAGGCTGCCATCTTTTTTTAAGGCGGCAAATTCGTATTGGGTACTTAAGGATTCAACAGGTGATATTTTTTCCAGAGCATTCTCCCCAAAGGGATGATTCCCCGATGGGAATAGTTTCAGCAAGTCAAAATCAGTACGGCAAACTTCTTCTTTTGTGAAGCCGAATATTTTTTCAAAACCGCAATTTACATATTCCAATTGGTTCGAATAGAACAGATATATGGCATCGCCGCTGTGCTCGACCAGCAGGGCGTAAAAGTCTTCACTTTCCTTCTGCGTTTTCTTTTCATCAGTCATGGAGAAATTCTCTACGAAAATGTAAATTTAATTAATCCAATTGCTGCCGGTCCTGATTTATGAACTGATTTTTTTCTCGAACCTCTTATGATGCACGGCAAAAACATGATAATTTGTAGCACAAGGCACAAAACATGACAATTAAATATCTCGGCAATATTTTATCAGCGACAGGAAGAAATCACGTTAATTTACGTTGAAGAAAACGGAGAATCATTAATTCCGGAACCCGGAGTACAAACAAACGCGTAAGCAACATATAGTCCATCATGACTTAAACTGATGTCGATGGGAGCTTTCTTGTTTTCATAATAAAGAAATGGCGGTTGAAGTTCATGGCGTTCTTTTCCCCTCCGGATGGCCATATCCTGCAAATCTAATTGATAAATATCAGCCAGCCTCCGGAACAGGCAATCGCGCACAAAGAACGAATGTTCAACATTTTCTCCGGATACAACTTCCGGCAGGTACTCAACACCCCGGATAATTTTATCCAGATCCGGCAAACTATCTGCACCGATACAATGCACATAGCTCTCCGGACACGCCAGTTGAACAAAAACACTGCTTCCCTCCGGCAGAATAACTTCGCCTTTGGCCAATATGCTGTCGGTCTGATTTAACTGCACCGACCAGTGCCGAGGCAGGAATGGCGTTCCCGGAGAAGATTTGCCAATCACCTTGTAAGCTGTTTCCTTACAGGCCCAAAGCGCCCAGAGCATTCTGTCCGGATTTTGAGAATCCCGTACTAATTCTATTTCAGCAGGAGTGAGGATTTTCTTCAGATATCGGGAATCCCTGCTTTTCTGCGCATTCTCCGGATGTTGCAAGTCCACAACATCGTTGCCGATGCAAGACAAAATACTCTTCCTCCATTTGCACTAAACGGTTTACTATCTGTGTTGCATATTCTCTCTGAGCACGCAACCCGGAGGACTCGGCACGCAGGGGTATAAATACTTCCATCGCGACGGAAAACTTCTCTCCCCAGGTCGGTATAAAGCTGTAGTTTGCCTGTTTATCGCCCCGCACATACAAACACATAACCTTGCAGTCTTCCACATCCTGAACAAAACGTCCAACTCCGTAGGAGAAGCCTTCGTTATCCACCCGCCCGTTGCGGGAACGGCCTCCTTCCGGAAAGATCATGATATTCTGAGAGTCCCGCAGCAGATAAATACATTTATCGAGCGTTTTTCTTGTTTTTTCCCGGGGACCTCCGCGGTTGATCGGAATGCATTTGGACAGATAACATAATACTGTCAGAACAATATTACTTTGAAAATTTGTTCTCTCCGGCAAATTCCACGGCAGCCGGGGATAATCTTTTATATGCCCGCCCAAGCTGAAAAGCGCGTAAGTCAAAACAAAGGAATCAATCATCGTCAAATGATTCGCGCAAATGATCCATGGTCCTTGGTGCCGGGAAAACTCTTCGGCACAGCGACGGCGGATTTCTCTTAAATTGCGCACCCGGTAAAATAAAATCCGGGCTCCTAAAAAATATAACGGCGCAATAAAAATAACCGTAATACGTCCGATAAAATTTTGCACAGCAAGCAACAATTTGGATTTTCTATCCATTATCTTACCCGAGTTTTTGTTTGATTACCTTCACGGCGTCACCTATTGTCCGAATCTTATCAGCTTCATCATCATCAATGCTGATGCCATAAACGTCTTCACACTTAATGATAACGTCAACCAGGCGGGCGGAATTGACCTTTAAATCATTTAAAATATGCGTATCCAGCGTCGCTTTTTCCAGAAGCGTCACGTCTTTAGTATAAGCTTTTAAAATATTAACCATTTCTTCAAATATTTTTTTCTCTTCCATAATGCTGCTCTCCTTTTAAAATAATTATTTTTCTTCCCATTTTTTAAATATAAGACAACTGTTGACATCACCAAAACCAAACCCGGCTTTGGCAATAATTCGCAGTTGCGGATAATTCATACATTTTTGCGGAATTCTGTCAGCGTATTGGGCAATATCAGGATGGACATCTTCACTATTGATGGACGGATGCAAAAACCCTTTATAAAGTTGCAGTATCGTGGCCACACATTCGATTGCTCCGGCTGCACCCAGACAATGTCCAATCAGCGATTTAGTGGAATTAATATAGGGGAAATTCTTAGGACCGCGCCCCAGCGCTGCCGCCCAGTTTTTTATTTCATAAGGATCGGCATATGTTGCGGTCAAATGGCCGTTAATGGCGTCTATCTCGGCAGGATCGATCCCGGAATCGGCAATCGCCGCCAGGATACATCTTTTCACACCTTCCGGATTAGGAGCGGTCATGGAACCGCCCATCCGCTGGCCACCGCTATTGACATGACCGCCGAGAACTTCCGCATAAATCCTGGCACCCCGCAATTGCGCCGTTTCCCAGTCCTCCAGAACCAGCATTGCGCCACCCGAACCCGGAACAAAACCGCAGGCGGAAGCACTCAAAGGCCTCGAGCCGGCAGCCGGATCATCATTATACTTGCGGCAGATCACTCTCATGGCATCAAAACCACCCCAGATGTAAGGAGAAGCACCTTCCGAACCACCGGCCACCATGCGGCGGGCTAAGCCCCGCCTTATTCGTCCCGCAGCTTCAATTATTGCCTCGTTACCTGTGCTGCACGCTGACGAATTTGAGGTAACCTGATTGCCGGCGGCAATTAAACCACCGATCCGGCCACTGGTTCCGCTGTTCATAACCTGTTCGACAATCCGGCTGCCCATGCGCCGGACTTTGCCTTCATTAATCATCGGCACAACCGTATGGGCAATTGTGTCCATTCCCCCGATTCCTGATCCGGCGATAACACCGGTATCCCAATCCACGGTATCGTCGGCACTATCGGGTATTTCAAAGCCGGCATCTCGCCAGGCATCGACCGCCGCAACTGATGCGTAGCCGATATTATCATTAATGGACAACAGCTTCTCATGATCAAAATACTCTTTACGAATTTCATCGAAATTTTCCGGCACTCCGGCAATCTGACAGGAAAAATTGAGCTCCCGCAAAAGAGGAATAAAACGAATACCCGAACGTCCCTCCCGCAAAGCCTGCTCATAGTTATTCAAACCATGGGCATTAGGTGCAGCCACACCCATTCCTGTCACCACTACTCTTTTTTTCATCGACTTACTCCCATTCCAGCTAATTTTCCCAGACAGACAACTTCACTGTTTTCTCTCTCCATAGTTAAATCGACTTTTATAGCCCCTTTACGAAAATAGATTTTTTTGCCTTTTACAATCACCCGTTCCCCGGGCACCACAATCCCCTTGAACTCCACATTATCGGCTAAAGAAAACAAGCTCAAAGGGCCTTGCATATGGCTGGGGCGAATATTCTTTTGACACGCCAGAAGATACATCCCGAAAGCAACCACGCCAATTTGCGCCATCGTTTCAATCAGAATCACTCCCGGTGTAATTGGTCTGCCGGGAAAGTGGCCGCGATAAAAAAACGCATCCGTACGAAAACGGTAAGTACCGATGATCTCCTCTTCATTCAGACTGATTATTTCATCGATGAAGCGAAAAGGCTCCTGCTGCGGCACAAGAGCTAAAACCTCCCGGATTATGCCGTCATCAGCCACCATAAAGCCCCCCGTTAACATGAATTACACTGCCCGTTATATAGCTTCCTTTTGTCGCCAGAAAGGTGACAACTTCGGCGATCTCTTCAGGCCTGCCAATGCGGTTCAAGGTAATTCCCTCCAGAACTCTGCTTATCACATCCTCCGGTAATTCCCGGGTCATCTCTGTCTCCACAAAACCCGGTGCAACAGAATTTACCAGAATGTTGCGTCCGCGCAGTTCTTGCGCCAGGGATTTGGTAAACGCATCGAGCGCTGCTTTTTCCATCGTGTACGGGATTTGGCCCGCATTGCCCGTATGGCCGACTACACTGGATATGTTAATAATGCGGCCGGAGGAACTGCGCACCATAAATTGCCGCAGGATTCTTTTGGTCAGATACCAGACACCCCGGGTCAGCGCGCGCTGTTCGTCAAACTGCTCTATCTTCATCGAAAGAATATCAGCGTTTATCGATTGTCCGGCATTGTTTACCAGAACATCAATACGGCCGACATCTGCTTTCAACCTGGCAACCATTGCTTCCACATCTTCGATATTGGCCAGATCGGCTTTAACTAAAAAGCCGTCTTTTATTTCGGCTTGAATTTTTTGCGCCTGCTCAACACTTCTGCGGTAATGAATGCCGACAGAAAAACCTTCAGCCGACAAAGCGCGGCAGCAGGCCGCTCCAATTCCTGTGGCCCCTCCCGTAACAAGAGCAACCGGTTTATCCATCATTTTCCACCTCCTACCTGCAACATCATATATGCCCAACTAAGCCCCGCCCCCACCATAACCATCGCAATGTTGTCGCCCGGTTTTATCTCATCCCATTGCATGCTCAGAACAGAGGGAGCGCCGCAGCAGGCTGTATTCCCGAATTGTTCGACGTTATGCCAGTGATGCTCCGGAGCTATTCCTCCGCGGTCACCGACATTTTTCAGCACCATTAAATTAGCCTGATGCCCGATAAAAATAAACCGCGAGGCCGCCGCGGCATAAGAATCCTGCAGCAGTTTCAAACATTCCATCGTTGTGCGTATAGCAAAACCCTGGACAGCATTGCCGTCCTGATGGAAAGCCCAATCCCAATCAATGCCGACTTTCGTCCATCCGGAAGGCCGGGAATCAAAGCCACCGCTGATAAAAGCAGCTTGCGCCGGAATCTTTGCCGAAACGACAGCAGCAACAGCTCCATCGCCAAAAATAACCGCATTGCTCCGGTCGGAATAATTGAGGGTTTTGGTCATGCTTTCCGCATTGACTACCAAAACATATGGCGGCAGGGTTTCCGGCTGCATCCGCAGCAAAAAATTTATATTCATACCGAAAGTTGCGCAGGCGGCATTCAAATCAAAACAGGGCACTTCGATGCCCAGCTCCGCGGCAATTGCCGCTGCTTCCGCCGGGGTAACATTATCAGGAGAGGAACTTCCGGCAATGAGCATACCGATATCATCCGGTTTTACTCCGGCGCGCTGCATGGCCAAACGGGCGGCTGCCGCTCCCATTTGTGCATTTTTATAAAGCCGCACGGGAAAAGCTGCAGACGGATTTACATTTTTTGTTTGTTTAATATAATCCAAAGGCAGGACTGTGCGACGATTCTGAATGCCGACACGCTCCATAATCCATTCATTAGTAGTACCGATATCCAGATCTTCTAAAAATTTATTGGAGATTATATTTTCGGGGTGAAAATGACCCAGCGAATGCAGATAGAGCATGCTAAACAATCTCCCGCCCGATAATCATATTCTGCACTTCCCGGACACCCTCATAAATATCAACGATATGGGCATCGCGGGCCAGCTTGGATATTTCATAATCTGTCGTAAAACCATAACCGCCGTGCAAATGCAGACCTTCTGCGGAACAGAAGATGGCCGCTTCCGCTGCCGTATTTTTCGCCAGCGATGCATAAAGGCCGGCATCATCGGCCTTTTCCTGAATTTTGCAGGCTGCTTTCAAAAGGGCCAGTTCGGCCAGTTCCACTTTTTTCCACATCGCCGTAATAGTTTCCCGCGCCACGGGAAGATCGCAAATCCGCGAGCCAAATTGCTTGCGCTCCCGGGTGTAATCGAGTGTAACCGCCAGCGCCCTTCTTGCCAATCCTACGCCGATGGCCGCCACCATCGGGCGGGCATAATCCAGAACATCAACGATATATTTAAAACCAAACCGGCGGTCCCCGATAATCTGATCAGGCGCGATAACGACATCCTCAAAGGTTACACTGGCCGTATTGGAAAGACGCTGCCCCAGCTTATCTTCCGGTTTGCCGACAATAATTTTGCCGCCTGTGGGTAATTCCATCTCCCGGGTGTTGTTGCCGATATCCGGAATTTCTGCCGCCGCTACCTTGTCCACTGGAACAACAACACAAGCCATGAAGTTACTGGTTGGTTTGCCGACTTTACAAAGAACAGTGTATTGTGAAGCATACGAAGCATTGGTAATGAAGCATTTGGAGCCATTCAAGATGTAAGAACCATCATCTCGCTTACCGATAAAAGAGGTCATCATGGAATTATCCGAACCGGCGGCAGGCTCCGTCAAACAAAACGAAGCCAGAACGGGCTGTTCGGTAAAAGGCCGCAGAAATCTTTCCTTCTGTTCCTGAGTACCATGCTGGGCGATAACAACATTGGCTAAATCATTGCACATGGCCGAAGTGGAAATTCCCGTATCACCATAAGAGATCTCTTCGATAATCATCGCCGATGAGATAACATCGATTTCAAAACCTTTAATAGATTCCGGAATACTCAAATTGATAATACCCATCTCCCAGGCCTTACCGATTACCAGCCAGGGAAATCTGTGGGATTTTTCCATCTCCAGAATGTGCGGTGTAATCTCATTCTTCACCAGCTTCCGTACTGTATCTACATACATTAACTGATTTTCATTCAAGCTAAAATCCATTATTGAAAGCCTTTCCTGTCATAATTAATTTCATCCTCCGGAATACAATACCTGAGAGTATTTCTTTACTAACTACTACTTCTTTTGCCGCCCGTCAGGCCGCTACTTTTTTCTGCGGACGTTCTCTATCCTGTCCGGCGACAGAATCGGTTCCATACTTATTCTGCAAAAAATACTTCATTGTTGCCGGATATAAGATATAAGCGAGGACGTCTTCCTCGGTGCGCGCCAAGTCTCCCATGTGCTCTTTTGCATCGGTAATTTCCGGCGGGAGATAATCAGCCGGCCTTCCGGCAAACGGCTCCTGTCCGCGTTTGTAGTTTTTTAAAATCATTCTGGCCAGTTCGGATTTGATGGGCAACGGAGTTAGTCCGTACAACCCGAGAACCAGATCCTTGAGCTGGTTGGTAACTTTTGTATAGCGCCCGAAAAGGACGTTTAATACGGCCTGGGCTCCAACTATTTGGGAAACAGGCGTTACCAGAGGAGGACAGCCCATATCGTTGCGTGTCCGCTCCACTTCTTCGTAAATCTCCTCCAAACGGTCCAGGGCTTTCATTTCCTTGAGCTGGCCGATCAAATTGGAAATCATGCCGCCGGGAATTTGATGAGCCAGGACGCCGCTATCAATGATGGATAGTTTATGATTGGCCAGATGATGGTTATACTTGGGAGCAATGTTTTCCAGATGTTCACCTAAGACCAGCAATTTATGTAAATCCATTCCGGTTGCGCGCTTTGTTCCCCTCAGAGCTGCCACCAACGGTTCGATTGCCGGCATGGAAGTTCTCAGGGCAAATGGTGCGAGGCAGGTATCGACAATGTCCACACCGGCTTCGATTGCTTTCAAATAGGTCATACTGGCCATTCCGCTGGTATAGTGGGTATGAAGATGCACCGGCACTTTAATTTCTTTTTTCAGGGCAATAAACAAATCATAGGCATCGTAAGGAGAAAGCATCCCGGCCATATCTTTAATACAGACCGTATCCGCCCCCATCCGCTCGAGTTCCTGCGCTTTGCTTACATAATAATTCAGGTTATATACATTTCCGCCCAAGCCGTCTTCAGTCAGCGAATAGCAAACAGCTCCCTGAAAATGACGGCCATTAGCTTTTATCCTTTCCGCACAGGTTTCGATATTGCGAAAATCATTTAAGGCATCAAAACAACGGAAAACATCAATGCCGATTTCGCAGGCCTTATCGACAAAGGCCCGAACCACATCATCGGCATAATGACGGTAACCGACTAAATTCTGACCGCGCAGCAGCATCGAAAAAGGAGTTTTCGTAATATAGTTCTTTAATATTTTTGGCCTCATCCAGGGATCTTCACCCAGAAAGCGGTGCATGGTGTCAAAGGTTGCGCCGCCCCATACTTCGATTGCCCAAAAGCCGCAATTGTCCATTTGTTCGGCAATGGGAATCATATCTTCCGTTTTCATGCGCGTGGCATAGATTGATTGATGCCCGTCACGAAAAGTATTATCCTGAATTTTAACGGGATTCGTCGTCGTCTTATTTAAATTATCCAAAGCCGCTCCTTTATTTCTCGGGAATTATTATGCGCCTTTAATTTAATAAACAGGTTCTAATATTAATTTGCCCCGGCCAAGACTTTCTCGGCTGCTGTGAGCCCTGTAATAGACTGGCAGACAATATTAATTGTCTTAAAAAATTCGCGCAGGGGACGACCGGGCCCGATTTCATAAACATCAGTCGCACGGGCAGCCAAACCTTGCATATTCTCACACCAGTTTACTGTGCTACTGAGCTGGCTGACTAAATTTTTAATTATTTCCGGCACTGAATCCGAATGGAAGGCGCCGGTGAAATTTGATGTTACTTGCGGAGCATGACCGGGAACTAATCCCCGGCCGACTTCTTTTAATGTACAGGAAAATGATTCTTCGATGTTCTTCATATAACGGCTGTGAAAGGGTGCACTGACATTTAAAGGAACAAAACGAAACGGCCTTTCCCCTCCCAGAGATTGGGACAATCTTTTTTCCGCTTGAGGCATGGCCGCGGCCTCACCGCTGATGACAACCTGGTTGACCGAATTGATATTAGCAACATCGATGGGCAAGCCTTTTAATATTGCACTGAGCTTTTGGGCATCAAGACCTTCAGAGATAACAGCCGCCATGCCCCCGACTCCCACCGGAACTGCCTCCTGCATCAACTTGCCGCGTTCCTGCACTATTGTCAGCGATTGGGCAAAGGGCATAACCTGCGCAGCTACAAGAGCTGTAAACTCACCTAAAGAATGTCCGCCGAAATATTGCGGGGCGAAATTAAAACGCTCCACCAATCCGCGATACATCGCTGTTTCCGTCGCTAAAATGCAGGGCTGGGTATATTCGGTAAGGTTGATCCTTTCATCCTCCCCAAAACACATGGCCGCGACGTCCCAGCCTAAGGTATCGGAAGCTTCCTGATAAGTATCTCGGCAAACGGGAATTTGTTCATAAAATTCTTTTCCCATCCCCGGCCGCTGCGATCCCTGTCCCGGAAAAACAACTGCTACACATTTATTTACATCCATGGAAAAACCTCCCTGCGGTAGCGGTAATGGCTGCCAATCATGATTTGTGCCTAATGGAACTGCCCCGGGAACAGCAGCATCTATGCCAAAAGGACACTTCCGCTAAAAAAGAGACAACTTGTTGATGTCACTATAATTATATTGACGCAGAGAGTAAGAGGAACCTGCCGGAAAACATATTTTTTGCGTAATGCTATTCACAGGTGCGTAGAGATCTTCGCACCAGAGGGGCAATTGCCCTGGCTGTGAAACATATCTACTCAACAACAAAAGTCAGCGCCGACGTGCCCTGCCCCGGCAGCACATTGTCTTAGCGGATTTTTTTCGTTGGCTTTTTTAGCTTCGGCAAGTTATTAAGAGCCAATGGATACATTTACACTGATCGCCACAACCTTTATTATTGCTATTTCTTTAATTATCACCGGCCGGAAAGATAAATTGCAGGCATCTTTTATCGGTCTTTGTGTTGCTATTTTTGTTTTCCAGATCGGCGTTTTTTTCCGGGATATATTCATGTTCACTTTCTGGAAAAAAATTGAATATCTGGGCATGCTGGCAATTTCTCCTTGTTCTTTCTGGTTTTTCCGTAAGCTTACCCAGAACAAGTCCATTGTGACGCGAGGATTGATTGTCTTTTCTGTTGCCCTGAGCTTGCTGGGCGCGCTTTCCCTTTTTACGCCCGTCTCCCGGTGGCCTCGTTTTAATCCTTTCGTGATGTCGTATATGTTTGCCGCTCTAGCATTATGCTTCATTGCACTTCTGCGCTATGTAAATAAGTTACCACCCAGCGTGGAGAAGAAACGGCTGGGCTATTTGCTTTTTGCCTGCCCCATTGCGTTATTTATCGGCAGCATCGATTTGCTCAACTATTTCAGTTTTGACGTCTCGTCGATATCCGGGATCGTTATATCAGCACTGCTTTACTTCACTTTACTTATTGTGGCCTATCCGCAAATCCGCGAACTGCACGACTTCTTTGCCCGCGCGCTGGTCATTTTCATAAGCACCGTCTGCGGCCTGTTTTTTTTCTATTTCGCTGCCGGCTTCTTCAGCAACAGCCCGTTGCCATCTTTCACCAGTGTGCTCATGGCATCATTTTTAATCGTAATATCGCTTTCCCCCATAAAGATAATTTTGAAAAAAATCTTCAGCTTCTTTTATCCGGAAAGTAAAAATGTCTTTACGTCGCTCTATGAATTCGATGAAAAGCTGGAAAGGGAAAAATCACTGCTGCTGGCCGAAATGGCGCCGGTCTTTGCTCATGAAATCCGCAATCCGCTGGGTTCGATCAAGGGTGCCGCCCAGTATCTGAAAACAGAAGCTGTTTCAGAAGAAAATCACAGGCTGCTTGATGTCATCATTGAGGAAACAAACAGGCTCAACGCCGTCGTCAGTCAATTTCTTGATTATGCCCGCCCTTACACCCTCAAGCTTAAATCGCAAAACGTCAATACTCTTATTTCCAGGGCTGCCTCCGTCATCGCCGCCAACGAACTGGCCGGGAAAATAAATCTTGTCCAGGAATTATGTGAGAATTTGCCGGAGGCGGAAGTTGATGGCGAGCAATTGATGCAGGTTATTTTAAATATCGCTCTTAACGCTATTGAATCAATGCCCGACGGAGGAACACTGACTTTTCGCACATCCAGAATTGAAACCGACGCCGGTAATGCCGTCGGAATAACGATCCGCGACACCGGGCAGGGCATCAGCAAAGAATCAATGAAAAATATATTCAAGCCCTTTTACACGACTAAGGAAAGAGGCGCCGGCCTGGGCCTGGCTATTTGCCAGAAAATTATCAGAGAAAATGGCGGGCTGATCAGGGTAAAATCAATTCCCGGACAGGGAAGCGTGTTTTTCATCCGGCTTAATGCCGCAAGCTGAACTTTTACATTATCCAGCTTGATTTAAAATTAAACCCGTAATAGTTATAGCCTATGAACAAAGTTCTGATAGTTGACGATGAATTAAATATGCGGCTCGTTCTGGCGGCCATGCTTAAAAAAGAAGGATATGCCATCACAGCGGCGGCCGACGGCCGGGAAGCATTGCAGATTTTAAAATCAAGCAAGATGGACGTCGTTGTTACCGATTTAAAAATGCCCAATCTCGACGGAATGGGATTGCTTCATTGCATCACCGAACAATATCCGGAGGTGCCGGTAATCATGATTACGGCGCATGGTACAGTAGCCACCGCCGTCGAAGCTCTTAAGAAAGGCGCACTGGATTACATCACCAAGCCTTTTGAACTCGATGATCTGAAAAACATTATTGCTAAAGCGATTAGAACCAGTACTTTAAATAAAAATGAACTGTTCCTGCCACCGGAAGAAATAGAGCGAGCCGGAATCATCGGCACCAGTGCACGCTCGCTGGAAATTTTTGACGCCATCAAAAGAGTAGCGCCGACCACAACCACCATCCTCATTACCGGAGAAACCGGCACCGGCAAAGAACTGGTGGCCGATGCTATCCATTACAACTCGCCCCGCAAAAATAATCCGCTCATCAAAATCAATTGCGCGGCTATCGCCGAGACGCTGATGGAAAGCGAACTCTTCGGCCATGAGAAAGGCGCTTTCACCGGAGCGACCATAACCAAACCCGGAAAGATTGAACTCGCCCACAAAGGAACTCTGTTTCTCGACGAGGTCGGGGAAATTCCTAGGGACATGCAGGTTAAGCTATTGCGCGTCATTCAGGAGCAGGAATTCGAACGCGTCGGCGGCCTCAAGACAATCAAGGTCGATGTGCGCATCATCGCCGCCACTAATAGAAATTTATTACAGGATGTTCAGTCCGGAAATTTCCGCGAAGACTTGTATTACCGCCTCAACGTTTTTCCCATAGTTGTTCCACCTTTACGGGAAAGGAAAGATGACATTATACCGCTGGTTGATTATTTCACCGATAAATTTAATAAGAAGCTGGAACTATCTAACGCGATAGATGGTGAAGTTAAAGAAATGCTGTTGGGCCACTCCTGGCCGGGCAACATCCGGGAACTGGAAAATCTGATGGAAAGAATGATGCTGCTGGCCAAAAACAATCTGGTTACTGTCCAGGAGCTGCCCGCCGATTTGCAAGCCACCCTGGAGAACTCTCTTGCTGCGCAGCCGGCTGATGATAAAAAACCTTTTAAAGATTTCATGCGGGGCCATGTGGAAAATGTAGAGAAGCAAATGATTATCAAGTGTCTGGAAGAAACCGGCGGCAACGTTACCAAAGCGGCTCAACAAATGGGCTTAAGCCGTAAGGGATTGCAGTTGAAAATGATTAAGTACAATCTGCGCAAGTGACGAATACTCTGCCACCTTCCAATTCACTGCAGACAAATGACTACTCCAGCAAGCCATTCCGGAAATCCTTGATATATTGCATGCAATATTTATCCTTTCCCATCAGCATCAGGGCGGCTCTCATGACGCTGAAGAGCTGTTTGTCCGTGGGATCAAGTATGGCCGCGTCGAGTCCGCGGGCTATAGCCTCGGCCAGGAAGGTGCGATTAACCAGCTTGCGGTTGGGAAGTCCGTGGGATACATTGGTCAAGCCGCATACGGTGTGCACGCCATCATATTGCTTCATGATTTCTTCTATTGCGTCCAGAGTGGCAAGGACAGAGTTGGAATCCGCACCTACCGGAAAGACCAGCGGATCGATATAGAGCGCGTCTATGTCAATGCCGCAGGAAGTGACTTTTTCTATCAGGCGGCCGGCTATTTCCATTTTTTCTGCAGCAGTTTTTCCCATCTGGTCTTTAGTCTGGCAAAGGCCGATTACTGTAGCCTTGTAATCCAGAACAAGCGGCAGAATGTTATCCAGCCGTGATGTCTCCAGAGTGATGGAATTGATCATGGGGGGCTTTTTCAAAAGCGGAATAACTTTTTTTATGACTGCCGGATCGGGACTGTCAAGGCACAAGGGAAGGTCAGTAACTTCCTGCACTGCTTCAATGATCCACTGGAGAAATTCTGCTTCTTTCTCCAGAAATGCTGCCGCATTCACATCAATATAGTCCGCACCGGCTTCAGCCTGGGCTTTCGCTTCCTTCTGAATATATTCCCTGTCGCCGAAGACAATGGCGTCAGCAATCAGCTTGCGGGAAGAGTTGATTTTTTCCCCTATGATAATCATATCATCCTCTTTTTTTATGGTGTCCGGCCAATAAGGCTGAAAGCTTTATTTACGGCCTCAAAAGCGTCTTTGGCGTAGCCATCGGCACCAATTTTATCGGCAAAGTCCTGTGTTACCGGCGCGCCCCCAACCATTATTTTTATTCTATCCCTTAAGCCGGCTTTCACGATCGCTTTCACGGCTTCATCGGCCGCCGGCAGAGTAACTGTCAGCAGGGCGGACATGCCGAAGACGTCGTAATTTCCCTCAGCTATCGCCGTGCATATTTTTTCCGGTGAAACGTCAACTCCCAGATCGGTAACATCCCAGCCGTTTCCTTTCAGCAGCATCATCACAATGTTTTTTCCTATGTCATGAATATCGCCCTGAACAGTCCCGATAAGATATTTTCCGGCATTGGATTGCCCGCCCGACGCACTGAGCAGAGGTCCCAGTTCGGCCACTGCCGCTTGCATGGCCATGCCGGAAATGAGCAATTCCGGCAGGTAATAATTACCGGTGCTGAACAGCTCCCCTACTTGTCTTATTCCTGGCAGAAGGCCATTCTCCAGAACTGACTTGGCCGTCAGGCCTTTTTCCACTGCCTCCCGGCATAAGCTGACTGCGTCTTTCTCTTTCCCGTCGATTATGGCCTTAGTCAGTTTTTCAATAATTTCTTTACCCATAATGGCACCTCGAAATGAAAAGGTATTATGCAAATAAGTATCTTGGATGCCTAACAAAAGTAAGCATATGTGTCAAGGCGGATAATTTCCTTCCCATTGACACACGGCAACCGATGTCCTATATAGTTTACCGGGAAACTACGTCGGGAAAGGTAACCGGGGAATCCATGAGTGCTGTCGTAAAACTTTGTTTTAATGACCTGGTAGTGACTGCGGAGAATGTTGCCCGATATGCCGGCGGAATCCGCTACCGACCGGACAGGGAAAGAAAGATGCTGGCCGAGAGAATTCTGGCATACGCATCTTCTCTTATCCAGCCTGCTTTTGCATACACCATTCAGGATATTAATACTCTTGATCCGCATAAAAGCGTCATTTTGTATCTTTCTCCCGAAAGGCTGGATGCCGCTACAGTTTTTATAGTAGCAACCGTCTGCACAATAGGGCCGGAATTGGAAAAAGAAACCGCAAAGCTTCTGGCCGAAGGAAAGTACCTGGATGCTCTTTTTCTGGATGCCGCCGGTGTTGCGCTTCTGGAAGCTCTGTCCGATAAAGCTCACTCCTATCTTGAAGAACAGGCCGCTAAGGAGTCCCTTTTTGCCGGTTGCCGATTCGGTCCCGGTTATGACAATATTCCGCTCAAGGCGCAGAAGTTTCTATTGGAATCCGTGAACAGTGAAACCAGCGGCGTGCAGATGAAGACCAGCGGCATGCTTTTTCCTTTAAAGTCTTTATCCTTCTGGGTAATGTGGACTTCTTCGCCACCGGAAGCCGGCACCTGTAAATGTAATAACTGCCGGATAGATAACTGTGCCTACCGGATTGCGGCACAGCCGGGAACAGCAACGAAACAACCCGGCCCCTGCTGACCATTGCTCTGTGGCTCTTTTGGCCGGTAGCGGCATTGCCAGGCAATGATTATTATTTGCACGACGTGAGACAACAAGGAAAAGATGAAAAAATCAAACACAGATAAATGCCGGATTAGAGTATTGCCGGACGGCGATATTTTTACTGCACAAAAAGGGCAGAGCCTTCTGGAAGCATTGACCGACAAGGGAATTCTTCTGCGATCCGAATGCGGAGGCAAGGGGCTGTGCGGAAAATGCCTAGTCCGGATATCCGATTTTTCACAGAAGATAATTTCTTCCGCGGATGACGAAGCCGGCATTAGGGACGAGGGAGATCGGAAAGCAGGCTGCCGTCCGGCTTGCCGGGTTGCGTTATTGTGCGACCTGTCTGTCGAAATTCCGGCAAGTTCCCTCCTTAGCCCGGAAGTCGTTCCGAAGGGCCCGGTGATAATTCCGGAGCCGATTTCTTTTTGTGCTGGGCCGCGAGCAGGCAGTGCCGGACGCTACGGTCTGGCTGTTGATCTCGGAACAACCACCATCGCCGTCTACCTGTGCGATCTTGTTGCCGGGAAGGTGGCCGGTTCTATCGCTCTGAAGAACCCGCAGGCGATGTTCGGTGACGATGTGATCAGCCGGATCAGTTTTGCCGCAGAAAAACCGGGAAATTTAATCCGTCTGCAAAAGCTGGCTGTTCGAGCAATCGACTGGAGCATAGCAGCCATCTGCCGGTCAGTTCATATTAATCCCACGCAGATAAACTCAGCCGTTGTCGTGGGCAACAGCATAATGATTCATCTTTTTGCAGGTGTTAATCCTTCATCTATGGGCTTTTTTCCTTACACCCCAGTCTTTGTCGAAGAAAAAACATTTCCGGCACGAGCAGTCGGATTGCACTTCAATCCCTCTGCCGATATCTTCACCCTGCCGCTCATTTCCGGCTTTCTCGGTTCGGACATTATCGCGGCAGCCCTGGCAACAGGAATGGATCAGGCCGCTTGCGGAACAATGCTGGTGGATATCGGCACAAATGGCGAGGCCATGCTCCAAAGCAAAAACGGTCTGCTGGCCGCATCCTGCGCCACCGGCCCTGCTTTTGAAGGGGCAACGATCAGGCACGGAATGCAGGCAGTTTCGGGAGCAATCGACGCCGTAAAAATAGATCGCCGGAGCGGCAGCGTCACCTGCTCGGTCATTAACAATTCTGAGGGATTCTGTCTGCCCGCTGGAATCTGCGGATCAGGAGTTGTCAGTGCGCTGGCCGAGCTTTACCGCGCCGGATTCTTATCCGGCAATGGCCGCCTCAACAGCAATTCCGGTTCACCTCTCGTTAGCTATGATCAAACCGGCGTAATGGAATTCACACTGGTTGCCGCTGATAAATCACAAACCGGACAGGCCATTACCCTGACTCAAAAGGATATTCGTTCCGTCCAGCTGGCCAAAGGGGCTCTGTCTGCGGGGATGAAAATGCTTTGCACCTGCGCCGGTTTAACTGTTCCCCAACAGATTCAGGTGGCTGGTGCTTTCGGCAACTTTATGGACAAAAAGGCTGCCTTGACTATCGGAATGTTCCCTGATCTGCCGGAGGAGTGCATTACCGTGACTGGCAATAGCGCCGGAGCCGGGGCGGTTCTTGTCCTTTTTAACCCGGAGCTTCGCGACAAGGCCAGGGAGTTGGCCAGAAAAACAATAGTTCTGGACCTTGCCGCCCGGCCTGGATTTCAGGAAGTTTTCTTAAGTTCTTTGTCCTTTCCTGCTCAGGAGCCGTTATAAAAAGCAAATCAATCAGCTTTTCTGCTTTCCAGCTCGGCAAAAGGCCGCGCATCGGAATTATAGAAAAAGGAACCGATAAAATAGAGAATGCCGGCCAGCAATGCAAAAAAAGGAATGAAGACCATTGCTTTTTCCAGACCGAAGCTGTCGGAAAGAGCGCCGATAACAGGAGGCCCCAGTGTGCTCCCCAGGATATGCTGGATGATAACGCACAAGCTTAACGATACAGCCCTGATGCCCGGATGCACAACATCCTGGGTCACGGCGACAGAAGCAGGAACGAAAGCCACAGCCGCAATACCCGCCGCCAGCAGAACTGCGTATTGAATATTGCCGCGCAAAAAAGCAAAAGCGATAAAAAGCAGAATTGCCGTTACACCTGATGATATCGAGGGAAAAAGAAGTCTCGCATTGTTTCTGCTTTTCATCCATTTGTCCGCGAGGAATCCACCTAAAGGAGCCCCTACTATGGCCAGGAGCATTACCACGCCCCCTTTTGTTGCAGCAGAACTCATGGATATACCTTCCAATCTTTGAAAATAACTGGGAAGCCAGGTCAGCATGGCCGTGGTAACAAAAGTATTGGCCGCAAACGCAAGATTGTTGAATAATAATGTTTTGTTCACCAACAAATGTCTGGCGATTTCATTCCAGCGCATTCGCTCGTCAGTCTTGTTATCTGAGCTTGCGGAAACTCTGACCAGGGCAACAGTCTCATAATCCTTTACATAGAAAAACAGCAGGGCCAGAATAATTCCGGGCAGGGCCACCAGACCGAAGGCATGCCGCCAGCCGTAATGATCGGCGATGATTCCGCCCAGGGCAATGCCCAGTGCGCTGCCCAGAGGGATAGAGGCATTCCAGATGCCCAGAACCTTCGCTCTTTTCTCTTTCGGAAACAATGTCGATATCATGGCGGTTCCGCCGGGAGCATAACCCGCTTCGCCGAGACCAATGGCTGTCCTGGCCGCGAAAAGCTGCCCGAAGTTCTTCGTAAAAGCACAGGCCAGAGTGGCAACACTCCATAAAAAGGCCATCAAACCAATCGTCTTAATCCTGCTCCACCTGTCGATAAGAATGGATACCGGCAGCGTAAAGATAAGAATCGACCAGTATACTGCGGAAACAAGCAAACCGCACTGCGTGTCGGTAATGCCCCATTCCATTTTCAGAAAAGGAAAAAGAGAGACTATAACCAGCCTGTCCATATAATCAAACATGTAGAGCAGAAACAACAGGGTAAATATCCAGTAGGGAGATGATATCAAAGCACGTCCGGGAGAAACTGAAGAGTTATTTATAGAGTCCATATTTTTTCGTAGCCTCAAACATTGCAATGCAGTTTTCGGGATTTACTGCCGGATGCAGAGAGTTGGAATCACAGAGGATGTAGCCGCCCCCTTTGGCTGCAACCTCAATAGCGTCCTTCACAGCGGCCTCAACCTGGCCAGGCGTACCGGCCGGCAAAAGCTCTTTGCAGTCGATATTGCCCAGCAGACAGATTTTATCTCCATAGGCTTCCTTGACTTTTTTCAGATCCATTCCCGCCTGTGGTTCCAGGGGATTTATTCCGTCATATCCGGTTTCGATAAGTATATCCATAATCGACCAGAGATTGCCGTCGCTGTGGCGGACAACCTTAAGGCCAAGCTCATGTGCACGATCAACAAGTTTTTTGTTGTACGGATTGACAAACTCGATAAAATGCTTCGGTGATATCAAGAGGTTGTTCGTTGCGGCGATGTCATCTTCAACAACCAGGACGTCAATGCCGGCAGAGGCCAGCATATCGAGTTGTTTCAAGTTGTATTGTGTCACCATAGCCGCAATATGATGAATAAACTCGGGATCCTGGTATAGTTTCAGCATGTAGTTTTCCATTCCGGTCAATCTCCAGCTGTGAACAAATACTCCGCGCATCAGCCAGAAAAGCGCAATGTCTCCCTTAAACCTTTCCCGAGCGAGATCAAGCAAAAGGAGATGGCCGCGCTGCGGTTCCGGTATGGGGAATTTATTAAGCTCGCTGGCATCTTTCAAGGGATGACCGATGGGAACCGGCAGGCCATGCGGATTCCGCCTGTAGACAACGCCCCAGTCATCCTTAACTTCTTTCGCACTGATTTCGGTTTCGTGACCAATCTCAAAAGAGGTAAACCCGTCTATGCCAAACGCCTCATGAATGAGAAAGAGGGTATCCAGCAGCTTCATTTTCTCGGAATCGTTCATTTCATAGAACTGCTTTGACTCCGGCAGGCCATCGGTAATGTGTTTCCCGATGCCAATGATCGGCGCCTCGTTAATCCCGTGGATATACAAAGGAACGCGGTCGGGTTGTGCAACACTCAGAGCGGTAATAATACGTTCTTTCCCTTTCACAATGCATCTCCTCCTTTTTTAATGACCTGTCCGGACAATGTTTGTTTTCTTAGTTCACGTTTTTATTCCCCGAAGGCCGAGACGAGTCAAAGCTCAGGCTCTTCGGCAGGGAAATAATAACAGATGATGATCTCTCATAATTCCCCGCGCTTTTCCCGTAAGGAATGGTACATTTCACGGAAACGGTCGTTAGGCTGCAGACCATCTGGATCAAGGGAGAGCGCAGGTAATATCCGTTTGACAAAATACATATTCACTGCCCCTTTGTTTTTTGCCATGATTTGACCACGATGTTCCGTCTCGAAGAAATCCTTAATCCGCTGATAAGTCGATTCGGAAATATTAACCTGCCCCTTTTCACCCGAAGATTCCATCCGGCTCGCCAGGTTGACCGAATCGCCCCAGACATCATAGACAAACTTCTTTTCGCCGACAACTCCAGCCATAAGCGGTCCGGTATTAATACCAATCCGGATTTCAAAGATCGGTCG
Organism: uncultured Smithella sp.; assembly: GCA_964469905.1. Taxonomy (GTDB): domain Bacteria; phylum Desulfobacterota; class Syntrophia; order Syntrophales; family Smithellaceae; genus MVRV01. Next base: position 54,923 of record CAYXZW010000017.1, read on the forward strand.
ATCCGCACTTTTCTTCTCAGCGTTTATCTTTCCGATCAATGATTGAATTTCCAGTGCACCCAGGACCGCGTCAATTTCATGGGTATGGTTAACAACCGGGACTCCTCCCGCGAACATATAAGCGTCACCGATGGTCTTTAGTTTTTCCAGACCGTATTTATCCATCATACGGTCAAACTGCGAAAAGGCCTCATCGAGCTCCTTCACCAGTTGATCAGGTGTGAGTGTTTCGGCGATTTTGGTAAAGCCCACAAAATCTGTAAAAACAATGGTCACGGCATTATACAGCACAGGTTTGACATATCCCTGATCTTTTAACTCCCGGGCAACAGGCTCGGGCAAAATATTCAGCAGCAGCTTATCGATTTTTTCTTTATCCGATTTTAATTCTTCCCGCTGTTTTTCGATCTGTTTTGATTTTGCCCAACTCATGTACCGTGTATGATCAAGGATATAAATAAATAATATCGCCACAACGATTGTAGTCAGCAAATCGTTGAGGCTGTAGCGGGCACTTGGTGTATCAAACGACATTCCCTTGTAATAACCAACACTGAAAAATACAACCACTGACACCATTAAGATCGTAAGGGCCGAACGCCGGTGAACGGGAACGACGGCAAGAAGCGTCAACACAAACATATTTCCGCCAATATAAACCGGGTCGGCTTTAGTCAATGCGGTTATCAGTCCGCAGGCAATCGCGAGATAGGCGCCGATGATATTCAGAAACAGCAGGTTGCGCTCGGGAAATCTTCTGCTGATATAAAGGATAAAGATTACACCACTGACTATGGACAGGCCAATCCGGAGCAACGGCAACAGCGGCTCCTCCGGATGAAGCTGACTGTCGATGAAAAGATAAGGAAGCCAGGCAACGGTTGTAATGAGGGATGCGAAAAAGAGAACACGGCCACACTGGTAATTTAATTCTTTGGAAAATGTCGGAGGGTATTCCGCTCGTTCGTTTTGGGAAGTAACCGCTGAATGTAACCGCGCAAGCAAGGTTCGTATGCCGGACATGCAATCTCCCTGTAGAGTCTGATTACTTAACAACTGAATTTATCAATAATCAAACCGTTGAGTAATATGCCTTCCCTTTTACCATTTCCCTGGTGATTTTATTATCCAGCAGAAGATACTGGAGATGGGAAAGTGCTTCGCCGGAGGCAAACCATTTCTGCGGAGCAGGAAAATCATCCCACGTCTTACAATCAATATCCCAGGTCATCTGAGAGGCTACCTGATAAGCATTCCGGCAGTCTTTTTTTAAAATAGCAAGGACTTCTTCCGCCCTTATCTGATGATGCTTTTTCAGTTCGGCAATACGTTTGCGGTGATCGGTAAATATCCGGCGGTGACCGGGAAAGACATGCCGGATATCAAAATCATTAATCTTGTCCAGACTATTCAGATAGTCCGAGAGAGGATTGCCAATGTCCGCCCACATGGAAATATTGGGCGTAATATCTTCCAAAATATGATCTCCGGAAAAAAATATCTTTTCTTCGGCTTCATAGAGGCAAAGGTGGCCCGGGGTATGGCCGGGAGTTTCAACACACTGGAAATCATAACGGCCAATCGAGACATGATCTCCTTCTTTTAATAGAGCATAATTCAGCACAGCGGGTTTGAAATATTTGCGCCCGGGATGTTTTTGCAGGGCTGATTCCACTTCCGCGACGGAGAATCCATTATTCAGCGCCGTTGCCTTCACATCATCCCAGTGCTGAAAATCATTCATTATCTCCGCATCCGGATAATTAAAGTATACCTTTGCCGCAGGACGAACCAATTCGGACACCAGTCCCAGATGGTCGGCATGAAGATGGGTAATAAAAAAATCTGTTTTATCTAAATCGACAGCCAGCTCTGCAAGACCTGCGGCCATTGCTTCCCGGCAGGCATTCATGTTCATGCCCGTATCGATAATTAAAAAACGTTGATCTCCTTTAATGACATAGGAATTAACTGCTTTGAGGGGATTACCCGGAAGAGGAATCTCCATCCGGAAAATATCGGAAAATATTTGTTCAATCATCTGGTTCCTTATCTTGCCTGAATTAATCAGCGTTTGACCCCGCATTGAGCAGATTTTAAAGCCGCTTCGATAAATTTACTGAAAAGTGGATGAGGATTTGTCGGCTGGGATTTAAATTCCGGATGAAACTGGCAGCCTAAAAACCAGGGATGATCTTTTATTTCCACAATTTCGGCCAGACGGCCGTCCGGTGAGACTCCGGTTATCTGCAATCCTTTGTCAGTCAATTTCTGTTTATATTCGTTATTAAATTCGTAACGATGCCGGTGCCTCTCAGAGATTTCTTCTTGACCGTAGGCGGCAAAGGCAAATGAATCCTGCGTTATTAAACAGGGCCAGGCGCCCAACCGCATCGAAGCGCCCTTATCCTGGATATTCCGCTGTTCGGGAAGCAAATCGATTACCGGATGAGGCGTCTGAAAATCAAACTCGGAACTGTTGGCCGAGGTCAAACCACAGATATTGCGGGCATATTCCACGACAGCCATCTGCATTCCCAGACAAATTCCAAAGTAGGGAATCTTCTTTTCCCGCGCGTATTGCGCCGCCATGATCATACCCTCAATGCCCCGAATACCAAAACCTCCCGGAACGAGAATGCCATCCACATCAGCGAGCTGGCTGTCTAAACCTTCTGTTTCCAGCTTTTCCGAATCAATAAATTTTAATTTTACCCGGCAATCATTACTGATACCGCCATGCACAAGAGCTTCATTGAGACTCTTATACGAATCGGTCAGGTTTACGTATTTACCGACAATTCCGATGCAGACAGCATGCGGAGGATTATTAAATCTATTAACAACGTCTTCCCAGGCATCAAGTCTGGGCTGACCGGTCCAGATATTGAGCAGGTCAACTATCTTGGCATCCAGACCTTCGCGGTGATAAATTAA
>CAYXZW010000018.1:0-57820 GCA_964469905.1 uncultured Smithella sp.
TTCCGGTCTCGCTTATATCCAGCTTTTTTTCATAGCTTTTAATTTGCTCAGAAATAATTTGACTGATTTCTTCCGCCTTGATTGTTTCCATGCCTTATCTTGCCTCCCCTAAGAGATTCCTCATGTTGTTCAATTGATTTTTGATGCTGCCGTCGTAAAGTGTATCGCCAACCCCGATAACTATTCCTCCTAAAAGGGCGGGGTCTTTTTCCACAGTCATTTCCACCTGCCGACCAGTTAATTTTTCCAGACTGGAGCTGATATAAGCTTGCATCTCGTCAGATAGAGGAAAAGCTGTCTTTAAACTGACGCTAACTTTTTTCAGCGTTTCATCCATCATTTGCCTGTAGCATATTGTAATATCCGGCAACACTTCAATTCTTTTTTTATCGACCAGCAACTTCAGAAAGTTGATCGTCATAGCCGAAAGCTGAAGCTTGCCGATAAGCTTTTCCACAACGTTTTTCTTGATAGTCTGTTCAAAAACGGGATTGGCTAAAAATTCCCGCAATTTTTGATCTTGATTAATAAGGGAAGAAAATTGCGCCAGTTCATTATAATAACTTTCGAGCTTATTTTCCCCTGCCGCAACATCAAAAAAAGCGCGCGCATAACGTTTGGAAATATTGCTGATCAATTTTTGTTCACCGCCTTTTCCATGTATTCCCTGACTAACGTCTCGTGATCCTGCACCGTAACGTTTCTTCTTAAAATATCTTCCGCCATCTGGATGGAAAGTTTTACTGCTTCCGCACGCAATTGGTCAGATGCTTTCTTTAATTCCTGCTCAGTCCGCAGCTGCGAATCTTCTTTAATCTTACGGGCAACTTTTTCGGCGTCGGCAATGATCTTTTGCTTCTCTTCAACACCCTGAGCCTTAATCAACTCAAAGATACCGTCGATCTCTGCCGAAGCTTTATCTATTTTTTCCGAATACTCTCTGAATTTTGCTTCTGCTTCGTTTTTCTGCCGAGCTGCTTTCTCCAGAGAATCTTTAATATCCCGACGCCGCCCGACAAAGAATTCTTTTATTTTTGCCGCCAGCAGCCAGTAGAGAAAACCGACGAGCACTACAAAATCAAACGTCTTCCAGAAAAAATCAGTCCATTTTTGCGAATCGTGGCCGCCTTCTCCCCCGCCGGAAGCATAAGCAATCGAAGCCGAAAGCATAAACATGGCTAAAAACAATAACTGTAGGCTTGCTGTTTTACAGAATTTTTTCATTGAACAGACCTCCCCATCACCTTCTGCGCAATCTCTAAAGATAACTTCCGGGATTGACTGTCCAGGGTTTGGCGAGCAGTCTGGATTTCTTTATCCATTTTTTGTTGAAATTCCTGCATCATTAGCGGAATTTCATTGCGCACAGCATCGATAATCTTTTTGGCTTGTTCCGCTCCCTCTTGTATGATTTCCTTTTTCAACTCAGAAGCGTTTGTTTTGGCCAGTTTAAGTTTTTCCTCATACTCAGCGGCTCTTTTATCTACAGATTTATTAAAAAGTTTGATTTCGCTCTCCAACTCATCGAGTTGTTTCTTGCGGCGTTCAATTATGGAAAGGAGGGGTTTATAAAGCAGGATATTGAGAATGAAAACTAAAGCTAAAAAAGTTATCATCTGAATGAAAATCGTATAATCGGGGATAACGGTAACCACGGTTTACCTCACATCATTTTGTGTACTCGTTAATTTTGATCCTCTTTAAGAAATATATTTTTTACTGTGCCAATCAAAACATGTTTTCAACTTAAAGCATCAGAAAATGGTGAATCTAGTCTTTCAAAAACCGAAACCGCGCGTTATTAACCATAACCTTTTTTTCTTGTCAAGCTTTTTTCTGACCGGCAGTCTAATTATTTTAAAGCGTCAACATAACCAATATTAACGGCATGTTGCAAGTTAATGGAAAACAATTAAATCATACTGCTTCGGCAACAGCAATTTTTTCCCCTTTTGCTACCGTCATATGTGATCTTCCCTCGAAGAAAGCACCCTCCTCCATAATAAATATAGGGGTTCGGACATCGCCGTAAAACTTGCCGGTGGAGTGGATGTTAATTTTATCCTTAACATCAATATTTCCCTGAACATCACCACCAATGTAAACACTATTGACGGCAATATTAGCTTTCACCAGTGCTCCTTCACCAACAACCAGTGAACCCTGTCCATAAACTTCACCCTGAAAATCGCCGTCAATCCGGACAGCACCGTTAAAAATAAGCTTACCGATAAACTCGGCCCCTTTGCCCAAAAAAGCTCTCACTTCTTCAACATCTTTTTTTTTCTCCCACATATGCTTCTCCTTGAGACTTGATAAATGTTTTTATCTTTGTAAAATTAATCGGCGGACACTCACATTCATTAACAATCCAATCGCTGTCAATAAAACAATCATCGCGGAACCGCCATAACTTAAAAAGGGCAATGGAATGCCAACGACCGGCAGTATTCCCAAAACCATTCCGACATTAATGAAAACTTCCCAGGAGATCAATGCAGTTATTCCAAACGCTATTAATGTGCCTAATAAATCTCTGGAATGCAAGGCAATTTTCAACCCCCAGAAGATCAACGACATAAAAAGGATAAACACAAACAATGCTCCGATAAAGCCCCATTCTTCGGCAAACACGGAGAAAACAAAATCTGTCTGCTGTTCCGGCAAGAACTTCAGCTGCGTCTGAGAGCCTTTTAAGAATCCTTTACCCAGAACACCTCCCGACCCCACAGCAATCATTGACTGAATGATATGATAGCCTGTGCCTAAGGGATCGTTTTCGGGATTAAGAAAAGTAATTAATCGATTTCTCTGGTAATCTTTCAGAAAGTGCCACCCCAAAGGCATCAACATTAAACCTCCGGCAAAAACAATCGCAACTGATTTCCAGTTCACGCCGATAAAAAAAACCATAGATGCAAAAATAACCATGATAATTAACGCCGTACCTAAGTCAGGCTGCTTTAAGATCAACAGAAAAGGCCCCAGAACCATCAAAAAAGGAATGACAAGTTCTTTTAAAGTGTAAGATTCGTTGGATTTATGATCATCAAAATAACGCGCTAATGCCAAAATTATTGTCAGCTTCATTAATTCTGAAGGTTGAAAGGTAAAACTGCCAAAAGCAATCCAGCGCTGTGAACCATTAGCCGTATAACCAAAAAGAGCAACGGCCACCAGAAGAGCAACGGAAATGCCGTAGATGATATAAGCGCCTTCATTGATTACACGGTAATCAATCAAAAAAACCGTCATCATGAAAGATGAACCAATCAAGACCCATTGGATCTGTTTGAAATAAAGGGGTATCTGCTTATCGTGCAGACTGAAGACGGCAGAGTAGATATTCATTACACCAATTGCACAGATGCCGAGAACCAGTGCCAAAAGCGTCCAGTCAAAGTATTGAAAAATCCGGCGATCAAATTTAAAAAAAAGCATAACTCACCTGAAAACATTTTAATTGCCGGCAACCGGCGTTGCGATCATTGATGAACACTTTCTGCAGGCTGGTCCGGCATGGCAACTTGCGTCTGATTTGTTTTTTTCTTTCCTTCAAAATAAGCATCCAGAATTTTGCGGGCAACCGGAGCGGCAACGGCACCACCGTGACCCGCATTTTCCACGACTACGGCTACCGCTATTTCCGGATTTTTGAGCGGCGCATAGCAGACAAATAAGGCGTGATCCCTTTGCAATACACCTATTTTCTTCATCCGGCGGGACTTATCATTTTCCGGCAGACCCACAACCTGGGAAGTTCCCGTTTTGCCGCAAACATCGGCATTGGGCCGGCGGGCAGCCTTACCGGTGCCTGTTGGTTCGTTAACAACTCCCCACAAAGCCCGACTGAGTAAATCAATTGTTTCTTTTTTGAGCGGCAAATCGCCCTTCTTCTCCGGTAAAAATCCCTTATGAACCTTGCCTTCAACCGTCTCAATACTCTTTACCAGCTGCGGCTGCCAAAGGATTCCTCCATTGGCAAAAGCACTAAAGGCGGAAACCAGCTGCAGCGGCGTTACCAGATCAAATCCCTGGCCGATTGATATTGATATGGTTTCGCCCGGCTGCCAGGCTTCTCGCCTTTTGGCCAGTTTCCATTGTTTTGTCGGAATCAATCCGCTTTTTTCGTTGGGCAGATCAATGCCTGTTATCCCGCCGAGGCCAAAGAGCTTGGCATAATGCGCTATCTTATCTACTCCCAGCATCCTGCCGACATTGTAAAAATAGACATCACACGATTCAACGATTGCCTTATGGAGGTTGACAGTTCCATGACCTTTTTTTTGCCAGCAACGAAATGTCCTGTTACCGAATTGATAAGTTCCGTCACAAACAAATTTCGTCTCCGGCGTGATTATCCCCTCCTCCAGGGCTGCGGCGGCAACTATCAGCTTGTACGTTGACCCCGGAGGATATTGCCCGGTAATCGCTCTGTTGGTCAGAGGAGTCAGGGGATTATTGGCAATCTTGCTCCACTGCTCGCCGGAAACCCCACTGTTAAACAAATTGGGATCAAAGGAAGGCGAGCTTACCATAGCGAGCACAGCGCCGTTACGAGGATCCAAAGCAACGGCCGCACCTGATTTGCCTTCAAATGCTTCCCAGGCTGTTTTCTGCAAAGAGGCATCGACATTCAATACAACATTATAACCGGAAACCGGGTCAATTCGTCCTAAGTTTTTAATCTCTTTGCCGTAAGCATTAACCTCAACCAATTCCGCTCCCCGACTGCCCCGGATGTAAGGATCCAGATACTTTTCTACTCCATGCTTTCCGATGACATCACCGGAAGCATATTCATCACCGCTTTCCAATTCTTCCTTGCTGATTTCGCCGGTGTAACCGATAATGGGAGCGATGGTTTCACCTTCCAGATACAAGCGGACGGGAGAAACGTCAACATAGATACCGGGCAAATCCAGTGAATTGGTTTCGATAAGAGCAATTTTCTCCATACTCACGTTCTTCTCCAGACGCACGGGCAGATAGGGTTTCATCTGCCGGGGAAAAGGCTGATCGTAAGAAAACTCCAGTGATCGACGCGAATAAAGTTCTTTGATTTTTTCAACTAACCGATCGGGATATTTTCCACGGCTCGGCATGTACAGGACATCAAAAGAAGGGCGATTATCCACTATTACATGCCTGTTGCGATCCATTACCAGACCGCGCAAAGGCATTATTTTCCGGAAACGGATAGAATTATTTTCCGATCTTTGCTTCAATTCATCACCCTTGATAACCTGCAAATACCAGAGCCTTACTAAAAGAATAGAAAAGGCAACCAGAATTATCACAAGGATTATTTTAAGTTTCTGCCGAAATTCTGCCGGTTCCGGTCCATTCAGCAGATTGTGCTGGTTTGCCATAGAAAAAAACCTCTACTCTGCGCATCAGATAAAAAAACACCGGAGCAAGCAGGCCGACAATAAGCGCCTGCGGCAAAAAAGTAACCGGTATATTATGTAACATATCATAACCAAAGGCTAATGTATAAAACGAAGCGACTGCGAATTCTTCAAATAAGGCGCAAATAAAAGTAAACATAGCAATAAAAGGCATTTTTTCGGTAATCAATCGAGTGGAGACGGCAAAGGAAAAAAGAAAAACAAGAAAATAGATAAAAGTAAATAATCCGAAGACCGAACCGGAGATACAATCAAATACAAAACCCAAAACCAGTGCCGATATCGTACCTTTGATTAAATTAAAGCGAAATCCGGCATAGACTAATAAGATGATCGATATTTCCAGCATCAACCGGCCCGAAAATATTACGTCTGTAATAGTATTTTGCAGAACAATTAACAGTATGGAAAGAAAAGGCAATAGCAAATAGTAAATCATTACTTTTTACCTTCGTTTTTATCTTCAGTGGAAGCCACTACCGACACCTCTTCCAACTTGGAAAAATCAGTAGACGGAGTAACATAAATTCTTAAGAAAAGTCCTGCTTCCTGTCGATCAACATGGTTTACTTGACCAATCATCATACCCTTTGGAAACACTCCACCTATTCCCGAAGAAACGATGATATCTCCTTCTCTTACATCCTGAGTTTTGGAGATATATTTTAATACACAACCACGGGAGCCGGCACCGCGAATTATTCCCTGTATGCGGCTCCTCTGCACAATGGCGTCGATATTACTGTTTTGATCGATAAGAGGAAGTACCTTGGCTGAATGCCAGGAAGCATCAATAACCCTGCCGACCAATCCCTGAGCCGCCATTACAGGCTGACCGGCGTTAAGCCCGTCAGCAGAACCTTTATTGATTAATATTGTTTGGGAAAGGGCAACCTGTGCACGACCGATAACGCGGGCAGTTACAAAATCAAAATCATTGTCATCCTGGAGCGCGAGAAGCGACCGTAGCCTTTGCGCCTCGAGATAACCCTCTTGATATGAATTCAATTGCGATTTCATATCATTTATTTTCTTTTTTAGATTTCTATTTTCTTCTTCTATGCCCACCAGGAAAAGATAGCGGTACCAGGGATCACTTATACTTTTAACGCAGGCATCCAAAAAATTTTGAACAGGCGCCGCCGCTTCTAAAACAATCTTTGTTGTTAAACCGGCAGGGGATCTCTGCCTTAAATTGTAGGAAAGAACAACCAGAACTGTAGCCAGAAGAATAACGACAAAAATAATAGTTTTATAATTCCTGAAGGAAAACATTTTTTACCCGTGAGAACAATAATGGCCGCGCCGGTTCAAGCTCTATCCTGCGTAATGACAGAGAATAAACAGCAATTCATTAATCCGTGTTGAATTTGCCGCTTACCATAGCTCTGTTCCATTTTACCGTCTCCCGGCAATAGCCGAACAGCTAATTATCCAGGCAAAGCCATGAATGATGATGCCGCAACAAACTTAGGGGCCGTTACGAAATAACCATCACATTTTTAACCACCCCTGCGGGTGGCAAGACCGTTTCGTTACGTCTCCCTTATGCCGGTCACGATGGCACAATGTTATAGTTATTGTTTAACAGCGGCCTAGACCTGAATAGTAACCTCTCTGAGCACGTCCAGCTGATCCAAAGCCATGCCGGCACCACGGGCGACGGCACTAAGAGGATCATCGGCAATCGTTATGGGCAATCCTGTTTCTTCTCTGATGAGAACATCTATATTTTGCAACAGCGCTCCGCCGCCGGTCAGAACAATACCGCGGTCAACAATATCACCGGCAAGCTCCGGAGGGGCATTTTCCAGCGCATCTTTGATAGCATCGACAATAAGCGTAACAGGTTCGGTAATGGCACCCATTATTTCTTCGGAGCTGGTTTCAATAGTTTTGGGAATTCCGGAAATCAAATCCCGTCCTTTAACATCTATTGTTTTCATGTTTTCCATGGGATAAGCACAGCCAATCTGGATTTTAATGATTTCCGCAGTTCTTTCTCCAATAAGCAGGCTGTATTTACGCTTCATATATTGGACAATCTCTTCATCAATTTTATCGCCAGCTACCCGGACAGACTTTGAATAAACAATGCCGGCAAGTGAAATTACCGCAACTTCCGTAGTACCGCCACCGATATCAACAACCATTGAACTCGTCGGTTCGGCAATAGGCAGTCCGGCTCCGATGGCTGCAGCCATCGGCTCTTCGATAAGATATATTTCTCGGGCTCCGGCTGATTCCACCGTTTCGCGCACAGCCCGCCTTTCCACCTGCGTGATTCCCGAGGGAACAGAAACAATAATACGGGGGCGAACCAGAGATTTACGGTTATGCACACATAAGATAAAATGCTTCAGCATTGCTTCAGTAATGTCGAAATCGGCAATAACTCCATCCCTCATCGGACGAATGGCCACAATATTGCCCGGAGTACGACCCAGCATCTTTTTCGCTTCATTGCCCACAGCAAGGACTTTCTTCATCCCCCGGGCATCTTTATGTACAGCTACAACCGACGGCTCATTTAAGACAATACCCTTACCTTTGACATAAACCAGAGTATTAGCCGTGCCAAGGTCTATAGCCAGATCATTGGAAAATTTCCCCAAAATATAATCGAACAGCATCTTTCCTCCTGTATTTCTAAAGCTTTAAAATAATGACTCCTTCACGGGGTTTTTCCCTATACCGTATTTCCTTACCCTAATCAACGCCTTTTTAAATTGTATTTGCATTTTGTAAATGACTGTAATAGTAAAACAAAAGTTTTATTGTCAGAAGACAGTTTTTTTACGGTTGAGGTGATTTTATGCTTAGTTTTTTACGCCGCCATGCGCGCAGTTGGCTGATGTCTGTAATATTGGGAATAATCATTTTTGTTTTTGTACTCTACTTCGGCTCTAACAGGGATAGTCGATCTACTCAAGCCATTGCCGTAGTGGATGGAAAAGTAATCACCGAAGGAGAGTTCCACGACGAATACGGAAAAATGATGGATGTGGCCAGGCTTCGTTATGGATCTAAACTGACACCCGAAGCGCTCAAAGAAATGGGGCTCAAGAAAATGGCCTACGATAGTTTGCTGAGCCGGCAGATTATCATTGCCAAGGCCGCCGATTTAAAGGTTCAAGTCTCTGACGGGGAATTGATGGAAATGATCATGTCTTTGCCTGCCTTGCAGACGGACGGTGTTTTTGATAAGCGGAAATATCAGCAGCTGTTGCGATACAATAAAACATCAGCGGAAGATTTTGAAAACTCGCAAAAAATAAATTTAACGGCAGGCAAGATTGAAGCTCTGATTCGTGACGGCATTAAAGTTTCCGACAAAGAAATTCTTGATGTCTATGTTATACAAAACCAGAAGATTAATGTCAATTTTGTACAGATCGCGGGAAAAGATATTAAGAATAAAATAACCCCGACCCAGGCCGAATTAGAAAACTATCTCAAGAACAACAGCAAGCTGTTTAGCAGCGCTGAACAGTTTAAGATTGATTATCTGTCTTTTGTAGGCCTTGATTATGCGCCAGCCAATATAAGTGATTCTGATCTTCGCGATTATTACAATCGCAACATGGATAAATACAAAGCAAAAGACGGCAAACAATTACATTTCCCCGATGCCAGAGCTGCGATTGCTAAAGAATTAATGAAGTCGCGGGGAATGCAGATTGCAGGAAGCGAAGCTAAAAAAGCACATGATACCATCTACCAGGAAGATAATTTCGCGGCATATGCGGCGAAAAACAATTTGAAAATTAGCAGACTGGACTTTTTCCCGGTGAATAATACTCCACGGGAATTAGCTGCTGCCAAAGATCTGGCGACAATACTAGTGACTTTGCAGAAAAATGAAATCAGCAAAGTTATTAAAACCGATAACAGCTATCATATTATAAGGGTAGTAGACAAGAAAGCCTCTTCTTTGCCGAAGCTTGCGGAAATCAGAAATGAAGTGGAAAAATATTTTATCGAAGGCGAACGACAAGCCATAGCCGAAAAAGAAGCAACGGAGATTCTAGCAGGTTTAAAGAAGGGAGATACTCTTGACAAAATCTCCAGAGATAAAGGACTAAAAATTAACGAAACAGGTCTGTTTCGGCCGGGCAACAGCATCCCGAAAGTAGGAGTCAGCCCGGAAGCTGCGGAAGCTATAAGCGCGCTTTCTGCGAGCAAACCATATGCAGACAAGCCGTTCCGAATTAATAATTCTTTTGTGATTTTTAAATTCAAAGATACCAGTAATATTGATCTAAAAGATTTTGAGGCAAAAAAAGATATATACAAAAAAATCTTTGCTTCCCTCAAACGCGAAGAGACCATGCAAACATGGCTGGAAGGCAATAAGGAAGCAATGAAAAGAGAAGGCCGGATAAAAATTAAGAAAGACGTGAAAGATTTATAACTGCAATTACCGGTGGATGATCGAAAATAGAGCCAACCCAACGACTGTCATTCCCGTGAAGGCGGGAATGACAGTATCTGTAATCGCAATGTCTTACCTCAACGCTGTTATTTCTTCTCGAGCAAAATATTGATTATCTGACTGATTAATTGTATTAGCTGCGGGTATTCCTCCAAACTGCATGACTTTGATATTCTTTTATTGTTTCAGGGTTATTGAATGAAATATAAAGCACGCCTTCTTATCGATGCCGGCATAGAAAAATTGCATGTCCAACATGTGGATTACGATGGCCGGCATCTGCAAAGCCGCATCCATCTTCATCGCGGACAATTGCAACAACATCTTGCTGCGGAGAAAGATGTCCAGCGGGAGATGGCAGTAAATGACGGATGTGCTGCCGAAATTTTTTTAACAGGAAAGCTTTCCGCACCGGCACGTGATTTTCTCATATACGGAACAAGGCTGCACCCGGAGGCGGTTCTCTGGCAGGCAGCCCGGCGCCTGCTGACGAATCCCACTGACGGCCTGTCACCTGTGGAATCCGTTGCAATAATTGATTTTTCCGCATCAGGATTTTGCATTGTCGCAGCCGCGCGCCATCTCGATCTAGCACCACAATATCTGGAAAAAAACCCTTCCTGTGGCGCCGGTTCGGGAATAAATCTGCGGCGCGTACTGGAAAAATTAAACATCACTGCCGAAGATGTTGATAATATTCTACAGGACTACCTGGGAGACGCCGGACATGATTTGCGCAGCGCCTTACCGGTCAGAATGGAACGCTGCGGCGTATTTAGTGTTTCTGCGACTGTTTCCGACAAGAACCAGGGAATTCCGATCGAGCATGCCCTGGCTGTAACCATGAAATCGGAGGCTGCCAAAGCCGCTTCGCGTGTACCCCCGAATATTAACCGCATCTATCTTACCGGCGGAGTTTTCCGCTGGCAATTCCTGCGGGATTGCACCTCTGACTTTCTGCAGGCACAAGGCATTAACGATATTGTTTACGATGCAGAACAGTCGCTTATATTTCTGGGAATGGAGGCCTTAAGAGAAAGGCTCTCCGTCAAGAATAATAATTTCAACCACCCCGCAGAACTAAAGCCCGAGAAATCAAAACAAATACCATTGCCTTCCTTCCGGGAACTTCGGGAACTTCTGCTGAACGCAGGAAGATATGTCAATCGGCAAGACGAGCAAGAACTGATGCCCGCTGCCGCCCTTTTAGCGGGACAGCCGGTAAACATCGCTCTCGACATCGGTTCGAGCATGGCGAAAATGATCATTGCAGATGCTGCAAGCGGCAAAACAATCTACCTCAACTGCATTGCCAATAAAGGAGATGCCCTGCAAACCGTCCGCCGTTTTCTGAAAATATTACAGGAATCAGGTTGCACGGGCCTGCCCGTGCAATCCTTCGGGCTTACCGGCAGCGGGCGTTACCAGATTCAAAGAATTCTCCAGGCGGTTTATCCCCACCTGCGCGAAAGAATTTTCACAATGGTGGAAAATGAAGCCCACGTTCTGGGCTCCATGGAAATACTGGGAGAGCACATTGCAAGTCTTAAGCAGCGGGGGCATACTTCAGTCAATAAAGATTACGGCATCCTGGTGGATATCGGCGGCGAGGACACAAAAATATCCGTCATCGATTTAAAGGCGAAATCTCTGCGGGAAAACGCCATGAACTGCAAATGTTCAGCCGGCACCGGCAGCCTGATGGACATTCTCCGCGATTTGCTGAATATTACCGATGTTGCCACCGCTTACCGGATGGCAGCGGACGCCCCGCGCGCCTGGCGCATAAATGCTACCTGCGCTGTATTCCTCATGGAAGAAGCCCGGAAGATGCAGGCAGCGGGAGTAGATGTCGGTGAAATCCTGGCCTCCTGCTGTTATGCCATAGTGGAAAACATGGCCCGGACTCTCTGGCCTCAGGTTAATATTTTGCCGGATACGGTTGTCCTCCTGCATGGTCAAACCATGCAGAGCGATCCGCTGGCCTTGGCAACCATATACAGGCTGGCAACCCATTGCCGCGGGCCGATCTACGGATTAATTCCTCCTTATCCCGGTTACCGCGCCTGTCTGGGCCTGCTTGCCCGGATACCGGCCAACGAAGGATCTATCAATCAAGTCTGCACCTGGGAAAACATTACCGGATGGTCCTACCAGCGAAAGCTATTTTCCTGTACAGGATCGGTCTGCGGCAATGATTTGATGCGTTGCACGCGCACAACGATTGCCTCGCAACAGGAGCAGGTGCCGATCAAACTGAACATCGGCGGCTGCACCTCCGTCAATGACCGGGAAGCAGTGGGCTCATCCCGCGACAACAACGTCCCGGACGCTTATCGCGATATCTGGCAATGGGTAACCGCCCTGCATCCGCAATCGCCAAGTGCCGACCGGCTGGTCATTCCCCGCTGCTTCTCTCTGTCGCAGCAGGCCTACATCATATCGAAATGCATGGAACTATCGGGGATCCCTGTACATACCGATACAGTAAGTGCCGAAGATATCCGGACAGGTCAGGGATATTTCGATCTGGATACATGTGCGCCCAACATGGGTGCAGCCGGACAGCTGATTCGTCTGGCCTCATCCCCCCACCGTTTGATTTTTATACCGCAGATTGATTTTCTGCCAACTGCAGGGATAAGCCTGGGCAGAACCTGCACCACCAATCAGGGCGGCATCTGGGCGGCAATACAATTTGCCCGCCATGCCCATGATCATGCCAGGTTTATGGTAAAACCGTTAAACCTGGGAGAAACCGACCCGCAGGCCCTCACCAGTCAACTTTACCGGTCATTTAGAGACGTATTCAACCTTTATGGCCTTGATATCAAGCTGTCGCAATTTCGCGAAATCTGGCACACCGCACTTACTGCCCGTGATGAACTGGAAAGGGGCTTGGCAGATCTTACGGCTGGCTATCTGGAAGCGGCCGCTTCGGGTGAAATTCCTGTCACTGTTGTCTGCGGTCGCGAATATGTACTGAATCCCGGTATCTATGACCAGCATATCAGTAAGATCCTCCGGGACAAGGGCATAATGCCCATACCATCCTACGCCCTGGATACAGAGCTCGATCCCGAATTTGCACATATATACTGGAAGAATGCTCATGAAGTATTGAGCAAGGTTAAAGCCATAACTACGGGAAAGCTCCATGAAAGGATCCGACATCCCCGCTTGCAGGCCGCCGTCCGGCGTCTGGAGACCGATACTTGCCGTAATCTTCTGAGCCATGCCCTGGTAACAACATTCCGGTGCGGTCCCGACAGCGTGACCGCACCGCTCTTACAGGAAATAGCCAAAACCGTACCTTCCCTCTGGATTCAATCCGATGGAACTATTGCCGAACTGGCCCACCTCGAAAACAGAATCAGTACGCATCTGCGACGCATCCAGCAGAAATCGTACACGGAGCCTGGCAATCATCAAAACCTGCAAATTGCCCTACTCGATGAATTCAACCTCGATGCCTTAAACAGTGCAACCGATGTCGTTTATTTTCCGACTTTAAGCGATAATCGCATAATGACCGCAGTTGCCCGGGCCATGGGACTGGCAGCTATCGACAACTATACGGACGATAATTTCGATCTCGAGAAAAAGGGCCGCCTGGGACGCCAGTATGTCGGCAATGACGTTTGTCTGCCGCTCGCCGCAGTATTTGCCGATATGCTTGCAGCAGTCGAGGATTTCATTCAGCGGCAATCTTTAAAAGATCCGATCCTTGAGGGCAAAAACCGCATTATCCTTTTTATGAACGGCGGAGATGGTCCCTGCCGACTGGGACAATACATTCAGGTATTCAAACTGGCTTTCTTCCGTATTTTTGGATCATCTGAAGTTTTGTCCTCCCCGCACCGCAGCGCTTGTAACATCCGGCTTTTAGAGAATCTTTCCAGTAGTGTTGCCGGAAAGAATGATCTCTCCGCCTCGCTGGAACCCTGGGCAGGAATCCTGGGCTATCAGGCCGTGATAGTTCACGGGCTCTGTCACAGCTTGCTTTTGCAGGCGGCAGCATGCTGCAAAGACCGGAAGGCATATGACACCATGACTGACGATTATCGGCGGCTTCAGGACAAAATTCGCGATCAGATCGAGCATAAAGGCCCACCGGGCAAGACAGCCCGGCAAGCAGTAGATGCGATCTGCCGACAATACCCGGCACTCGGTGGAGCGGCCAAATATTTCGGCTACGGTATCTGGCACAATTTCGGTCTCCGCAAAATCATGACGCATTTCGCCGCAAACTGGATTCTCCCCGGCCGAAAAAACAGGCAAAAGGACAAGTCTCTGTTGCGCATTCATCTTGATGGAGAAGTTTACATGCGGACAAGCCAGTCCGCAGCAATACTGCGACTGCTAATAAAGAACTTAGGCTTTGGCTCTTTTAATATGACCATGACACCGACCTGGAGTTTTTTTGAAGCCGTATTACAAACCAGGATACTGGCAGCCGAGGAACGGATCGCCGACCTGGCCATGGCCGGTGCCGTCAATGACCGGGCAGTTGCCGAAGAAAAGAATCGCCAGCAAATGATTATCCGTGATGCCGCAAAAACTATCGACAATTTAAGAAATATATTGGCGCGCCCGCTTTATAACGCCGCGGGAATCGCTATGCCGCATCCCATGCGCGATGTTTACGCCGCCGCCGCACCGATAATTTCTACGGCAAAACCTTACGGTGAGCTGGTCCCCTTTGTCGGTGAATCTGTATTGCGCTGCCGGGAGAATGTTAATCTCATTTTAAATTTATCACCGGAAGGGTGCATGGTTTCCGGCATGGGAGACATGTTGATACCTTCCATTCAAGCTCAGGCCGGAAACGGCAGCAAGACGGCAATTGTTTCCCTTTTTTCCCGGGATGGTGAGGTGCAGGAGGATCAATTGCTCCTAGCCCTGCTCAAAGCACCGGACTTCCACTGGGACGGCAGCCTGTCCGACGGATCGGCATGATTATTTCCGATCCGTTTATTGAACGGCGTCAATAAATTTCGTTTGACAAATCCGTCCTTTTTACATACTTTTCAGTGCAAGTTGCCCTGTCCTGAATAACAACAATGGTGCAATCGGCAAACGTTTATCCATGGGCATAGCTAAAACAGATAATTTGTTTGCCGTGAAAAATAACAGAATTAACGATTGATTATAGGTAATAACGTGTTCATTAAGTTTGTTCGCTCTTTTTTCCTGGCTTTTTGTTTATTTTTTTTACCGTGGACAACGGCCGGTTTTGCCCTCGAGCCAACCGGTGGCTCGGCGCCTGTTAATGAAGCCGCTCCCAGGAAAATCCCCGAAATATCTTTATCCGATGCTGTTTTAAAGACTCTCCGAGCCAACCCCGGCATCTTCGTCAGCCAGGAGAAGATAGTGCAGGGCGAGGGCTTACAGCAAAAAGCAGCCGGACAATTCGACTGGACGATCAGATCACAGGCTTCCATCGACCACAAAAAAACACCTTTGGACAGCTATGACGCAAAAACAGCACAAGCCGCTTCTGTGCTTGCCAACATTCCTTATAACGATTATTTACAGCAGGACACTAATACTTATTCACTGGGACTGGCCAAGCAGTTCCGTTCGGGGGTTACCGTAACTCCCAACGTTGCCGTTGTCGATTACAAAACCAACGCTGATACCAAAGTCCCGATCAGCCGTTCGGAAATGCGCATTGAACTTAATGTCCCTCTGCTCAGAGGCCTGGGATCACAGGCCACCGGAGCCGATGAACTGGCGGCAATATCGCAGGCCAAAGCCACCCGGCTGCTGGCCCGTCAGAACATCGCGCAGATCATCTACACCACCTCGGTCAATTACTGGAACAGTCTGGCGGCAAAAATGAGCTTTGAACTGACAGCCGACACGCAGGCCAGGTCAAATAAATTGCTCGATCTGGTCGAAAAACTTGTGCGGGCCGGTTTGCTGGAGCCGGCGGCATTGAATCAAGCCAAAGCCAATTCGCTCTCCGGTCAGGTAAGCGTGAGCACCGGAGAAACTGATTTTTACCGCAGTAGACAAGCGTTGGCCCTGTCCATGGGCATGACACCCCGGGAGCTGCCGGATGCTCCCAATCCCGCAAATAACTTTCCCGCTGTCATCGATACGGCAACATTGAATAAAGTCAGCATCAACCTGTTCATCGAGGAAGCCCTGAAGAAGAGAGGTGATTATCTGGCCGCCCAGACCGATATAGAAACGGCCAGAACACTACTGGCCAAAGCGCAAAACGAGACTAAACCGAAATTAGATATTGGTGTAAAAGTGGGCTATGCCGGAGAAGATGAAGTTTCCACATCCAGCCGTTATTTCAATTCCCTGGGACGCAATGTTACGGGGCTTAACTCTTTCGTATCACTGTCTCTCGAATTACCCATTTTTAACAATGCAGCACGCGGCAATATGGTTTACCGTAAATCGCAGGTTAGGGAGTCGGAATTAATTCAGAATGATCTATCCAACCGCATCGCCTCGGATATACTGATAGCGTACAGAGCCCTCTCGTCGGCCATTAACGAACATCAACTCGCTTCCGAATCAGAAAAATCGTATAAGAAAGCAGTGGAATTCGAAAACCAGAAATATAAAGCCGGTTCGTCCACCTTGACGGCACTGATCGATATTGAAGATCGTTATTTCCGGGCCCGCATAGCCACCATCGAAGCATTGCGCAAATATTCGGTAGCCATGGCTCAATTCCGCCTGGTAACCGGAACCATGCTGGACGTTGGGGATAAAACTTTGAACTTTGACGAACAAAAATTATTGCAATTTCCGCCAATAACTCAGGCCAGTATTAACAATGACATGGTGAAAAAATGAAGAAAAAAATCTTTCTTTTCTGTTTTACAATCGTCTGGATATTTACACTTTTGACGGCAACGGCAGCGCTTGCCGCCGAGAAAAAGATCGGCGCTCTGGGCAGAATAAAACCCCATGGCGGTGTTATTCAAATCGGGATTCCCCCCGGTAACATCATATCTTCCGTTTTGGCAAAAGGCGGTGATGTCGTTAAAAAAGGCACACCGCTGGTCATCTCCCGCGAGGCCTACCCTAATGAAGCGGAAATATCCGGAGCAGAAATGGATTTGAAAGAAGCGAATACCGCCGGGAAAAAAGCAATCGAAATAAAACAACTGGAAGCAACTATCGCCAAAATGCAACTGGAACATGCGCGGTCAGCGTTAAACCGCATGCTGGAAGGGGGAAGCGATACTTATTCGGCCCAGGCCAAAGAAGAAAAGGAGCATGCGGTAAGTCTCGCCGAAGCCAAATACAATCTGGCCACCAAAGAATTGGAGAGGCTGAAATTAAACCAGGAGATTAATACTTCCCGGGCAGCGGCCAAAGTTAAGGCCGGCAGGATAAAGGCACAGCAATCCAGAGTTAGCGCACCCATTGACGGAACAATTCTGGAAATCAGCCAGAATATCGGCGGTTCCGCCGACGGCGAACCGGTCGTAAAAATGGCTGATCTCAGCATAATGGATGTCGTGGCGGATGTCTTTGAAGGAGACATCTTCCTGCTTTCCTTAGGAACTAAAGCTACTATCAACAGCAAGGCGCTTGCTCATTCGCTGACGGGTAAAATTACCGCAATCGGGAAAATAGTTTCTACAAAATCCCGCAATGTCGAGGTTATTATTCGGCTGGATAATGCGGAAGCGGCTTCAAAATTAATTAATCATGAAGTTAACGTTTCCTTTGATGTGCCCGTCAAAGATCGGAAGTAACAAAAGACAAAGCCGATATTGCCGCAAGATGATTAATGACCGGGAGAAAATGTGAGCACACAAACAAAGTCCCCTGATGCAATAACCAAAGCCGCAAGCCCGAACTCCAAGACTCCGGTAGTCGAGGTTAAAGGTGTTAACTTTTCTTTCGGACAGGGCGAAGGACGCAAGCAGGTCCTTTACGACAACAATCTATGTTTATACTCCGGTGAAATTATTATAATGACCGGCCCTTCCGGTTCCGGAAAAACAACTTTATTGACTCTGATCGGCGCCCTGAGAGGATTGCAGGAGGGAAGCCTGAAAGTCTTCGGTAACGAACTTTTCGGACTTAGCGCCGCCGAACAGGAAAAAATTCGCCGGAATATCGGCTTTATTTTCCAGGCCCATAATCTGCTGGATTCCCTGACCGCCTATCAGAATGTCAAACTGGTAACGGAACTGATTGATTACGCACCGAATGAAGCCGACAGCCTGACTGCAGAGGTTCTGACTAACCTCGGGATGAAGGAGCGCATGCTTTACAAACCACAGAATCTTTCCGGTGGCCAAAGGCAGCGGGTGGCCATTGGAAGGGCACTCGTCAATCGTCCCCGGTTGATTCTTGCCGACGAACCGACTGCTGCCCTGGACAAGGAAACCGGACGCCAGGTAGTTGATCTTTTAAAGGACCTGGCAGAAAATAAGGGTTGCACTATCATGATCGTTACCCATGACAACCGCATCCTGGACGTAGCCGACCGCATCGTCACTATGGTAGATGGTTATGTGGCGTCCGATGTCGATGTCAACGAATCGCTGACGATAGTTCAGTTCCTGAAAAAATGTTCCGTCTTTGAAACTTTCTCGCCGACGCTTCTGGCCGATGTGGCCAATAAAATGCAGCACGAAATTCATCCGGCAGGCACAATCATTATTCGGCAGGGTGACGAGGGAGATAAGTTTTACATTATCCGGCGGGGCAAAGTAGAAGTAATTAAAGAAGATATGGGAAAGTCGGATCTGGTTGCCACTCTGGAGACAGGAGCCTTCTTCGGCGAGCTCGCCCTGCTGAAGGCAGAACCGCGGGCAGCTACTGTAAGGGCGACAGAAGAAGTTGAGCTGCTGACACTTTCCAAGGAAATATTTATGGATGTTGTGCAGAAGAGTGCCAGCTTCGAAGAACAACTGCGCAAGGTCTATTTCGCCCGATAGCCTGGTTTCGCCAAGCTCTCCCTTGGCAGGCTTATCCGCACATTGTCTTCCACATAATCAAAAATGATCCGGCAAGCCAGCGGCGGCAGCCGGGAGCGGTTTGCCACTCCCCTTTTTCATCCGGCCGGGAAACTTGACAATCCTGATTTAATGATCATTATAACGCCGTAAAAACCGTTGATCTGCACAATCATCTCAATAAATTAAACTACATATATTTGGAGGCAGCATGGAAGGAAAAGCACAAACCCATCAATTCAAGACCGAAGTAAAGCAACTAATGAACATCATTATCAACTCCCTCTATTCCCATCGGGAAATCTTCCTGCGGGAGCTCATTTCCAACGCGTCAGACGCCCTCGACAAGCTCAGGTTTCGCGCGCAGACGGAATCCGAACTCTTTGGCGACGATACTGATCTCAAGATCCGCATCACCGTAGATAAAAAGAAGAGAACCCTGGAAATCGCCGATAACGGCATCGGCATGACCTATGATGAAGTTGTGGAAAATATCGGGACCATTGCCAAAAGCGGAACAGCGGGATTCCTGGATTCTCTCGGCACGACCGGCAAACAGGGCGCTGTGACACCGGAACTGATCGGCCAGTTTGGTGTAGGATTTTACAGCGCTTTTATTGTCGCCGACAAGGTTACTCTGATCTCGCGGGCGGCAGGACACGAGAGGGCCACTAAATGGGAATCAGCAGGTGACGGCTCTTATACCATTGAAGCCGTGAACAAGAAAACCCGCGGCACAACTATTCTTTTAAAACTGAAAAAGGCGGAAAAGGACGAAGAGGACTTTACTGAAGAATGGACCATCCGCGGCATCGTGAAGAAGCATTCCGATTTCGTTGCCTATCCCATTGTCATGGACGTAGAGAGAACGGAACCAGTTCTCGACGCCGATGGCAAACCGGAAAAAGACAAGACACAGAAAATAATCCGGGAAGAAACCCTCAACTCCATGAAGGCGATCTGGACCAAGGACAAAAAAGAAGTCACCCAAGAGGAACATAATGAATTCTATCGCCACATCAGCCATGACTGGAATCCCCCGCTTACCCATCTTCACCTGAAACTCGAAGGGACAACGGAATACAACGCCCTGCTGTACATCCCCTCCAAGACACCCTTTGATCTGTTCACTCATGAGGCCAAACACGGTATCCAGCTTTATTCCAAGCGTGTCTTCATCATGGAGAACTGCAAGGAACTCATGCCCCAGTATCTGGCCTTCATCAAAGGCGTCGTTGACGCCCCGGACCTCAACCTGAACGTCAGCCGCGAGATCCTCCAACAGGACGCCCTCGTCCGGAACATTAAGAAAAATCTCGTCAAAAAAATTCTGGATCTTCTGGCTGGTATGGAGCAGGATAAATATGAGACCTTCTATGCCGAATTCGGCCACATCTTCAAGGCCGGAATCTCCCAGGACTTCGATAATAAGGATAAGATTGCAGCGCTCCTGCGCTACAAGACCACCAGGTCCGACGGGAAATACTCTTCGCTTACCGATTACATAAGCCGGATGAAGCCGGAACAAAAGGATATTTACTATATTACCGGCGACAGCCTGACCACGCTCTTAAACAGCCCCCATCTGGAACGGTTGAAGGAAAAGGATATAGAAGTACTGCTCATGACCGACCCCATTGATGAATGGGTCATCAGGGATCTCCATGAATTCGACAAGAAAACATTCAAGAGCGCCGAAAAGGGCGACCTCGAACTGGACAAGGTCGATGACGAGAAAAAAGAACAATACACCGCCCTTTTCGATTTCATAAAAACCAGCCTGGAGGAAAAGGTAAAGGAAGTTAAGCCTTCCACCCACCTGAAAGATTCCGTGGCCTGTCTGTCGGGAGATGCTTATGACATGAGTGCCTATATGGAAAAAATCCTCAAAGCCAGCGGCCAGGATGTCCCCAAAACCAAACGGGTACTGGAACTCAATATGGATCATCCTCTTCTGGCCAAGATTAAGGCTCTCCACGAGAAGGACAAGGAAGCTCCTGCCCTGAAGGACTATACTGACCTGCTATTTGATTTGGCGGTCATCTCCGAAGGCGGCAAGCTGGATAATCCTTCCCGGTTCGGCAAAGTAATAGGTGATTTGATGGCCGGCGCCATTAACAGCTAACCGGACAACAACATTTTTCTATAGCGAAACGGCGCCCCGCAAAGGCGCCGTTTCTCGCTCATCCGGAGCAAATCTTCTGACCTGATTTCTGATCTGGATCACTGCCGGCCTCAATAGTCGCTCCTGGGAAAAGAATTCCGGTGGGAAACTGGCAAAGGATTCGGAATGACGTCTTTTAGTATTATAACATAGCCTCTTGACCGGCGAATCCGAAAGTATTATACAGACGGCGCTTTCACCGAATGGTTTTCAATCAGGAGACGTAGAGATTCAATCGTCTTTCGTTGGACCGGAGCACTTAGTCATCAAGCGGTGCTATGTGCAAATGACGACTCCGACCCCAAAGGAGTTTTATTTGTAGAATATGCTGGGAAAAATATTATCGATAACAATTCTCGTATTTATAGGAATAACTTTCCCCCTTTTTTATCTAGGCGCACTTTTAATCTGGCTTTTGACATACCCTCTGGATTCGCATCTCCGATTCCTGCATTACTATACATGTTTCTGGGCATCAACCTATACCTGGGTTATGCCGACCTGGCGAATTAAGATAGAGGGAAGAGAAAAATGCCGGAGGGGTGTAACTTATGTTATTGTATCTAATCACCAATCTCAGTTAGACATTCTTGTTAATTTCCGTCTTTTTATATTTTATAAAATAGTCTCTAAATCAGAGATGTTCCGGGTTCCTTTTATGGGCTGGAATATGTATCTCAATCGGTATATCAAACTGGTTCGCGGTAATAAGGATGGCGTCAAGAAGATGATGGAGGACTGCGAAAAAACACTGGCCGAAGGTAATTCCGTGTTCATTTATCCCGAAGGAACACGTTCTCAGGACGGAGAAATTAAAGACTTTAGGCCGGGAGCTTTTATATTGGCCCACAAAGCGAAAGCGCCAATTTTGCCGATCGTTTTGACCAATACGGGCAAAGCATTGCCGAAATGGAAAATGAATACATCGGGCATACATCACATAAAAGAAAGGGTTATGGATGAAATACCATATGAAAAATTCGCCCATCTCTCTGTAGAAGAAACAGCTAATTACGTTCGCCGGCTCATGATTGAGGAGCTGGCCAGATTAAATGCCGAAAATTAATAATATCTGATAAAAAACTCCGCTTTCGATAGCGACTTGATTTAGATGTCAGGGAACGAAATTATCATGACAGCAGGTGTAAAGATAGGCTTTAGTTCATACTTCACGTAAGTGAATAAGACTTCAACCTCAAACAAAAAGCAAATTCTTATCAAAGAAACTAAAGTTATGGGTACTCTCAAGTCGCTGTTAGTCAGATATTTGATCGTTCCGTGCCTGAGGAAAAGCTATCCATTATTAAATGGACTGTTTAGTCTATTGCGTAATTGTCATTATCTGACCAGATTTAATCAAAGATTTTTTCTGGCACAGCACCTGCTTTTTAAGAAAAAAGTCCTGCAACTTGATCCCTCCGACTGTTTAACCGTAAAGTGGGTTTATCAGCATTTGCTTGATGGCCAGAATCTTCAGCCGGACAAGGCAACGGTGATAGATATAGGCGCCAATGACGGCTTCCTGAGCAGCAATTCTTATAGTTTAATTAGCCTGGGTTGGAACGCCATTCTGGTGGAACCATATAAAAAAAATTATAAAATACTTCTTAGATTGTTGTCTTCCCTGAAGACGGACAAGAGCCAGACCGTTATCACCAAAATGGTCGCCATTGATGAAACCGACGGGGAAAAATGCCTGAGTGTCGATGTGCCGGGAGATCTGTGTGACATGGAAGGCAAACTACTGACCGCCCCGACAAAAAGCTCGATATGGGTAGAAACAGCTACCGTCGAAAGCCTGCTTTTAAAGGACATCCGCTGCCAGTCATTGATAACCGGCGCACAATTTATAGTTCTGTCCATTGATGTAGAGGGGAAAGAAGCAGAAGTTATCAGTCAATTTTTCAATCATCAGATTTTTGCCGCAGTAATTATCATAGAAACATTCCGATTGGACGAGAATCAGTTCGAGCAATTCATGAAAGTGAATGGTTACAGGAAAGTCGCCAAAATCCATTGGAATTCAATTTATACTTTAACAACCTTGCCATTGCCATAATTACGGCTAAAATGGTTCTAACCTTAATGACGCTCTTGTTAATCTGGTTACCCAGCTGCATAACCATCATTAAATATCATTGAATGACCGGCAAGAAAACCGCATGGCATCAATTCTTGAATATGATTATCCTGTAACCAATAAGGACTTTTTTCACATATAAGACAAGTCCAAATAAAGCTTATAAGTGATCATTGCTACCAATTCAGAAACAGCTTACGCAAGGTATTTCCCCAGGATGATTCAGACTTGTATTGCTTTTTTTCCTGAGTGCCGGTGATGGTAATCTGTGAGGGATTTAAAAAACACCGCAAACTGTTATCACCATTCAGGCTGACATGTTCGCAAACTCTTGCGCCGTTGATGATGCCGGAATATTCCCGTGCTATTATCGCTTCTTTGCGATAGAGCGCCAATCCGCCGAATCCTGACTGAATCCTGATTAGCGGGTCGCCACGGTGCAACTGCCAGCCTTCGCCGAATATTTTATAAACCAAATCAGTTTTAAGAATTGTTTTCGGCAACAGGGCAAACATATCATAATATGTCTTGCGCAGGTAGTGATAGCCGATGGAATTGGCCGCAACTATTTCCCAGTCAAGGCGGGCAAAACTTGTGGCAATGCCGTCATTGCTCCACCCACCCTTCAAATCCATATCAACGACTAATACAAAATCGTAATCGGCATATTCGTCGGATTCTTTGACCAGCTGCAGATACCGGTTGCGAAAATAAGCCAGCTTTTCCGTCCGACTCAATTGCATCAGCTCTGTGCCCGAAATTGATTCCGTAAGAATCTTCACTCGCGGGTTTACCTTTTCCCATTTTTTCAGAAGATCGAGTGTGTAGTCCTGAGAATCATTCTCATAAACAATCACACGGTAATCATGAAAAAATCCGCCGGTTTTTTCAATCCGCGCAATCGTCAAAGGCAAGATGGGCTCATCGTCTTTAGTTAGCCCGCAAATAACTAGTTTCACCCCTCTCATGTATTCATAACCGGCAGCAACATTCTTTTGAAAGGCAACTTGATTCTGAGCGGGAAAGCGGTCTTCCGGAAATTCTACGCTATTGTAAAGCCCCGGGAAAAGCCGCTCGTGCAATGTAGCCTTGCCCTTGAAAAGTAAAAGGCAGGCCAATAACAAAATTATAATCAGCAGAATGGTCAATTTTTCACCAAACACAAAAATAAATAACATTCGGCAATTGCCATCAGAACAATGACTACCAGCAGCCACAGACGGTTTTTGCGCGTCCGGGTTTTCTCGTTGCTGCCGGGCCGCGGGCAGTTGTCGGCCAAAGGCACGGCGACAAAATCATTGTTCCTCCGGAAACGCGGCTGTTCATTATAATCACAGGCCTCCCCGGATAGATAAATATCCCGCCATTTCGGATTATCCTCGGCTTCCGTAAAATTAATTCCGCCCTGCATGCCGATATTTCTGGCGCGGGCCAAAACCGGTTTATAGGAAATTAATCCTAATCTTCCCTGCAATTCATCCAGACCGATATCCCAACTGGTAAATGACCATTGCTTTCTCACCTGCAGCCATTTTTCCCTGGTAATCCCCCAGCTCCAGCCGGTAAATTTAGCCCTGCTGTTTTCCCTGTTTTCCATCAGGTCGTAAGGATAATCCTGCGGTTGATATTTTTTTGCCGGGAGTATCCGCGAGTCAATATTGAAGCCGGTTACCGACAAGACCTTTTTATCCGGCAGCACGTGGGCAAATGTCCACCGGAAATAATTGTAAAAATCCACCGATGGCACAATGTCATCCTCCAGAACAATAGCGCCCTTGGCCTCCGTCTTCTTGAAGGCAAACTCCAGCAGAAAATGGATATTGGTTGATGCCGCAACGAGACTATCCCAGAAATACGCCAGAATACCCAGAAAAGGCCGGGTATGCGAAATAAGAACAGTCTGAGTAAAATTAATCTGCCCGATGAGCTTCGACACTTCCGGATTGTGTCCGTCCTGGGAAATAATCAGGATTGTTTTGTCGATATCTTTGACCTGCGCCAGGGCAGCGAGCACTTCCTTCAGATAATGAGGCCGGCCATAGACCGGCATTAAAATCGGGTAAGCATAAGCATCGCCGAGCTTGCTGATTGTTGCCGCCGCTTTTTCCATTGCCCGTTTATTCCGGAATTTGACAATGATCGATGATACCAGAATGTAACCAAGCAAAATGACGAGAAATGTGACCATATATATCCTATCCCCTTCTAGTTTTACCCCGGAGAGCTGTATTATTGCAAAGGCAGTTTCCAGTAAGGCCGGAAATAATCCATCACCGCATCATCGTTGCCGCCGCCTCTATTTTCACCCTTATCCAGCGCAGGACCGGAGAGCGTCGTCAGCGACGTAAGATAAACATAGCTTCCCCGGAAGGGTATAACATAGCGGGGAATGCCGTTTTTGGCCAGATTTCCGGAAACCCAGATATCATCAACAAAAAATGCCTGCGTCGGGGCCTGATCATAATCGAAGAATTCGGCGGTAAAAAATTTCGGCTTTACCATGATGCCGCCGCAACCAGTGATAATTTCTACTGCCGCCGGTTGAGAAATTGCTGTTCCTTTAAAAGCACGACAATCCCTCCATCTCACCGTCCCGGACATCGGCGCACCTCTGAGACTCAAGGCGGCATCAGGCAGCTTTTGCGAATATTGCCAGAAGGTTTCCACAAATTCCGCAGGATAAATATTATCATCATCGGCAGTAAGAATAATATCGTCCGGTTTGGTTGACAACTGGCGAAGAGCGGGAATAAGCTTTGTTGCCGGCCCCCAATCCTTCTTGGCATCGATTATTTGTATAGCAGGGCAATTGCGTAGCACCTCCGGTATCAAGTATGCTTTTTTTTCCCGGATGGAAAATGGCGGTATGGCCAGATAAATCCGGCGCGGCGGCATAGTCTGGTCCATCAGAGATTTCAAGGCAGGATAAATTTTTTCTATCCGGCTGGGAATCGTGGAGAGAGTTACGGTAATATCCGCCTTTGCCGTCTCCGGCTTATCCCGGTATTTCCTTGTATAATAGTCCAGAGAGCGGACATGCAGTGCCGCATAACGATATAATTCAGAAGTTATTGACATTGTGTGCTTATCTTTCCTTTTACCGATGCGAATATGGCTTTCTTATTCGACAGATCGTTTTTTCCGCAAACAAAAATCTTCCCGCCAGACCGGAGAAGGCGGCAATTTATAGTATATTTCTCGAATGCCGCATAATGTTTCTTTCAGCAGGTCGAAAAGCCCAACGCTCTCCACGTTCGTTTTTCCTGGATTCACGCCTCCGCCGGAATGACAGTTGTTATTTTTATTTTTCCACGTTCCGGAAAAATGATGCTTGGCATACATATGCAGATTAAACGGAAAGACATTCGGATAATAAGGATCAGATGGCGGCAGCCAGCAGATTTGCGGCAGAATATGCAGATTATATTGCTGGCGGTATTTTTGCACAACGTCCGTCAGCATCCCCGGCCCCGTAGTTTCGATAACTTCGCCGGAGAGATAACGGCCGTCGAGACGAAGGGCGACCTCTTCCATAATACTGCTGAAAATCGGGTGATTGTTCCGGGCGGCAAAAATGCAATTGGCAATACGCTCGGAGTGCCGGTGGCTCAATAACCGCGTCTGCCGTGGCGAAAGGAGCACTTCCACGCCAAATACGGCTTCCTTCCCCGCAAGCAGCGATTCCATATTTTTATAACATTCCATATCAATATCAGCATAAACACCACCATAGGCGGCAATAACAAGATAACGGAAGATATCGGCACGCTGCACTGCGTGAGAACAGCCGTCATAGAGAATTAAAAGATCGG
This sequence comes from uncultured Smithella sp., assembly GCA_964469905.1. Lineage (GTDB taxonomy): Bacteria > Desulfobacterota > Syntrophia > Syntrophales > Smithellaceae > MVRV01. The sequence continues at coordinate 26,848 of CAYXZW010000018.1, forward strand.
GAAAAGATTCTTGCACAACGGCCCGGCAGGCCGCATCGTCATAAAAGCGGTATTCCCATTGCGGGTGATGCCTGATCCAGGACTGCTGATATGTAAGGAATTCTTCCGGCAGGTGACTCGTCTTCCAGGTCTGGTGAATTATTTTCGGTATCATAACTAATCCGCTCATTCGGCATTAATATGCAACAGCACCTGCCATTATTTCTGCTAATAGAGATCGGCCGGGTCGGCCTTCAGGACTTTTTTCATGGCAAAGAAACTGGCGACAAGACACATAAAAACCGTCAGAATAAAAACAAAAAGAATCCGCCCGGGTGTTATAAACATGAGTATTCTTGTCGAATACTGAATTCCGAAATAAAGAACTACGGCGCCAATGACACCGGGGATAAACCCTAAAACGGAGAGCCATAAAGACTGTTTGACAACCAGCGAGATCAGAAATTTTTTGGAAAAGCCGACAGCCTTCATTGTGGCGTATTGCGGAAGATGATCTGTTATTTCATTGAATAGAATCTGATAACAGATAATGACGCCGATGATAAAGCCGATGATAACACCGATCCCAAAAACAGCGCCCGTCGGCGTGGACTTTATCGTAAACATAACCTCTCTTTTTCTGGCCTCCTCGGGTGTCAGGAAAATAGTATCATCCGGCAGTATATTCCGCATTTTCTTTTTAACTGCTTCGATATCGGCGCCGGGTTTCAGACGAACCAGGCCCATATTTACATTATCGGTTCTTCCCGTACGACTGGCCCAGGTGGATTCACCCATGATTATATAACCGTCAAGTTTGATATTGGGGCCGATTTCCACTGTTCCGATTACTTTTCGCCGCTCGCCGCCCAGGATTATTTCGCTTCCCGTTTTGATATTACCATAGATATTTCGCGAAAAGCGGTCATAGAGAACATTCCCTTTGATTTTTAAAAGTTCCTGATACTTGTCCAAACCGGCTATTAGCAGCGGGCTGGCCGTATCCTGCGGAAAAGCCAGAATCGAGATAGCCCGGATCCTTTTTTCCTGCTCATTGAGCAAGGTGTCCGCGCCCTCATAAAAGGGAACTACTTCCGCAACTTCCTCCAGAGAGGCGGCCTGCCCCAAACGGGTTCGCGGAATAGTTGAAGTTTCCAGCATGGAATAGCGCCGCTCATGCATGATCAGGAGGTCAGCATTGAGCAATGGCGGCAGATTAGCCTGGCTGTCATTGAGACCATTGAAAAAACCGATTTCCATAAACATAATGACAACGGCAAAAGCAACTCCCAGCAGAGAAAGAAGCAGGCGCCCTTTATTATGGAGCAGCATCTTCGAGGCTAGCGGTATTTTTTGACCGGGAAAAATCTTCATATTAAAACAAGTCCGCCGGATCGGCTTTTCTGACTTTTTGCAACGCCAGAATGCCGGAAATAATACTCATCAAAATCGCCAAAAAGAAGACCAAAACCGCCAACTCCCACGGTAAATACATGGGCAGCCGGCTGGCTTTTTGGACGAGAAAAGAAACAAGATACCCCAGGGGCAGCGCCGGAATATAACTCATCACCGCAAACAGCAGGGCCTGCGTTGCTCCCACCTTATAGATATAATAATTGCCAAACCCGACAGCTTTCAGAGTAGCAAATTCCCGCAAGCGATTGGAGATCTCCGTGGAAAGCACCTGAAACAGGATAACCGCTCCGACGACGAAAGCGACAAAAGCTCCCGCCTGGAACATGATCCCTATCGGCTTGACATTGATGAAATAATTTTGTTCCGCCGCAATGAACTTTTTGCGCTCGAAAATTAGCACATCATCCGGAAGCGTTGCCTGCAAGTCTAGTCTGACCTTTTCCACATCCGCCCCAGGATCGACTTTGATCAGGCCGAAAGTAGCCTCCTGCGGATCTGATCTGGCTAGAGTACGATATGTTTCCAAATTCGTGATCACAGATCCGTCACCGAGAAAACTGATTCCCAGTTTGTACAGGGCGCTGATCATGACGGGTATATCATCGATCGCTCCACTTTTGCTGCCTATCAGCTTATCCCCGTAATCTGGATGCGAAAGGACATCGAGCATGACCGTATCTTTCTGCAAAAGAGCCGGCAGATTTTCTCTGGCCTCCTTATCCGGAACAAAATTCGGATTAAGATCATAGCCCATCACCATGCACGATCTTATGTGCAAGTTTGAGTCCGGAATACGCCACCACATCCTGGCGTAATTGAGAGCGGCAATTTCCTTAACTCCTTCTACCACTTTGGCCTGCACCAGACGTGTTTTATCGAAACGGCCTGTCGTTTCGATACTTTCATAGCTAGCAGAAGTCATAATCAGGTCATAATCAAAGAAGTCGTAAATAAGAGTGGATGTAATGCGGGCAGTGGCCAGGAAGCCAAGCTGCATAAATATAAGCAACAAAGAAAAAGCAATACCGCCGATCGCCGCCAGCGTTCTTTTTTTATTCTGAAAAGTGTTATACCAGGCCAGAGGTATTCTCAGAATCATTATAATTCCCTTTACGGCAGGTTTGATTAATAGCGTTTTGTATAGATTAAATCAGGAATGAAGTCAAGAACAGTACCCTCCAGGCAGAGGGAATACGCAACTAAGATAGCCAAATTAAATCTACCGACGAACCTGAGGAAAAAGTGAAAAAATAAAAAATCATTTTCGTAATATTTTATGATAGAACATATCCAATTGCCTTGGAACGACAATCTATTTTCTCGCGAGATAAGACAATGAAAGGTTTTGTAATACCGATTCCCAAGATGTATCAAAACATCGCAGTGAAAAATATTAAAATAATCAGGAATCATTTCGACTGCCAGGCGCCCATTGAAGTCTGGGAAGCAGGCAGTGAACTAGAGCAGGCAGTAAAAACGGAAATTGCCCGATTCGGCGGCATTTCATTTCGCAACACCGATGAGTTCGGGGAAAATGCCGAATCGTGGAGAGGTTTCCAGATCAAAGCATTTGCGGCCTATCACTCTCATTTTAGTGAATTTGTCTTGTGTGATGCCGATGTGCGATTTCTTCAGGAACCATTAATGCCCTTTCAGAGTGACGGATATAAGAATACTGGTAGTTTTTTCTTTCGGGACCTTAAAAAATGGAAATTTTCCCGCCTAGGAAATTCAAAAATAAAATTTCACAGTATTGAGTTTTTAGAACGAAGAAAAGCCTGGATTCGCAGTTTAATGCCTGTGGAATCACCATATTTCCCTGCGGAGTGGTCGTATATCTACAATGACGCTATTCCGGCAAAACCACTTGCCGAAGCCTATATGGAAGCCGGCGTTGTGTATATGGATAAAAATATCCATCAAGATTCAATGAAAGCAATTCTGGAAATGAATACTAACCGGGATATTTCTTATAGCGTTGTTCATGGTGATAAAGAAACCTGGTGGCTGGGGTGCTGTATTGCAGGTAAACCATTTTATATGAATCCTCAATATCCGTTTTTTATTTTCAAACTAATCCAGACAATCGGGATTAAGCCTTTTTATGTGCAAAAATAATTATCTCCTTTATGTTTTGCTGTTTATTATAGAGATTCCTCTCCTGATCGGCAGCGCTATCCCCGTTACTATGCTGGTGACGGAGATGGTCATTATGGGCGCATTGCTGCTTGCTTATTGCTGGAAAAGAGATGCCGGCAATGCATCAGAATTACTGTCCATTTTCGCCAACCGGCGTTTATTTTATTTTCTCCTTGTTTACATGGCCATCTTCTGGCCGGTACTGGCCATCGTTAAATACTATTCGTTCCAATTCCATCTTTTTGATACGGGTGTTTTTGCCAATATGCTGGCGAAACTGGTTAACACAGGTCGTTTCTACAGCACCGTCCTTGCGCAGAATGCCCTCGCCGATCATTTCAGCCCCAACCTGATGCTGTTTTACCCTTTGTTTTCCTGGAAAATGACCTTCCTGTGGCTGACGGGGTTCAAAATCCTGGCATATCTCACCACTGCCTTTTTACTGATCCGCCTAGGGAAACTTCTTATCGGTGGCGACTCGAAAGCGGTTTATATCGCCCCGGTTCTTTTTCTTTTCAACATGCTCATCTCTCGTACACTGAATTTCGAATTCCAGCCGTCGGCACTTGCCCTCCCTTTCATTGTGCTCGGATTCATCTTCGCACTCGAAAAGAAATACATACAAATGGCCCTGGCGCTTGTCTTCCTGATCGGTTTTAAAGAGCACCTCCCTCTGGTATGGATAAGCCTCGGGATTTTTCTTATTCTTTATCGTCAACAACAGAGGAAGGTCGGGATCTCGCTGATTGCGCTCGGGACGGTGATGGGATTGCTGATTTTCTTTGTCGTCATGCCTTATTTCAACGACGGCATAGCCACCAGTCAATCCGGAAAATTTGGTCCGTTTTCCCTTATCGCCGAAAAACTCGGTCTGCTTGCTCTGGCCTTTACGACTGTCGGCTTTCTACCGCTGTTTTCTCCAAAATCACTGCTCTTTATCCTGCCCGCCTTTGCGATTTCACTGATATCCAACGTTCCCAACATGGTCACGATTCATTTTCACTACCTGGACATGCCCACAGTCATCCTCTTCATAGGAGTTATATGCGGCCTTGCTGAGATGAAAAGAGGTGTCCACCGGCTTGAACATTTTCATCCGCATGCTTCCGCCTGGGTGCTTTCCGCCTGTTTCCTGATGCTCATCGCCGCCAATACATATTTCCCCACCCGCGGGATAAGTGAACACTGGCCGGAGAAAAAACATTTAGAAATGCACAAAGAGATCAAATCATTAAAAACACTGGTTAATGGCTGTAATCTCTGGACGGTCGAAAATGTCGGTGTTCTATGCTTCGAATATCCCCATCTGAAATCCATCAATATGAGAGATGTCCAAAGTGTGATGCATGATCCGGCCTGTCATTGGATAGTACTGACACCATCGTACAACAACTCCGGCCTGAGCGAAACTCAATATAACCAGCTCAAATCATGGGTACTGAAAAAGGAGTTCGCAGGCGACTATCAGCGGTTATCCGGCTTCACCCACTTTATGGTCTTTCGGACGGCAGTGCCGAAGAGTGGGACAAAAAATTCTCTGCCGGATGGTTAAGTCATAAAAAATATTTTTTTACGCAGTACAAGGAAGTAATGAGGATTCAACTCTAACTATTTTTCGGACTTTAAAAATGGCTAACACTTCGCAAATCTTGCTGACCATCGACATGGAACCGGACTGCCCTCCTTACCTCCATACTTTCCGGGGAATTACCGAGGGAACGAATTCGCTTCTGCCGCTGCTACAAGAGGAGGGTGTGAAGGCCACATTCTTTGTCACCGGACAAATTGCCGAAAATTATCCCGATGTTGTCCGTAACCTGATCAGCCAGGGACACGAACTGGGAAGCCACGGCTTTGGCCATATTGATTATACAACGATTAATCGGGCCAGCGCAGAGCGGGACATCGAGCACTCCTTGGAAATACTCCGGGGATTCGCCTCCGTTGATTCTTTTCGTGCCCCCTATCTGAAGTTTCCGCAAATTTATCTTGATCTTTTGGAAAAGGCGGGCCTGCTGATCGATTCTTCCCAGGCCAAATACAAACCGTCCTACCTGCAAAAGCACCAGCCGACAACACTGCGGAGAATGCCGGCATCCATAACGTCTTCTGTTTTGCGGCTGCCTGCCTGGATCAGAAACCACTGGCTTGGCACCCTGGAAAGTCCGGTAGTTTTGTTTGTCCACCCCTGGGAGTTTGTTGATTTACGAACGGCGGATATTCCGCTCGATTGCCGCTTTAAAACAGGAGAGACAGCGCTTGCCTGCCTGCGGGAAGTTATTCAATTTTATAAAAAGAGAAATTTTCAATTCAGAAAAATGCAGGATGTTTTGAATGAGCACAGCGGCGTTGAATAAGGGGTTGCAGCTACCCATTCGGTTAGCATGCCCCCTTGTTCTGTTTAGACTGCCGAGTCGTTTTGCTCCTCACAAAGACAGATGAATATATGTTACACAGGCATTGATTTATTCCGCGGACGTTTTTTTCTGCGCTTCCAGCGACTCCAGAAAGGCGGTGTAACGGGTTTTGTGCTGCTCCAGGCCACAGCTCGCCGCATCGACGCAATCACCATTGACATTCAAAAAGGGAATCCCCAGTCCGGCGAAGTGTTTTTGCAAAAGCGGTGTCGCCCCCGATGCCTGATGGCAGCCCCAGTGGGAGAAATGGACGATGCCGTCGGCCTCGGCATCATTATAGATTTTTTCCAGCTTAGCTAAGCGCCTTGTGAGCGGACCGTTGCCGGGCGTATTGATCAGCCGCCTCGCAATAATTTCCAGAGCATCCCCGCTCTTGATACCGCCGTTAAAGTATCCCGTGCATTCTTCCAGATACACCTTGGCGCGCACTCCGTCATCGATAAACGGCCAGACTTCGTTATACTGGAAGACGGGGGCAATATGCGCCCAGACAATTTTGATTGTTTCCTCCGCAATATCCTTCGGGAAATTAGAATTATAAATATTGCTATCGCCCAAGTCGGAAATAATAGTCCGGCATATTTTTATTAAGCGCGCAGAACCGGACATGGCATTGAGCGGCAGCATAAAGTTAATCATCTGATGTCCGTAATAGACATTGCGCGCAAGTTTGCAACGCAACCGGTAAATTTCCTCCATCAATGCCCCGGTGATCAGGACATTCTGTGCCGCTGCATCAAGCCTGGCCTTATCGAGAGTTTTTCCGGTGAGCGCTTCGATCTTCTCAATCAACTCCTGCAACTGGCCGACCAGATAGGCAATGCCGGCCTGATCATCATTCTGGGGAATATCCAGGAAAAAGAATGGTACGCTGTTTTTGTAGGCGAGATGGCGGAATGTTTTGATATTGCCGTCGCACAAAGCTGATGACGCTATAACAAAACGCGGCCGCGGTAATATCCCGGAGGAACCGATATCGATGGCCAGTCTATGAAAGTTGCACATGGTATTGGGAACGAAATGAGTTCCATGTCGGCCCAGAAAGTTTTTGGCAATTCCCATACTGGCAAATAAAGCGGACAGCCCCTCCAGGCATAAAGGGGATAATCCGAAAGCATATAGGATTTCCGTGGGAACAAAGATCGATGTCCAGACGCTTTTATCGGATGACAATCCCTCCCGGTAATAGGATAGATATTCCCGCTCCAGAATGCGGACAGAAGGAACTTTATTGCGGGAAACGACCCTGACCACCAACTGAAAAATCCGGAAGGCAGCGGGCAAAGGCAGACGAATCCCTTCTCTGGTCATACTGCGATAGAGCAGACGACGTAATTTGCTGTCCACGAGCGGATTGCTCATATTCTATCCCTCTGCCTTTGAGTCGTCACGCCGCGAGGCTATAACTGCGGCGCCTATTGCTCCAGCCAGTTGCGCCTGGGGGAAAATGGTCACCCGGCAGCCGAGCGTATGTTCGAGTTCTTCGGTAAATCCTACATTTAGCGCAAGTCCTCCGGTTAGGACAAAAGGCGCTTCCCCCTGAACTTTCCGCACCAGAGAACCAACTCTTTCGGCTATGGCAAAGTTCAGGCCCCGGGCAATGTTTCCCATCGGTATTCCCTTGGTCATCAAAGAGACAACTTCGGACTCGGCAAAGACGGAACACATACTGCTAATCGGTGTAGGACGATCTGCCCTAAGCGATAGAGTGCTGAATTCGGCAAATGTTATATTCATTCTCTGTACCATATTTTCCAGGAAACGTCCTGTTCCCGCCGCACATTTGTCATTCATGGCAAATCTCAACACATTGCCTCGTTCATCGATACGGATGGCCTTGCTATCCTGGCCGCCGATATCAATGATCGTCCCGGCCTGTGGTGTGAGAAAATTTACCCCGACAGCATGACAGGTTATTTCCGTGGTCTGCTCCCTGTCGGCAAAGGCGGTTCGGCCATATCCCGTATAGATTGTCCGAAATATTTCCTCTGCCGAAAGCGAAATTTGCTCCAGCAGTTTGTCGAAGGCCGCAGCGGCGGAATCTTTCATGTTGATGGACGTGGGCATGATGATGGAAGCGAGAATTTCGTGCCCGTTTTTCATAATAATTCCTTTGGTAGTGGTACTGCCGATATCGAGGCCGATGGAATATACATCTGAAACCACTGCTGGCGGGAAGATTTTTTTTGTTGTTTCTTTACCGGGTATAATTTTTTCCATAAAGGCCTCTATTCGAGTAACATTCTGTTCATCACTATTCACGGAAAGATCATTTTCGAGGTACAGGCAGGGGAACCCGCTAGGCAATTTATCTTTTAACTTTTCCAATTCAAAGGCATAAAAATCACAAAACTTCAGCGTGGTAACAATTAATCCGGCCAGCCGCTGCTTTTCAATTTCCGCAATTATATAATTTGTCATCCCGCCTTCGTCACTGCGGGGACAGATTGTGTTTTGTAGGGAATACCTCGCCAGCGCCAGAAGCTGATCTTCCAGAGTGGCGGCCCCGGAAAACTGTTTTCCGGAAGATGGTATTACCCCATGACCGCAGTGCCGCAGAAAAATACTCCCGGCATTATATTTTTTTATAATATCGCGAAACAGGGCAGGTGAGTAAGATGAACCGGCTATACCGATTTTAACAGAGCATGTATCGGCTTCTTCCGAATTCAGGAACCGTGCGGATGCGGCACGGATACCCTCTTCGTCCGGCAAAAGATTAATCTTGCTTGTACCATCAAAATCAGGCACGATTTTTCTGAGCATGGCCTGATATTGGACCGCCAGATATTTTGCGCTCTGATCGCTCATCCGTCCGGGCACATCCAGTAGAAACGATTCGATTTGGCCGGAGGAGCAAAGAGAGGAATGCAAATGTTTCATGGCGTCGCAAACTTTCGGCACAACCACAAAATCAAATTTATGTTCACCGTCAACAATTTTCGAGAAAAGATATTTAGCATAAGAACAGATATTATCGTGCAGCGAACAGCTATACCCTAGTCCGTATTTCTCATTCTCGAAGAGCGAGATATCCACGACTTCATGGCCAAGAGCGGTCAGCAGTTCAACTGGCATGTAAGAGCAAAAGAACGGAATTTTCATCAGATATTCCTATTATCCTTTGACTGATCACTACCGAAATCGTTCCTGGCTTTCTCATATAATTCCAGATGATGGACGAGCGATGATTGCCAATTCCAGATAGTGGATACTGTATGGTTATGTTCAGTTATCCGCCCGCGCAGTTCATCGTTTTGTATCAAGGTTAGCAAATGCCGGAGAAATTCCTCATCGTCCGCAGCGAGCAGCCCTTCACGACCTTGTTCAATCAGATGTTGCAATCCGGACATCCGCATACCAACTACCGGCAATCCGGCCACGCGCGCCTCGAGAGCCGCTAGACCAAAAGATTCTTGTTTTGTTGGTAAAACAAATATATCGGATTGTGCAAACAAAGCAGCAATTTCCTCATGCGAACGTTGACCTGCTAGCTCCACAAATTTCTGTAAGCCAAGACGTTTTATCATCCGCAGAAGTGCGCCCCGCTGTGTACCGTCACCTACAATAGTGAGGTGGATACGTCGCGTACCTGATTGCCTAATAATTTCGGGCATCATTTTGATAAGAGCATGCGCTCTTTTGCGAATGGAAAGGCGCATGACGGAAATCAGCCTTAACTCATCCACCGGCCGGGGAGGGCGAGGTCGGCGCCAGGAGGCTTCCTGCACTGCATTGGGCAGCACATGCACCTTACTTATCCGTCCGGCCTTGCTCATAATCCGGGCGGCACTTGGACTTACGGAAGTAAAGAGAACCGGCCACCGAGACCATTTAAACAAGCAGTCCAGAAGAAAAAAAAGGAGGTAGTAATAATGCAGTACTGAATGGCAAGTCACTACGGCAGGAATTTGCTGATTCTTTGCCACATACATACTGCCATAGGCCAGCGGGGACAAGATACTACCGTGACAGTGTACTACGTCGAAAGAACCTTTCTGCAACAAATCAGCAACCTGGTAAAATGCTTCCACCGAATAGATAAAACCGAACCGCGTTTTCACGGGCACATCTAGGCGATGGACAGGAAAACCATATCCGTGGCTCAACCCGGGGGTTGCAGTAATTATTTCCGGCTGGTGCCCCGCTGCCGCGAGCGCCTCAGCGAGCCCTTGTAAATGAATTTCAATGCCGCCGATGCGGGGATGGAACCAGTCGCAGATGAGAGCAATTTTCATAATTCATTTTTTCCCTGCAAAAATATCTTCCCAACGTAAACTATACGTTGGATGGCCGTCATATTGGTCAGCACGGCAAAAACGGCCAGAGATATTTTCATAAGCCATACGCCCACTCCCGGAATTGAGCCCAGTGCAGAGGAAATGAGCAGCAGGACAAAACGCTCCGGGCGCTGCATTCTGCCGACATTACAGGTAACGCCTGCCGCTTCCGCTCGCGCCTTGACATAGCTCGTCAGAAAGGAACCCGTAATCGTCAGAACAATAAACATGACGGTCAGAGGGCTGTATTGATCCGGATGGCCGGCATTGGGCGACCAGAAAAGGGCGCTGCCCCCGGCGAAATACCAAGCCAGCCCCATGAAGATGAAAGCTTCACTCAACCGGTCCAGGCAACTGTCATAGAAAGCGCCAAAGCGCGTTGAAAGGCCGGTCAGACGGGAGAGCTGCCCATCCAGGATATCGCAGGTACCGGCACAAGCGACCATCCAGCCCCCCAGATAGAAATTACCCGTACTGAAAAACAACCCGGCAACAGCGCTGAGCACGCAACCGGCGGTAGTGACGGCATTGGGAGAAATTCCCAGCCGGACCAGCAGATTCAGGACGGGATTGATGATTTCCCGATAGACGCGGTGAGTTCTTTGACTGAAAAGAAAGAATTCCGGCAAACGCAATTTTCTTAACACCTCATGGATTATTTACCGGCTGCGGCGGCCGGAGATAAAAGACTCCGTCATTTTAAGAGCCTCGTCATCAGGATATTGACTGGGGGGATGTTTCATAAAAAACGCCGAGCAAGAAAGCAAAACTCCGCCGATACCACGATCCAGCGCCAATTTACAGCACCTGATGGCATCAATAACAACACCTGCGGAATTAGGCGAGTCTTCCACCGACAGCCGCAGTTCCAGATTCATCGGCACATCGCCGAAAACCCGTCCTTCCATGCGGATATAGGCAACCTTGTTGTCGTTTTGCCAGGGTACATAATCCGTCGGACTGATATGTATGTCATCATTGGCCATTCTCTCGGCGGTGACCGATTGAATGGCTTCGGTTTTTGATTCCTTCTTGGAATGCAGCCTCTCGGTATTTTTCATATTCAGAAAATCAGTATTGCCGCCGAAGTTTAGCTGGTAGGTATGATCGAGATTTACACCGCGCTGCCGGAAGAGATTAGTAAGGGAGCGGTGGATAATTGTGGCTCCGATCTGGGATTTGACATCATCACCGATAATGGGAATATTCCGCTCTCGGAAACGCTTTGCCCAGGTTTTATTGCTGGCGATAAATACAGGCATGTTGTTAATTACGGCCACACCGGCTTCCAGTGCACATTCCATATAAAAATGGGCGGCATTCTGGGAACCGACCGGCAGATAATTAAGCAGAACATCCGGACGGGCTTTCTTAAGGCTCGCGACAACCTCCTGGCGCGTGGCCTCAGGACGCGGGGCCAGAACGAACCGGCGGCTTTCCGGATATTTTTCCATATGGGCGGAAAGACTGTCGCCGACACGACCCATCAAAACTTCCACGCCGGTTGGCGGAATATCAGGCTGAAAAACATGCGTACAGTTGGGCGGGGCGAAAATCGCCTGGGCTACATCTTTCCCCACTTTGCGCGCATCGATGTCCCAGGCCGCCACTACTTCGATATCACCAGGTTTATATCCCCCGATCATCCAGTGCATCAAGCCGCAGGCATCGTCTGCCTTGCGGTTTCTATAGTATCTTATTCCCTGGATGAGAGAGCTGGCGCAATTTCCCACACCGATCACGGCAATACGGATTTTTTTCACTTCGGACAATAACCTCTTTTCTTCACATATCTTTATATCAGGAACTATCAACGCCGGATAACTTCCGTCTAAGAGAGTTCTAAATGTTCTTTAGATGTCCAGGCGCTTGACCTTTTGCTTCGCCGACAAGACATTATAGCAATTATCCAGCACACATTTCAGGCTATTAGTCAAGATAAACCGCAGGGGAAACATCTTCCGGAAAGCATTGACATAAATCAGTTTCGGATCAAAAACTTTCCGCAAAGTAAGTGACTTCAAGCACCGAAACAATTCCTTTTCGCTTAAGTAATTTGTGCGGATATTACAGGTAAACCCGTCATAGCGGCTGAAATCATTATTGGTAATGAGCCCCAGAGCCTCCAATTCGTCCCGGACGCGAGTACGGGGGTAGGGAGTGAGAAATTGAGCGTAGATAGAGTCCGGCAGCAACGACTTGATCATCTTGTATTGCCGGGTTACGGAATCCCAATCATCGTCCGGATAACCAACCACACACCCGGCAATAATGGCAATATTATGCTGGCGTAAAAGCCCCGCCGCACGCCGGTTCTTTGCCGGACTTGTCGGTTTCCTCATTCCTTTGAGAGCTGCCGGTTCCATGGATTCAAAGCCTACAAAGGCAATTTTGAAGTTGGCCTGCTCCATTTTCATAACCAGATCAGGATTATCCGCGATACCGGCGGCCGTCACCTGAGTTACAAAAATCATATCATTCAGGCCATTGGCAATAATAGCGTCGCAAATGTCATGAAAGTGACCGATATCATAAGTGATATTGTCATCGGAGAAAAAAACGGCTCTGCTCCCCTGTGCCCGGATATTTTGCAGATCGGCAATAATCCTTTCAATGGGGAACTTGCGGAATACCGCCCCATACATGTGCATAATAGAGCAAAACTTACAGTGAAAAGGGCAGCCCCGGGAAGTTTCGGCAACATCCATCGACCACGGCCCGAAAAAGAAGTTTTGCTCCAAACGCGCAGTCCGTAAAGGCAGATTTATCTTCGTGAGATCTAAAAGCGGCCGTTCATCATTATGAATCCATCGTTGACCGCACCGGTAGCTTAAGCCCAGGATACTGTCGAAAGTACTGCTGTTTTTTTCAATAGCCGCAATCAGCTCCCGGAACGACTCCTCACCTTCACCACGCACGATGTAATCCAGAACATCAGTCCACTTCCCGGCGCTTTCATCACGCGCCATCAAAGTGGCATGATAACCTCCCGCAATAACAGTAATATTCTGATCCAGCGACCGAATATAACGGCCAACGCGCAATAAGGTATCGAACTGAAAAGACATGGCGCTCAAGCCCACAATCTGCGGACGGAAGGTTTTCAGAACATCTGCTATTGGCTGACGCAGATGAGGCTTATGAACAACCAAGTCCAGAACCCGCACATCATGGCCTGGCAGATTCCCCGCCATGGAAACAAGCGCCAGATTAGGCAGACGAGTTATATTGTCAATATAATCGGCAGTATCCGGCATGGCGATAAGCAGTATTCTCATAAAATATTCATTCTCAGCGTTTACTCTAAGGTTGGAACAGATAACACAGGAGACCCTGAAAAAACAGCCCTAAATATCGCTCCCGCTGTCTGCCGCGATGTTGTGCAAAGCAATTATTCATTCAAAAAATTGGGTTGGCAACAGTATTACAGACGTATCTATAAATAAAAAATTACCTTTGTCACACCTATCATTTTTTAGATATTAAGTTTCCATACACTACTTTCAGATATACCATTATAACAAATAACAATAACACCAAAGACCTTCAACGCAGTCATAAGAGCATTACCCTGCATTTTGTGGCCAAAATTTCCTTGACATACAAAAGTGGCATTTCTTATAGTTCACCCCACAAAAGGAAGTCCTTATCAATCGGAACGGATCGATTGACTTCCCGGGCATGAAATAAACCGGATTATACCCGTCATAGACAACATTTAAATCAGGAGGTGTTATGAAAGAATCGTTCCAATTTATTCTGGGCGTGATTATTGGTGCCGTATTTGTTCTTGTGTCAGTTTTCACCCTTGCCCCCACTCATGATAAATTCGCATCAGGCAGCTTTAACAACAAACATATAGATCTTGTTCCAACTTGTTCAGCCGCAACAACCTATGTCTGCGTTGACAGCAACACCGCTGCCACAGGGTTAAGGGCGACATGCAAAAGCTGGTGTGCTGCCAACACGCCAAATGCATCATACGCATCAGTATGGAGCTGCCAAGAAGGATGCGAAAGATATCAACGTCTTTTTTGGGAGAACCCCAAGGTAATCACTCTTCCCTGAAAAAGTTGCAACAAAATAGATATTATTAATTTATCAGCATTGCATCAAGCGTCATAATTGCCGGGAATTACAGGGATAGGCGCTAAAAACCGGCAAATTTTATGCACCCAAAAGACAACCGTTTTGAAGCATTTTTGGGGATTTGTTTTGATCCAGCTTGGAACGGATTTTAAATAGAAACATTGTATGTGTTAGCCAATAAAATCGATTGGAAAAGATTTGATCAATCCTTTGGTGCCCTGTTTGCTCAAAAGCACGGAAGACCGGCATTGCCGATAGACTCATCATCGATGACGCGCTGGCGGAAGCGATGATGTACAGCACCTTCAACGCGGTCATTAGAGCAGCACCTTGCCATTCTGTGATCAAGATTTCCAAGACATACAAGACGGCGTTTCTTATCCTTCCCCCCACAAAAAGGAAGTTTTTATTAATTATCAATCAATGTGCTCTATGAATTTTGTCCGCCTGTCTTCATCTCAACGATAAGCAGTGAAAACCAGGCAAAAAAAAGAAGTTGCAGACAAAAACTAATGCCCGCAACTTCTATTTTTCTGGTGGAGATGAGCAGGATCGAACTGCTGGCCTCTTGAATGCCATTCAAGCGCTCTCCCAGCTGAGCTACACCCCCAATAAGACTTGTTGAATTGGAGAGCCCCTTTAACATGCGTGTTTATCAGTTGTCAATAGATTTTAGCTTGACTTTTTGAACCCCGTCGATATAATCGCTGCCCGTGCCGGAGTGGTGAAACTGGTAGACGCAGGGGACTCAAAATCCCCCGTTCGCAAGGGCATGTCGGTTCGATTCCGACCTCCGGCACCAAATTATAATGAAAAGGTTGCGACGTTGAGCGTTACAACCTTTTTTTCGTTTTTAGGTAGGCCAAGATATAATTGCGGATGTATCTACAACCGCAATGCCGGAAGTTCCTCTGTTTTTCGGGCAGGGATCACCTTGCAATGGTGCATGGGAGGACTAAAAGCAAAACCGGTATTTAAACCCTGTTTTATACCCTGCAGAACTTAATATTTACCGACCCATCCATCTTTTTACCCCCATCTCTGACAATTATAAATAAGATACTTATTGTCCTGTTTTCATTTGACATAGAAGTAGTTTTCATATAGTTCATGTGAGCTTTTAGCAAAACAAAACATCGACAGCAACGCCAATCAATAAATCAGGAGGTAACTTATGTCACAGAAATCGTCCCGTCTGAACCATTGGATCGTATTTGTGGCCGTAATGTGCCTGCTTCTGAGCTTCGGCCCGGGAGTAGAATCAGTCACAGCCGCCGAAAAAATTATTAAAATCGGTACCATATTTCCCCTGACAGGTCCGGTTGCGAACGCCGGGCAACGTTGTCAGGCAGCGGTTCAGACAGCCGTTGAAATCATCAACAACAAACATCCGGAATTAAATATTCCTCTGGCCAAGCAGGCAGGCATTCTGAACGGCTACAAAATCGTCCTTGTCCATGCCGACAGCCAGGGCAAGCCGGATGTAGGCAAGGCAGAAGCCGAAAGACTTCTCAACCAGGAAGGTGTTTGGGCGCTGATTGGCTCTTATAACAGTTCGGTAAGCAAGCCGGCCAGTTTCGTAGCCGAGCGTATGAAACGGATATTCATGTGCGGTGCATCCAGTTCTGCCGCTCTGACCCAACGCGATATGAATTATTTCTTCCGCCTGGCGCCGACTGACAAGACTGAGTCCATTGAGTTCGTGGACGTCTTAAAATGGCTAAATAAAAAGAAAAAAACAAATATCAAGACCATTGGAATCATTTACGAGAACAGTGAGTTCGGCAAGCATGCGGCCGAGGAGGCCAAGGCAGCCGCTGCTGCCGGAGGATTCGCGGTAGTAGCCGATGTTCCATTCAGCCCCGGCGCCACCAACCTCAACAGTGAAGTACAAACACTGAAGAAGAATAACCCGGATGCGCTATTCGGGGCAGTGCTCGGCGCTGACTACTCCAGGTTGGTTTCAACCATGAAGCAGATGGCCTGGCTGCCGAAGATTGCCATCAACTACTGTTCCGGTTACCAGGACCCAGTAATTGCCAAACAGCTTGGCGGTGATGCCGACTTTTTCATGGGATCCACCGCATATTCGCCCCAATTTGCCAGCCTGATGCCGGCCGTGGCTGATGTCGAGAAAATATTCAAGACCAAGACGGGCGGAGTACCCTTCGACGGAGACAGCATTCAGGAAGCAGTGGCGATGCTGGTGCTTGCCCAGGCCATAGAAAAAACCGGCTCTTTGGATCCCGATAAGGTCGCCAAGACACTCTATGCGAATACCTGGGATTCCCCTCTATCACTCGGCGGAAAAGTGGCTTTTGTCAAGGGTGGTCAGAATATTAAAGCGCAAAGTGTCGTCACCCAACTTCAGGGCGGACAGTACAAGCGAATCTATCCGGAAGATATGGCCGACACCAATATCGTTTTCCCCATGAAGCCATGGACCAATAGATAATAAGTTTTTTTTGAAAATTTGAAGATTTTAGATGGATCATCATCCATGCCTCCCGAGAGGGCGGCATGGATGAGTTTATTTTAGTGGCCTGATGAAGGCCATGGAGACACATGGAAACCTTTGTTCAAGTTCTAATAGATGGTATGCTCAACGGCATGGTCTACGCTCTGGTGGCTGCCGGTCTCTGTCTTATCTGGGGCGTAATGGACGTCATCAATTTTGCCCATGGCGAATACCTGATGGTGGGCATGTATGTGAGCTACTGGTTGGGGTTTCTTCTGAACATTGACCCGCTGCTGTCGGTTGTCGCTTCCGGGGTATTTATCTTCATTCTGGGAGCAGCGACATATAAGCTGATCATAAGCCACACCATCGGCAGACCAGGACTGGTCGCTCTGTTGGCAACCTTTGGACTCGCCATTTTACTCAAAAACTTTTGCCTAAACCGTTTCTCACCAAATTTTCTTATCCTCTCCGATACCTGGCTGGGAGGTAAAACAATCCATCTGGGGAACCTGATCCTGCCGTTACCCCAACTGGCGGCGGCTCTCATGGCTCTGGTCGTAGTTGGACTGATCTATGCACTTATAAACACCACCCGGTTTGGATGGGCCATTCAGGCTACGGCTATGGACCGCGATGCAGCCGAGCTCATGGGCATCAATACAGAGCGCATCTACCTGCTGATTTTTGGTATCGGCGGAGCTTGTGTAGGCATTGCCGGAGGCATCATGCCCTCTTATCTCGCCGTCCATCCTGAAGTCGGGTCCCTGTTCGGCTTGATCGCATTCATCTGTGTGGCCATGGGAGGATTCGGGAGCATTCCGGGAGCTTTTCTCGCCGGCCTTCTCGTTGGTGTTGTGGAAGCTCTTGCTGGTTTCTACATCGCGCCTGTTTTTAAATATATTGCGGTCTTCGGGCTCTATTTAGCGGTCGTATTTTTGCGGCCGAAAGGTATTTTCGGATGGTAAAACCCCTGCAGCGCAAAACACTAACAAAAAAAGATGCACTCTGGCTTGTCTTTGCGGCACTTCTGATCCTGCTCCCGCTGGCACCTGTGGTAGGCGCTAATTCCTTTCACATGCACGTGGTGATCCTCATCTTGCTCTTCGCCAGCATGGCCCAGGCGTGGAACATCATTGGCGGTTATTGCGGACAGGTCTCCTTTGGCCACTCGGTGTTTTTTGGCATTGGGGCATATGGCGCGGGAATGGCCGTTGTTACCTATGGAGTAATGCCGTGGCCGGGGATACTGATCGGAGTCATTCTGGCTGCCGTCGTCGCCGTAGTCATCAGCTATCCATGCTTCAAACTCAGCGGCCATTATTTTGCCATCGCTACCTTTGCCGTTGTGGAGATTTTTAACCGCAGTTTCCTGGTTTGGGATTGGGTCGGAGGAGCCCTCGGATTGGATTACCCGGTAGTGAAGGAAGGTTTGGAAAATCTGATGTGGTACAATACCAAGACCGGTTACTACTACTGCGTCCTCATTTTGTTTCTATTTATCTTCGGTGTGGTTCGATGGCTCGAAGGCCACCGTTTCGGATACTACCTGCGTGCCGTACGGGAGGGCGAGGAAACAGCCGAATCCCTCGGCGTTAGCGGCAGAGCCGTAAAATTGGCCGCCATGGCCCTTTCGGCCGCACTGACTGCACTATGCGGTGCTTTTTTTGCACAGTACAATCTCCGGGTGGATGCATCCATGGCCATGTCCCTGGACATGTCGATGAAGTTCGTACTGATAACCGTCCTGGGCGGAGCAGGGACACTAATTGGGCCTCTCCTGGGGGCCGCGGTGCTGATCCCGTTGCAAGAGTATACCCGGGCATTTTGGGGTGGCTTGGGCGGTGGAGTGGATTTGATCATCTTCGGTCTTCTCATCATTATCATTGTGGTCAAACAACCGGCGGGGATTATAGGTATCATTTACGCTATTCGTAAACGTTTCTCCGGGAAAAAGGTCGATGCGAAAGGAGACTTAGCCGATGGCACTCCTTGATGTGCGCAACGTGACAATGAAGTTCGGAGAGCTGATTGCCAATGACCGGGTGAGCTTCACCGTGGAGCCCGGATCGATTGTGGGACTGATTGGTCCCAACGGGGCGGGAAAAACAACTTTGTTCAACTGCATTACCGGTTTCCTCAAACCAACAAGCGGCACCATTCTCTTCAATGACAAAGACATCACCGGCTTTAAGCCATATCAGGTTGCCCGCCTGGGCGCGGTGCGCACCTTCCAAGTAGTTCGCCCTCTCAAGGAGATGACTGTTTTTGACAATGTTCTTGTTGGTGCATTCCTCAATGCTTCCGGTAAACGGGCGGCTATAGAGAGGGCGGAGGAGTGCATTCACATTTGCGGTCTGGAGCCATTTCAGGGAAAGCCTGCAGGTGATCTGTCCATCGGCGGAAAGAAGCGTCTGGAATTGGCGCGCGTCCTGGCAACAAGTCCTAAACTGATGATGCTGGACGAAGTTATGGCCGGCTTAAACCCTACGGAGGTTAAAGTATCGGTAGAAGTGATCCTTCGACTCAGAAAAAGCGGCATTACGCTGATGATCGTGGAGCACGTCCTGGAAGGAATTATGCCCATTGCCGACAAGATAGTGGTGCTCGACGGAGGCATCAAAATCGCCGAAGATGCCCCCGCTCACATCAGCAATGACGAGCGGGTGATTGAGGCTTACCTTGGCACCAAATACTCACAGCGTTTCAAGGCTCGGAAGGAGGGCGGACTGGGGTGACTGATCCTATCTTGAAAGTTACAGATCTTTATACAGGTTATGACGGAATACCGGTCGTCTTCGGTGTCTCTCTGGAGGTCATGCCGGGGGAACTGGTGGCAATAGTCGGCGCAAACGGAGCCGGAAAAACAACAATTATGCGCACTATCAGCGGTCTCGCCCATCCTCTCCAGGGGCAGATTATGTTTGAAGGTAACGATATTTCCCGGCATGCAGCCCATCAGACACTTAAACTCGGCATCAGCTATGTCCCCGAAGGACGGCGAATCTTCGCCAAACTGTCGGTAGAGAAAAACCTTGCCCTTGGTGCCTATACAGAAAAATCAAAGGTCGATATACAGCGCCGGCTGGAGGAACTCTTGGAGCTTTTCCCCGTTCTCAGGGCGAGGGCCAAACAAACCGCTGAGACCCTCAGCGGCGGAGAACAGCAGATGCTGGCCATAGCCCGCGGCCTCATGTCACAGCCCAGGCTTCTCCTGCTGGATGAAATGTCCCTCGGTTTGATGCCCAGCATGGTGGACAAGATGATGGAAACGGTAAGTGCTATCAACCAAGCGGGCACTACCGTTCTTCTCGTCGAGCAGATGCTCCAGGAATCATTGGAAATCGCCCACCGGGGCTATGTGATTCAGACCGGCAAAATCGTCCAGTCCGGCACCGCCCGTGAACTTTTGGATTCAGAAGAAGTCCGCAAAGCATACATGGGAATGTAACCAGTTCTGTCACACCTTGCGCACCCGGCGCGTCAGCCCCAGAAAACCGACTATCCTGCAACAAACAAGATCATTCCCCGTCTATTTGGCAACCAGCCTTTCCGGCCATTTCCGTAATACGAAAGCGCCGTCATATTTCCCCTGCCAACTGAGTTTATGCGGGGAAATCATTCTTGCAACCCAACTGCAAATTGGATATGAGAAAAACTTATGAATTACTTGTATCACCGGCAAAGATGATTGCAAAAGTTCTTTAAAAGTGACATCTTCTGTAACCATTTTCATTGAGTGGCAAAGGAGAAATAATTTATCGAAGCGGCAGAACATCTCCGGAGTCTTTCAGGATGCATCCTGTTTGCCGTAAAGAGATTTTTTTAGTCTATGGATTACTATTATTTTCTTTTTAAGAAAAACTGGAAGCTCATGATCGTAGCCGCCATGACCGGTGCAGCGGCGGGATCGGGCTGCTCTGCCCTGATCATCTCCCTGATCCATCGTCAACTGCGCCAGAATGCCGCGCCGGAACCATACCTGCCCTTGATGTTCGGTCTTTTTATTGTTGTTTACTACGTTCTGAGCTCTTATTCCGAATACATACTTCTTTCTCTATCGCAGAAGGAGCTTTGCCGTTTGCGCCTGCGCTTCAGCCGACGGGTCATGGAACTGCCGCTCAAGCGGATCGAGGAAATCGGCGGTCCGGATCTAATGGCCTCCCTGACCAACGATGTAGAGAAAATCGCCAACTCTCTGCGCCAGATTCCCACCATTTTTCTCAGCGGCTCGATGATTCTCGGGGCCGGCCTTTACGTGGCCTGGCTATCCTGGACTTTATGCCTAATAACTATCATTCTTCTATCTGTCGGAGTTTACCTGTACCGACTGCCCCTGTATAAGCTCTCCCTTTTGCAGCGCTACTGGATACGCCTGCGGGATGGCTGGGACGATCTTTTTCGCCATTTTCACGCTCTGACCCACGGAACAAAGGAACTCCTCATTCACCGGGAACGGCGGGAAAAGTTCTTCGATCTCTGCCTGCGGGAAACATGCTTCCAGCTCCGGGACGATGCCATCCGGGGAAAAACGATCCAGAATCTTTTTTTCCGGATAGGAGACACGCTTTATCTGATCGTATTGGGCCTGATGCTCTTCATCATCGTCCCCTGGCTGAAAATAGAAAATGACATCCTGATGGGCTACGTCATGGCCGGTCTGTTCATCATGGCCCCCTTGGGATCTCTTTTGAACTTCGGCCCCAATTTCGGGGAAGCCGTGGTTGCCCTGGATAAGCTCAAAGCTTTGGGCGTCGGGCTTATGGACCAGGAAACGCGGTCTGATCAGTCCGGGATGCGTTTTGCTGCCGATGCCCGCCTGGAAGCACTCATCCGCCTGGAAGGAGTCACCTATGACTACCACCGGGAAATAGACGACGATAAATTCCGCCTGGGACCGATCAACCTGGAAATCCGCGCAGGAGAGACAACTTTCATTGTCGGAGGCAACGGCAGCGGCAAAACGACGCTTTTGAAACTCCTTTGCGGTCTGTACACCCCCGAAGAGGGAAAGATTTTCTGGCTGGGCGAAGAGGTAACGGGTGAAAACCGCGAGACCTACCGGCAGTTTTTTTCCGTTGTTTTTTCCGACTTCTATCTTTTTGACAACCTGTTCGGTCTCGAATCTTCAGCACAGGATAATGCAACGATGAAATATTTGCAGCGCCTCCACCTGGACCGGAAGGTAACCATTGAGGGGGGAAAGCTCTCGACAGTTGATCTTTCGCAGGGACAACGCAAACGCCTGGCCCTGCTCACCGCCTATCTGGAAGACCGGCCGGTCTATATATTTGACGAATGGGCCGCCGATCAGGACCCGGTCTTTAAAAGCGTTTTCTACCGGGAGCTGCTGCCGGAATTGAAAGAGCAGGGAAAAACGCTCCTCGTCATCACCCATGACGACACCTGGTACGATAAGGCAGACCGGATTATCAAGCTTAGGGACGGCCAACTAGCGGAAGGCAATGCGAGGTCGGATGCATGAAAGGCAAATTTTTTTATCGCGAATTCCTCGAAAGTGCTTGTGCCGATTTTCCCGCTTATCCCGCAGGACGCTACCGGGGCAGAGGAATCGTCCTTTGCGCCGGAGGCCCCATCCACCTCGCCAATGCTTATGTTTGCCTGAAATTTCTGAGGACTTTTACGGATCTGCCCATCGAACTCTTTTATGCCGGAGCGGCGGAGATGCCCGAAAGGGTAAAGTATCTCCTCCAACAGGATTTCGCCCCGATTACCCTTACGGATATATCATCGCGCAAATTCCGCGAAGAGCACACCTTTCTTCCTATTCGGAATTTCCGGGGCTGTCAGATTAAACCCTATGCTCTGCTTTATTCCTCTTTTGAAGAAATCTTTTATATCGACGTGGATAATATTCCCCTGCAATCTCCCGTCCCTCTTTTTACTTCCGCCGAATACCTGCAAACCGGTGCCCTCTTCTGGCCGGATCTGGCCATCACAAAATCCACAACGGAAGAACTTTTCCAGGTATTCGGTGTTACGGTGGAGTCCCTGAAGCGGGATTTGGAATTCGAATCGGGCCAAATAGTTCTCGACAAACGCCGGTGCTGGAAGGCACTCCTCACCGTTTGTCTGGCCAACTCGGATGTAGAGAATTTTCGCGAATACTCCTACAATAACACACTGGGAGACAAGGACACCTTCCGTCTCGCTTTTCAGTTTTCCGGACAACCTTATTCTCTGGTGCAGCGGCCTGCACTCCAGGTCGGAAGCCACTACTTCATCATCCCCGTTCCCCTGACGGATCTTACCATCAAAATCCAGCACGATCTGGGATCATTTTATGCAACGGGAATCCTGCAGCATGATCTGGAGGGTCGTCCCCTGTTCGCCCATAAAACAGTTTGTGAATGGGATATGTATCAGAGTTTTCGGAATCTCCTGTACATCGAATCCCCGGACGGGATCATCCTGCCTGCGGCAGAGTTGGCGCAGTGCGAAAGCCGTGGCTATGGATATCTGGAAGAATTCCGTAAGCGTTACATGGGGTTTTTCGCCAGAGACTATTTCCGGGAATTCCGCGGACTGCTGGCACGGTGGATCATCGCGTTTCTGGATGTGATTAAATATTGGCGTACCGGTAAATCCGCAACATCACCGAAAGAATAACCAGCCAGAGAAGAGCGCTGCCAGTGCTAGCAGCAGTAACCGGGCATGGTCGAACAAAAACCCGAGAAGCCGGCTATCCCAGGCATGCCAACTATTGCCCCGGATATGCCGGACAATGGATGTAACCTCCTTGCCGCTATAGAGCGACTGCGGCAGGATGAACATCCCCTCCTTTCCGGGAAAGGTATGGTGCTGCCTGGTCAAATACAAAGGTCCAGTAGAAAGCATAACCCGGAGATGCCGCAGGAGCAGCGGGTTGCGGCTGAATTTACGGTGGGCTCCGGCAAGATTTTTCATCACCTGCAGGAAAAACGGATGCTGCGGCTCGGCCATCATGAGATCATTGGAAAACCCGAGTGGTTCAGTCTTCGGAATGACAGCCTTATGGGTTATGAGGAAATCGCAGTTGCGATTACAAATAACATCGAGATCGGAATAAATACCCCCGTATTCATAGAGAATAAAATACCGGGCAGCATCGACTCGCTGGATGTTGTAAGGATAATCCCGGTATGTTTCAATAAACCAGGGATAACGCTCCGAGATGAAGCACTCCAAGTCCCTGTCGGTCCAGAAAATGTATTGCCAATCACGATGGAACCGCTGCCAGGAAGCCTTTGATTCCTGCCACTCAGGGGGAACATCTCCGGTCTTCCAGGTCTGGTGAATGATTTTAGTTATCATTGAAAACGGGGCCTGCTTTCCTGAAACTGAAAACATATTTGTGAAAAGGCTAAATATTCATATAGCTGCCAAATTGAATCTTACCTGATCCATAACAGCCAGCGGAAAAATTGTCAAAGGTCGGTTGAACAGCGGGCATCAGCCATCTTTCATCACCGGTCAAATATCTTTTGGGCGGCGCAGAAGAACAGAGAGATCTTTTTTATCAAAACTGTGTTTTGTGACTCCCTATCTAATCTTTTGTCTCTGGCATTAGCCTTACCTGAGGCAAACCCGGGTCTAGCTAACCAGAATAACTATATGTTTAAGTTATTATTTTTGCAGCAAGTGTGATATAATTTTCCACCAGAAAGAACTGCTCTATGAAAAGATCCCCTGGATGATGAAAAGGAAAACGGCATGAAGCAGGTCTCTGTAATAAAAAAAGAACATAAGAGTGAGAAATTAAAGACAGCTAAGAGTGAAGATCAGGAAACCACATCATCGGCATTTCTCCAGCTGCTCTTGGACTCGATTCCCATACCTATATTTTATCAGGACAATCGGGGAGTCTATCTAGGCGGCAATCAGAAATTCCGGGATCTTGTCGGCAGGAAGACAAAAGACATTGTCGGCAAAAGGATCCAGGAAATTGTCAACCCAGATATTGCCGAAATATTTGAACGGGCAGACCAGGAACTGCTCCGAATAGGAGAAGCTCAGACCTATGAGGGCTCCCTCCGCCATGCTGATGGCACTGAACGTTTTATTGTTTTCAGCAAGGCGGCATTAAATAGTCGAACCGGAAAACGAAGTGGCTTGATTGGCGCAATCTTCGACATTACCAGCCGTAAAGAGCTTGAAGATCAGCTCCGTAAGGACGAAGAGAAATTCCGTCTGATCTTCGAAAGTATTCAGGACGTCTACTATGAAATAGAGCTTGATGGCACAATTGTGGAGCTTTCACCCTCCATCGAGAAATATTTTCCCTTCAAACGTGAAAATCTGATCGGGCGGTCCATTTACGATTTTTATGTCGATAAAGACAGAAGAAAAGTATTGCTGCAGTCAATTCAGGAAAAGGGAAACGTTCACGATTTTGAGATCCAGCTCAAGGATGGCCTGGGATATTTCTGGACCTGTTCGATCACAGCGACAATTCAGCAAAGAGATGGAAAGCGTCCCCCGTGGATTGTTGGTTCCATGCGGGACATTTCGGAGCGCAAGCAAAACGAGGAGACCCTGAGGCAAAGAGAAGAGGAACTCTTCATCAAATCCCGTAATCTTGAGGAGATGAACACGGCGTTAAAAGTACTCCTCAAACAAAGGGATAAGGACCGAAAAGAAATTGAAGAAAATGTGCTTACCAATGTAAAATCTTCTATCCTTCCTTATATCGAGAAACTGAAAGAGAACACCCTGACCCAGTATCAGCAGGCTTCTCTGGAGATGCTGGAATGGCATATAAGAGAGCTCATTTCGCCATTCATCCGCAGTATATCCGAGTCTTTTTTCGATCTCACGCCACAGGAGATCCGGGTGGCGGATTTAGTAAAAAGCGGGAACACGACCAAGGAGATCGCCGGCATACTCGGGATATCGATGAAAACCGTCGATTACCATAGAGATAATCTCCGCAAAAAACTGGGAATTAAAAGCCATCAAACCAACCTTAGATCCTTTCTGCTCAGATTTTCATAATCCCTGTTTTAGCCCCATATTTTACTCAATATCATCCGGTATTGTTTTGCGGAAAATCAGGTTTACAATGTAACTCAAGAAATAATGCTGTCCGGGAATTGCGGGAGCTACGCCTGTATTATAAGGAGGTCTCCATGTTTCGACCTAGAAAAATACTTGTGCCGATGGATTTTTCGGAGGACGCCGACCGGGCCTTTGAAGTAGCCTTAAGCATTGCATCCAAATATCAAGCGAGAATCTTCCTCCTTCATGTTATCCACAACATAATCCAGCCATACGTAAATGATTATTGTGTCGATAAAAATATTGCGGATATTGTTATGAATGCAAGTATTGTTTTTTCCAATGAAAAACTTCAGGAGGCAATCGAGAAAAATCAGGACATAGGAAATATCAAAGTTCTTTACTATGTCCGCAGGGGTCAGCCCTATGAAGAGATTTTGCAGGAGGCGTCCGAACGGGAAATTGATCTCATCGTGATCGCCTCTCACGGGAAAACCGGCTTGAAGAAATATTTTATCGGAAGTGTGGCGGAAAAGGTGAT
The DNA here is from genome assembly GCA_964469905.1 of uncultured Smithella sp. Lineage (GTDB taxonomy): Bacteria > Desulfobacterota > Syntrophia > Syntrophales > Smithellaceae > MVRV01. The sequence continues at coordinate 53,164 of CAYXZW010000018.1, forward strand.
GAAAGAGGCAAAATGCCCGGTACTTCTCATCCGCAGCCACAAGAAAGACGAGGTGTAGCTATTTATTTTATGATGATTTGTGCGTGGGAACCCAAAGATGAGAAGGAGCTCCGAACGCGCAAGGTCAGTTTATTTAACAAATTAATTAAAGAACGGAGGTAATTGCCATGTATAAGAAAGTTTTGGTTCCACTTGACGGTTCAGAATTAGCGGAGTGCGCATTGTCGTATGCCCAAAATATGGCCAAAGAAGGCTCCGCAGGAGAGGTGACCATTCTAAACGTGTTCTGGGCTAACGTCCCCTTCATCGGAGAAGCAGCAACTTCCATGAGCTTTGATGTCGAGGACCTTAAGAAAAACCTGTTAATTGACTCCCAGAAGTATCTGGCAGATGTGAAATCGCGCCTTGTCTCTGAGGGCATTAAGGTAAAAACAGAGTCACTGGAGGGCATGCGGCCTGCTGCTACCATTTCTGATTACGCTCGGGAAAACGGCATAGATCTGATCATTCTTGCAACCCACGGTTTTACCGGACTGAAAAAACTGATGTTCGGCAGCGTAGCATTGGAGGTTCTGCATAACGCCCATTCACCAGTACTGCTCATCAGACCGGAGTCATGCCGTACATAGGGAATGGTGAATAAAACCGGATAAAAAATCTGAACCTTTAATGAAGGCTATCAATAAAAATAGGTGGCCGATCATTTTGCCCAGACACAAAAACTGGAAGATTACAATTCGAAAGAGAGTACATCATCTGAATACAGTCTTACCGTGTATGGTCCCGCGAAGCACATATCTAAATGGATGAGCGGCGCAATGATTTTCGCCGCTCATCCTAGAGATAAATGAATTTTTTGCGTGCTTCATCGGGCGCGTCCGGAAGCTCAACCGGGAAAAGTCTAGTTAAGCATACAAGTAAAATGACTTTCCTTATTAACGCTTTCTCCCTGTCAGGAGAGAGGAGCGATCTTCGAGCACGCGTTTTTTATCATACTTGAACGACAAACTTAATTTCGCCCGATACTCCACAACTTTTCCTTTGTCCACTCTCATATCCAGTTCTTTTACTTCCGCAACCCTGATTTCTTCCAAGCTTTCTGCTGCTGATTCCACTGCATTGCAGGCAGCCTCTTCCCATGATTTTTTGCTGCTTCCGATGATTTCGATGACTTTATAAATGTTACTCATAATCCTTCTCCTTTCTTTTAATGGGACTTATGACAAAACGCGATACTTTTACCATAAGTTAAGATAGAGTCCAACTATATTTCATTATTTTCGCTTAAATCTTCCTATACATATTTGAATAAAGTTATTCATCAAAACCATCATTTTTTTCTGCCCCAGCTCTCTGTGCGAAGCGGCAACCTCCGTTATGGAAAAACGAACCTCCAGTAAGGATAGGGAGAAAGGGGTTCTGGCGCGATTGAACAGTTCTTATTCTTCCTGGGCAAAAAAGTTGAAGTTTTCGATGTGTTTGAGGTCGTCTCCGGCCATAAGGTCGGCAATGTTCTTATTCGCGCATTTTTTCAATTCACCGAAGATGCCGCGCTTCTTGTGGAAGGTGCGGGCAAAGGCCATTGCCTCGGTCATCAAGGCCTCTTTATCCGCACAGGCTTTAAGAATGTGATGAGGTTCCAGCTCGGACGCCCTATAGCGCTTTCCCGTATAGATTATTTCGCAGAGTTGATATTCCGGAATGGCTTTGCGTACTAGAGCGAGTGCACTGGGCAGAAAAGGGACCCCTACATCCACTTCACTCAGAAAGAAAAATCCTTTGTCCGCACTCATGAAACGAAAATCGCAGGCGCACGCCAGAAGAACGCCGCCGGCCACGGCATGACCGCTGATCGCAGCAATGACGGGCAGGGGAAAGAACAGCACCCGTTGGAGAATATCGCCTAATCCGATAATAAATTTTTTAATTCCCGCCTTGTCATTTTCCGTCAACCTCTCCTGCATCCAGAGAAGATCGATTCCCTGACACCAGTTCTTTGCATCATCCGAACATAAAATAACCGCCGAAATTGTTTTATCCTTTTCTATTTCATCAAAAGCCTGCCCAAACTCGCGGTTGAATACCGGGGTGATTCTGTTTTCGCCGTTGATCATGCTGACAACCGCCACAGCTCCGTCTTTTTTCCATTCAATAACCGGCATGAAGAAGCACCTCCGAAAATAATAATGATTTTTCAAATTGTGCGCAGTATAGGGGGACAAAGCTTCTCTGTCAAGCGAAGGGGATGCTTTGATCTGATCATCTGTTCGTTTTTTTGCCCGGCGTGACAAAAGCGGCGTAATCGCGAAAGGCCGCCTGGGTTGTATACTGATACCGGAATCCCATATCTTTCTTCAGTTTGTCGTTTTCGGCCCACCAGGGATAGCGGAGCATGTTCATCGTGGGGCTGGGGAATTCGCTGAGGGATTTCAACCTGAGACCCCAGGCAATTTTGTTGAGAAAGTACATGAGGCTAAACGGCAGGGGAATTTTTGTATTTCCGAGCAACCGGACCATCTCGTCGAAAGTTATCAGGCCGTCACCGGCAACATTGTAAACTCCTCCCCTCCTTTTCTGCATCAGAAGAATCATTGCTCGAATAAGATCGTCCTCATGGACATACTGCAGGGGCTGCGTCCTCACGGGAAGAAACACAAACCGCTTCCGGAGATATCTCGCCAGCGGATTATCGAATGCCGGTCCGACAACAAAGCAAGCCCGGAGAATGGTCAGCACCGTATCAGGATAACTCCCGGGAAGATCAAGTTTATCAAAGATCATCTCGATTTCTTTTTTCGTTTTGCTGTAGACCAGATCATCATTACCCCGGAGAGGACTATCTTCCGTCAGGGGGCAAATATTATCCGGATGAAAACCGTATGCGGTCGTTGAACTTGTATAGAGAAACTGTTGGACACCGGCCTTCAGGGAAGAAAGCAGAACATTCCTGGTTCCGTTAATATTGATATCCTCCATGAGTTTGGTGTCATGGATCGGGGGCAAAACAAAGGCCGTATGGACAACCGTGTCGATCTGGTGCTGCCGGAGCAGATCTAAAAGCGGCTCCCGGACATCGAGCGAGACGAAATGAAAATTCTGCACACCTCCCGCCGGCGGTCGGATATCGATGCCGATGATGGTCCGGACCTCCGGACAGGCGCCCAATGCCACGATCAGCTTTTGAGCGATATATCCTGATGCCCCGGTGATTAGAACCGATTCCATTCCCATTTTTCTCCTTATAACTCCTCTTGTTTTTGTTCCCTAGCTAACTGTTCTGTCTCTGGTCATTTTAGAACAAAGGAAGAGATCTGATGCGCGAGACGTCGGGGAACAAAGCGCAGCAAAACGTCATGAATAAACCAGTTGCGCAGCCCCGGGATATAAACGGTCTTCCCTTTCATAAAGGCACGGATTCCTTTGCGCGCAATATCTTCGGGAGAGCTCAGTCCGCAGATAAGATACCAGCGCAGATGCACCGGGAAATCCTCGCCCTTCAGCAGAGGTGTGTCGGTATAGGAAGGGTTCAGCGTGCAAACGGAAACACCCGTTCCCTTGAGTTCCTGATTTACTGCTTCGCTGAAGTTCTGGATAAAGGCCTTTGTTGCGCCATAAACAGCCTGGTGGACCGACGGTTGAAAGGCGGAGACGGAGGACACGTTCAGTATCCGCCCTTCCCCTCTTTTGACCATGTCGGAGGCGAAAAGATGGGTCAGGCGAAAATAGGCAATAATATTTACTTTGATGAGCATTTCCTGCCTCGCCAGGGAAAGTCTGTGAAAGTCTCCATAAGCCATCAATCCGGCATTGTTCACAAGGACATGGATGATCTCTCCGTTCCTATTGACTTCCTCGTGAAGCATTTCCGGCCCCCTGGCAGCGGCGAGATCAACGGGATAGGTATAAACACGGATACCGTAACGGCGCTGCAGATCTTCCGCCCAGACCGACAGCGCAGGGGATTCCGCAGGGTGGCATCCCAGAAACAGATGCGCCCCCTCTTGAGCAAAGACCTCGGAAAGAGCCTTGCCGATGCCGGACGACGCTCCGGTGATCAAAACATTTCTGCCTTTAACGGAACGCATTATTTTCTCCTCTTTTTATTTGGGCAACCGATAACCCGCATTAGCCATTATGACTGAAGCTCCTTCCGTAAGGAGCTTATATATCATGATCGGGAGAGTAAGTTCATAAAGCATCAGCTGAGGATCAGCCAATTGCAGAATTTTCAGGAGGTCTTCATCATCCAGGATTAGTTGATGAATAACAGCTTTTTCTCCGGCAGCGGGATTACACCAATCGGGAGGACTGACAGAGTATTGTCCCGAACAAGGCAACGGTCGAACGGGGTAAATAAGACAAGTATCATTTACGAGAAAGGGACACGGAATGTTCATCTCCAGATGGCGCATGGACAAGGGCCTGGTGACCGCTATGATATCATTGATCGGCATGGATGACGAAAAGGCCTGGATTCGGGTGTGATCAATGATAGTTGAAATATCATACCCTTTTTGATGCCACTTTTCGTAATTATGAAGGAATTGCTTCAGCAATTCCTTTTTTTTATATAAGTAATCAGCAATCACCATACCATGAGCCAACGGCACAGCCACATAGTGGAAACAGCAATAAGTACACTCCTTCCGGCAGGTTA